>JAJZZE010000043.1 GCA_021797735.1 Thermoplasmata archaeon | reverse complement strand
TTCTGAATCTTTTTAATCCTTCAATCTGATCTGGATGCACAGGCTCTTCCATGAAGAAAAGATTGTATTTTTCCAATCTATTTGCTGCTGCAATGGCAGAATTTGCATTAAACCTTCCATGGCATTCTAGCAATATATCAAGGTCTGGATATTTGCCCCTTATTTGCTTTATTATATCCTCGGCGTTATCGAGGTGTTTTTTGTCAAGGTTGTCAAAGGCGTCCATGAACGGATCGAATTTAACTGCGCCAAAGCCCAGTGAATGCGTTATTTCAATTTTTTTAAAATAATCATCTGCTGTTACACAATTATCGTACCATCCATTTGCATATGCCCGTACTTTTTCATTAACCTTTCCACCAAATATTTTATACACTGGCAAATTATGGATCTTCCCGAAGATATCCCAGGATGCCATCTCTATTGCACTTAAGGCAGCAGTTGTCTGCATGGAAATAGAAAGCCAGTATTCTTCCCTGTACACTCGTTCAATATTTTTGCTTATATCCGTTACCTCTTCTCCTATAAATTTTCTAGCTACTTCCTTTATCTCCTCATAAACTGAAAGTGCCATTAGTTCAGTTGGAGCTTCTCCCCAGCCCACGTAACCATCCTCTGTAATAACTTTAACTAATAGAAGTAGGGACCCCCACGGGCTCGATGAATTGCCTGTAGGCTCACCGATTTCTATTACTTCAATGTCCTTGATTTTTGACATAATAATATATATAGAAAGTTTATTTAAATTTTCGGTAAAATTAAGGTTTGCCGTATAATTAAAAGATAAACTAGCTGGATACGGATTTTTATTTCTCTCCTACTGTTAAATTGCCATCTTTATCTATTGCTTCAACAATATTATATTTTCTGAGTTTTCCCAGATCTGTATTTCTGAACATATCCGAGATTTCCTCTACCGATAAATTCTTTGTTTCAGGCATAATATAATAAAGCGTTATTACAGCAATTACAGATACAATTGCAAAAACAATAACAGAATATCCAAGATGGAGTACCGAATCCATATATGGGAATATACAATGCTTTTTTAAGTGTCGGGAGGGCTATCGAGCCAACTCTGGGAGGAGTAGCATTTACTATTTTCCATCTGCCATACGAACTATGGCTTTTTACCACTTTTACCGGATTCATGGCCTGCATAATATTTGTAGTAAGATTCAGGAATGTTGAGTCACTAAAACATGTTTAAACCATGTACATCCGTAATAATATATTCACCGGCGCTTATTATATTATTTTTTATTTTTCCATTTTACTTTTATCAGAGAATTCAATTTCTTCCATTGGACAATTTACTTTAATTTTAGTAGTTTGATTAATATAATTACAACCAGAGTTCATTATACATATCCAATTATAGCAATTTCTGTTTTACTGGATGAATAGAGATAATGATTGAAGAAACAGTGGATATAACTGTATTGGATTCACAAAAAAATTAACTTCATTAATAAATAGATAGATTATGGAAACTATTAATCAAATAATTTGAATTAATCCCATAATATCTTGGTTTTTATTTCATCTTTAGATTTTTCTGACAATGCAGTGGTTATCTTTTCCCTATCAGATATTTGAATTTCATCTGTTATCAATAATTTGTCTATTCCAGGATACATATATTTCCATTGCATTAAATGATCCATTGCCATTTCAAAATGTGGCTTCTGGCCGTTGATCAGACCTACCATTGCAATTGATTTATAAACGAAATCCTGCAGCATATGGGTATTGATACCAAGCTCACCAGACCTTATAAAACCAAATAATCCAAATATTCCATTGTTTTTTAGAAAAACCAGTGTTTGAGATATTACATCTGCAGAGGACCCGGATGCTTCTATTATTAAATCAAATGAATTATTATCAAAATTATACCCGTTAGCTGAATTATAATATTTGAGATCTGTCATATTAAATATTTTTAATTCCTTTTCATGTGCATCTCTTCTGTTTGCTATTGTTACATCAAATCCATATGTTTTTAAAAGCAATGAAAACAATATGCCTATTGTCCCTGTTCCTATTACCAGTGCATGGAGGCAGTGGAAAGTATTGTCACTGCATTTCCATATCATCCTTTTCTGTATATTGATAATCTCATCCATTGATTTTTCCAGATCAGCCAGTGGCTGGGCTAATATAGCCATATTTTTTATATCGGCAGGAACCCTGACTAAATATTTCTCATCGTCATATATGTATTCCCTCATAAACCCATGCATGCCTTTTATTCCCGCCTCAACAAAATTTCCAGTTTCACAGAAATCAGGCCTGCCAACCAGGCAATTCAGGCATTTCCCACATCCCCTCCTGTTTACAGGCATTACTATATCTCCTTTTTTGAATGTATTGCCATCCTCCATCACGATGCCTATGGCTTCATGGCCCAGGATTAGGTAATTAAATCCAGCCGGAACAGCTGCAGAATTTAATTGCCCTTTTACTATTTCCCTATCAGTGCCACATATGCCATTTTCGAGAATTTTTATTTTAATTCCCTTATTTTTATAATCTACATTTTGAAAAGTTATTCCTGCTCCAGGCGGTTTCACAGTTATTGCTTGCATAAATGAATAATGGTATAATATATATAAAATCTTTCAAAATAGGATTTATTTAAAACCTCTCTTTTCCCAGCCTTCCGGTTGTGTATGTAATTATGTGTAAATATAAACTCTCCTGTTATTAATGAATTTAATCATTAAATAACAGGAAAGTATACCTCTTTTGAACACAAGGAGGTAACAAAATATGGAAAATACAGATATAAACATATCGGATATTGAGAATGTAGATATAGATAGAATATTGAAGGAAGCAATAAAAGAGAAAATAGAGAAATTAATGGAAATAGAGTTAAATGCATATTTAGAAGATAATCCAGGAATAAAGAATGGAAAATATAAAAGAGATTTAAAGACAAAGTATGGTGAAATCAAACAGTTAAATATCCCTAGAGATAGAGAAAGCAATTTCCATACAAAGGTAATAGAGCCCTATAACAGATCAATAGGAATAGAGGATCTTATAGTATCAATGTATTCCAATAGAATATCTACAAGGAGAATAGCAGGTATAATGGAGGATATTTTAGGTAATAAATATTCTAAATCTACTATATCAAGAATAACAGATTTAACCATAGAAGAGGTTTATAAGTTTATTAACAGGCCATTGGACAAAAGATATATAGCAATATTCTTAGATGGTTTATTCTTCTATTTAAGAAGGGGAAATGTGGATAAAGAACCTGTTATATTTGCATTGGGAATTAAAGAAACAGGAGAATACGAAGTACTGGGATTCTATTTAACAGTTAAAGAATCACATAATAGCTATAAGGAAGTATTAGAAGATCTATATAATAGAGGATTAAAGGAGCCATTATTGATTGTAGCAGATGGAATAAAGAATCTGGATGAGGAAGTAATGGAAATATATCCCAGATCAGAATTCCAGCTATGTACAATACACTATGCAAGGGGATTAAAATCTAATGTAAGGGAGAAAGATATTGAGGAAATATCTATAGACGCAAATAAAATGTTTAAATGTGACAGTAAAGAAGAGGCTATAATAAAGTTCAATGACTTTAAATATAAATGGGAGAGTAAGTATCCCAAGGTAATATACAATACTGAAAAGAATCTGGGAAAATTATTAAGGTTCTATAATTATCCTTCCAGTATATGGAGGTCATTGAAATCTACCAATGCTATAGAACGGTTAAATGGAGAGGTAAGGAGAAGGGTAAAGACAATATCATCATTCCCTGATGAGGACTCAGCAATGAAGGTATTCTATTATAAGTCAATAGAATACAATTCAAAGCATGCATTCAGGAAGATGAACGGATACTATAAATGCAATGATGAAATAAAAGAAATGTTTCAGAAGAGATACCCTTTGTAAATACACAAGATTAGGGACACAATCTGCAGTTAACGAAATCAATCATTATTTATATAAAAATTTATCGTATGGCACATTACTATATTTTTATTATTTTTTATGGCCTGTGCCAGTTTTCATTATCCTGCCTTCTTGTGTTTCATAATACTATAAGAGCATCTTCAACTAGCCAGGAGCGTGTTACAGAATCATCAAACTTAGATAGAGAACTGGAAATCCCAAACTCATATCTCTTATTCTCAAAGACGATTTCCAATATTAATCAATTTATATGGAATACACTAATATTCTGGTAAAATTCATACCCTACCAGTAGTATTTTAAAATTTAATATTATATACGAATAATGCGTAATAACATTCGCTTCAATTTTATTTTGCAAAATTTACTGAAGCTGAATTACACCGGTAACCTAATAACTAATTATGAATATGTAAATTGGATCGTATTAAATTATATAAGTAAATATACAGGAAAACCACACATAAACGTGAAAAATTTACAAAAATTATCTGTCTATTGACGTACTTATTTATATATTCTATTTCACAAAATTTAAATATATGTCAATTCTATATTTATCTATGAAAGATACTTTGCCAATGGATGAAAAATACAAAGTGCACATGAGCAAATACTTTGAAGAATACGAAAGGTCTTTAAAAGATGTTAACGGATTCTGGAATGAAAATGGACGGA
>JAJZZE010000031.1 GCA_021797735.1 Thermoplasmata archaeon | reverse complement strand
TTCTTGGAATTATAGTCATGTATTATGTATATACATAACACGGCTTAAACCTTTCTATCAGCACATAAGATAAGGGAAAAATACATAATTAGAGAAGCTGTTTTGTAACACTATATGATCGCCATAGAATTAATTATAAATTTATACAATACAAGATTTATTAATGATATTATAATCATTGTTTAGATGATAGATGATGATACACTGGTAATAGCCAATCCGGGAACGGGGAAAACAACAAACATTGCAGAAGAGGTTGTTGAACTTATTAAAAATAATATCCCACCGGATAAAATATTATGCATAACATTTACAAATAAGGCTGTGGAGGGCTTAGAGAAAAAAATAAATAAGGAATTGAATGACAGAAACATAAAAAATGTAACAGCCAATGATTTAAAAATAAGGACATTCCATAGTTTTGCATATGAGGAATTAAATGAAGACGGTACCATAAATGATATCATATCATATAACCTTGTAAGATATTTAATTTATAAAAAATTAAGTGAATTGAAGGCATTTAATTATTCAAAGGAATATGTAATAAATGATATAATACCTAAACTGGAAAATGCAATAAGGTACCTGAAAAGTTTTGGAATAAAACCGGATGATATTAAAAATAATAGGGACGAAATTGAAAAATTGATAATTAAAAAACATCTTGAAAGTGTCAGAAATATAAATCGGGAAGAGGAAAAATATTTATTCAGTTATTTCTACGAAGCCTTTAACTATTATGAAAACAACAAGAAATATTATGATTATAATGATTTACTATTTGAATTTATTAAAAAGAAAAATAAAAGTAAATATGAATATATATTTGTTGATGAACTGCAGGACGTAAATAACATAGAGGCCGAAATAGCCAGTATATCCGGCAATAAAAAGTACTTTGTGGGGGATAAAAAACAATCGATATTTGGATTTCAGGGGGGTGCATTATCGGTTTTTAAAAAACTTAGTGATAATAGCAAAATAAATAAAAAATACCTGGAAAAAAATTATAGAAGTACAGATAGTATACTGAACTATTCAAAAGAATTTTATTTAAAATACTCAGATGATGATTCGGTAAATGAATTAACGGAATTTAGTGGTATTAAAGGTATTGGGGAACCGGTAGAGATAATAGAAACGGATGAGCCTGAAAGTTCAATAATAGAGGTTATAAATGAATTGCAGAAGAAGTATGATGGAAATATTGGTGTAATTGCAAGAACAAATGACCAGATAGATAAAATATCAAAAATGCTGGATAATTATAACATAGAGTATACAAGCGATTCAAATATACATACAGTAAATCAGGCAAAAAAGGATATAATAAACTTTTTCAGGGGAATATTTTATAACAATAATGATGATACGATAAAAGCTATATTCTCACCATTTTCTGGTTTCACGTTAAGAGAAGCGTTTGAAATTTCTGAGGGATTAAATGAGGGGAATAGTTCGCTGAATTTTTATGATACGCCGTTTTTTTCCCTGAGGAAAGAGAATTTCAATAAGGAAACAATAAATAAAATATTTGATGAAAATATATTGCCCATAGCCGCATCAATCAGCAGGGAATATTTTTTAACCGCCACAACAATAAAATCATCCTTAAGGGAATTCTTTGATGTTGAGAGTAATTATACAGGAAAAAACTTTTTCGATTATTTAGAATTAGCATATTCTGAAAATGAGAATGAATCAAATGAAAGTAAAATAACATTAACAACCGTGCATAAGGCCAAGGGACGTGAATTTGACAGTGCCATATATTTACCAAAAAAGAAGAGAAAAACAGATTCATATATAGATATAATCACGTCATCAATTATTAGTGTAATAAAAAATATAGATGTGGACAATGAATTAATGGGAGAGGATATAAGAGTTAATTTTGTAGCCTTTACAAGGGCAAGATATAATTTATCCATACTTTTAAAACCCCGGGAATCAGATTATTATTATATTCCTGATTATTCCATAATAAAAAAACTATCAAGTGTGGAAAACAGCATTGCCATACCTGATAAAAATAAATATGATGAGGCGTATTTTCTCTTTGTTAACGGAAAATTTAAGGAATCAAAGGAGATTTTAAATAAAAAAGATGACTGGTTAAGGGGGTTAATTTATAACTTTTTCAGGGATAAATCCAAACTATCATTTTCGTTGATAAGCATAGATAACCCTTACTGGTTTTTAAAAAATTATATATTGAAATTGAATGAAAAAACAGATGCTTTATATTATGGGTCAAATGCACATGATTTTGCCGAGGCAATATATGAAGATAGTCTGGATCTGCAAACTATTCCTGAGGGTTATAAAGAGGTTATAACAAACATAAAATCCGTTATTAATGAAATAAAAACAAGATTTAATATGGAACAGATAGCGGCAGAAGTTGGTGCGGCAATAAGGGTTAACCAGATGTTTGACGACTTTAAAAACGTTGATAATTCAATAACATTTTTCGGTAAGCTTGATGCAGTTTTCAGCGATGGTAATAAATATTTAATACTGGATTATAAAACGGATAAAAATGAGAATAATATAAACCATCACAGGGTTCAGTTATTATCGTATAAAATATTATATTCAATAAAAAACAATATAAATATAAACAAAATAAACACTGCACTGGGTTACATAAGCATAAGAGGTAATATAAACACCCATAAGAATGATATTGGTGTTGTCTATAAGGAACCTGATAAATATTCTGAAAAAAAAATTAAGGGAATACATATCAAGATTTCTGGACTATAAGAACGACCCTGAAAAATATATAAGTGACCTTATTAATTCCGATAACGATGATACCCTATTTAACAGGTTAATAAATTTACTGAAATAAAAACCTAATAATGTATCATAATAAATATTTATATAATATAATTTTATTTTTAAAAAATAATAAATATTGTAAAGCAATAACAAAGAAATGACAATAATTATTATAATATTGAAATTCCTATCAATTGTACTTGGTTCAATTATAGCAGGTTTTATAGGGTCTTTAACCGGTCTGGGCGGTGGAACTGTACTGGTGCCAGTTTTAACATTATTCTACGGGATACCGTTTATATTTGCTGCGGGAGCAAGTTTAATATCAACAATAGCAACATCTGCAGGTTCTGCCAGTGCATATACAAAGAAGAAGATAGCGAATATAAGAATAGGCATTGGACTGGAAATTGCAACAACAACAGGTGCCATAGTAGGGTCGTTAACATTGGTTACAATAGATAAAGATCACCTAATATTTGTAGTTTATATATTATTTGGCGTTATATTATTATTCTCATTAATACCCACAATAAAGAAAATTGGGGCGGAAATACCTCCTGAAACAAAACCGGACTGGACAACAAAACTTTTCCAGTTAACGGATTCATATTATGATGAGAGATTAAAGCAGAGAGTAAAGTATCATGGCATCAGATGGTGGCTCGGTGAAATTGTAATGTTCTTTGCAGGATTTGTTTCTGGGCTTTTAGGAATAGGTTCCGGTGCATTGAAGGTTCTGGGCATGGACTGGGCTATGAATTTACCCATGAAGGTAACAACAACATCAAGTAATTTTATGATAGGCATAACTGCAGCAACTGGAAGTTCAATATACTGGTATGAAGGATATATAAATCTATTTATTGCAGCCGCAACCGCAATAGGTGTATTAATAGGTGCATATCTGGGTGCCAAGGTTCTTGTTAAAATATCAAATGAAAATATAAGATGGGTATTCTTTGCAATACTATCATTTCTAGGTTTTGATATGGTATTTAAGGGATTTCATCTGATTAATTTTTTAATAACATTTTCCCTGACCATACAGTTTTTTATCTCTATAGCAATATCTATAGTAATGATAGGTTTGCTATACTGGCATACAAAGAGGAAAGTATTTGCAGATAAACAGGGTGATAAAAAATGAAAAATCATGATGATGAGGTAATTATAAGTTATTTCCTGAAAGCGGGTGTTATTATAAGCGTATCGTTCCTTGTAACAGGTGTGTTAATAATATTCCTGAAAAATGGTGGTGATGGGGTTACATTAAGCCAGTTATCATCATATAATTATGCATACCGTCACCATATAGATTCTGCAAGAATTTCATTATCCAATATACCGAATGGACTGACTGCCCTGGACGGCTTATATTTCATAACTGTCGGTTTGTGGGTTTTAATATTCACACCTATAACTGTTGTTTTCATAGGCTGGGTATCATTCCTTGAGGATAAAAACTATTTATATGTAGCTATGGCATCCATAGTACTGTTCAATCTGTTTTTTGCAATGCTTGTAATACCCAGGTATGTAGTTTAAAAATATTTTATAATTTCTTATTAATGTCCCTGTGAAAATATAAAAAAATTATAATATTTTAATATAATGTATTGTTTAATATAATATGGCGGTTAACAATACATTTTTTGGTTTTGTCAGGAAATTCGAGATAAGGGATGCAGAAAAGGTGATGGAAATAATAAAGTGCTCATTATCAGAATACTACACAAAATCTTTAATTCTTGACCTGTACAGATCGTGGCCCGAAGCCTTTTTAGTTTACGATAATTTTGAATCTGTTTCGGGCTTTGTCGTGGGGTCAAAATATTCCGGAACTGAGGGGAGAATACTGTTGTTTGCCGTTGAAAAGAATTTTAGAAATAATGGAATAGGGTTAAGTTTACTGGATGGAATTACAAAGGTTATGCTAAATGCAGGATTGTCAACAGTAAGGCTTGAGGTCAGGACAGACAATGAGAACGCAATAAAATTTTATAAAAAAAATGGATTTTCTACAATTTCTACATTAAAAAATTATTATTCGGATTTATCCGATGCATATTTAATGTGGAAAATAATATAAAATTTAAAATACCTCTGCTTTTCCCTCAACAAACATATTTGTTAAATCGGATATATGCGCCAGTCTATCGTCTGCTATTGCCCTTATATTGTTCTTATGCTTTGATGGGTCGACATTACTGGCATATATAACCTGCAATGAAGCGGCGTGTGGCTCATCCACTGGCCTACCAATCTGTGAAACAATTCTTACAAGAACTTCCTTAATATCCCCGCCTTCTTCCTTTACAATTTTCTCAGCTATCATATTTGATAATACATTGTATAATTTTCCAACATGTGTGACTGGATTTTTGCCTGCAGCCGCCTCCATGCTCATTGGCCTGTATGGTGTTATCAATCCTGTTACCCTGTTGCCCCTTCCAACAGATCCGTCATCGCCATTTTCCATTGATAAACCGGTTACTGTTAAATAATAAACACTGTCATCCTTTAAATCTCCTGTGTTTACAAAGACGTTTACATCATAATTTGTATATTTTGATGCATTATTCTTTATTTTCTCTGTTAGTTCCTCCTTGATTGAGAAGTATTCATCGGCATTATTTACATATTTATCAACGTATGCTGCTGCCACCGTTAGATTTATTGTTTTGTTTTTTCTGAATCCCATAACCTTTATATCATAACCTATCTGTGGCAGTGACTTTTTCAAATCCCCGTTTATGTAATTTTCTGTTAGTTTTACAAGTCTTTCTGTATCAGTAAAGGGTGCAAATCCAACTCCAAACGATGTGTCGTTTGCCTTAAATTTCTGTGTATCATATAAACCCTTTAAATCGATTGACCCGTTTCCTATTCTTGAATCTAACATTATATCTGAATCAATATCTAAATCCGGAAAATGTTCACTTAAATAATCCTTTGCTGCCTTTATTGATAGGGATTTTACAGGTATCCTGTCGTTTCCAACAGAGGCGGTTGCCCTTCCACTCAGTAATATATATGTAGGTTCCAGAATATTGCCACCCTTAAATTTCGGGTCTGATTGCCCTCCAACTACCTCTACCTGATCTGTATTATGATGCAAAATTCTCCCATAATTTTTAATGTAATATCTGCTTAAAGACCTGCTAACTGCTTCTGCTATTCCATCGGAAACACTATCTGGATGACCAACACCTTTTCTCTCAACTATTTCAACTTCCCTGCTTGCTGTAGGGCTCTGCTGTATGGCCTCCACCTGTATGTTTCTATCAACTTTTAACTGTGATTCCATGATGGTCTTATTAATATTTGTTTTTAAATGTTTTGTATTGCCTGTTAATAAATTACTGTTTACTAAAAATTATTACTCCAGGTAATTATTAACAGATATCAATAAATTTTTATTATAAGTTTTAATAAAGTAATATGAAAGCATTGATCAGTGTTTATGATAAGAATGGCCTAATCGATTTTCTTTCCTCTTTAAGGGATAAGATAGATGAAATTTACGCAACGGGAGGCACATTGAAATACCTGAATGAAAACAACATAAAGGCAGAATCTTCCTCATCGTTAACCGGTTTTGATGATTTACTGGATGGAAGGGTAAAAACACTGCATCCTGCAATATTTTCTGGATTACTATCAAAGAGGGATAAAAAAAGTGAGGAGCAATTAAAAAAATATAATTATTTTGATTTTGATTTATTAATATGTAATTTATATCCATTTAAGGAGGCAGCGAAAACAGATAACCTTGATAATATGATAGAAAATATAGATATTGGTGGACTGTCATTAATTAGGGCTGGAGCAAAGAATTATAAAAATGTAATAGTTTTATCGGATCCTGAAGACTATGATTATGTTAAGAATGAAATAGAAAAAAATAATGAAATATCAATGAAAACAAGGGAATATTTAGGACTAAAAGCCTTTTCAAGATCCGCAGATTATGATATTGCCATTTATAATAAACTATATAATAAACTAAACGGAGAGTGCCCGGATGAGTTTTTTATCCATGGTTATGGTAAATATCCCTTAAGATATGGGGAAAATCCGGATCAGAAGGGATTAATGTATAAAACAGATAGCAAACGTGGAATACCGAATAGTATACAGTTGAATGGCAAGGAATTATCATATAATAATATTTTAGATGCCAATGCAGCCCTGGAAACCGTACAGGATTTTGATGAAATCACATCGGTTATAGTTAAGCATAGAACCCCATCTGGTGTGTCATCTGCAGACACATTAAAGGAAGCGTTTATAAACTCATATAATGCAGACCCGGAGTCAGCATATGGATTTGTTGTTGCTGTAAACAGGAAACTGGACTTAGAAACTGCAGATGAAATGAAACATAAATTTATTGAGGTTTTAATAGCCCCGGATTATGATGAGGATGCTTTAAATTTACTGAAAAAGAAGAAAAATTTGAGAATATTAAGATCCAGTATGGAGAAGGATAAGGACTATGCAATTTCATCGGTTTCCGGTGGAATATTACTGCAGACAAGGTTAACATATAAATATGATAAACTTGAATTAAAAAGCAATACAGCAGCAGATGATAAAAAATTGAATGACCTGTTATTTGCATGGAAGGTAGTTGCACATACAAAAAGTAACGCCATGGTTTTGGTTAAAAATAAAACAACAGTAGGCATCGGAGCAGGACAGACATCAAGAATAGAGGCTTTAAAAATAGCAATAGACCGTGGAAATGACAATGTCAGGGATTCCGTTTTAGCCTCAGATGCATTTATACCATTCGATGATTCTGTTATAGAATGCGATAAACATGGAATAAATGCCATAATAGAGCCAGGTGGGTCAATAAGGGATGAGGATGTTATAAAAAGATCAAATGAGTATAATATACCCCTGTACTTCACGAATAAAAGGGTATTTTTACATTAATTTGTATCATGCCATGGTATCAGTATTCCCGGCACAGCAAAATGCTGATAACCCTGGCATAGCATATATTATATTCTGTTAAGGCAGTTATGGCCTAGCCATGGATGTTTAATATTTTTGTGGATTAAATTCTTATTATTAATAATGCTATTAAAAATCCTATTATTACACCGGTATTTATATATGGCAGTCCAGGAGCCGGCTTGTTATTGAAATGGAACAGGAATATTAATGCCGCTATTCCTCCTGCTATTGTTAATGATGCAAATAACACTATATGGTTTATATTATACATTGATGCAGATACTATAAATAGTTCCGGTATTGCCATATCCCCGAACCCGAGCATAATAATATCATTTTTACCACGGTTTTCAAAGGTAACGTCCTTCATTTTTAAATTTTTGTTTGACGGCAGTAAAAATAATAGGGGATAGTTATTATTTACCGCCGCTTTTGCAAGTGTAACCATATGCTTGGTTTTATAAACTGATATATAATCGTAAACCGCAAAAACGATTAATAATATAAGGGCTATATATGTTTTTAATAAAATGCCTAAAATTGAAGCGGCTCCAGTTATCATTATAAAACCCGCTGCATCCGTTATATACCATTCATTCCTGAATATTAACATATATGCAAAGAAGCCTGTTATTAATGCTATTATTAGGTAATATTCGATTAAATTAACTGAAACTATATCTGAAATTATTGATGAAACAACAAAAATCATATAAATTATCAGTATAAGAAATATGCCCTTCATGACATTTGCATGTTTTTTAATGATATATAATGCAATTAATGTAAAAACTACCATGAAAACTATGTAATACAGGACAAATACCAGTGTTATACCACTACTTTCTGCCCTTATTGACGGTATACCGTATAGATTAAACGCCAGGTATAATGAAAATAATGACGACAGTATAAATAACGTTATTCCAAAAATCTCACTGCTTATTTTTTTCAAGTTTATCCTTCTTATTATATTCACATTTCATATTAGGGCAGAACTTCCATTTCCTTTTTCCATTAATCATTATCAGCAACGGTGCACTGCAATGCGGGCATGTTTCACCGGAGTTGACTATCAAACCTTTCTGTGGCAGTGGGTATGTTACAGTGCAGTTGGGATAGTTTGAACAGCCCAAAAATCTTTTACCATACCTCGATTGTCTCAAT
The DNA here is from genome assembly GCA_021797735.1 of Thermoplasmata archaeon. GTDB lineage: Archaea > Thermoplasmatota > Thermoplasmata > Thermoplasmatales > Thermoplasmataceae > Ferroplasma. Next base: position 20,003 of record JAJZZE010000031.1, on the reverse strand, counting down.
ATTAAATTGCCACCATCGGATGGGCATTCACCATATGTTAATTTCTTTTTATTGTATTCACAATTAGGGTCTATACATCTCAACTCCGGTGATTGCCCCCTTCTTATTATTTTTATCAATGGCAATGAGCAGACATCACATCTCTTATCCGTTAACTGCATTAATCCATTAATGTTTAAATTGAAATTTATTTTACAATCCTCATTTGAACATTTAACCTTTGAAAAGTTTCTGTATTTTATCAGCGATATATCACCATTATCAACCGGGCATTTACCCATTATTTCTCCCCTGTTGGCATAATCATTAATTGTATTTTTTATATCTACTTTATTGTTCTGGAATCCATTCAATGCCTCATGAAGCATTTTCCGGGAATCGTTTACAACGTCGTTTAATTTCTTTTTGTTTTCGGCTATCGAATTCATTTCGTTTTCCAGTTCTGCAGTCATATCAGGTTTTGCTATTGATGAATTTATTGAATTAACAGCCTTAATAAATCCAATTCCTAACTGCGTGGGTTTTAAGGGGTTGCCCGTTGCAAAGTTCCTGTCATTTAACTTCTGTATTATATCATGCCTTGTACTCTTTGTTCCCAGGTTTAATGATTCCATTAATTTCAATAATGAGGCAACATCATATCTCCTTGGTGGTTCCGTTAATTTTTCATCCATATTCCATTCCTTTGCCCTTACCATTTCATTTTCCTGTAACTCTGGCAATTTGACCTCATTTAATTTCCTGTATTTATAAATATCATACCATCCATTATCTATTATCTTTTCTCCCCTTGCTATGAAATTATAACCACTGACATCTATTATAGCCTCAGATTTTTCAATTTTCGCATTTTTATATAACGTTGCTAAAAACCTTCTTACAATTAATTCGTATATATTTTTGTACGCCCCAGTTAGTGCATTTTTGGGCACTGATACAGGATATATTGGAGGATGGTCAGTTGTTTCTATTCTCCCCCGTGACGGAATTATTTTTTCCTGGTTTAAAACCATATTAGCTTCCCTATCGAATTCAGTATTTTTGAATTTGCCTGCTATGTTTTTCAACGGTATTGATCTCTGATATACCGTATTATCTGTCCTTGGATAACTGATTAAACCACTCATGTATAACTTTTCAGCTATTTTCATGGCGTTTGATGGGGTTACGCCTATTCTTGATGCTTCCCTTAAAAAATCGGTTGTACTGAATGGTATTGGCTTATAGACATCCTTTATTTCCTTTTTATATGATTTCACTGTACCGTTTTGATTTTTGATTTTATTATAAATTTCATCTGCCAGTTTTTTATCGTCTATGGTTTTTTCATATGTTCCGGTAAAATCAGATTTTTTATTGAATAATATGGATATGACATAATATTTTTGAGGGATAAAATTTGTTATTTCCTCCTCTCTCTGAACTATCAATGCCAGTGTGGGTGTCTGAACCCTGCCAACAGATATGAAATCCTTCCATAGTCTATTGCTTGCAACAGAGAAGAATCTTGTTAAAACTGCTCCCCATAATAAATCTATCTCTTCCCTTGCCTGTGCTGAATCGGCAAGGCCATAATTAACATCGATCAGATTAGTAAATGCCTCCTTGATTTCTGATGATGTCAGTGCACTGAATTTTGCCCTTTTTATCAGTGTGTTATTCTGATTTATGAACCTTAATGATTCAACACCAATTAATTCCCCTTCACGGTCGTAATCCGTAGCTATAATTATTTTATCTATACCTGTGAAGGATCTTAAGGCAGCCTCTGCCCTTTTATTTTTAACATTATATATGATATTTGAATCTATTAATTTGTTTAAATCCGATTTCACCCAGTCCTTGAATTCCTGGGGAAAATCGGTTTCCAGAATATGGCCGCTCAGTGAAACCATAATATTTTTATCATTATTATAATCAAATTCTATGTAGTTTATATTTTTTGATTTTTTCTGTTTTGAAGTTTTATCAGATAATATGTAAGATATTCTACGACCTGCGTCCATTTTCTCTGCGATTATTAAATTTAAAGCCAATGTAATCTACTAATAATAAACAATACTAATTAAATATTTTTGATTTTTTTATTATAGGTAAAAAATAATTTAACTAATATTTAAATACACTTATTTATTATATTATTATGGTTGAAGTAATAGTAATTCATAAATGGAAGGATGAACAGAAAAATGATGTAATGGCATTTGCAACAAAGATTATGGATATGGCAAAGACTAAGAAATTGCCCACCGGATTAAAACTGGAGGAATTGTTCCTTGGAGAAAAGGAGAACGAAGCAGTATGCAGATGGAGCGTGGACAGTCTGGACCATTTAATGGAAACCGTAAAATCATTCAAACTTACATGGGAAATAAATGCAATAGAAGTCGAACAGAAATACAAAAAAGGGCTATTTTAAATTTTTTTTAAATTTTTTCGGGGTTATGCCTATTGAGGAACCATAGTTTTCAAGGCTTTTTATCTGTTCCTTATGTAATCCGAGAAATATGCCCTTACCCTTTCCACCGACGTATATATTTCCATTCAATTTAATTAACTTTCCTAGGGTACAGTTAATTACTGTTAGATTATGACCCTTAATGGGTATATTTACAGTACTGGATTCCCATAATATTTCCGGATAGTCACTGTGCCTTGGCAGAATAACTTTTCTTAATTCTGGATCCTGAATATCTATGTGCGTTACCCTTGCCCTTGAATATCCCTTTATGTGTATGTACACATTTGCATTTATTAATTCTTTACCGTCTAAAAATACTTTTCCACGAACTTTGATTTTGCCTGCCATTGGTTATATAACCATTATATATATTTAAAATGTTATGGGCATAAATTAATAAACGTAAAAATTATTATGCTGTTAATTAATCATGTACTGCGGGCTCGTAGTCTAGTGGTTATGATACCGCCCTTACAAGGCGGTGGTCACCGGTTCAAATCCGGTCGGGCCCATTAAGAAATGTAAGTAAATCATGCTTTCTAAGGACTGATTGGAGCAATATGCGAATTTCTGTATGTTAAGAGTTTGCATATGAAAAAGGAAAATATCGTTAAATATCACTATTAATTCTGTCTGATTTTCAGGGATTAAAGTCATCATTTCAAGATAAAAATGTGTTCATTTATTACACCCTGCTGATCGCTTAAGAGATCGATTGATCTCGCCCTTCTAATTTCATAGAGAAAAGTGAAAGTCCCAATGCAATAATTACGCTAAATCCAGAAGCTAATGGCAACACCTCTAGGGAAAAGTAATGGATTAGGCTTCCCCCCACAACTGCTCCCAAAGCTATGCCTATATACAAAAATAAGTTTTAGGGATTGAAACTCTCTTTCCATCTGATTCACGTTTCAATATCATGTGACTTCCCACCTGTCTCTTGAATACGAATCCCACCTTAAAAAGAGCTTTCATAGAATCTTTCCCAGAAATAGAAGGAAGTTTAGACATTCATTTCCACGTTTCCAATGATATTTATGTCCTGTGGTATGGCATCTCCATCGGACTTCATGTCTTCTATGAACCCCTGGATGGCTTCCTTTATGTTTGCCATGGCCTCTTCTACTGTGTGACCATCGGATATGCATCCAGGTAAAGCTGGAACAGTTACAACATAAATTCCATCTTCATCCTTCTCCATAATCACTGTAAATCTCATAATTATATAATATATTATTGAGTATAAACCTTTGCACTTCATTAATCTCTCGATTGGATTCATATTCTCAAAAAAAGGTTGGTAAATCCTGTCGGGCCTATTTAGAAATTAGGGATATGGTTAAGGGGGAAAAAGTGCACGCTGTATAAAGAAAATATTGGTTCTTCTAAATATTAATCCTCAAAGTTTGTAATTTTTATATAACCCAGTTTTACAGGGAAGTAAAGTGAAGAATTCGGATTAATCAATATTTACGTGTTTATTAAAATATCTTGTCCCTATTTTTTTGTATCACTCAATGTCTTGTCGAAGAACATTACACCGCATACAACAGATCTATTGGGTAATTTTATCAGTAAATACCGGAATAAAACCAGGGGATTGAGAATATAGAAAGCCAATTGGCAAATTCCACTGTGGTGGATTCATCAGGCAAAATCAGGTTAGAAACCTATGGGTACAATTTTTATTCATGGAAATTGCCTGATCTAAATTCTCTGATTCACCAGGCTAGCGGCATTTCCGAAGTCCCGATCCTCTTTACAATAAGAAAAGATGCAGTGACGATTGTCAAAGTCGTTACAGAACCCAGATATACAAGCCTTACGGGTATTACAAGCGCAAGATAACTTAGAATCAGAGTCCCGGATATGGTAGAAATGCCGTTAAGGAAACCAAGTATTCCACGTATTCTACCGAAATATTCTCTCCGTATAAGTGTTAGTTCAAGTCCACTGAAGTTTGTTGAAACAATAAAATACAGAAATCCTCCGAATGTGAGAAAGATTATCATGAAGTAAAATGTTGGATGCAAACCAACTGGAATGTCCAAACCAAATGTTAACATGAATAATAATATAACTACTAAACCCCTTCGAAGTTTAACAATGCCTGAGATGAAAGAGCCTATTGCATTGCCGGCAACACCCAGGGAAACAATTATTCCATAATCTATTGGAAAATTATGGAATCTGTAAATTAGGGCCACAATCAGGACATAATTAGCTGAAGTAAAAAATGCATGAATCAGTGGAACAAATATGATCAAAAAAACAGCTGAATTCTTTCTGGTCATGTTACGGAGCTCACTGTACGATTCTTTCATTGACTGCCATACCTTCACTTTTCGTTCACTATCTATGTTTTCCTCAAATTTTAGGGAGGAGTAGAAAACGATCTGCGGTATTATCAACAGGGCGATAAGTATAAAGGGGTATACATCACCATAATATGCAATGAGGAAGCCTATTATTGCAGGCATTATCGCATATGATGTCCAGAATATAGTATTTTCCATGGACCTGAGCCTTATAGTATCATCACTTTTTTTCAAAAAAATCTGATAGATAGTACCAATAGAAATCCATCTTAAGCCATTATTTATCTCTATGACAAAAGCCAGTATGGCAAAAACTATGACAAATGTGATGCTGGCAAGAGCAATTGAATACCCTAAAGCAGCAAAAATGAAGAGATCGAAACTTCTCACTAACAGAATGAGCTTCTTTTTGTGATGAGAATCCACAATGTGCCCGATAAAAGGCTTGAATAACGAAGCTATTGATGGCATAATAATCAATACACCAAGTATCAGTGTATTGGGTATCCTAGAATATACTACAATACTGAGGGCAACCATATAGGATGCTATTGCTATTTTATCAAAAACACCGGCAAAAAATAACTTTGCTACTGTAGGCTCCCCGAGAATGGAGAAATATTGCTTTAACCGGTAACTCATATTTAATCACGCATTGAACCGGGTGCATATAAAGGACAGTGAAGTTGTTGCTCGTTTCCGGTGAAATTGCCTCTTACCCACCAAGAAAATTTATCCTTCTCAAAATTCATTGTGCCATCACTATTAATTTCCCCTATTATATTTCTCCTATCGTAAAGTGCAACTGTACATTTACCTATTTTACCATCAGATCTAATTATCAGGGAATTGAATTTACTAGCGTAACATTGAGCCCCACTTATGATGCTACCATCAACCAACCCAATATTTAAGCCTGAAGCTAAATCTTTAAGATCCTTGATTGTGTTAACAAGTTCTTCACCTTCAACTACTGGAAGCAAACCATCATTCTTACCTCCAAATTTTCCTAAGCCTCTTATAAATACTGGGAATCTGTTATCTGATGCCAAGTTCCTAGAAATTTTGTATAATAATTGTTTCATACTTTCTTTATTATACATATTGACATGAAGTCTTAGCACTATTTTAAAGTTAAACTCTGTTTTATGAGCATTTACAAGATTTGTCCAAATTCTCTGGAAGGTCTTCTCTCCATTTCGCAGGACTCTTAGGCTGTCATGCATTTCACTTTCCCCATCTAAAGTTATCTAGAAGCTTTCAACATCCATAGCCATAAGGTCACTGAATTTACTTGCACTTAGCAACCAGCCATTTGCGGTCATATCTGAAGTCAAGTAAAAATTATCAGGATGCGGCATCCCGTGATTTACATAGTCCATTATGTCCTTAACTACGCTGTATGCCATCATGGGCTCTCCACCAAACCAACCAATATGCAAATGGTTTATGGTACTCCCCCTCGCATGTAATAGATTTTTAATTCCACAAATCACATTTTCACTCATGACGCCTGACTTAAAATCTTCATAACAATATTTGCATCTAAAAATACACTGCTCGGTTAGAAAAAGAATTAGATGAAAACTTTTATTGATATTACTCGTCTGTGATGGCATAATATACACTTATTAATTATGCATAGCAAATTAACAATGCCCATTTTCTATACAGATAATTTGCGCCTCTAGAAGTTCATTCATCGATCCATTTATGATTGTTTCCTGCTCCATAGTTACTATTCCATATTTATCTACGTTCACTTTATCACCATAACTTTATTTAATAGGTAATGCCATATATGCATTTTGTAGTTCTGTTAACTAAACTATATTACTGCCATATAACATCTTTTTTTACTGATCCGGGAATAGACATTTCAAGCTCCTGGCCAATTCAACATACCATTAGAGTATTTCGGTAACTGTGTCTTTATGCTTATTCCACAGAGCATGATCTATAGTCAACATGGAAATTCATTGCTGTCACGAAATATTTATTAGTATGGTTAATGAGAAAGTAACTATTCAGTCTCGTGTGTCCGGCGATAATTATTGCTCAATTGAAACGTTAATAAAAGGTTGGAAGAATGGCAAAATAGCATATGGCAATCAATAGCAACAATTTGTTTTAGCAAAATATTAACAGATGTGGTGAAATTGCACATTGGCATTCTATACTGGAAAAATAATTGCAGGGGCTGGCCTGTTAGAAAAATGACACATTTTTTGTCGGTAACGGTGCATAAGTTTAACGTGTAAGATCAAATTTAGAAAAGATGAAATAGTGTATTCATAATACTTATATGTAAGAACATGAAAAACATAACTATTTCAGATGTACTTTACAGGAATCTGGCTTTAATGAAACGGCCGGGTGAGACCTTCTCCGATGTAATAAACAGATTAGTACATCGTAAGAAGGTTAATGTAAAGTCGTTTTACGGTAGCCTGAAGGGAAGCAAGTTCCTTGATGAACTGGAAAGTGAAGTTAAAAGAGTCAGGATAGATTTTTATAGGGAGTTTTTATTATAAATAATGGAATTATATTGTTATAAATTGAAAATGCCATTGATAAGCAAATTTACAACAAGCTTTGGAACGGATATAAATAAGGACGTGCTGGTGTTTAAATTAATTAATAACGGAATAACAGCATATTCGGAAGCTGTAACGGATGAAAGTCCTTTTTATGGACCAGAAGACAATTTTACAGCTTTCCATATAATAAAGGATTATTTGATTAATGTTTTAAAGGATTTGCCTGATATAGAACAGTTCAATGAAAAAATAAAGTTTGTAAAAGAAAATAATATGGCTAAAGCGGCTATAGAAATGTTACTGTACGACTATTATTCAAAATTAAATAAAAAACCTTTATATAAATACATAGGAAAAACAAGAGGGTATGCAAATGTTGGTATATCGTTAGGTATGGATGATATAAATATAACAGTTAAAAAAATAGAGGATGCGTTAAATAAAAAATATAAAAGAATAAAGGTAAAAATAAAAAAAGGTGAGGAAATTAAAATATTAAAAGAGGTCAGAGACCATTTTCCTAATATAAATCTAACTGCAGATGCAAATAGCGATTATACAGTAAATGATTTTGATCTGGTTAAAAAGATAGATAGATATGATTTAACGTATTTAGAACAGCCTCTGTACCATGATGATTTAATTTATCATGCTAAACTTGCCAGGGAGATAAACACACCAATATGTTTAGATGAATCCATAACATCACCTGAAAAGGCAGAAAAAGCATTTGAAATCGATGCATGCAGGGTTATTAATATAAAACCCGGAAGAGTAGGTGGCTTTTACAGTTCATTAAAAATAATAGATATAGTTAAAAAATATAATGGGCACACGTGGATAGGTGGTATGTTAGAAACAGGTATAGGCAGGTCATATAATGTGGCCATAGCATCATTAAATAATGTGGATTATCCCGGAGATACCTCACCAAATGAGAAATATTTCAAAAATGATATAGTCAAAAATGTATTCAATATGAATAACGGTGAAATAAAACCATATGATTATGACGGCATTGGAACTGATATTGATGAGGAGTATTTGAATAAATATACAGTTGATAAGGTTAAATTAATATGAAATTTAATATTAACCGGATTAAATTACAAAAAAAATTTTATTCAAATGTAAAAATAACCCTATGCACCTGCAATATAACAGGCAATGACCGTCAAATGGTAGTAGATTTTTCATTGTCTGAAAATATTGATGATGTTTACTGCCATTGCAGGGGAGAATATACTATTAAGTGAAGATGAGAAAAGCTTTTTGACATCTCTTGCATTATTTAATTGGATCGTGAATCATAATTAATTCACCCAATTTTAACCTGTTTGCCACTTCAATACATATATTAATTAATTCATAAAGCTACATTATTTCTCAAAAACTGGAAACTATTCTGTAAGACGTGCGGAGAGTCTGTTTTGAATACAAAACAATAAATACAAATTACAACTGTGTAAGTTGTTACATATATGTCATCTCCGAAACTAATCGTAATTGGTGGAATATTGCTGTCGGTTCTCGCACTTATTGTGTATACTATGTTAGACCCATTACCACTCTTCCAGCAAGAACTTGGATTTATCCCTGCAATATCACAATGGGACATATATTTTATTACGGTTTTCATTCCTCTCTCTGTTCTTTTCGGTTTATTTTTCAATTCTTCAGGAATGGCAATAAACCCCTACAACAAACGGTTTGCAAACACAGCGTTTGTTATCATTATTCTTGCTATAATATCAGCAATATGGTTTTTCTTCACGAATGATTTTCTGATTCCATATACAGAAAATTGCCTATATGCCAACATTTACTCTTCTAGTTGTTCAGACATCGCCTATTTGTTCTTTTACATCCTCTCTACGATAGGATTACCTATATTAACAATATCTATTGCTTCGCCAGCAAAAACCAGCACATTTCTAAGATCTCTTTGGAAAATCTTTTAACGGTGTAAAAGATATTATTGAACTAATTGTCAACGATTTCTCCTTTCACTTTGTTGCCACTGCGGAGACTTGAAACGTTATAGACACGCGAATCCCAACCCCCACATCAATATGAAACAAAATGCCCCTTACGCTTCTAGCTAATGTTTCCAATTTATTAAGCAACAAGTCAATAAACTTCTGTAATGCTCCTATCAACGAACTATGCTTACGCAAAAGATAGTTAGTAAAAGCAACAACTTCTAATACTTGACACACGTCTTCCGTGTTATCCATTTTATTAGCCAAAAACTCAGGTATAAGTTCGACATCCGGTGTAACCCTTGCAATCCAAGGCATATCGCCATCTTCAACTTTCCCCGTTAGCTCCCATTTTTTGTATATATCTTCATAGTTAGTCATAAAACTAAGAATAGATGGTATAAAACTACTTAAAACTTTGTGCTGCCACCGCTGTCAAAGATCAGTGCTGAATTCTCAGGTATGACTTTCTTAACAACGTTTATGACCTCCATGAGGTGTTTCTTGTCGCTCTCGTTTCCCCTCTGGATCGTCAATGCTGCTGGAATATCATTCATGCCCGTGGAGATTCCAAAGCTGACCTGCATCTTATCAGGCCTGTGATCCTTTGAGTAACCGAATGCACCAATATCAGATCGGTTTCCAACAAAGTAGGATGCTGAGAAGTCTATAAACTGTTCATTATCCCATAAATTATGATTGGCCAGGAAGTTCTGGTACCTTTCCAACAGAACAGGAAAGAGCCTGCCAGGCTTTTCCAGTGATCTATATATGCTCCTTTCTGAAGGGAGCCTCTTCATTCCGGGTTCTTCCATGAGTTCTTTAGAATAGACATCAAGCATCTGGTGTATAGACACAGAATATGTTAATCTGTTGTAAACAAGAAACTTTGCAATATTCCCGAATTCCTTTGTATCCTCGATGTCTCCAAACACACTGGAAAAGAAACCGTAATCTCTCTCAACAAGATCGATAAGTGCCAGGCCCACCCAACGAATATGTTACACTTCCCTTTGGCATAGTGTATTAAGGCTTTTAATCTATATATTTTCTTTCAAAATGGCGAAGTCCAGGTTCATGTCAACCCCTTTGCTATGTCTGATATTTTCATGTCGTTCTCAGCCACCTTTCTCATCATATACCACTTCTCATCTCTAAACATTTAGTTTTCATCATCTTCGGTAAGAAATGTGGGAATTCCAATTGGCGTTTCTGAGGTTTTTATTCTGGCGTTTCTGGGTAAAATTCATTTGACGTTGACAACTTACCTTATTCAAAAGATATTTTAGGTATTCAGTACAGAGAGTTTATTGATTATAGAACAGGAAAATCCTCAAACGAACTCCCCCCGCCTTCAACTGCATACTGGAAATCATTAGAGTATGTCCTTACACAGTACGTAAGGCATGATGATCATAAATTCGATTACATAGAAGGCATAACAAACCGGAAACACATCATTGCTACCGTATCAGATATATGGGCAAGGAATCCAACAACCTTGATGAATCCACGGTATTTGACATAGATGAAGATTCATACTTTGGGTATGGAAATTTAAGGGAATTCTATGATTGGATTTTATCATTAAAGCCTGAGAATATGAAGGATAAGGAAATATCACGGAAGGCTTTGAGAGACGGCAGGAAAAGAATAAAAAAGAATCAACTGAATCTTAGAACAAAAATATCAAAGATTATACTTCAATTGTATAAAGAAATAAAATCCTCTTATAACTTATTAAAATATTAGCATTTAAATAGTAATAGTTAAAATGTAACTTTTTTTACTTCTATATGTATTCCTTATATGAAATGGGGCTGACCGGATTTGAACCGGTGACCTCCCGGTTATCAGCCGGGTGCTCCAACCAAGCTAAGCTACAACCCCATACAGACCCGTATCCTTAGAAATTTAATAAATATTTCTATGCTTTTATTTCTAATTTTTTTATATTTTCAAGATCCTTACAGACCTCACATATGTCTCCTGCCGTTGGTGATCCACATATTTTGCATTTGTTTAGTTTTATATCCTCCTGCTTATAATACCCTCTCAGGGGCTGCCTGGTTTCATCAAAGAATTTTACTACTGCATATTTCGTTCCTGGTGTTTCTCTTTCGAGTTTATCTATTATATCCCTGTATGTATTTCTCTGTGCCATGTTATAATATGGGCACCAGCTATGGTCGAAGTCTATGCCATTTAATATGGAATATAAAACAACTTCCTTTTCAGGTATTTTTCTTAGGGGCAATATCCTTGGAACTAAGCCCTCCCTAACATAGGCATGCGGAGCCATTCTTATATATCTTGATACATCACCCCTGGCAACATTCATTAAAATCGACTGGGCGTAATCGTCTAAATTTAAGCCCAGGGCAACATAATCAGCTTTGTTATATTCCGATATTTTATTCATTAAATTCCTTCTCATGGGGCCACAGTGTGAACAGGAAATTGTTTTTTTATCTATTTTCATTATCTCATCAAGGGTATATCCGAAATTTTCCTTATACGATATAACTTCATGATCAATTTTTAATGAATCACAGAGTTTTTTTGCCTTTTCCAGCCCTGAGCTCCTGTAGCCCGCTATACCCTCATCAACTGTAAATGCCTTTAATTCAAGGTTTCTTCTACTGCCAAGTATTTTATTTAACAGGTATAATGTTGCTGAGCTATCCTTTCCACCGGAAATTGCAACAGATATTTTTATATTTTTTTTATTAAAATCCATCTGATTTCTTATTTCCCTTTTCACTCTTTTTTCAACATATTCTATGAAATGCTTTTTGCATAGAAATGAACCATTATATTTTACCTCGTATACAGCTTTATTATTGCATATTGAACATTCCATTATATTATAAATGCTAAAAAGGTATTAATAATTATATTATAATAAACTATAATGGATGCATTGATTACAGCTGCAGGAAAAGGCACAAGAGCCAATTTACCTGAAAATATGAGAAAGGAAATGTTGCCCGTATATTCAATAAGGAATGATAAAATTGTTTTAAGGCCAATGCTGGACTGCATAATATATAATTTAAGTAGAGTTAATATAAAAAAATTCTTTGTAATTTTAAATAAAAATGATAGTTACACCGGGAATTATTTAAAATCATTGAATTATAATATAGAGTTTTTATACCAGAGTAGGGCTGAGGGCTTTGGAAAAGCAGTGTTGCTGGCAAAAGATTATATCAAAAATGATTTTATCCTGAATGCCGGAGATGGAATTATATTAAATTCAAAAAAGGTAAAAGATGTAATTGATATATATAACAGTAAAAAGCATAATGTCCTGACACTGATGAGGGTAAATAATCCTGAAAACTATGGCATTGCAACAGTAAATAGGGAGTATATATTACGTGTCGACGAAAAACCCGAAAAACCTGAATCAAACTATGCACTGGCCGCATTTTATCTCCTGAAAAAGGAAATATTTGATTATATAAAATACACGGAATTAACGCCTGCAATAAATGAAATGATCGGGAATAGCATAAAAACAAATTATGTTAAAATAAATAGGTATGAATGGGCAAGCATTGGAAATAGCAATAATTATTATAAAATTCTTGAGAGAACATATAGATATTACAGAAAGTTATTTCCATAACGTTTTTGGCCTTATTACATTTCTTAGGGACAGTAATCTGTTTTTATTACTGTTTAAATCTCTCAACATTAACGGGAGCTCTTCGTCCAGTGACCTCTGTCTTCTGTACCCTATTTTTTTAAGATTTTCATTTACAGGATTATAATAATGATTCCCCGATTCTACCCGGGGGTCTTCTAGATGACCTATTTTAACATTTTTGTCCAGTATTTCATCGGCGTATTCCTTTACCCTGCCTGCCAGATAATTTAAGGAATAATATTCATCAAATTGATTGTAAACCTTATATTCATGATCCGGTGGATTATTTAAAATTAGATTTAGGCAGTAAATACTGTCCTCTAAGGATAGGAATGTTCTTTTCTGGTTACCCTCACCGTAAACTGTCAATGGGTCTCCCATAACGGATTCCGCAACAAATCTATTTAATACTGTACCATAAACCTCATCTATATCAAACCTTGTGAATAAGCCATATTTATTTATCTCCTTTGTCCTTGATCCGTAAACAACACCCTGCATAACATCTGAAACGTTTAAATCCCATATTTTATTAGCCAGGATCAGGTTATATGTGTCGAATACCTTTGATAGATGGTACCATGACTGTCCCATCCTTGGAAAAACCATATAATCGTTTCTATTATTATAATCTACATTAAAAAATCCCTCTGGAATATCTATATTCGGTGTTCCATATTCTCCCATGGATCCTAATTTTACTATGTGTGTATCTATTTTTAAATCCTTAACTGCATAAATAATATTCATTGTGCTCTTAATATTTTTTTCTAATGTTTCATTTGCGGTTTTCAGGGAAATCATTGAATATGGTGCACTCCTCTGCTCGGCCAGATGAACTACTGCATCCGGCTTTATGTCCCTTATTAAATCGTAAACAAATTTGGAATTGCTTACATCTCCCCTATAAAATTTTATTCTGTTATTTAGTTTTGATATTCTTTCATTCATGGAATTTATCCTGATTGCCGATTTTGATTTTACTTCCATTACCCTTTTTCTTGTGTAGAAATTATCTGCGCCATAAACATCTATACCGTTATCAATTAATCTCAATGCCAGTGGAAATCCTATATACCCATCAATACCTAAAATAAGTACTTTCATCAGAGCTATATAAAAAATGTATATAATATTCTTTCCTTATATATGTTAATATATTTAATTATTATATACCGGTATGTCGTTAATTGTTGACTTTCTTAAGGTATTCATGCCATTACTTGTTGTAATAGACCCATTCGGCACCCTGGCAATTTTTGTTGCGATGACAGGGTCTTTTAACAGGGTTACAAGAAGGTCAATAGCCAGGGATGCAGTTGTATATGCTACAGTTATAATAATGTTGTTTGCACTGGTAGGGGATATAATAATACAGTTTTTCGGAATATCAATAGAAGCCCTGGAAATAGCCGGGGGAATAATATTATTGCTTATGGGAATAGAGATGGTAAGGGAGGGCGCAAAACCTGATACAACCACAGAAAACACACAGAATATGGGTATAGTTCCATTTGCAACACCATTTTTAGCTGGACCCGGAGCCATATCGCTGGTAATAATACTGATGAAGGGGTCATATGAAACAAGGGTTCTGACGGTAGTTTCAGCATTGCTTGTTCTTGCTATTGTTTATATATTCTTTATTTTTTCAGCAAAAATTCTGGAATTAATAGGGGATAAAGTAATGACAGCAATAACGAGGATCTTTGGCCTTTTGGTAGCTGGCTTTGCAATACAGTATTTCATTGATGCACTGATAGCATTAAGTGTAATAAGATAATTAATATCCGGCAGTGCCCTTTATTATATTATGCGGAACGTATCTTTCATCTATTCTTCCCATATCGTCATCATTTAAATTTACATCCAGTGAATTTATATTATCCTCAAAGTATTCAGGTTTATTAACACCGATTACTGGTAGAAAACCCTTTTTAATTATATATGCCAGAGCAATATTTACCGGTTTAACCCCCTTTTCCCTGGATATTTCAATTATATTATCAAGAACATCAAAATCATAATCTTTAAAATATCTTTTCTTCATTACGGGATATGATTCTGTTCTGGTACTTTCATTATTTTCATTCCTCTTATATTTGCCCGATAAAAATCCTGCGGCCAGTGGCGAAAATGGAGAATAGGTAATATTTTTCTTTTTGCAGAACGGTATTACCTCTCTTTCATCTTCCCTGTAAACCGCATTATAATGATTCTGTACTATTTCTATTCTATTGTTGAATAATTTATCAGATATTGTAAAAAATTCTGCTAATTGATACCCCGAGAAATTGCTTGCACCAAGATAATCTATTTTATTATTTTTTATATTATTATCCAGTAGTTTCAATGTGCTTTCCATATCCACATTATCAAGCATTGTGTGCAAATAGTAAATATCAATATAATCAGTTTTCAATCTTTTTAGGCTGTCATTTATTGCTTTATTTAGGTATTTATTATTGAAACCGTAATAAAAATCATTCATTTTTCCTGCACCCTTTGTTGAGATTATTAAATTATCACGGTAACCATCTATTGCTTTCCCTATTATTTCCTCGGATTTGCCGCCTGAATAAATGTTTGCAGTGTCTATATAGTTTATACCATAGTCTATTGCTTTCTTAATAATTTTTATTGAATTTTCTTCATCCGCCATCCATTTTGAATTGCCGAATGACATACCACCGAGGCATAGCTTTGATACTTTTAAATCTGTATTCCCTATTGTTGTATATTCCATAAATCAAAATATGTTATAATTAAATATACTTTATTGTTTATCGTATTAATAAAAATTTAAGATGCGACCTTAGTTGCACAGAAATTATAGTTATTATTTATATCCACATTTATTGGATCCTTGTCTTCTTTAATAACTCAATTCAGGATAATATATTATAATAATATTATATTATCATCTGTGTTCAAAAAGTTATACAGGGATTTATACAGTTACTATGGAGATCTGGGGTGGTGGCCATCAGAAAATGATGATGAAACAGTAATGGGGTGTATCTTAACACAGAATACTTCATGGAAAAATGTTGAGAAATCAATAAAAAATTTGAAAGAGAATAATATAAAAACACTGAATGATATTGTAAAACTTGATGAGGATAATTTAAAAAATTTAATAAAAAGTTCTGGTTTCTATAATACAAAGGGCAAATATTTAATGAATGTTTCAAAAAGCATTATTGAAAAATATGGAAATATAAATAATATGAAGAATAAAAATAGGGATGAAACATTAAAATTTATAATAAATTTAAGGGGCGTTGGCAATGAAACCATGGAATCTATAATGCTATATGCCCTGGATTACCACGTTTTTGTAATAGATAGTTATACATTCAGATTTTTTAAAAGATATTTAAATATAGATTTAAAGCGTAATGAATTAAGGGATATAATTGAAAATGAATTTAAATATAATTATGAATTGAAAAATTTACATGGCATGATAGTTGAAATATCAAAGGACTATTGCAGGAAAAAACCTGTATGCAGCCAGTGCTTTTTAAATAAAAACTGTAAATACAATTCTAAAAACCCATAACTGAATTTTTGTCGTTTATATATTCTCTGTATTTATAATAGGTTTTTACTGATTCCCCCATTATTAATCCCAGTGTTACTGCCAGTAAAGCATCAACAATAAAATCTGCTGTTATATTATATGGATAAACTATTTCCAGTATAATCCTTCCCATAAATGTTACGACCCATGTAACCAGTATATATGGAGACCTTTTATAATATAATAAATTGTCCTTCATAAAAAATGATACATGGTCCCCATAAACATATCCGGGTGTTATACCTGCAAATATTAAACCTATTATTATGGTTAAATAGTATATATCATCCATGAATACTGCAAGGAAGAATAGTAATAATAAAAGGTAAATAAGTGGTAGGGAAAATAACCTTACAATTTTGAATTGCCTTCCATGTAATCCTCTCTGTACCCTTCTTATAAGTATGTATATAACGAAGATGAGCAATATGGGTATTGTATAATTCACTGTTGTTTAGTTTTTGTTAAAATATAAATATTTTTAAATTTTCATTTTACTATAATAAATATTTTATAACAATTTAAAATGATAAATGAATGGCGAGTATCAATAGTATATCATATTCGGAATTTAACGAACCATACAGAATAGAAAAATCAGGAAATAGATTGCTTTTTATTAATGAATTAAATAACTTTTCCGGCAAAAAGATCTATCAGGATATATTTATATACTGGATAACCGATGATTCCATTATTTTTGATAAAAAGAAGATAAAAAGAATTCTGGTAAACGGTACATTATTTAACAGAAAAACGCTATTTAGAAAAAGCCTTTTTGATAAGACTGAAACCGTGGAATGGGCATTTAGTTTACCTGATAGTATAAACAATGCATTAATATTGTGTTATTACCATAATAATAATTTCTCCGAAAAATTTTCATATTTATTGTTGAATAAACATAATAAGAGAAAATATATAAAAAAGATAGGTGAAATACTGTTAAAAGCCTTTGAAGAATATGGATTTCCCCTGAAGGAAAATTATGTTTTCTATGATTACATCAATGAGGATTATAAAGAAGATTTCGAGAAAAATAATGAAAATAATAATGAAATAGAAATGGATAATGAGGAAAAATTATTTTCTATACTCGAAATGAATCCCACAACAAATGCAAATGAGATAAGGAATTCATATATAAAACTGGTAAGAAAATATCATCCTGATCTTGCTGAAGATCAGTATAAAAATGATTTTGAACAAAAAATAAAAGAAATAAATAATGCCTATGAATATTTATATGAAAAATATAAATAAATTTAATTTATTTCAAACTCATGGCCGTTGTATGGCAGTATAAAGTTATATTCAGGCAATGATTCCTGTAATTTTTCCCTCTGGTCACCGTGGCATAGTACTATTGTTTCCGGATCTACATCCTTTATGAATTTTACCAGATCCGAATGCCCCGCATGTGCCGATAAATCGAAGAAATCTATTTTCATTGCGGGTTTTATTGTTGCACCTGCAATTTGAATTGTACCGTTCTCCAGTAGGCTCCTTCCATTTGTTCCCTGAACCTGGTAACCTGTCAGGAATATAGCAGATTTAGAATCCTGTGCATATGCATCTATATAACCTAAAACAGGTCCACCGTCAAGCATACCTGATGTTGTTATGATTACATCCGCCTCTTCTATTGCCTCTTTTCTCATCCTGTTATTCCTTATCTGTATTACCCTTCCTATTGACCTTCTGAATAGTTTTGGGTCCCTTAAAAATCCTGGTGTTTCCATATATATTCTTGATATGCTATTACCCATACCATCAACATATATTGTATAGTTCATATCCTTCAGTATCATTACCATTTCCTGGGTTCTGCCTATTGCGAATGTAGGCAGTATTACCTTACCACCACTCTCTACTACCTCTTTAATGCTATCCTTTAATCTCTGTATTACCTCGTCTCTATCCTCATGGTCCCTGCCTGCATATGTGGACTCCATCATCAGAATATCTGTTTTTACTGGTTTTGCACCGGATAACAAATTTGTATCCTTTGTGTATAAATCACCTGTTACCATAAATGATTTTGAATTCTGGAACCACCACATTGATGACCCGGGTATATGACCTGCAGTGTATGGTATTGCAGTTAAACTTCCTACTTCCATTGATTCTCCGTATTTTGATGTTACCAGGGATTTGAACAGGTTATCAACATCGTCCTCGTTAAAAACCTTTGTATAATTCTCCAGTCTCATTATTTTCAATGAATCGTTCAATATAGGTTTTATACTGTTTGCTGTCATTGCTGTAGCATGCAGATTTGCCTTAAAGCTATGGTAATATACCGGCAAAGCTCCAGTATGATCCAGATGTGCATGTGTTACGAATATATCATTCACATGCTCAGGTGGTAATGGATACTCAGGGGGCTTTTCAGGCTCTATTCCATAATCTATCATTATCTTACTATCTCTATCTTCTATTTTTATTGCAAGTCTTCCAACTTCTTCTGCTCCGCCTAGAAATTTTATTTTCATTTTTTATCACGCCTTTGCATTTTCTAATCTCAAAGAACAATTACAACTCCTTTGATCGTTAATTTCTGGAATTAAATTATATAACATATTTGATACCTTTTCCTCACTTTCTTTCATTATATTTATTACATCTGATACCTCTACAGGTTTTGTTGACCATGCGTCATAATCTGTAACCGTTGCTATCATACCATAACATAATGATAATTCTGCCGCCAGGTTTATTTCTGGCACTAAAGTCATGCCTATTATATCTGCAAAATTCTTAAACATCTTTGATTCGGACCTTGTTGAGAATCTTGGGCCCTCTATGCATAGATATGACCCGGTATCATGAATTCTGTAATTCAATTTTTTGCCCGTTTCATATGCTTTTTTGCTTATCTCACTACAGAAGGGATCTGCCATTGATATATGGTAAACATCAGGACCGTCATAATATGTTAAATCCCTTCTCTTTGTAAAATCTATAAATTGATCTGGAATTACTATATCGCCTGGATGGTAATCTTCATTTAAAGAGCCAACTGCATTTAAACCTATTATCCTTTCAACTCCCAGCTTATGCAATGCAAAAATGTTTGCCTTATAATTAACCTTATGTGGTGGTATTGTATGCTTTTTACCATGCCTGGGTAAAAATGCAACATCAATATTGTGTATTTTCCCTACCTCTATTTTATCCGATGTACTGCCATATGGTGTGTCTATATTCATTAATTCCTTGTTATCCATTATATTATATAACCCACTGCCACCAATTATTCCTATATATGTCATTATTTATCCCATTATTTATATACCATATACTACAATAATATTTATTCATTTCTAATAATTCAGACTCTCCGCATGTCTTACAGAATAGTTTCCAGTTTTTGAGAAATAATGTAGCTTTATGAATTAATATATGTATTGAAGTGACAGACAGGTTAAAATTGGGGGAGTTGATTATGGTTTATGTGC
>JAJZZE010000005.1 GCA_021797735.1 Thermoplasmata archaeon | reverse complement strand
TTCTTGGAATTATAGTCATGTATTATGTATATACATAACACGGCTTAAACCTTTCTATCAGCACATAAGATAAGGGAAAAATACATAATTAGAGAAGCTGTTTTGTAACACTATATGATCGCCATAGGCTAATGCCGGTAAACATTCCGGAATTTATTAGTAATATTATATGATAGGCTAAAAAGCAATTATTTTAATCTTATCATTGTGTCTGTATTTATTACTCCCTCCATATTTCTTATATCATCAACCTCGGAATTAAGCTCATCCAAATTATTTTTTGTTAACCTTATTGCTATATCGATACTCCCAGAAAATTCATATAAATCGTTATATTTTTTTCTCATTTTTTTTAATACATTTTCCGCCTTTCCCGGGTCTACCTTTATCAAAACTATGCTGTCAACAGATGATACCGTCTCTATTGTAAATTTTTTAATTATCTTATTTTTATACAGATTTGTAATCCTCTTTCTTATGGTACCCTCAGAAACATTAAATTTTCTTGCAATCTCAATATTTTTCTCTCTTGAATTATTTCGTAGTGCTTCAAGTATTTTATAATCAAGTCCATCCATAAAACTTTATATCTGGTAAAGATTTAAATTTATTTATTATTATCTGTACATTCCTTTTCCTTCATTACCTGTCTTTTTTATCAACTCCTTGGGCACTTTCATTAATCTCATTAAATTTGTTGCCTGCATCTGATAAATGGGCAAACCGGTATTAATGTCATTGCCTGACCTTTCTATTGCCATTATTTCCATTTTTATTTCAAGTACAGTGCCATCTTCCAGTGTTACCCTTATCCATTTTGGCTCCTCTTCAAGTTTAAATCCTATTACTCCATTATCTTCTTCGTCCATAATATGTGAATGAAACCTAATATAAAAACATCTTTAAATTTAATATATGTTTACAGGATGATGAATCCAGCATATCATATAAGAGTTAATTCTAATTTGTTATAGTTTTGCAGGATTCTGGCAGGTAACTGAATTTCCTGAACAATTAAATAAGTTATATAAGGAAACTTTTTATATATTGTTTCCTTATATAATTTAAGGTTAATATGAATTTCAAACAATACCTGATAGATAAAAAATCCTACATAAAAAAGATAGAAATACAGGAACGGGAGTTGGATATTTCCCCAAATATAGCATTTATAACCTCTCTTGTGGGTCCAAGGAGGGCAGGGAAAACATATCAAATATACAATTTTATAAAACGTAGGAAACTTAAGGATGGAGACTATGTTTTCGTGAATTTTGAAGATGATGAAATATTCGGTCTCGGTAGGGATGATATATTAAATTCCATTTTATACCATATAGAGATATACGGCACACAGCCGCGGTACATGTTTTTTGATGAAGTACAGGCTTTTGAGGGCTGGGAAAGAATAATATATACACTTTATGAGAGAAAACAGTACAGTATAGTAATAACCAGTTCGTCTTCGAAACTTCTGAGCCGTGAAATAGCAACTCAACTCAGGGGAAGGAGTATTCCAGTGCTTATATTGCCCTTCTCTTTTAGTGAATTTATAAAACTGAAGGGCATAGAACCTGGAAGGGATATGGATAGTGAAACGATAAGCACCATAAAAAATGCACTTCTGCAGTATCTGAAGTACGGCGGTTTTCCAGATATTGTGCTTGGGAATATAGTACCTGAAAAGTTTTTTATGGAGTATATAGATGTTCTAATTTTAAAGGATGTAATTGAGAGGGAACACATACGCAACATATATGTGGTAAAGTTTCTGTCTAACGCAATACTGGCATCTTATTCCAGGGAGTTTTCAGTACACAAAAACTATCTGCAGTTAAAAAGTAATGGCATAAAAACAAGTAAATTGGCTATATACAATTACCTATATTATTTTGAAGATGCATTTTTCTGTTTTTTTCTGTCCAAGTTTGATTTCTCAATAAAGAAAAGTGTAATTGCCTCCAAAAAAATCTTCCTCAATGATGTAGGGATCGCAGGCCGCTATGCAACACACAGCAACGATACTGGTAGGCTTATGGAAAATGCAGTGTTTTTAGAGCTTAAAAGACGTTTTTATGAAAGTGATAAGGAGATATACTACTGGAAGGACTATTCCGGAAGAGAGGTTGACTTTATAATAAAAAAAGGCAATAGAGTAGAACAGCTTATTCAGGTGACCTATGCTTCCGGAATAAATGATATTGAAAAACGCGAACTTCTTGGGCTTGGGGTGGCTGGCAATTCACTGAAATGCAATAATATGATAATAATAACATGGGATTATGATGGTACTGTATATACTGAAAAAACAGAGGCGGGAATAAACTGTATTTCTCTATGGAAATGGTTAATTTCTTATAATGAATGAACTGTATTGGAGCTGGATAACCCTGCAAAAATATCAGTAATATGGTTGCTTTGTCTCTTCCTATTAAATGTGGTATGTAAACTCCTGACCGTGAATAGGCTTTTATGCATCGTTGTCCTTCAGGCATGTATCAGAACATTATTCAAATATGACTATAATAAATCATTAATTTAATATGGTAATATATGTTAGATACGAAAATATAACCCCAAAAGCATTGCTCAGGCATATAGTTAACTACCCACAACTAAAGCTGCGGACCTGTCCTGTGGGGGCAATGCAAGAGTTGCTCAGGGGGCTTTGAAAATATGAAAAATATAGAGAAAAAGCAGAAGTTAGGAAAGAGAGTTCCATACACACCTACGGGTGCTCCACAAACCCGTGGCAGCTGTGGCCATGCATTAAACAGAGGGGGAACTTTCGGTGCGCACAGTTTAAAAACCTCTCCTAACAACCCCGATGTGGACCTACCCCCACCAGCACAGGGGCTTAAAGCCGATTTGCTGGTTTTTATTTTAAATGAAGATGGAAAACCACCGATGATGAAAAGAAACTCATCAAAAAGGTTCTATATATCTCATCAGAAAGTACTGATGCTTCAGACACCCTGAAAAATCTAGAATTACCAGAGCCGAAGATACGGGAAAGTGCACATACATAGATCTGCCGCATTACCGCAGGACACGGGAAAGCAGAGGCTCAGTGATATACATTGACAATAACTATCATGCGGAACTCAAGTTTATATAAATCTTTATTTTTATTATTTTCTACTCACCAACCTCCAAAGCAGACATTGCCCGCATCATGCATTGTGTTATTACTGGAATCCATATAATTCATTGATATCAATTCAATAGAATTTATTAATGTTTTCATTTGATTGCCATATGATGATTTATAATTTAGATTGAATTCATTGCCTAACAGTATTTTAGATGAATTTACTGTTACTATATTTGCATAGATGTATGATGTATTCTTGCTGTTATTACTGAATTTTGGAATTATCATTTTTTTGATCATCTAAATTCTGTTTTTTCATGAGCTTAAAAACAAATATAAAAGATATAATCATTGTAGCAAGCAAGATGGATATTATTAAGCTAATAATTTCTACTTCTCTCTTAATAAAAAAATCATATAAAAATGTTATAAGGTATAAGACTGATGCCGATAATTCAAAAATTATTGCAAGAATAAAAAGTTTCCATTGCCTCTTTAATCGTTTAACAGCGTCCAGCATCCTACCAGCCTCCAAAGCAATTGTTTCCATCATGGTAAACAGATAATGCCAGTGAACCAAAACCAATACCTAAACTAGCTAAGATTCCCAATCCAAGAAGCACACCTGTACCTCCAGTTGCAGCACCAAAAATCACCAATCCGATAGTTATCGCCGCTAATACCAAAATAGTTCCTATCATGCTTAAAATGCAATTCCAGTTATAGTCTATTATTATTGATTCGGTATGATTGATCTCTATGTTTTTAATATTTTTATTTGTATCCTTAAGCATATTACCCATTGCCAATGCTATATAGCCATACTCTATCCCGAACTTATGCATTGTATTATTACTGGAACCCATATTGACCATTTTCCTTAGTTTATAATTTAATTTTTTGCCTGACATATTTATTATATATGAAAAATGATGATATCATTATTATTAAAAAAAGAATGATCGTAATATATAAGTTGGCGTGCGTTAGGAATATTATAATCATATTTATAATAGTTAAAGTTATAAAATATGGAACAAATATTGAGAAATATCTATGTTCAAATTTATCGTAATCACCATAAATCTCTGTATACCTTGTGATATCATTTTCTAGATTAAGTTTATTATTATAATATATAGATAATATTGTTGTCCCCATAGCCATTATAATAAATATAAGTTTCCAGTAAATATTTTTTACAATAATAAAATAAACTATTTGGAGCCCCAATATAGATATAACTGATATTAAGAATCCTTTCCTTTGCCTTTTAATTATTTTTTCTGCATTCATTACTATCACCAGTTACATTGATCCAATAATACTATTTCTCCAAGATCAATACCTGATACTGCCCATAAAAACCAGAATAGCCCAACACCAAAGCCACCAGTAAATATTGCTGCTGCAGCACCAACAACCGCCATGCCTAACACAATAAGACCAAGGACACATAACTTATTATAATCTATAATTATTGATTCTGTTTTATTTATTGTTGTGTTTTTAATATTATTATTTGTATCCTTAAGCATATTACCCATTGCCAATGCTATATATCCGTATTCCATTCCGAATTTATGCATTGTATTATTACTGGAACCCATATAATTCATTGATATTAATTCAATAGAATTTATTAATGTTTTCATCTGATTGCCATATGATGACTTATAATTCAGATTAAACTCATTGCCCAATAGTATTCTG
>JAJZZE010000047.1 GCA_021797735.1 Thermoplasmata archaeon | reverse complement strand
TTGCAGGGGGGATTTTCATATTTTTAGATTCAAATACCTCTTTCACCAGGTTCAATACTACAGTAGAATCTTTTCCTGCACTCCATACAATTGCGGGCCTTTTAAATGTATTTATTGAATCATCTATAACTGTTTTTGCAATTTTTATTTTGGCGTTTAATGACAAGTACTTTTCTTCTCGCTTCATTGAAAAGTCGATCCGAATTTTCTATTTAAAGATTTGTACTAAGTTTAATTGTACTATGACCAATAATTAGTTCCCATTTACACTTCTTCTTTATACATCATTGTATGCCAGCTTATCATCTATTGAAAGTAAGACATGCCCTCTTTTATAATTATAATTTTTTAAGGTTAATTCCTACATTATGGAATATCTTTATCTAACTAATGATCTATATCGTCCCCAAACTTTCATAATCTGTTAGACAACATAGAGACATTTAAAGTTCATTGGGCTACAGCATCATGGGCTATGAATTCAGATATATTTTAGTGGATGCTGCATAATTCCTTTGATATATATTATTATATTTTTGATAATACACTTTCTATACTTATTATAGATACTAATAGAAGAAAGGGAATTGTTGAGGACAAATTCACATTTAACAGAAAACTCGTTATAGCATCAATGAAGAGTAAATCTTCATGGTATAATTTGGGGTCGGGGATAGACAGAGCATTTTCTATATTAAACAAAATACTTGAGATCGGATATATCTGATATGTTAAACACAGGAATTATGACATAGCTATAGTGGTTGTGTACCGTATTTTGTATAAATATAAACCCCCTATTAATAATGAATTGATCATTAAATAACAGAGAGAAATACCTCTTTATAACAACAGGAGGTAATAAAATATTGGATATGACAATATAACCATATAGAGGGCAGATAAAGTAATAACACAGGCAGTGGGATAAAAACTGGAAACACTTATGAAGATAGAGCATGCCAAGTTTAGAGGAGAATCCCGAAATAAAGAACGGATATTATAAATGCAATGACGAGAATAAAGAAATGTTTAACAAGAGGTATAATTTATAAATATATCGAACATAGTACACTATCGGTAATTTCACTGTTTAATGTATTCAGATCTACAATCCGTGTTCCCCTTGATATGATCTGGAATGATTGTGTTTCATTAATTTTAATCGTTCTGAAATATTGAATAACCACAACAACAGAAAGCTCTTC
This sequence comes from Thermoplasmata archaeon, assembly GCA_021797735.1. Classification (GTDB taxonomy): domain Archaea; phylum Thermoplasmatota; class Thermoplasmata; order Thermoplasmatales; family Thermoplasmataceae; genus Ferroplasma. The sequence goes on along the minus strand of JAJZZE010000047.1, from coordinate 3,828 downwards.
AAGAGCCGGCGATTTGTGTACTTGCTCCTTCTTTCATCAGGTGAAACTGCATTATCTATTAATTCTATAACCAATAAGATGTATTATTCAGGCATATCCCAAATTATAAACAGATAAATAATGTTAGGTATCTGCCTAACTTCTTATGAAATACACAGCATTTTATGTAGTTAAGATACAAATATTATAAAAATTCTAAAATTTGTTGTATAAATCCATGTTATCAAGATATATAGACCACCATTCCCTATTATTTTTATACCAATCAATGGTTATTTCCAATCCGTATTCTATATTTATTTTAGGTTTGAATCCTAATTTCATTATTTTTGATGAGTCCATTGAATATCTCAGGTCATTTCCTGGCCTGTCATTTACATAATTTATCAGTGATTCCGGCTTATCCATTAATTTAAGGATTTTTCTAACAATGTCTGTATTTGATAATTCTATTTCTGATCCTATATTGTATATTTCACCATTTTTTCCATGCCTTAAAACAGTTAATATTCCATCTACATTATCTTCAACATATAGCCAATCCCTTCTATTCTTCCCATTTCCGTATAAAGGAATTTTATTATTTAAAATCGAATATATTATTGTTTTAGGTATTAGTTTCTCAGGATGCTGATATGGGCCATAATTATTTGAGCTTCTCGTAATGCATACCGGTATATCATACGTTTTATAATATGACATTATTAATAGATCAGCAGAAGCCTTTGTTGCACTGTAAGGATTATTTGGATTAAGGCATGAATTCTCGCTAAATTTTGTATTTATTGCATTGCCGTAAACCTCATCTGTGGATATGTGTATATATTTTTCGATGTTTTCATTATCTTTAATATAATTTAAAATATTATAAACACCATATATGTTAGAATTTAAAAAATCGTCGGCATTTATAATAGACCGGTCAACATGCGACTCTGCTGCAAAATTCACAACATAATCTATATCATTCAATGCATTTTCAACAGCAGTTTTGTTATATAAATCACCTTTAATAAATCTTATGTTTTCGTTTTCCATATTCTTAAGGTTTGATGCATATGTTAATTTATCGAAAACTATAATATTATAATCACAATTTTTTAATAGATATTTCACAAAGTTAGTACCGATGAAGCCGTATCCCCCGGTTATAAAAATATTTTTTGACATATACATAAATTTATATTTACTATAAAATCTTTAGCCAAGATTTAAATTAACAAATGAAATCACCGTTCAATGAAAGGAATAATACTTGCCGGTGGAACTGGCACTAGATTAAAAGAGTTAACTAAGGTAACTAATAAGCATTTACTTCCTATATATGACAAGCCAATGATATATTTCCCAATAAACACATTAAAAGATGCAGGCATTGAATCTGTTATGATAGTCACTGACAAGAGGAGAACAAGCGACTTTCTTTTATTGCTTGGCAGCGGGGAAGATTATAAACTAAGATTCACATATGCTTTGCAGGAAAGTGCGAAAGGGATTGCAGATGCATTAAACAAAGCAAGGGATTTTGCAAATAAAGACGATATTACAGTAATTTTAGGAGATAACATATTATTTGGTAATACTGATTTTCTAAAAGAACCATTAAAAAAAAGCTGCAGGATATTCTTGAAAGAGGTAAAAGATCCAGAAAGATTTGGAATAGCGTATATAAAAGACAATAAAATAGAAAAAATTATTGAAAAACCAAAAAGAAGTATGTCCAATTTAGCTATAATTGGATTATATCAGTATAAAAATAATGTGTTTGACATTATCGAAAAAATAAATCCATCAAAGAGAAATGAACTGGAAATCACTGATGTAAACAAATATTTTCTTAATAATGATGAGATGGAATATAAAATAATAGATAATGACTGGATAGACGCCGGCACTATCGAATCTTTATTTATTGCCAGTGAAATGGAGAGAAATTTATCACATCATGCATGATTTTTATAAAAATCTATAATTACTTTTTTGATATAATCTATATCTGAATATTCAAGAAAATAGTGCATAGGTAGCCTTAATAATTTATTAGATTCTGCTGTTGTATATTTATCTTCACCAATAAATTGAGTATGTCCTAAACCGTATGGAGAAGAATGTAATGGTATAAAGTGGGTTCTTGCATCCACACCTTTCTTTTTCAAATACAATCTTAGTTTTTCCCTAGTCTTGTTATCTTTAGTCTTAATATAAAATATATGGCCATTTGGCTTTGCATAATCAGGTATTTTTGCTAATTCTAGTTCTTGTATGTTAGAAAAGGCATTATAATAATAGTTCCATAAATCAATACGCTTTTTTGTCACCTTATCAATATCCTTCAATTGAGAATATAAAAAGGCAGCTGTTATTTCATTTACAAGAAAACTTGAGCCTATACCGACCCAGGTATAATGATCTATTTCACCGTTGACAAACCTTGTTCTATTGGTTCCTTTTTCTATCAATATTTCGGATTTATCGTAATACGCTTTATTATTAATTAAGGTAGCACCACCTTCACCGCACTGAATATTTTTAGTCTCATGAAAGCTAAAAATACCGACATCTCCAATAGTTCCCAAGTGCTTATCTTTGTAATAAGAATTAATGCATTGTGCCGAATCTTCAATTACTTTTAAATCAAATTCATGAGCTACCCGCATTAGTTTACCCATATTACATGAAACGCCACCATAATGTACAGGTACAATAGCCTTGGTTTTGGTCGTTATAGCATTCTCTATTTGATTTTCATCCATATTCATGTCTTCAGGATGTATATCGATAAATTTTATTCTTGCCCCACGCATAATAAATGCATTTGCGGTTGAAGAAAATGTATAACTTGGCATTATAATTTCATCATCTTTTTGTATGCCCATTAAGAGGGCAGACATTTCTAGTGCCTGAGTTCCCGAGGCATTCAAAAATATCTTTGTTGTTCCTGTTAAATTTGATAGATAATTTTCAGCTTTTTTTGAGAATTCACCATTTCCCTGAAAATGTAGTTTTCTAACTGTCTCATTTATATTAACTAATTCACTTTCACTAAGGTATGGAATATTAAAATTTATCATTATAAGATAAACAATATTTAATATAAATTGTTTTCTGTAAATAGTATATCATTTACATACAGTATCAAATTTTCTCTAGTTCTCTTCTGGATATATACTACAATTGTATTTAATTATAAGTGTTTATAGAGTATTTATTGTTAAAATTATTATTTAAATAGTAAAATATAAAAGACGCACCTATTTCGCTTATCATAGCAAAAAAATTGGTGACGGTTCATTAGTAATGCGTATTTTAAAATTAAACAACTATAAAGCGGTATTTAATGAATAATTTATATCGATATATGCAGAAGGCTAAGAATAAAAAAAATCTAGTTAAATATTATATGCAATGTATTATATAGTTACTCTTTATGACTCGGCGAAGAATATAAGACGGAAGAAGTTGAGGTCTATGTATTAAGTGGAAAGTACTATGACTATAAGATAAATAGACGATAGCATACGTAGAAAAATGTGGAAAATAATATCTGAGAGACATGTCTTAGTATTGTATCTCTTAGGATCGTGTACCATATTATGTGTATTTATAAAGGGTACCTCTTATTGAACATCTCTTTAATCTCGTCATTGCATTTATAATATCCGTTCATCTTCCTGAATGCATGCTTAGAATTGAACTCTATGGATTTCAGATAGAATATCTCCTATGAAAAACCTATACTTAACAATCTTTTATGCCTCCATTGTATTTTAAATTTGCTGAATCGCCATGCTTATTTGCATTGTTAGCAATTCTTCTCATGTTATTTAT
>JAJZZE010000013.1 GCA_021797735.1 Thermoplasmata archaeon | reverse complement strand
ACAGATGGGAGTGTTCCATTTGCAGTTTGGTTGAGAAAAGTGTTCCAGCTCTGGAGGTGTGATGAATAATGGCTGTGCCCATAGAGAAAATTCCAGGATGCACATCTATATGCGGTATTATTTAAATAAACTCCGTATGATATGTTATACTTTGAAAGCTCCCCGAATATTGACTGTGAGTATGGAATGTAGGGAGGCGGACCATAATCATTGATTATTGGAGAGTAGCCTGCTACATAGTAAAGATGATGTGGTGCACTTTCAGAAAGGCATGGGGCATAAAAATTATCGGCAAGCCCGTACTGTTCTGCTATGTCCCACTGGGGTGCTTCCTGTGCAGCAGAATAATAAGTAAGCCCCTGCGGGCCACTACCATTCAGAAAACCATTTAGTTTACCATGGTTAAAATCCAGATGGTATGAAACATAGCCCTCATGAGGGTCCTTCGTGTAAAAAGTTCCTGTGGGTATTTCAGTCAGCATATTCCGTGCTGTTTTGTTGGAGAGCAGGTTTAGAGGAGTGCTCAGATTAGCAGAAATGCTGGCATTTGCTGTATAATTATCGAAGGGATATATTCCGAAGAGATTGTCGAAACTGTGGTTTTCCAGATATATATTTATAACGTGTTTTATCGGGGTTCTGGTCCCTGAATCAGAAGTTAACGTGACTGCCTGTACGTTTTGGGTATTAACAGCATTTGTGTATGTCAGCGGGGAGAAAGTTATTATTATGAACATTATTGCAACAGCAATTACAGCAATTTTGAGAAATGATTTTATTCTCATGAAAATTAAACAGCTGGATATATATAGTTATTTCGAAGCAAACATATTAACTAACAGGCTAATTTATCGTGAAATATGGAGGGAATTATAAATTGGTAGTAAAAAGATTATAAAAGAGGATAGAGGCATGCCACAACCTATCCTTATAGAAAGAACAGAATAAATGCCTGTATCATAATATAATTTTGAAATAAGTTGCATGTCCAGCAGGAATCATCTTTTTAAATTAAGAAGAATATGCCACAGGAACCATTGCTGTTCAAGAATCGTGCATTTGAAAACTTTTTAATATACAAACAGGTTATATTGCCATGAAAATATTGGTTATTTTGCCTGCGTTTTTGCCCATAGATGATATAAGGAAAACAGTAGACCAGATAATGCCGGGCATAGAAATAAGGACAGACATGGATTTTGAAAAGGATGATGCCGAGGTCGTCGTTATAACTACGTTTACACGTTTTGGAAGGGAGGAAATAGACAAATTCCCCAATTTAAAGTTTCTGCAGGTATCAAGCACCGGTTATAACAACGTTGATGTAAAATATTTGAAAAGCAAAAACATTATTCTGTCAAACATTCCAAGGGCAAACAAGGATGCTGTTGCAGAGCACGTTATTGCAATGGTTTTAGCATTTTTGAAGAACTTAATATTTTTTGATAGGGAAATACGCAGCGGCGAATGGCCCCTACTTACAAATTCCACAGAACTGAACGGAAAAATATTCGGAATTATCGGTATGGGTGCGATAGGCATCAAGCTTGTACAGAAGTTAATACCCTTCGGACCCGGAATTATATATTATGATGTGAAAAGGTTATCAGGTGAGGACGAAGAATTATACGGGTTAACCTATATGGAACTGGACGACGTCCTGAAAAATTCAGATATAATATCAGTACACCTGCCATTAACAGAGAATACCATGAAATTATTTGATGATAAGCATTTTTCAATGATGAAGGACAACTCAATTTTTATAAATACATCCAGGGGAGAAATCATGGATGAAAATGCATTGATTAATGCCATAAAAACTAAAAATATATACGCAGGCATTGATGTATACAGCAGGGAGCCGCCGGACTTTTCCTCAGAGTTGTTTAAGCTGGACAATGTAATATTTTCACCACATATTGCAGGGGTAACAGTTGAAAGCCAGCAGAGATTCCTACAGGAAACTATAGGAAATCTAATAAAGTATACACAGGGCCTGGAGCCACTATACCAGATAAAGGGTGATTTATAATGAAGGGCTATGAAATATTATCTAATTCCTTAAAGGATAGCAGGATAAACTTTGTGTCAGGGAACCCGGGAACAACCGAAATACCAATGCTGAGATCGGTAGATAAATATTATTTATCACTGCACGATTCAATTGCGCTGGGAATGGCTGATGGCTATTCATTATACAATTCTGAGGCTTCAATGGTAAACCTGCATACAATGCCCGGACTGGGAAATTCTATGGCGTTTTTATTTACAGCAAAGATGAACCGGTCACCGGTAATAGTTACAGCAGGGCAGCAGGACACCAGGCATTTAGTTTATGACCCGCTCCTATCCGGCGATACCATGTCCCTGGTTTCAGATTTTGTAAAATATAAATACGAGATAAAAAATCCTGAGGATATACCTGTTGCCCTGAAAAGGGCAAGGGAAATCGCATTAACGCCGCCAATGGGCCCCGTATTCCTGTCATTTCCCATGGATATAATGGATTATAATGGAGATTATTATAAACAGCAGTATCAGGATCCGAATTACAGTATCTCTGATGAAGATGCAATTAAGAGTATATGTGAAAAAATCAACAGGGCAAAAAATCCGGCAATTGTGTTCGGTTACGAGATTGACCTCTATAATGCATTCAAGGAAGCCGGTGAGTTTGCTAAAAAACTCGGCGTAAAGGTTTATTCAGAGCCGCTGGCATCAAGGTCCACATACAGTACAGACAATGATAACTATGCCGGGGATTTATTGCCCGCATCAACACTGATGAATTTAAATTTCATAGAAAATGATTTGATTATATTTATCGGAGGAGATATCATTTTCTATCCATACCTGCCATCAAAACCATTTGCCGGGAAGGACGTAATTTTTGTGGGCACAGATTTATCGCATAAAGCCGGTGAATCCTACTTCATGAACCCTAAACTCTTCCTGGAAAAAGCAAAAGGCCTGGTGAATAAAAAGGGGAATTACCATAAAAGCCCGGATTTAACATTTCCAAATAAAATAGCAAGGGAAAAATTTACAATGGGAATAAATTATGTTTTATACAGGGCAAGGAAGATTTTTAGCGATTATACCATAGTTGATGAGTCTATTTCTGCAACCGAGAATGTAAGGTCAATATTCGGATATGGCAATAAAAAATATTTTACTGCTAAAACCGGCCAGCTGGGCTGGGCATTGCCAGCGTCCATAGGAATTTCCGTGAAAAGTAAAAAAACTCTGGTAATAATAGGGGACGGATCATTTATGTATACGGTACAGAGTTTATGGACTATGAAAAAATATAATCTCCCGGTTAAAATTTTAGTACTGAACAACGGTGGCTATAATATTTTAAAGAGCTTTGCCGATTCATATTATCCTGAAATGCAGTATAAGGATTATCTAACTTTAAATCTGGATATTGAAAGCATTTCCAGAGGTTTCCATATTGATACAATGATGGCATCAAAGGATATGAATGAACTGGAATGGCTGAAGGAGGGAGATGGCCCAAAGGTCCTGATTGTAAATACTGATAAAAATCTGGAAAAAATGTTTTTATAAGAGTTATAATATCCAGTTAATAATATTTATATATAGTTTACATTTATTAGTATTATGGCAGTTTTTCCAGGCCCTGAATGGGCAGATGAATATGTAAAAGCTCTGAATGGCAACAGCGAGTACAAAGATGCGGGCAAAACTTGGGAGGGTGATATCACATTTGTTGTGGAGCCTGATGAAAAATATAGCAAAACATGGTACCTTTATCTGGATTTATACCATGGTGAGTGCCGGTCATATAAGGCATCAGATAAGGAAACTGATCTGAAAAAATCTGAATTTAAGTATATTGGAAAGTATTCAAACTGGGTTAAACTAATTAATAAGGAAATAGACCCGATCCAGGGACTGATGACGGGAAAATTCAAGCTTGATGGCCCCATGATGAAGATAATGCGCTATACAAAGGCAGCGAAGGAAATGGTAAATACAGCTTCTTTAGTAAAAACAGAATTTGAGGCATGACATGTGGTTTTTTAGGTCACCCAGTATAGTATTCGGAGAGGACTCATTATCATTTTTGAATACACTGGACGGGAAAAAAATTGCAATAATAACGGATAAAAATATATTGAATTCAGGCCTGATAACTAAAGTAGAGAATAATTTGCCCCATGATTCAAAGACATTATTGATATCAGACACCCTGCCTGAGCCAGATGGGGACAGCATGGTACTGCATTTAAATGATATAAAAAAATTTGAACCCGATATATTTATAGGCGTGGGTGGCGGTTCATCAATGGATACGGCCAAAATTTTGTTTGCCCTATATGAAAGGCCGGATATTAGCATTTACGATATTACACCCCTGGTAAAATTAAATTTAAGGAAAAAAAGCCATTTAATTGCAATACCGACAACAAGCGGGACAGGATCTGAATGCTCATGGGCTGCGGTTGTGTCCGAAAAAAATGAACACAGGAAAAATGAACTGGCATCACCGGAGATACTGCCTGATTATGCAATATTGGATCCAGAAATGGTTTTATCACTCCCCAGGGAGCAGACAGTAAACACGTCGGTCGATGCAATCACCCATGCAATCGAAGCCTATGTTGCAAGGTGGGCAAATCCCTATTCAGATGCACTGGCAGAGAAGGCCCTGGAATTGATATCAAACAATATTTTGAATGTCCTGGAAAACCCGGGAAATGTTGAAGCCAGGAACAGTGTACATATAGGTGCCTCCATGGCGGGCATGTCGTTTTCAAATTCACAGATAGGGCTGGCACATGCATTGGGGCATTCCTTCGGTGCAGTATTTAAAATGGCACATGGAAAAACAGTTGGATTATTTCTTCCGGAGGTTATACGCTATAATTATAAATCCTCCAGAACCAAATATGATAAATTAAACAGCATTCTTCCGGAGAACATCAGAAAGGGATCACTGGATTTAAGCATAGAGGATTTATTCAAAAAAATGGGGCAGCCTGTAACAATGGGCACACTGAATATAAATGAGGATGAATACCATAAAAATTTTGATTTGCTGGTTGAACTGGCAGAAAATTCAACAGGCATAATAACGAATCCTGAGGATATCAATAGAGAGGGCATAGAAACTATTTTGAATAAGGTTCATGGTGATTAGATGGAGAAAATTTTTGGCAATTTTATAGATGGAAAGATAGAACAGG
>JAJZZE010000008.1 GCA_021797735.1 Thermoplasmata archaeon | reverse complement strand
TAGTAAAATAAATAAGTCCATATACATCAAATAATAAATTATCTGTGTACCCACAATTAAACAGTAGAAATTTAGTTTAATTGAAGGGTTTCAGAGAGATTAAGGGAAAATGGATGTAAAGTCACGAATACTTCTCTTTAATATGTTGCCTAATCTGATTTCTAAAAATCAATAGCATCAAAAAAAGGAAAAAGCCATATATTACAATAGAGCCAAAAATGTACGCAACTATTGCCGGGTATATACCATTATACTCAGACTCTGGAAGATAACCATCTATCATGGCAGCAACAGGCAGTATCATGGCTGTTATTGCAAGAGATAATGGAATTATAAAAATTTTATACTGTAATTGTCTCTCCATCTCGTCCTGCATAATTATAAGAAAACAACTAAATATAATAATAATTAGCATGGCGATTAAAACTATATACCACACGGAATCAATAAAGAGGGAATAATAATTAATAATACATCACCTTTTTCATTTTGCCACCTAATAATTATTTAACCAGTTTTCCCATACTGAGGGGGAGCCTATGTAATTATATTTGTTTGTTCCATATTCCTTTGTCAGGACATTATAGTAACCTGTAACAAAACTATCCGCTTCATGTGCTGTCAAATACTGAAATGATTGAAATACCTCGTATAATGAATTCCCGGGATTGATCCTGCCCCAGACAGCAAATTCTGGAAGTAGCCCCCCCTCCCAGAGATTGGCAGTAAAAACTAGCCTGAAATTACCGGAATAGCCCCATTCATTTTTGAATAATGTATTCACGTTGTTGTATATCTGATTTGGGGGTGTTGTTCCAAGTAAATCTCCACCAACCCCGGTAACTATACCAAGAAGCACACCAGCAACAACAGAGGCACCGGCAGTGGCAGCACCCACAATAATCCAGAATGCAGCATCTATAATATCACTTATAATTGCTGTTAATGTCAATGCACCCCAAACAAAATTCTTAAAGGCATTTGCACTGTTATAATTGTAAAAATTTAAATAGAGGTTATAGCTGGTTCCTGATATAATACCGTCCCATCCCCAGTGTATGGTGAATGAGTTGAGACGGAATGTAGGGTCTGTCAGTATAAACTTTCCATTATATCTAACCAGGTTGTACATTATGGTCTGGTTGTTGTGTGAATACCTGTAGGTTAGCATATCTGCTGTATGGTTATCATAACTTATGGTTTTCTCTGATACCAGAGTACCCTTACGGTGTTCTGCAATAGACATTGCATTGATCTTATTTTTTGTTGAATGCTGGTTCATCTCATACTGTACAACTGCATTCACAGATCTTTTTGCAGACTGGCTACTCCTTTCCCGCATTCCAATAAGTGCTGAGGCATTGGCTCTAGTTATTCCCCTGTGCCCCGGGGATATGAAATAATAATTTGATTCATACCACCGCATAAAATTAAGGTCCGATGTATACTGAAGGTGATCAAGTGCGTTTGAACTCATATTCATGCCATACCTGTTATAGGAGAACATTGCAAAGTTATGTAAGGATGATTTCTGGGATAAGGGCATGCCTGCAGGATAGAACCCTGCTGCCCCTGCAGGTCCAGTGCCATTTTTAATATAATATGGTGTGTTATTATGGTTATTACCGTTTTTATTGTTTGTATCGTTACTTATATATAAAACAGATGCAAATCCAGATATTATCACTATCCATGTTATAACAATAACCATTATCTTATTCATAAACGCTTTAATATAATATAATATAGAAATATTTCCATAAGTATGTTATCTTGATCTCATAACTTCTGACACTTATATGACAGTGAGTGCCGGATATAACTGAACAGATAATTTTTTCAGGAATTACCGTTCAAATCTTAATTCCATGGAGTTAGAAGAAGAAGCACCAAAAAAGGTTGTGGGCTATAAAAATTTCCCAATAACAGAGAATTAGTGGGCAGGAATTACACTGATGAATATATATAAAAACTTTTTATATTACACAGGCTCCCTATCAGGGTTTGAAATCCTGACTGAAAATTTTCAATGCGTTGTGGCACACCCTTATTTTCATTTTTCCCGGACCAAAACTTTCACCGTCTATCTCTACAGGGCCATCAGAATCAATGGATACTTCACGGATTTTCAGGTTAACCACATTTTCATCCCTTATATATGTCCCATTTTTTAATGTCCTCAGTTTTGATAGCGTTTTAAGGCGCGGCATATATTTAATAATATGTACATCCAGAAAACCATCATCCAGTATTGATTCAGGGGATATATGAATTCCTTTGCCGTAGTACTGGCCATTTGCAATAACCACATCCATAATATTCCCACTGTAATCTCTCTCTTCAGATTTCATGATAAGCCTGTATTTATTGCCCCTTAATACCTCCTTTAATATGGAAGATGATATGGTTAATCCACTTCTTGCACCGGTTGAATTCACACGTTTCATAACTGCTCCCCCCATCCCCGCCTCCATAACATTTATAAAAAATCCGGAAAATATGTCCGAGGTAATTTTACCAAGGTCACAGTACCGGAAATTATCATTTTTAATAACATCCATAATTATTTCCGGTGATAATTTTCCCACAGTTCTAACAAAATCTGTTCCAGTCCCGGCGGGAACCGGGATAAGTATAATATTGCTCCAGGCAAGGGCCTGGGCACACTGATTCATTGTACCATCACCGCCTATGGCAATAAGATGGGTTATATCCTGGTTTTCCTTTATGTATTTTATAAGGGCATCGGGAGTTCTTTCTGTAAATGACGAGGAAATATTAACACCTGTTAGCATTGTTTTTATTTCATCCATCATCTGTTCCCCGTTTCCTTTCCCCGCATATTTATTTACAATGATATGTACCCTCATATTCATTCACCATCAAATGTATCAGCAAGCCTGTTTATAATTGCCGGAAGTTGCTCTGGATCATATATGCTCGCAGCAATCCGCCTGCGTATTACGTCCTCTATTTTTACTGGGCATTCATGCATTAAAATATTATCCATTACATCCTCCTTATTCCTTGAATAATCAGTATATGGCATATTTTTTATTTTCAGTTTTTTACCCATCAGATTTCCCACTATTTTTGCGGTTTTCCTTGCTGCAATTCTATAGTCTGTAATCTTTCCGCCAAGAACAGTAATAATTCTATCCGATTCACCAATGCTGAAATCACGTGTTATTTTGCCCGGGTTGCTGCCACTGCCAATGAGTACACGGATGCCTGCGAAGGAGTAAATTATTTTATCCTCTGTGAATTGCGGAAATAAAGGTTTGATGCTATTAATCAGGTATTTAATATCCCCTTCCGGTACGGAAAAACTATCCGGTGCATCCACAAAATTATCGGTGGTTCCTGTATATACAACCTTTCCAGCAGGTATTATGAATAGCTGCCTCCCATAAACTGCTGACTTCACAACAACAGCGTTCTGGTCATTCCACAGTTCTGATGGAAACACTATATGAATTCCACGGCTCAGGTGGAAATTCTTAACTGTGCCGGCACCAAGTATATATGATACAGTATTTCCCCATGGGCCTGCAGCATTTATAACAATAAATGAATGAACCTTAAAATTCTTCCCGGTAATAACATTTTCAATCTCAAGGCTGTAATTTCCACTATGTTTTGATGCACCTATAAGTTTGCAATAATTAAGGCATGCCGCACCGTGCCTGAAAGCCGACACAATATTATATATTACAAGTTCTGAATCTACGGTTACGCCATCATAATAGTTAAAATACCCAGAAATATTAGATTTATATTCACCATTATTTTTTACAAAATGTGGTAAATGCAGGTAACCTGACATAATATTATATAAAAATAATCCAAACCTGATCTCTGATGTATTCCACATATTTTTTCCTGTAAGTATGCGGAAGTTTAACTTCTTAACTATATCTGTATTTTTGAGTAGATAATTTCTCTCCTTTAACAGATGGTAAACCTCTAAAATTCTTCCCTGCTGTAGATAACGCAGTCCACCATGGATAAGTTTTGAGGAGCCGGAACTGGTACCCGAGGCAAAGTCATTCTGGTCAATGAGAACTGTACTGATTCCGTTTTCCGCAAGTATATTCGCTATGCCCGCACCTGTAATTCCACCACCAATAATGGCAACATCAAATTTTGTCCCATCTATATCCCTGAGAATGTTATTTCTTGTATGCCATGAAAATTCAAAATCTATGTATACCACCTCGAAAAAACCGGATCGTATAGCCTGGACTGCAGGGATAGTTCCTCCTCACTTAAATATTCCCTGAAGAGTGTGCCGATTCCATGGTGGTCTGTAATTGCTGCATGGTTTTTCAGGAAATTATTTACCATCTTATGCCTTATTTCCATCAGGTGCTCCATGGGTCTGTCAGATCTGATTATTATGGTAAAATATATGCATGCACCGGTCAGGTATACATGTGATATATGTGCCATGATTATGCCAGAAAATTTTAGTTCTGTTTTTATAGAATTAAAAACTGCAATGGTACTTTCATACAGTGGTTTGAGGTCATCCCACGCTGCAGATGTTTCAAGTGTATCCGGGATATAGCCATGTTTCCATAGAATACTGGCAATTCCTGGCCTGGAATACCTATCCCTGAACCACTGGACCGCAGGATATTTGCCCGTATAAACAGCATTTTTCACTCTATACTCATTTTTATTATCATTATTGACCATTACCATAATACACCCACTATCAGCATGTCTTATCTTCAGGTAGTTTAAGAAAACCCTTTTAAGCAATGTATCACCAGAACTCTTTATGGCTATTTCCGTTTCAGTTGCATCAGAAAACCTCAGTACTGTGGGTACATTTTTTAATGACCTTATATACTCAATTCCGGAAATAAAGTCCCCGAATATGTAAGATTTATAATACCGCTGTGCCGGCATTTTGAAAGCCTTTAATGTTGCCTCCATTATGATTCCATAATTTCCCTCACTTCCGGTAAAAATTGATTTTACCTCTGTGCCTGCCGATTCCCTGGGTACACAATTATCCTTATATATTCCACTGGATGTTGCTGCTTTAAGTGATATCACCATATCTTCAATCCCACCATACAGGTTTGATTCCTGGCCTATTGCCTTTGTGGCTATCCATCCACCAACTGTGGAGTATCTGAATGATTCCGGAAACTGCCCGCATGTCAGCCCATATGTATTCAGGTACTCCTCAAGTTCAGCACCCCTTACTCCGGCACCGGCTGTAACCATAGACCCATTTATTTTTATTTTATTTAACCTGGAGGTATCCATTGATACAAATTTTTCTGAATCTTCCATGATAAAGGACCCGTTAACAGATGTACCGCCACCATATATAAGTGCCCTGTAACCAGAATCTTTCAGGTTTTTTATTATATCAGATACGTTAGAATAATCCGGCTCCAGAACAGCATCAACTATGTGCGGTTTAATTCCAAGCCTCCATTTAAGAACCTCAACAGAAGATTTTCCGGTTGAATGAATGAATCTGTTTTCCAGGTCAAAAGTGGTATATGCCCTGTCAAAATAACTGTTAGCCCCATCAGGTATATTCATATATTCCTTATCATCTATACCAATGGTACCATCCCATATCTCATCAGACTTTATCCCGAAAATATCCTCAATGTAGGAAAATTCCCGTGAAAAGTCACGGTCAATGTTATACCCATAGAGTACTGGAATTTTTTTCACATATATTATACAGGTTCTGTATATATAAATATTATGAATGCCCTGTTATTATTTAATGCCGCACCCCCTCATAGGGAATAATACACATTTAAGGGCATTAACACCTTAGATTCATACACAGTGTTTTTATTGTTATGCTTATTTTATCTGTTTTTAAGGTTATACAGGAAAAACCCATTGATATTTTAACGCATCAGAGGGTTCTCATTATATATATTTGATTTATTTAGATCACAGGCCTGTTCAATCATTTATATAGGGGTATCCCCTTAATTGGGCTATTGTTGGTTTTTTTCCATCCCCAAAAGGCCCATATGGATTCTAATTCCATTTTACAGGCTTCAAATTAAATATTAACATTACTGGAATATAAAAATATTTATACAAACTTAAGTTACACTCAATATGGTAGACTATGATGTTATTGGTGAAGATGTGCAGTACCTTAAAACTGTTTTATCCAGCGGCGAATCGGTAATGATTGAACCGGGGCATTTAATATACAAAGACGCAGCATCGAAACTTGATGTAAGGGCAGGCGGACTCAAAGGAATGTTTTCGCACATGCTTGCTGGCTCTGCTGTATTCCTGTTAAAGGTTGATGGTCCCGGAGAAATAGGCTCTGCCGGATTTTTACCCGGGAAAATTGTGAAAATAGACCTTAATGGTAATGGAATTATAGCGGAATTTAACGCATTTTTATGCATGGATTCGTCTATAAGTTATTCAAGCAAATTTGCGGGCATGTGGCAGGGAATTTTTGGAGGGGAAGGCCTTTTCCTTGAGAATTTTTCGGGAAACGGGTCAATCTTCCTGCACGGGCATGGACAGGTTGTTGAGAGAGAACTTAAACCCGGTGAAGAAATAAATGTTGAGTTGAGCCATGTTCTGGCCTTTGATAATAGCATGGAATATAATGTTGCCAGAATAGGTGGATTGAAAACTATGATTCTCGGTGGACTTGAGGGTGAAGGTATGTTCT
Organism: Thermoplasmata archaeon; assembly: GCA_021797735.1. Lineage (GTDB taxonomy): Archaea > Thermoplasmatota > Thermoplasmata > Thermoplasmatales > Thermoplasmataceae > Ferroplasma. The sequence goes on along the minus strand of JAJZZE010000008.1, from coordinate 26,691 downwards.
TTGCCAGAATGAGGGGTCCTGGAAGGGTATGGATGCATTCAATATCGCTATTCCAGCTGGCTGCAAAGATGGTTACCAGATCTTAAAATTTATATTTATACATCATATTCATCGTCTAAAACCATGGAATATGGTAAACAATAAAGAAAACCATACATAACCCTACAGTATGTAGTAAATAGGGATACTATTTCTATAATAATTACTTTACGGATTAAAATAAGTTAAATCAGCCATGCTAAAGGAATCTGTAGATAGTTATTTTGATAAATTCCGGAATGAAAATAATCCATCCGGTGAGGCATTAATGTAATCCTGCAAATGATTTACAGTCCAGATATTTCTGTAAAAATTTATTTAGAGGATGCCTCATAATGAGCCCCATTACCAGTTTCAGATTCCCTTTCAATTTTTAATAATGGTGATAGGGCCATTGCAATTAATTCAATTACAAGCACTATGATAACACCCGTAGTTATAGTTGATAATGATGCAAAATCTACACCAAGGAATACCGGTATAAATGCAACTCCAAGATTTGTGAACACACTGTACATGGAGGTAGCAAATCCTGCCTGTGCTGGATCATTTACATAATTTGTTGTGGATGTCATTGCCATGGACCAGTATGCATTTCCGAATATGCCGAATAAGAAATAGCCCGTAGCTATAACTATTATTAAAACCGAATATGATAAACTTATAGCCACAATAGCTATGGATATAAACATCAACGTGCCGGTAATTATAAAACCCCTGTGCAGTATTTTATACCTCTCAAAAACTGGGGGTATAATTATAGCACCTATTGCTGAACCAAGAAATACAAGTCCGCCAAAAATACCACCGTATGCCAGTGCGTAATTTAATGAAATTTTATGCAGCAGTAACACGGTTGAACCTATTGAACCGAACATTACCGACATTGAGGATATGGCAAGGCCAACATACCAGTTCTTTACCATTCCGGTTTTGAAAACTCCCTTTAATGATTTGCCCTTATAGTACACAGGATATCCCTTTGTGCCAGTAAAAACAAATACTGCGGCAATTACTGAAAGGATTGCCGTAAGCCATAGTGCACCGGACAGGCCAAACGAACTGAATGCATATGGCCCGAGAAATGAACCGGATGCCAGGCCAAGGAAAAGTATGCCAACACTTATGCCTATAACAGTGTTCGATTTCACTGGAAATAACGATTTAGCGATGCTGCCAACCGGTGCCATTGCCATGGGATATGCTATTGCGGCAATTATACCAGTTACAAGGAATACTGTATAATTAGGTGAAATAGCCCTGCCAAATAACCCTACAACGGATATTAGTGCAGAAGCATAAATTGCAGTTTTAACCGTAAATTTTGCAGATATATACCCTGCCAGTAGCCCGAGGATTACCATGGTATAACCATATGCCGATATCAAAAGCAATATCGATCCGATACTTACGTGGAATGAGCCTATCAGCGCAGGTATCAGCGGTGCAAGCAAAAACCATCCAAACCCTATTGTGAATAATAGAAACCAGTAGGGCAATAACATTATCCATTTGTTTGACATGTAATAGCATGGATATGAAATTTATATAAAAGCTTTCCCACAGTATTGATTTTTGATGTTTATGAATTTTATATATTTATTTTTAATATTTAATGGTTAATTAAACCCGGATATTATTATTTTTATTATATACCTTCAATACATCAATTACAGTATCACGGTCAAGGTAGTTAAAGGACCTTTTTCTTATAGTTTTATTGAAATTATAACTTTCGTAATTTTTACCCTTATCCTTCTTATATAATTTATATAACGTATGCCTATCCTGCGCCTTATTTACAGTTATCTCATTTAAATCCAGAAAATTATGTGGCATAAAAAATATGGAAAAACTGTCATGCATCCTATGATTTTTTGGCATTTTTCTGATGATAACCGGTTTTTCTATAGTGTATAATGGTATTGATTCTATTATTTTGTTTTTATGTAGAATACCAACATCAGAATCTGTGATTATGTACTGGAGTTTTAATGTATATTTTACATTAAATAAATATAGAACAGTGTATGATAAACCTAAAGCGACACATATCGCTATATATATGAAAAAGTATCCAGATCCCAGTATATCGATTCCAAAGGTAGTTACAGACCCCATTGCAGTAATTATTCCTGCATTTATAGAACTTTTTGCTGATTTATACGCCTTTTTCGATGGTTTAAATTCGCCCTCAATATTGTACTGGTTCAATGTATTATCCACCTGTAAGCATAATGTTAAAAATATATAAATTTTTGTTTAACCTTTATTTATTATTTTTTTATGATATTTGCTACAGTATGTAATATGCCGGTTTTTGTTGAACAACCTCCTTTCCCCTGGTGTGAATTACTTTAAATTGTAATACGTGCATAAAGAAATATATAAATATTATGGAATATTATTATCCATATAGATATGTGGTATTATGAAAAATTACAGGAGTAGTGGTGAAAAGTTTACTATTATAACAGGAGCCATTAATACAGATATTACAGTTATAGAACACCACCACAAATATGGCACGGAATCACAAGTATATTACAGATTGAGGGGGCAATTCTTTGAAGGTGCTAAAAATGGTTTATCAGAGTTGAACAATGCATTAGTCATGTTTAATATATTGAGGCTCCCCGGTATTCAAGTATATACTGTATACAGTGGGCTATATACAGATATGGATGGGAAATACAGTACATGGTCAGTAGCCATATAAAATAATTAAAAGTATGATAGGAGAAACATGGAATATGGGTCGGATAACAGGCTATAGTTTAGGAAAATTGCCAGGGGTCAATAAATCCTGAACAGTTATAAAAGAAGGGGTTATTAAAGAATGCCGTTTGATAAAATATCTGTGGATATTATTCGAAAATTCCAGTGGCCAAATGGTGACACTGACAGGTATGCAAGCAGACCATCAGTATACCGTATGGCAAAGGATTTGCATGTACATCCGGCTGTAGTGAAATCCAGAATTGCAGAAATGTTTCAGTCTGGCATAATCACCGGTGTTAAATTTTATGCAGATGATAGTTATATGTGCTGGAACAGGTATTTTATCCTTAAAAGAAGTGTAAGGGGACTCCAGCAGGCTATAATTGATAGGTTTAAGGAACTTACCTTTGTTGAGAGAGTGCTTTTCGCTGTACTGTGCATCCCAAATCCCACGCCTCCATATTCCGATATTGTGGAAGAAATAGGGATCACAGGCATTTCCATAATTGCACGGAATGATGCTGATTTGAAAAACAAGATAAACATTATTGGTAATTTAATAAAAGTACCGTTAGAGGATGTTGAAACCATGCCATCTTCCAGCACAAAACTCATTGAGTTGAGTGGGATAGACATGGCAATTGTACATGAAATTATATATCAGGACCCATTCAGGATTAATATAAACAAAATTGCAAAAAAACTCGAAATTCCATCAAGGACACTCAGGAGGAAGATAGAACATCTTCTGAAGGAGAAGGTAATTTATGAAGAGGTATTTCTGGACACCAGCAAAGCCAGTGGAATGTTAATGAGCAGCTTTATACTGAGAGGTGATGTCCACAAATGGTTGCCCGGAATATTGCTACTCAAATCTTTAAATGACAGGCTTATTCTCTACAAGAATTTTGCGGATTTCTCAATATTTGTATTTTATACAGAAAATTTTCTTGTTCTGGAAGACATTACTGAAAAAATGAAAGACTTCGACCAGGATGTTATAGTCACATACAGGCATAGTTCATACAATAATTCCTATATTGATTATCCTGTAAGAGAGTGCTGATACCACTGCAGAATAATTGTAATCCCGTTCCCTGTGCTTTCCATGCAGTATTTAACAACCCATTGATAATGCGAATCATGCTAATTCTCCCGGGTTGTGTCACAGCACAGCACTTTAGGTGTCATACTACTTAAAATACTACGCAGTGAATATATTATTATGATAAAAAAATATAGCGTTTCTGTTATATTCGCATTTATAATGGTAGTAATAATGTTGCTTGCCAGTGTGGGTCCTGTTATCCAGACAGGAACAACTACTCCATCGGTCTCATCTTCAAGCTCTCCTCCCTGGTTTTTCAAGGGTGCATATGCTAATTATTCATATATTAGTTCAGTGAAAACAAATAGTCCACCTACTAACCTGTCATCAACAACCCCTTCATGGCTTTTTAATGGGGCTTATGTGAATTACACTTTCATTTACGCCACTTCTTCAGGCCATATTAAGGGTACCTATAATGCCTCTATATTTAAGGTAAACAGTACATCATATTCCATAAAATTTGTTGTTTTTGAAAATGGCAAAGCAACTACCAGCTTCAGAGATAATCTCAATATTACAGGAGCGGGAATAGGTTCTATTTCTCAGGTAAGTTTTAGTGCTATTGACTCAGTTTTTCCAGCCCTTTCAACACCGTTACTGTACTTTTTGGATTCTGGGCATTTTCCAGAAATCTATGGCAGTATAATGGTGCATAACAATGTAAGCTATAGTATATCTGGTCGGTCAATAAGGGCAGACAAGGTTATAGCCAATGAAACATCTGGAAATCTAACGTCCTATCTTTCGTATAACAATGGACTGGTTCTCAAAGCATATGCTAATAGTTCTGGCGTATATGTATATCTGAAAGCAAATTCGACAAACATTCCAATCACGGGGCATCCCCCATTTAGCACTGGTATGAGAACAACTGTATCATCCGGCACTTCGCAATATAAAATTACATCTGTTGGGTCAAATGGGAATTTTGCTTTTAATGTTACTTCCAGCAACAGTCATTCTTTCTTTGGGAAATCGGGCAACTACACCGCTAACATTACTAACACAGACAATTTTATGGCTTTAAATTCGACAAATTTATTAATGTTAAAGAATGGGAAGGTCCCCACATTCTTTGAGTCCACGCATCTCAATGTTAAAAATGTTACGGTTACAACAGCTGCCGGGACTTTTTCAACTTATGAGATTTTCGGGCAGAATATATCTGAAACTCATATGAATGTCAATATGTATGTTGATGCATATTCTGGCATCATGGTAAAATTTAACATAGGCTACAGTGTGTCGATGGAAGGTTACAATTACTCCATGAGTGAAAATATGACACTTAGCAGTACAAACATCCCAATGGTAGCAAGCAGTGGCTATCTCAGTGGCACGGTTTCCCCATCTGGAACCACACTTCTTTTAAATGGAATGTCTGTAACTGTAGTAAATGGGAAATATAATATATCACTGACACCAGGGAAATACTATCTTTCTGCTACACATTCAGGATACCAGAGCAAAACCTATACAGTTATTATAGCTTCTGGAAAAACCACAACACAGAATATTGTGCTTTCAGCCATAACAAATTCTGTAACAATTTCAGGAAAGGTTACCCCATCATTCGGATCGGCCGTCTTTGTAGGGGGAAATCCTGTATATGTTAATCCAGCAACAGGCAATTACAGTACAACCGTTGCTAAGGGAGATTATACAGTCTCGGCCTACAGCTTTGGCTATTTCCCGGTATCCAGGAATATTAATGTAACAACCTCGCAGACTGTGAACTTTGTCCTTGTAAAGGAACCGAAATACACATCACTCAGGGTAACAAATGGAACAAATGCCACTGGATATAACGTTACAATTGCAAAGGTAATAAATGGAAAAGGGTCTGTAACTGTAAATTTCACTGCCACAAATAAGGGAACATTAACAATCATGATACCATACAGCAGCATGAAAAATGCCACTATTGCTGAGATACTTAATAGCTCTGTCTATATTAACAATGTAAAGGATAAGAATTTCAGTATTACATTCACATCAAACTTTACGGTGATTCTGTATGTATATAATCTACCCAAGGATCCAACACTTTACTGGGCATATACCCCATCTGCCCTGCCCTCGGCTCCAGTAGCTCCGGCACATCCCTTTACGCTGGGCATTCTTCAGATTGTAGCCATAGCAGTGGTCGCAGTGGCTGTCATAGCTGTTTTAGGACTGGTGATGGTGAGGAGAAGGAAGTAACGGCCATACTATACTAATGGAGCTATATAAATACTATTTTTTTAGTAAATTTTCCATTTTTTTGCCATCTATAAGTATAACATTTTTTTCTATACTGGATACTGTTATTAAATCGTTATTGAAACCACTGTATGAAAAAATTATGTATAATTTATTGTCAAAATCAAAAATACTGGATTTTCTTTTTAATTCATTGAGTATATTGATATCAGCTTTTTTATTTTTATATTTTACCTCCCCGAAGATGTATCTATTCAATAAATCCCTGCCAAGAATGTCGATCTCCTCATTATCGTAACCTTTTTCCTTATTTCTGTTTTTTCCCCACCATTTACCCATTTCTATTATATCAGAATTAATGATTTTCCCTGAATTTTCCATGAGGAATTCCCTGCAAATATCCTCAAATATTTTGGATACATATTTATTTAGATTTTTATTTATAATGTTTATTATTATATTTTTCTTAAATTCGTTTATATATTCCTGGTTTTCAAAAATGAATTTAAAGTAAAAATTAAAATAATTACTGTTTATTTTATAAACGCCATTATTTCTTTTTTTTGCATATGCCGGATATTCCTTTTTGATTGTGCCCATGGATGCCAGTTTATCCAGGTATGGCGATAATTCATTTGTTCTGTATTCCATTATATTTGCCATTTCAGATATACTGTTTTTTCCTGATGCTATTAATTTTAAAATTGTAAAATACCTTTCAGGATTTGATAATTCTTCACGCAGGATAAATTCAGCATCATTATAAAATATATTTCCTGGACATATATACTGATTTATTATGCTCTTTTTTGAATTTATCAATGATAAATAATATGGCATTCCACCGAATATTGAATATATTTCTATGGTCTTTTTCATATCCATGTAATTAAAGTATCGGTAAACATTGCTGAATTTAAATTCCTCAAGTTTTATATTTCCGGTTCTCCTACCATATAAGGGAGACGAATACGATAATATATCATTATAAACTATATTTATTAATGACCCACTCAATATGAACATTAAGTTCCGGTTCTTAAGTTCTGTATCATAATATTTTTGAAATATCGATAAAAAAGATTTATCAACAGATATTATATAAGTTATCTCATCTATAATTATTAATAATCTATTTTTTATATTCACTGTTTTATCAATAATGTATTCAAAAATGGAATCCCACGAGGTTAAAGGGTTCTTTGATATAATTTCATCGTTGAAAAATTCAGATATTTTCATTGAAAATTTTTTTATTAGTTCTATTCTGATTTCCCGTGTTCCCAGCAAATATATATTTGGCTTATTTTTGGTGAATTCATTTATAAGAAAGGTTTTTCCTATTCTTCTCCGTCCATATACAATGATAAAACTTCCAGTTTTATTTTTATACTGTTCCTCAAGGAAGTTTAATTCATAATCACGGTCAATAAGCATTATTATTTATACTGTCATAATTAAAATAACTTTCTAATTCTAATTAGACTAATTTAACTTAGAGTAATCACTCTATATGATTCTGTATATTATGCGTAAAAATACATGTGCTGGGCTATAGATTCTATTTAAATTTATGCAGTTACTGTATTCCTCATAGTTATTTATTTTTCCACACATAATGTTTTTAATCCAACAAGTATATATCTCCATGCTGACTTTTTCTTCTGGTAACTGGGTTCCATAGCAAAATCTGGAGAGAATGAACGGGCAATTCTGGCCATATCCTTTCTGAATGGGTCTGTAAAGATGTTCTTCCTTATAAAACCGTCAGCGTTCAGGAAATAACCATTGCATTTGATTGCTTTGCCTATATTGCTATATGCCAAAAACCTCGCTCTTCCAAGGTTGTGCAGTACAATGTTAGATATGGCAAGATCAAAAATCCTGCCCGTGTTAATGGGTTTTCTGAGATCCTCTTCCAGTACTGTTACTCTATCCAGAATTCCCAGCGTTTTCAGGTTTTCTTTTATTCTATCCACTGAATTCTCCTTCAATGATTCATCTGCAAAATTATCAATAGCTGTAACGTGGGCATTCTGAAAGTATGAAGCAGTTATATATGTAAGAAATCCAGATCCAGCACCGGCATCGAGTATATTTATTTTAGCATCATCCGGAATTCCTATTTTTTTAAAGGCCTCTTCAAACATTCCCCTCGCAGTTTTTCTTAAGTTTTCGGACTGCTCTTTAGTAGAGTGATGATATACCCCAAACTCTGGACCAGACATGATAAACTCAGTACAATAACCATAATTAAACTTTCTCCAGCTATTATTATATCTGTTAGATCCCTTTATATATCGTATTTAACGTTATTATACCGGTTTTCTCCAGCATGGCATTTTTCAGGGTAACTGCCCATTATTCCATATTACAGTAAAGCATTAAGAACCGCTGTATAGAGGCCTTTTATAGTAATAGCCTGCATGAATAAAATACAGGATATAGATTATTATGGCTGTTTATTTTTTGCCAGATATGTATCTATAAATTCTTTCGGTATAATATGTTTATATTTTTCCAAAAATTCCATATTCCTGCTCCTATCACCCGATTCATCATTAAGCAGCACCGGAATTTTTTTAATTATGGGAAACCAGTGTTTGCAGTTTGCACAGAAAATAATGCCATTATCTATTTCTCTGGTATCCAGTTCAATAATTTTATAATCTTCCTCACTGCCCGGTGCATCTGTTCCATCACCGGAAAATGACATAACCCGAAGGCTGGAACTGAAACACACAGGGCACCTTAGGATATTCCTCAGGCCCGTTTCCATATAAATTATAATCTTCTATAATATAAATATTTAATGAAAATATCAAAAGTTTACAAAACATCGAAAGTATTAAGTATTTTTTATTTATATTATTATGGTGAGCAAAAACCTCAAAAAAGCTGCAGGAATCACCGATAGGGAACTAAATGAGATATATAATAAAATTCCAGTTGGATATGACCGTGCAAATGCCTATATATCATTTTTTCAGGATATCAAATGGCGAACCTTTATTGCAAAGCAGGTAGTTGTAAACCACAACCCATCGAAAATTCTGGATGCGGCATGTGGAAAGGGGGAACTGTCATTTATTATAAAAAAAATTTCAGAGGCATACATAGTTATGACAGATTATTCTGAAAATATGTTAAGAAATGCTATTGTTGAGAATGATATGATTCTGGCATCATTTGATAATCTGCCATTTAAGGATAATTCATTTGATGCAGTAATAAGTACTTTTGCCCTTCATGCCGCAGATAATATTGAGACAGTAGTAAGGGAATTCACCAGAGTTGCGGGCAATTCTGTTAGTGTAATAGCCATGGGAAAATCAGACAACAGGTTTTACCGGTTTATTTCTGGTTTTTATCTGCGTTATGTACAGCCATATATCGCTATTTTTGGTGGCGAAAAACCCTCGGATTATAAGTTTATTTATGATATTTATAAGAGAATACCATTAAATTCTGAGGTAAGAAAAATAGCTGAAAAATATCTCGAACTTGAAATGTTTGAGGAAAAAGCATTCGGTACTGTATACATTTTTTCAGGAAAAAAACGGGATTAATTTCCTCAACACAAAGTTTTTAGTAACAAAAAATATATATAAGAGGTGACAAAATGGCCTTTATTGATGACCTTGCATTGGAGCTATTTCTTCTCTCTCTAGTAGGGGTAATAGCCGTTTATATGACAGCCCTCGTATTTTTCCAGTATAAGAAAACTGGCACAAAGGATATTGAGAATAACCTGAGACCCGGAGCATTCCCACTTCTGGCGTTTGGAGTTATAATAATCATAATGGCCCTCTATGGTGAAATGAAATGGCCACTGCCCGGCAGCTACAACATCCTGTTTTATGACCCGTATTTAATATTCGGCATTGTAGTTATGTTAATGGCTATAGCTATAATATTCAGACAGAAATTACAGTATGTGGGCATTGTTGCCTTTTTTTCTGGCATAATTGCCATTTATTATGGTGCCAATGCATATATAGATGGAATGACAAAAACACCAATAGCCATGCTTGGACTGTATATTGCTTTTGGATTAACCGGAATTTTCACATTTCCAACAACTCTAATTTACGATGAGTTCCCAGCAAAGAATAAATCCTCTACATTATGGACGGCTATACTGGTAATATTCTGGATCGGGTTGATAGTATCTGCCGTGCTTGCAGCCTTTACCGCAATTGAGGCAGTTCCACAGCATCTTCTGGCACCACCATAACTTTATTTTTATATTTTTTATTTGATTAAATCCATAATAAATATTATATTTTATTTAATTTACCGCCATTAAAAAAACCTAATCTATATATTTTGCAGTTCAAAACCTGAACTTTAATTCCCTATTTTATATGTTTTACCAATACAATAATTATGATTGAACTGAAAAATTTCAATATTGCACTGGGAAAAAAACACGTGGTAGATAATATTACAGCGAGTTTTAGTGGAAACAATGTAATTATTGGGCCAAATGGTGCTGGAAAAACAATGCTGTTAAAGGGTATGCTCGGGCTGGTGGATTATACTGGAAACTGCGAAATAAATGGAAATAAAAGCAGATATATTAAAAATATAGTGGATATATCCTTTAATCTGCCTGAGATATATAGATTAGCACGCAATGTAAAGGATATAATAACTATTTATTCAGGGCTGAAGGGAAAGGATGTTTCAGCTGTATATACAGTGCTGGACGAATTCAACCTGAGTGGAATCCTGGATAAGAATATTGATGAACTTAGCACAGGCCAGGAAAAACTTTTATGCAATATACTTGCGGCACTGGCAACAAATAAGAGACTAACATTTACCCAGCTGTTGAACCTTACTGGTGGTGGAAAGGGAAGCCTGAATAATAACCTGTCAAAACTCGAGGAGGGCAAACTGATAAAGTTTCAAAATGCCTTTACATTAAAGGGTCCACGTCTGTTTGTCACAATTACAGATGATGGCTTAAAAATGTACAGGACATATATCAATCTAATCAGGACTTTTGACCGGAGCCTTAAATAGAACTGCAATGATAAAACATAGGCGGATAAATACGAATACGGTGGGTATTATATTGTGGGAATAGAGATAGCAGAAGAAGTGATTGATACCGTAGAAAACTGGTTAAAAACAGTATAGACTATGGTGGAAAATGGAGTTTATAACGCAATCAAATGGGAAGCATGTTTTAATAATGGAAATAAATATATTGTATAACCTTATCTCTATTTAATGGAGTACCCATTAAATAAATACTATAATATAGAACAGTTGTTAAAACCCGATGAAAGGATAATAATGAAACACAGTCTGTTTTATTTTACAGATGAAAGAATAATATTTTCAAGATTTTTTCATAAATATTATGAGGCATTTAATTATGGGGATATAAAACATATTCAGAAAGAAAAGTCAAAAATCTTTTACACTCAGCTTTATGTGGGTATAACAGTGCTTGCTATATCAGTAATCTTTTTATTAGTTTTTAATAGCATCCTTCAGTTCATTTTTTATGCGTTATTGGGCATTATGTTTATTATTAATTATAAGGTATATAGCATGAATTCTATAAAAATTTCAATTTCATACAGTAATAAAAAAGTAGCTTTTTTTGCAGGAAATAAATACACCACTATAATGGAATTTATTAATAAAATGACGGCAGAACAATAAAGTGCCTATCTCATGCCAGATTAAATTATCCTGCTATTTGGATCACACTGATTTACTGGCCTGAAAAACTTATTACTGGCAGGCAGCAATTGGCCTGATATCTTTAACCTGTTCTTTTTAATAAATGCCTTAAAACCATACCTATAATTTACTGTGATATAATGGGTAGATTTAAGTAATAGGGGGTATTACTTAATAATAGGGGGTATTACTAATGTTGTTTGACATAACACCAAAGAATGACGTTAAAGATTTATTCGGCAGGGAAAAAGAAATAAACCTATTGAAAAATTCTATTAAGGAGCCATTAACGGTTATATACGGCATTAGAAGAACAGGAAAAACAAGTTTATTGAAGAGTGTGCTAAATTCATTGGAAACACCGTATATAATCATAGACATCAGGGAACTGTTTAATGAATCCGGCTCTATACGGGAAAATGAGGTTTCAATAAAAATTTTAAATGAACTGAAAAAAAACGTTAAATTGCTGCAGAAACTTAAATTTTTATTTAACGATATGATTTCCAGAATAAATGGCATTGAAATAAATAATTTTAAGATGAATATCGATACATCAAGAAGATATAAATTAAATAATATACTTGAATTAATAAATGAAATTGCATTTAAAACCAGTAGTATATTTATTCTTGCGGTAGATGAGGCCCAGTATTTAAAATATGGAGGCAGAAGATACAGCAATATTCTTGCATGGGCATATGACAGTTTAAAAAATTTACACATAATAATAACCGGAAGTGAAATCGGCATGCTTGATGATTTCATCGATATTGAAAATCCGGAAAGCCCACTATTTGGAAGGATGCTAAATGATATTAAATTAGATCATTTTGACAGAGAAACATCGTATAATTTTTTAAAAAAGGGGTTCAGGGAATTAAAAATAAGGGTAAATGATAATGATATTAACAGTGCAGTAAATACCCTTGATGGCATTCCCGGGTGGCTTACATATTATGGTTATAATAGGGCAATCAGGAAAATAGATAATAGTGGCTCGATAAATAATGTGATAGAATACAGCAGAAAGTTAATTGACCTGGAAATAGGCAAATTAATATCAAATTCGCGGGACAGGTATATAGCAATACTGGAAGCTATTGCATCTGGCCTTAATAACTGGTCTTCAATAAAATCCTATGTTGCAGCGAAAACAGGATATATTTCTGGAACAATATTAAATAACCATCTAACAAAACTTTTAAAGTATGGATTTATCAAAAAATCTGAGGATAAATATTCCTTCGAGGATCCTCTGCTGAAATTAAGGTTTATGTCTGGAGGGAAATAATATCAGGGAACCTCTAAAGATATTCGGAAAATAAATAACCATGGTATATGTGGGGTTCATTTAAATATGTGAAAATGGAATTAAATACCACAATATTGCCACTACTCAGCCTTTGACACCATAATAAGCATGGAGGATATGATAAGGAGGGCAAATCCCAAGAATCCAGTAACTGCAGCTAACACATACGGGATATAAAGCAGTGAAGCTCCTATACTAACTGTAGATACGTAATGTGATGTACTAACCAAAACGTACCATACCAGAATCAATTCAAGCGCCCCTATGGTGATTAATCCATAACATACTGCCCTTTTTTTGTTTTTTATTTTATTAAGGGGTAAATTGGTATATGTAACGAAGGTATTGGTACGGCTTAGGCCTGGAAAATTATTATAATTAACCACGGTGCTATTAAGACGGTTAACAAGGACAAGTGCAAAAATTGAGCCAATCATCGCAGCAAAGAATATATTTAATAAATAGCCCGAATAAGTCATTGAGCTGTCTAAAATATGGCCATCCATTGAGGTGTTAAAGTAGGGAAAGTTGAAATCCACGCCCAGAGCGTTGACTAATAAAAGAATAGAATAAATCAGACCTATACCGGCGCCCAGGTAACACAATCTGGTGAACAGTTTATTTACTGCCGTTTTCGTAACCGTTATTCCTTCATTTTCATTCTGGCCTGATGCGTATTCCTCTGCTTCTCTATCGTTATTTATGCTATCACCTACCCAGCATACCCATAAACTATAAAAATATACGTATCTGATCCGGAAATGCCACGAATTTAAAACTCTGCAAGATAAAAAAATGTGAGATCCCGGTGGTTAATGACCGGTGCAGATATAGTTAAAATGGTCTTCTTAATCCTATAAATGCTATGTACACCAATACTGTGGATGAAATAACCCCAAAATATTCTACCGGATTATTAAGGCCTATAATTCCATAAAATTCCAGGATGCCTGTTACCACCGGTATATAGATCGGGAGAATAATACGGTCTATAGTGTATTTCTTAACCATTAATGATGGTATTGAGGCATATATTACAACAGGAATTATATATCCAATATCATATATCTCTATGTCCACATTTTCCTTTAATCTGTGGATGTGTGCTATAGTTTTTTCCCAGGATAATATATCAGGATTTATTTTCTGTGCCTTCAGGTCTTTTAATCCATGGGATCAATATTAAATGTGTTTTTTTAACAATTTTAAGATTTATAGTGCCGGAGATATTAATATTATTGCCTGTCTTTTTAATAATTAATGAAATATTGTTTCCGGATATTTCACCTCTGTGGTAGGTAAGATATTCCATATAAACTGATATAATACTGCTATTATTAAATATTTTATTTAAACTGGCAGTCATTTTCCGTACCATCATTAATACATTATGTATCATGGCATAGTCCGGGCACTGCAGTCATTAAATATAAAACATAACCGTCGTATAAAGAGAATAACAACTCCCTATTATATTTTAATAAAATTTACTGGCTATTATATAACCTTTTAATTGTTTTTTCTACCACTCTCTGCCTTTTTAACATAATTTTGCCATACTGGTTTTTTGTTGACAATGGAACTGGCAGATACATTATTTCCTTTAACAGGAGGGATTTTAACGATTCAATATCCCCTGTTCTGGATAAAGTTGCCCTGTTGATTTTATCACTGTATATATGGCGGGCTTTTAAATTAAAAATAATAAGAACATACATAGATACAATCACTGCAATATCTATATATAAAAGCATTACAGAATTTATGTTTACCACAAATACATTGAGTAACAGGTAAATATCTGTATATGTCATAGTTATTATTGCACCCTTACTGATATTGGATGTACGTTTACGGAATTTCGTATTGTAATATATTTGAAGAAGAAACGAATCAATTTCTTTACTGTTTAGTGTTTCCAGGAATATAGAATTTATTGCAATGATATTTTTCTCATTAATTCTGTATGCCAGTGGAAATATTTTATATGTACTGTATATATAGACATCAGGTGTATTATCACCAACAATATGCCTGAGCCTTGATGTATATTCCTCACTATAATTTTTATCAAAAACAATTCCGGTTTTTCTAAATATGCGTGTCAGTGCCAGTATTGAGAGGTCAAGTGGAATTAGTATTGCAAATGATAGAATGGTGTGGTAATACATTACAGTTGCAATCGATTCTATTGATATATATAAAAATATAAAAGAATAAATAAAATGCTTTTTATCGAAATTTATTGCAGCATTGCGTCTTTTTGCTGTATTTTTGATTAGTGCATATAAAATCAGGGTTATTGCTGCGGATAAAACCGGTGCAATAACATAAAATGAAAATTTGCTATAGGTTGATGAAACAAATAGTATTAACAGGGTTATTGAAAATGAAAGTATAGCTGTAATAGCTAATATAGTGGCGAAACGTGTTCTCGATAGGAATTTCATGAATGTTTAATTTATGTCAATATATAAATTTTGGTATTTTAACCTGCAGAAATAATTTAATAGTATTTCAGGTAAATATATAAATAAAAATCTTATTTTATTGCATCCATCTTTCTTTTAACAGAATTTTCCACATCAATTCTATTATCTATCCGCAGTATTGTCTCTATTCTCGGAAATCCCCGGGATTCAAGAAATTTTTCCGCATCCTTCACTGTATCCATTAAAATATCAAGGCTATTACACTCAATTACTGTTGCCATGCTATTCGGATACACGGTTATATTTTTGTTCTCTCTCATTTTATTTATTACACTTTTTATTGCAGGCCCAACAGAAACACCCTCACCAATAGGATAAAATGTAACATCAGCAACTATCATGACTGTATATTCCGTACCTGTATAAAACCTTAATTAACTGTTGTTTAATACTAATTCCCGCATGAATGGCATTAATAAAAGGTCTATATAGCAATCATGATACACTGGATGCATCATGAAAATATATGTACAGTACGGTATTATTTACCATGCAGTAAATTTATATATATCCCCGCTGTAACATTTTATGAAAAATTATACACCAGAAAAGGCAGGGGCATCTGTTCTTCTTCTTGGCATCCTGGAATTCTTTATTTTTTTAAATATATCGGCATTTGTGGATAAGGGATACAGCATTTCAAATAATTCAATTAGCCATCTTGGGATAGACAGCACACCCTATATTTTTAACATATCTATAATAATACTCGGCATATGTGAAATTATTTCTGGGTTGTTCTTAAAAGGTTACTCTAAAATATTTACCATACTGCTGGTAATAGGGGGAATCGGGGCTGCGGGTGTTGGAATATTCAATGAACATTTTGGCATGATTCATCTTTTATTTGCAATTCTTGCCTTTCTATCTCCTGCAATATTATCGTACTTTGCAATGGAAAAGTACAGGAACCTGCTCGGGATTGAGTGGGGCGTTATGGGTACCATTGCAATTGTGGCCTTAGTTCTTTTTGCTTCGGGCACTTATCTGGGGCTGGGCATGGGTGGCATGGAGAGGATGATACTTATTCCAAATATAATCTGGGCATTTCAGTTCAGTGCAGTTTTATACATGAAAAAGTGAGTGCAGCACCATAATAATTTTAATATAAAACATTCCACTGCATTTGCAGATATATTCAATAATTATAGGGTGAATTTTCATCCCCTCCACAACATGATCGTAAATCAGGGTTTTAGGTCTTCAATATTAAAATCATCCCTTAAAATTACACCATCTCTGAATGAATCCAGGATAAACCGGTCTTTTTTTATTAGTTTTTGATTTAACTCTTCCATGTTTATCGGTATTACCTCATATCCTGGAGGAAAATCTATGCTTTTAAGCCTCTTCAGTGGGTTTCCAGAAAAATTGCCAACAATAAGTATATCTATGTCGCTCCATAAATTAAAATCACCCCTGGCGTATGATCCTATTAAAATAGCAGAACATTTAAATTTTAATGATAGGGCATACTTTTTAGCATCGTTAATTATTTTATTCCTCTCTTTTATCCTTTTTTCAATGATTTCCATTTTGACCTTACCTCTTCCAGTATTGATTCTGCCGCTTCTATTGCATTCTCTGCATCACTTAAGGCATAATAATCATCAGGTATGCCCTCGCTCCACACATCAGTATATCTTGTGGGAATGTATAGTTTGTCAATAATTCTGGCAATATCTATAATATTTTCATTAAAACCCGCATTTTTTAATAGAAGTGAAACAGCATGTCCAGATGGATTTATTCCAGTTCCACGCAGATATGCCTTTACAGCATATTCCGCTGCATGCTGTGCCTTAAAGCACGCCCAGTTATAAAATCCCGATGACGAATCACTAATCGCTGATTCCAATGTTTTTTCCGCATGTTTTATCCATCTATTATATTCATCATTATCAAGAAAATCAATCATTTTTACTTCATAAACTACATTGTGCTTAATTAATAAAATTTTTGCTTATACATTTTATCTGCCAGGGATTATCGTCACCAGCCATAAATTTTTGTCCCAGAGCCGTATATAATCCTTACTTAACTGCATAGATGTTTTCATGATCTATTAAATTTACTGATTTCCGGGCATTTGACCTAACTGCCATTACTATTGATCCTGCAAGGAAAATAATAAAATATACCGACCATACAATGTTCAGTATTATGGCAAGCCTTAACATATAATCATGGATGCTGTAATACCATAAAATGCCAGAAATGATTGCCAGAATTTCAAATATAGATATAATAATGTGTGGTGCCGCTATTTTTGCATAGCCTCTGCCCTCTCCCTTGGGTGTAACATTAAATGGCTTCTTTTTTCCAGAAACAGCATTAATAAACGACACGAGTATATATGGAAATGCCAGTATTTCCACGCACTGGTGCATATAAAATGATTTTATGCTGTATTTATCTGTATTTTTCATTGCGTAAATAAATGTTATAACTGTTATCAGAAGTATGGGGTAATAAATTAATATATACATGTATAAATTTATGCCTAAAAATGGAATTCTGAAAAGCAGAAAAACCACCGGGGCAATCAGCATCATAAGCATTACAGGGCCTGATTTAAGCCAGTATAAATATCCTGATAAATAATCATTAAACTGCCTTAATTTTAAATTGCTTTTCAGCAGTGTCGGAAGCAGCTGGAATCCTCCAAGAGACCAGCGTCCCTGCTGTTTTACATATGATAAAGCATCCTGCGGGGGCTCTCCATACCATATGCCAAAAAAATCTGCATATACCGATTCATATCCACGGTCATGGAGCATTACAGACGTTGCAATGTCCTCTGTAACCGTATCATCCCTGAGGCCACCAACCTCCAGCAGTGCATCTATTTTATAAACTGTCCCGGAACCCAGGCTAAATGCTGATGTTTTATTTCTACCCCTCATTACTATATGCAGAAATGGAATCTGCTGTGCTGCTGCACCCTGTGAAATTGGGGTTTTTATTTCAGTATATGACTGCGGTACCTGCACAAAGGCAATATTTTTATCATTAAAATAATGAAATATCCTCAGAAAAAAATCTGGAACAGGCCTCTGGTCAGAATCAAATATTGAAAAGTCAGAAAACACAGCTATTGATTTTATAGATGATGGGAATCCCAGGTTTCAGCCTTCATGTCCTGGCATGCTTAATAAGTCTGTTAAAAAATTATTATTATACTTAATCATCTAATAATGTTAAATTTATAAAAAATAAGTATGCGTTTATGATAAAATTTCAGTAATGTTGTCTGAAAAACGTTTATACCATGAATATCCATTATTATCAATAAAATGTATTTCTACAGGTGCATCTATATTTTTAAAAATTGAAACATATATGGTATCCTTGAATGATTTATTGCTCAATAAAATCAGTATGTCGATATCGCTTGAGGCAGTAATTTTTCCTGATAAAACAGATCCGAAAACGAATATCCGCGCATAATTATCAACTGATTTAACTATTTTATAAACCGAGCTGCATACTTCCTCATAATTTTTAAGATAATTCATCTTTTTTAACTCATAATTTATTGACATATTTATTAAATGCCCCCATTACAAAATTATAAATGTTTTCTGTTTCAGCCTCATCAAATTCAACTGCCACACATCTGGTAGATATATCTGCATCGGGTAGCCTTCCTAAATATAATATATTTTTTTCATCATTAAGAAAATTATTTAAATTACTTTCAAGCTCTGATAATTTATTGAGCAATTCTTTTAATGAGCTGGTACCTGAATAATAACCCAGTCTAATTAGCATCTTATATTTTAGAATTAATTCACAGTACTGTTCCATATTAAAGACAGCAAGGTCATATTTTTTCACATCAATTAAATGCCCTGCCTCATCAAGAAAATCCATAGCACGCTTTTTTAATATTGAAGCCTCATTAAATGACATTTATAAAATCTATATAATAAGTATATTTAAATATTTACCTGATAAAAAATTATGTGATATCCTGTAATTAGTTCCCATATATACTTATTGTTCCTTAACATTTAATTTACCTCCCTTTTCCTCATATGCCATTGCAGGTGTTACAACAGGCCTGTCATCTATGGATAATGAAGCGTGCATTCTCTCATAATTATAATGGTATACTACCTCCTCCCATGTGGAGAAATAAGGCCTTAATGATTTTACTGTATAGTTTAATCTCTTCAATTTTCCACTTCTCTGTGTATGGCCTGCACTTCCCAATATATATTTTATATTATTATCATCCAGATATTGCCGAAACTTATTCCCATCACTGGAAGATAACTGTGTACCGTAAGTAAGGATCTCTTCCGGCTTACCGTACAGCTCTATGGCACGTGCCAGTGTTTCTACTGTATTATCTACAGTCTCCTCATTGTATACTCCAAAACCTACAATAAACCTTGAAGCATCATCCTCAATTATTATTAACCTTTCATTATCGCTGTATTTTGTCCAGCCTGCATGCCATAGCGAATTACTGTGATCTCTCTCATATTTCACATACTTTCTCTGGTTATCCTTACTGTTATTTTCACTGGCCATATTATATTCCAATAATATTACGTATATAATATTATGTACCCCCCAGTTCCAGATTTTATAAAATATTTTTCTGCGGCTATAAGTCCTGCCCGGTAATAAAAATATAATGGCACTACTGAAGCATAAGGTATAGCCTCAGCTGTGAAGATTCTTTATTTCTCCATCATCATTCTGTATTATGTCATTTTTCACATAGTTAATGCCCAGATTGAGGGCTCTCTCGTTTACATCATAGAGGGATTTATTGAATCTTTTCCGGAGTGTTAGCTTTAACTCACCGGGTGTAATTGGAAGTACCGAGGTAGCAATTGCGGCACCAACCATAACGGTATTTATTGTTCTGGTGTTTCCCGCTTCAAGTGCAAGCCCGGTTGCGTTTATTTTTACCACATGTTTGAATGGCTTCAGCAGTCTGGATATATCATCATCCGGTAAATATTCACGCCCCTCCATACTCAGGGAAACAGGTGTCTGCTTCTCAGAGTTCATGAGAATAAACGTTTCAGGATTTGCCTTATCAGCTGCACGGATCGTTTCTATTGGCTCAAAGCCGAGTATGATATCAGCCCTTCCCTTAGGTATAATCGGACTATAAACATCACCTACCCTGATCTCAACTGTTACTGCACCACCTCTCTGGGCAAGGCCGTGAATTTCCGACATAACCACATTCTTACCCATAACTGACATGGTTTCGGCAATCATGAATCCTGCTGTTATTACTCCCTGCCCCCCTACACCGGCAACAATAAGGTTAGTCTGCAACAGGCACCACCTTCTCAATAGCACGGTAAGGGCATACATATGGTTCGGCACAGACACCACAGCCATCACATATGGTAGGATTTATTTTCACTTTTTCATGATCTATGTATATAGCAGGGCAGGCAAAATTCTCCACACAGCGCAAACACTGGGTACACCTATCCTGATTCACATCGTACATCTCCCATCTCTTCTCCTTTCTCATCTCATTATCCCTGAGAATAGCACATTCCCGTCTGGCTATTACAATGGAAATGCCCTCAGACCTTATTGCCGAGGATACTGCAATCAGTGTTTCCTTGATACTGTACGGATCTACGGTTTTAATATTGGAGATGCCTGTTGAACGGAGTATAGCCTCTATAGATTCCTCGTAGGCATTTTCACCAAAGGCATTCACAGGTACGCCGGGATTCGTCTGCTGCCCTGTCATGGCAGTAGTGCGGTTATCAAGTATAACCACGGTCATGGTTGAATTATTTCTGACAGCGTTTATGAAGGCAGGTATGCCGGCATGGAAGAATGTAGAATCCCCTATGAAAGCAACCACATGCTGGCCTGTAACCTTTGCAAACCCTGTGGCAAGGCCAATGGATGCACCCATGGATATCATGCTGTCTCCAGTGTTAAACGGTGGATAACACCCAAGTGAATAGCATCCGATATCTGAGGGATATATAACATCCTTAATTTTTGCCATATTTACCGCCCTCTTCACAGCATAAAACGTTGCCCTGTGTGGACAGCCCGGGCAGAAAACTGGAGGCCTCTGGGGAATACTGGACATATCCACCGGGTCGCCTGGCAGAACAAAGTCAAATCCCATAATCTTAGAAAGTGAAGAGGAAACCGTATCCACAGAAAATTCATGGCTGTAGGGAAAATAGCCGTCCATCTTGCCATAGATTTTTACATTTATTGAGAGAAGCTGGGCTATAGAACGTATTCTCTGCTCCAGGAAGTCGTCCAGTTCTTCTGCTATTATTATTTTACTGTGCCCCCTGAGAAATGTTTCTATTGTTTTGACAGGTAGGGGGTTGGTAACACCGGGTTTTAAAATATCAGATTTCAGATTATGGTCAAGAACCGCATCCATTACAGTGTTAAAACCCTCACCAGAAGTAATTATACCGTATTCTTCTGAACCGTTTGATATGATTTTATTAATGCCCAGATCCTCTATATATTTCTGGATATCACCCATTTTTTCTATTAATTTCTGTTTCAGGGTATATGAATTCGAGGGCAGGTCAACATAGAAGGATGGATTGGATGTAAAAACTCCCTTCTTCTTAGACGGTTTAATCTCAGCAGTAACCACATCACCCCTCTGATGGTTCACCCTTGTCGTGGTTCTGAACAGCACCGGTATGTGAAATAGCTCTGATAATTCATATGCCTTGACCAGGAAATCCTTTGCTTCCTGTGGATTTGATGGCTCGAACATTGGAACATGTGCCAGTGCAGAATATTCCCTGTTATCCTGTTCATTCTGTGAGGAGAACATGGATGGATCATCTGCCGTCATTACCACCATTCCTCCCCTTACCCCGGAATACACAGTACTAACAAATGAATCAGCGGCCACATTAAGCCCAACATGTTTCATGAAAACAAATGACCTGAGGCCCGAGATACTTGCAGCAAAGGCAATCTCAAGTGCAACCTTTTCATTGGTAGAAAATTCAAAATACATTCCTGCCTTCTGCGCTATATTTGAAAGGACATCACCAACCTCACTTGACGGGGTTCCGGGATAGGTGGTGGCCACATTAACTCCAGACTCCAGCAACCCGCGAGCTATGGCTTCATTGCCAAGAAGAAAAAGTTTCTCACCGGGTCCTGTAGACAATATATGATCAACCAAACTCATGATCATCACTATATAAATATCCCCATATAGTATAATAATGTTTGCACTGTAAATTACGTGATAGGCACTGTCTCTCACAGATTCTACAAACGAATTTTGTCTTTATGCAGCAGGAAATAAATTATAAAGAATCGTTCCTGTGAGTGGTATAATTCTTTAAAATGTAAATAACTGCAGTGTTCTGGAATAACTGGAGAATGCCTGCAGATAAGGGCAGAGACATGAAATCATTATTTTATGATATTTACACAAAACTATAAAGAATGCTGTAAACAGGATATGTTAGTATCCACTGGATTTCATCAATAGACCATCTCAGAATCGTATCTAAATCTCTCAACACATATTGCTTTTACCACTATCCGGCTACACAATATACAATAAAAAATGATAAGTACAGTATTTGATAAAGCTATATGGAAAACTATTCTCATTCGGATAACTCTTTGTAGTCCGACGAAACAACGGGTATAAGCAGAAATTTGGTATAATTCCCTACGCCTGTGAAGGGCGGACATTATACAAACATTTTTATATAGTCATATGTTAAACTTTCTATGAATAAAAGGAAGATAATAGGTGTAATAATGGTATCAATTTTTATGGCAGCTGCATTTGTTCCCCTGGCTGATAATTTAAATAATTTAAATAATTCAAATAATTCATTATATATTCCGGCTATAAGCAGTAAACTACACCATAAAACATCCATATTTAATATAAAACCCTCAGGCATGGCATATAATTCTAATAACAACGGTGTGGTATTTTCAGGAAATGATCCATATATAAAGTTAAATAACCAGTATTACCCATCACAGTGGTCAGTACTGAATAAAAACTCCAATAGGGAGAGATTAAACACACTGAACAGCAGGAGCATAAATAACAGGGTACAGAACTCTGCTGTTGAAACACTCAAAAATAATAATATCAGTGTGGCATACATATATTCATTTTATGGCAGTGGTGTCCATGCAAGTGTTGCAATAAAGAATTTAAATAATTCAACAGCAAATTATACAGTGCAGTTGAATGTAATACTGCCATCTAATAATGTTATGGAAATATCAAACAATCATAGCATAAATAAACATTTCAACTACATCAATGGAATGAATGTTATGAATATAAAAAGGACATACAACCCATTACTATTTGGCAATGTCATGGTAAACCCATTGAACTCAATACCATCATCAACAGTGATAGTAAAGGACAGCAACTATGCAGTTTTAAACATGCAGTACCACATAACCCTGACGAAGAATGAAACGTATACAATAGATCCTGTTATAAAGCCCATGAGATTGCCAGGTGGTGGAGGAGGCGGGGGAAGTTGTTATCCTCCACCCGGCATTTCCAATGAACATGTAAACAGCAATACAATACTTCCAGGCCAGAAGTTAACATTAACTGCTAAAATAGATACATTTCCCAGTTATGATGTGGGGACAACGGATATTTACTTCCAGTACTATAATGGGGATACATGGAATAATTATCATTCCACATATGTTAGCGGAACCCACTGTATTTCATATACCCTTGACTCCGGCTATCTATCAGAAAACCATGTAAATGCTGTAAGGGTTATGGCATCAAATAGCTTTGGAAAGGGATATGGCAGTGCAATAAGCATAAATGGCTATTCGTATATACCTGCAAGCAGAAATACAACAATATATAATTCAAATGGTGTTGCTGTTGGGGGATTCTCTTCAGGCATAAGTACACCCAGTGTTTATGGAATAAGCTACCTGTACTGTAGTGGATTGCCAGGTAAGGCTTTAGATTTTGCAACTGCAGTAGGCTGGAACAATAGTTCGGGGGTCACTGGAGTTAACTCAATTTCACAGGGTATTACATTCCATTCAAATTCAAGTTACACAGAGAGCATACCGGCTCTGTGTCTTGGAGATAAAGGAGGGTTGCATTATGGAGCCGTGGATGACATAACACAGTATGGAAAACAAAATACTTTTATGTGCAATGTAGCGCAATACATAATAGGTATAGCCAATTCATATCTACATGGATTAATTCCAAATCCAGCATGGTTTAATTCTAATGGCCAGTTCTCAAAAACTGATATTGCATCACAGGTATGGTTTAACTGTTCACTGCCTGCACATGAATCTAATAATGTATATTATCCGCCAGGTATATTTGAATATTCTTCTGGTTTGGGTTCAAATCCAGAACATCTGTGGGCAATTAATACAACTGGAGATTATATACAGCATGAGCCACCACATGAAAATGGAACCAATTACACAGAATTCATAGAATATCATACTTCAGTAACATTACTAAAGCCCAATAATGGTGGCACATATTCCTACTATTCAGCCAGTAGTGCTGTACCTGTGGCAGTAGTAGTGATAAATACCAAATGAGGGATAAATATGAAAAAAATATCAAAAATGGTTATTGCAATAACTATCTCAGCATTAATCATACTCGCCGGAGTTTCAGTAATTGGTTATCGCCAGAATAATTCCTTAAAATTATTAAGTACAAACGCCGTCAACGCAGAGCTTAATGAGAGCTGGAAGGGGTGTGGAAAACCGGAAACTCACCATGGAAGCCAAGCTATATTATGCAAATACACTAGATCGAAGTATACAATCAGCAACTTTTCAAAATTCCCAAAGGGATATATGCCATCCCTACATCTGGAAATAAATGGGTTTATTTATAATAGTTCAATAAATGTAATTCATAAATTTTTCATTAAAGGGAAAATTCAACATTCTGGCAATTTAACATATGTATATGCCTATAATAATAACTCCTTCACATTTTCACCACTAGTTAATGGCTTCATAAAGGATGGAAATAGGTATATATTCGTTAATATATATTTTGAAATGGGTATTCAGGGTACACGTCCCTGCAATTCCACAGTTTCTCATCAATTCTACGATTTTATACTGAACACCTTTCATTTTTATACACAGAATATGCACAATAGAATACTAACATTATTAAAAATGGAGATATACAGTATTAAAAATAATAATTATTTCTTACTACACTGGAATTAATTGTATTAATCTGTAGATGGTAGTTATAGAAACAAACAGTAAGTGATTACAGGGGGAAAGATGAAAAAATCAATAATTAAATATTTAGTAATATTCGTTATAATTATTACCATAATCTCATTTACAGGTTATAATTTAGATACAGAACCACACAACATTAAAGTAATAAAAAGATCATCTATACATAATTATAATTATACGTTTCCATTAAAATATGTTAATTTAACATACGGTAATTCCCGGGCTGAATATGTTCTACATGTTTATTATAATCCGGAGGTGTACCCCGTAGATGAACCGTATTATACTGGAAGTGTATATATATACAAATTAAACCAGAAAACAGATTTTCCCGTAACAGGAATAGCAGTAGAAATAAAAAATGTTAATATTAACATAACCAAGGATGGTATCAGGAATGGTTATGTAGGCGGTATATGTAAAACGCAGTATTATAATGATAGTATATTTGCCGGTTTTCCACCAGTATCCTTCTGTTCTTCTGGCAATAGTTCAATATCAGTTTCATTCAGTATCGTACCTGTATATAATATGTACATATACCACTTCAATGGAAAGGAACAGCACTTTCATTATAATTTTACTTTAAGGGTAAGTAGCCAGAATTAATTTAATTTTCCTGAATAATTCCCTGATAAAACTGGTGCCTCTGTGCTTAACGGTGCAGAGAAACGGTTTCATGAAAATCTTTACCGGCTTATAGCATATTTAATTACGCCCACCCAGTGAATAACTTGACTTCGCCATTTTGAAAGAAAATATATAGATTAAAAGCCTTAATACACTATGCCAAAGGAAAGTGTAACATATTCGTTGGGTGGGCTGGCACTTGTCGATCTTGTTGAGAGGGATTACAG
>JAJZZE010000022.1 GCA_021797735.1 Thermoplasmata archaeon | reverse complement strand
TTTTATATTAGTATTTAATCGTAAATTAGTGAAATTTAAATCAACAGATATTATAGAACATTTATTCTTTTTTATAATTTTGATATTTTTAATGGCTAGAGTTGACCTAACAAGT
This sequence comes from Thermoplasmata archaeon, assembly GCA_021797735.1. Classification (GTDB taxonomy): domain Archaea; phylum Thermoplasmatota; class Thermoplasmata; order Thermoplasmatales; family Thermoplasmataceae; genus Ferroplasma. The sequence continues at coordinate 6,121 of JAJZZE010000022.1, read as the reverse complement.
TTTGGATATTTGCCTGAAATAAATGGCAGTATATTCTCAATGAAGCTATTAAAAATACAGAATTTGCCTATATCGGAAAATTATTTGAGCAATAGCTTTGGAATATCTGGTGTTCCATTTTATTTTATATTCTCTATTATACCTTTTATAGTTAATAATTCGTATATTTATGGTTTATTTTATTTTATTTTTGAATTTTTTTTATATTATATCTTATCATACCTATTGAGCAATGTTTTTTATAATACATTCGCCATAAAAAATATTAATAATAATACATTTTCATTTATTTTCATTACAATTATGATTTTTAATCCAGTATTTGTTTACGATTTCCCCGGTATTATAGATTGGGTTTTTGGAATTCCTCTTACATTTTATTCTATATTAAAAATATATAGGATAATATCTAACTTGGATGCAAAAAATTCAGATTATGTAAAGGCAGCTTTGCCTCCAATAATATTAAGCTTTGCTGATCCTAGATATACGGTATGGTTTTTAATTATAATGATTTTTATTATGCTGCCTGCATTGATAAATAAAATGGATTTTAGGAAAGCCCTTAAAATTTTTTATTACTGGATAATTATTAGCATTCCATTTTATTTGTCTATATATATTATATCAACAATAGGTGATTTTACATTAATATATGTAAGTGCAAGGCCTTTAACTTTTGGAGATATAAAATATTTTTCACATGCATATCCGTTGTTTATGTATTTTGCATTTCACGGCGAGTTCTGGCCTAATATATGGTTATCGCCCTTTTTATTAGGAAGCAAAAATCTTGATTCTCTTAAGGGTATAGGAGGGCCTACCGGTTTGATACTTGGTAATAACATACTATCATATATTTGGCTGTCTTTATCGTTTTTACCGTTTATATTAAGCTTTATCCCAATTCTGAGGAAAAACAAATATATTCTATATTTATATCCAGGATATATAATATTTTTCCTTATAACAATTGGTACTTATTCTCCAAGAATCTTTGTTAATTCATATTTAATTTTAGGAAAAATACCTGTTATTGGGGGCATACTTGCAATAGCATTTGCCATAACAACATATTTTATGCAGATAACAATAGTTTATGCATTATTTTTAACACTGTTCCTAATTTCTGAAATAATTTCATATAATATTAACAATAAAAAGAGCAATAAAGTAAGATTAATAAAATTGAAAAAAATTATTTTTAATAAAAAAATAGTCATAATATTAATAATACTAGCCTTTATTTTGCCAAATTACCAGCTAATAGATGGATCTATTTATCCAAATGAATATACGCCTGCTATAGCAGGTAATGGTGCGCCTGCATTGGGCAAGTTGTCTCCCATCAATCCTCCGGCATACTGGATTAAGGCATATAATTTGATAGAAAGTAATGAAAGTGGCAATTTTGCTGTGGGTTACACTGGTCCAAATGGCTTTGCATATACATGGGACGATCAGGTTAGTGGAATATCCCAGCCTGGTATATCTGCATCAGGTGGATTTTACCAAAACCTATCCGAAATAATGCTATTAAATCAGCCATATTTAACTAAAACCCTGATGACCATGTTTGGTGTAAGGTATTTCTTTATAGACAATACATCTGTAATATCAAATTACAATTACGAACATTTCTTTTCAGAAAGTCCAGGTATGGTTTTAGTATACGAGCACAAGCCCGAACTCTGGGTTTATGAGGATAAAAATGCCTCGCTTCTTTATTCAGCCTATCCTGTTATATCAAATAATACATCAATATTATATAATACATATTTACTATCAAATCTGTCGAGGAGCAACATACAAATTATAAATAGCAGTGATAAAAATTTGCAGAAATTAGTTATTAACGGCAATAATGCTGCTAATATGGATCTAATTACAGGAAGTAACATATCCCCAGCTGAAAAAATACCAAGTTACTATGGGTATTCGAATTTTTCATGGAATACTTTAGGTTGTCAGAGTTTTTATATTGGGGGTAAATGGTTAATTGCTGATCATTTTACTGATAATGTACTTGGATTAAATGAAACAGGCAATGAACTTAGTGTAACTAATATATCCGGAAAAGATAGACCTGGAATTACATTACAGCTTGATGGCTTTTATAGCATGATTAAGGTGCCTTTAAATAGTCTAAATACAAAAATTTACGGCCATATTTCAATTAGAGGCAATAATACATCAAGTATTTTTATTTCAGGATATAATATAAGTAGGGGCAGTATATATTCTAACTCAGAAAAGTTGGGTAAAAACGGCAATTTTTCATTGAATTCCCCATCAGGGTTAAGCTATATAAATATAGGATTTAATATAGCATTTAATAACACGGTAAAAATAGGCAATTTAAATATATCATATAAATTCTTAAATAATGGCTATTCCTATTCAATGAACAATATATTATATAACTATTATCAAAAAAATATAAGCAATCCGAATTTAACCATTAATAAATATTACCCTGGTGGATCAACAAATTATATTCTTGGAAGCAACTGGACAGGAACTTCAGTTACTAATGGATTTTTTGTTAATGAGTCGAATGGCATATTAAATTTCACTTCCATGAACAGTAATGGAGGTTTAAAATATGGAGGGCTCGCATTGTCCTATAAATCTATATCATTACCGGCTGAAATCCTTGGCAAGATACCAAATTATAATAAAACATATGTTATGGTAAATATTTCAATGAATTACAAGTTTATAGGAAAGAATTTCACATCAATGTCAATAGGTTCAAGTGCATCAAATTATTCTGCATTTTATAATTTACCGTATTCAAGTGATTGGAAGCACATACATGAAACTATTTTGATACCACCGGGTTCAAGCCAGTTTAATATACAAATAGGTGCAGGTTATAATGGTTCATTATTAATAAAAAATTTAACAGGAAGCTATACATTTTCAATTCAGAAAACACATAATATACAATTCCAGAGAAATATAAATGCTGAACTAGAAAAATATTATATATCAACATATATAAAAGGTAACGGTACATTAAACATCAACAATAAAACCATAAATATCAATGCGTTGAATGATACATTTTATAAGGTTGAGATAACAGCTAATAATCAAAAAATAAAGATAAATACCACTGGCAATATATCAATGTCAGGAATCTTAATTATTCCATCAAATGAAAAAACAACAAATAAAAAAATTACCGGCTTCAATATTAATGATTTTACAGGTACTGGAGTATTTTATTATAAAGGTTCTGGATATTTATTATTTCCATATGATATAAATATTAATAACGGAAAAATTATTGGAAAAGACGCCTCAGGATTTTATGTATATAAAATGGATAATTCTAGCATGGAAAATAAGTTTTATTTTAAAAATTATTTAATATTAAATATTTCCACTATATTAGTTATGATCGCTATATACTCTTTTATATTTTTGATTTATTTTCCATTTATAAAAATAAATATAAAAAGGATAATAAGAAAAAAATTTTAGAAAAACTCTATTTGGCCTCTCCGGATTCTAAATAAAAATCAACGCCATTAGACCTAATTTCTCACTATTTAAAGGTAAATATGTATGTATATTAAATTTTTATAAAACCTGACCAAATGGGCGATAAATAGTAAAACATTTTTCGTATAAATTATAGTAAAAAATTTGACACTTTTGCGATTTGACCCAGAAATCCCATTTTTGACCTTTATGGCTTCCTTATTGATTGTAACAGTGCATCCATAAATCCTCCTCCCTTCTTCTACATTGCCTTGAACAGGTTAACCAGAATGCCCATAGCCATGGACCTGAATCTCAGGCTAGGTGTATCTTTCCCTATTTTAAGATGGGATTCTAGGGAACGTATGGCAGGGATTTCAAGGAGCAACTGACCCGGAAGATTCAGCTTTGCAGTACCAGGCAAGCTTTTATGCGTCCTCTGATAGAGATGATTTAACCCGTCCTGCTTCAGTTCCCTGTGGAATGTCTCTACGTCCCATATCCTGAGATACAGTTGTACCACCTTCTCCCGCTTCCAGTCAGTCCTGTTTGTGGTGAAGAACTTTTGAGAGTTATTTCCAATGGATACTATGACCTGGACCTTTCCAGCATTCTTCATTCTGGTAATTATGCTTTCCATTGAATATGTACTGTCACCAATGCTGTATGCATCCATGTTTCTTATGTTGAGTGAGGCTGCATAATCCCTGAGTTTAACCCATGAGCCATTCACCAGGATTCTGAGGTTGCCCTTTGCCTCTGTAATCCAGTCCCTGTTCTCCCCTTCAGGCAATCTGATCAGCCTGGATGCAAAGTACCATGAGGCAAATACCACTATATTGAAATGAAGGCCTTCAGTAATTCTCTTTTTATTGCATCCATCTGCATCACTATCCTGGACGGGCCAGATTTTTCCTTTAGTTCCAGATTGAGGGGAAATATATCCTCTATTCCTGATACGACAGCGGTAACGTACTGCATCCCCCATACGCATCTGTCCTGAGTGTGATCGAATATCCATCCTGCATCCTCAATATGTTTGCTGTTTCTTTCAAGGATTGTGTCATCAATGGTATGTGCATAATCTGGTGAAAAGGTTTTTTAGCTTACTGATTTCGTGAATATCCCCTGTACAGGGATATTCCTCAAGAACCTGTTCAAATTGGATTGATCGGTATCTTCCAGGAATATGCTATTCAGGTTTGCCGCTGAATTGCTCGATGATACCAATCAGGAGGAAATGTACCTGGAGAACTGCCTCCTGTCAAAAAGAGTTCTGAATTCCATAATAAGGCCTACCAGTACATCAGGTGGTTCCACAACCGATATTTCAATCATGGTCTGATAATTTAAGACAAACAAATAAATATTATTAAATCGCAAAACTATAGTAATTTTATTTATCATTTAATAATTTATACCACATTTCAGCTGTTTTATCCCATGTAAAGTTTTCAGCGAATTTACGAGAATTTTTAATAAATGAATCCTCATTTTTAATAATATACAATATTTTATTCTTAAATTCATTAATATCGTTTACAAGAAAACCATTGAAATTATTTTTGATGGTATCAACCACCCCGGGAACTTTAAAAGCAACACTGGGTGTACCTGATGCAGACGATTCCAGTATTGAATATCCCCAGCCTTCTGTCACTGAAAAATGAAGATTAACCCTTGATTCACTTATTATTTTTGATAATTCATTATAACCTACTTTCCCCAAAAAATCTATATTATAATTCTTATTTTTTATATCTTCTTTCATTTTATTTAATAATGGTCCATCACCGGTAACAACCAATTTTAAATCTTTTATCTCCTTATCTAATTCCTCATAGATTTTTATTGCATACTCAGGTCTCTTATATTTTCTTAGGCCTCCAAAATATAGTAACTGTATATCTTTTGTTTTCTCCCCAGGATGGAAAAAATTTAAATCAACCCCGGGAGGTATTCTTATTATATTTTCATTTTTTATCCCTAAATGAATTAAATCGTTTTCTGATGTATTAGATTCCGTTATAAATATATTATTTTTATATATATACGGATACATTTTCTCAATAAACGTAATTATTTTAGCTAAAAAAATATTTATCTGCCCAGGTAAAGATCTTGCATGCAAATGCCTGAAAAATACTATTACCCTCTTATGTGTAAACCATGGAGAACACCAAGGAACAGCATGATCCATATCGTCTACTATTATATCGGGATTAATTTTTTTAATCATTTTTTTAACACTTAGATGGGCTTTAATATTTCCTTTTATTCTGTATGTTTTTATTCCATCAACAATTTCATAATTCAATAAATTACCAGGATTTACTGTAACTAAATTCATCTCTATATTTAATTTAGCCAATCTTTTACCGACTTCATAGATAGTTCTTTCTGCCCCACCAGCTTTAGGATGTTTAATGTCCCTGTGGGCAAACCATAAAATTCTCATTTAAAGATTATAACGATTATACTTATAAAATTCACGTTTAGTATGAGTGTGGGACACTATTATTCTATAATCTATCCATATTGAGCAGATTATGCCATGTGCCTGTGCAGAACAGTGCACTGTATATTCTGTCATTCCTTTTCTGTGCCACATTCCATCCGAGCATCTTCT
>JAJZZE010000054.1 GCA_021797735.1 Thermoplasmata archaeon | reverse complement strand
TGTATCCCATGTCATGAAGCATATGATCAATCTTCCCATAACTTATTTGATATCCCAATTCCTTCATATCAGATTCAAGATGACGCACACTCCTGCTAATCCACCTCACTGATGATACGGGATTCCCCGATTCAACAGGTTCTATGATTTCTTTCAACTTTGTTGCAATATCGGGGTTCTTTATGGCAAGATCCTTTCTACCTCCACCTTCCCTGCGTTTTCTTCCTTTAGGGTATTTCTTCTCGGTTATGTCTGAAATACCCTTCCTAATTGTTGGCCTGGACAACCCGGTTGCCCTTGCAACAATTTCTATTCCACCATAACCTATAGACAGACTTTCATTAGCTGCCCATAACCTTCGTGACAGTTCATCGAGAGATTCTGAAACTCTGAGATATTTCTCTCTTGTCTTGAGTACCATCTCATTGATCCCCTTTACTTCAGCCATATATGAATAAGCAATACTTGTATAAATAGAAATGCTATTTATTCACAATGCCTAAGTTCTCCAATAACAGGAATATCACTTGAAATAAAAAATATTAAACTGGAAAATCGTTCTTCTCATTCTTCGCTTTTAGCAGGTAACCTTCCCCTCAAAACGTGTATATATAACAATACTATTGAAACGTGTATGGAGAGTATGTTTTCTTCACCTGGTAATAAGTCGATATCTGTTTCATTCAGTATAATACCGGTATATAATATGTATATATACCACTTTGATGGGAAAGAACAGTACTTTCATTATAATTATATCCTGAAGGCTATCAGCTAAACTTGATTTAATTTCCATAAAATATGCGGTAATATATTAGATAAGTGATTACTATGAAAAAATCAATAATTAAATATTTGGTAATATTCCAATTTAAGTCTCTATTAATTGTGTTAACTACTTATCACAACATTCACCATTTAACGTATCGTATAAACGTTTTATACAATTTTATTTGAATGATTCAAGTGTGGTTTCTTCCTTTTCCTCAGGAATTTCACCCATATCAAATGTATCATCTATTGAATCTATTAAACGCCTGATCTGGTACTGTAAATATTCCGGTAATTTATATTCATCCATAACCTTCTCTGTTTCTTTTAAATATTTTACTATACTGCCATGGTGTATTGTCAGTATCATATTTGATGAACCACATTTCAGGCATTTTCCTGATAATGGAATCCTTCTGTATTTTGTATTGCATTTCGTGCATCTGAATTCCTGTGTGAAGAAGCTCCTCATGTTACCGAACATATCCGGCAGGAAATGTGATGAAATAACCCTGGCGGCAACGTCATTTTCATCCACAGACCTTAATTTTGTTGCCAGTCCAAGCTGTTTTTCTATTTTCTCCTCCATGGAATCAATTGTTTTATATGCCGATAAACCAACACCCTCGTTTAAATCCGACGTATCGAATGAAAATCCATAATCCGTATATTTATTTTCTTCCTTCATTTTTATTTTCATGGTTTTCATTATATTTTCAACCTTTGCTGGAGAACTATGCTTTTCTGTTTCTTCATAGAATTCTAATGGATACCTGTACAGCGTATCAACATTCATGGCTTCCTTGTCAATTTCTTCCGGATCCAGCAATACCGTTAATACTAAGGGTGCATCCATTAAACCTCCTGTAGTGGATGGCAGAAAACTCTTTGAGAAATTCAATAAACCATCGAGCAAGAGCATTATACTATCCTCATCACCATCACAGTTTCTTCTTTTTGCTGCATGGTAAAAGGGATGTGCATAACAGCCATTAACCTTTGAAAATCCTATAACCCTGCTGACTATACCGCCTGATGTATGTGGTGCAAGGCCTATTACTATATGCCCTATTAAATCGTCAATGGTATTACACATGTAATATGGCTCCATATTATAATATTTTATCAGCAAATCGTCAATAAAATTGGCAACATTCAGCAGGTATTTTGCAGAATTTTCCGGGATTATTATATCCTGTGGATATATCTCATTTATTTCCCTATCATTATAACCGAGTTTTATTAACTGTTCAGAGGTTAAATTCAGCTCCTTTTTCTTAAAATGTGTAATCGGTATATCTGACATATCATATCTGCATGTGCCATCCTTATTAATGCTTATATCATGTTTTGACCTCAATATTCCCTTCTCCAGTGGTTCAACGGTATACATTTTTGACATTAATTTTTTAACACCCTTTAATTCCTTTATATCATACACATTCAGTCTTGTTTCTGCTTTTTCTAAAGCCTCTTTTAGATTTATTTTGACCCTCTTTTTTTCATCTTCACTATATGTTACAGATCCGCATTTCTCGCATATTGTAAACGGTGTTTTATTTCCACAATTTTTACATTGCCTTGAATTTAACTCCATTTCATACTCGCTTCTGTTTTTTGCCGCATTGATTATAGACCTTCTATTATCACCATAATTCAATATCGGGAATAAAACATGCACTTTTGGTTTCATTTTACGGTCTCCAGCCTTTTCAGGTCTTCCAAGCCTGGCACCCACTCTTACTGGAGACCTTGGTTTTATTACTATTTTTGACAGGTCATTTACAGCATCCATAACATTATCTTTATCTGTAGAATTTATTTTACTTAACCGGTCTTTATCCATATCAAAGCCCAGTGATACAGTTAGTGGATAGTATTCATTTATAATTATGCTATTACTGTCTACTGTAAATTCAATTCCCAATTTTATTAATATGTCCTTTGCCTGTAAATCAATATATAATTTATTATCAGCAAGTCTTGAATTTTCCATTAAATCTATTAGATAATTTAATTCATCCATGCTTATATCATGCCAGTAATAATCATATTCCGGGTATAACGGTATATTATATTTTCTTGATATATCTATTGCTTCGTACTGATCAGGTTTTTCATTTAAATATTTTTTTAAATCATCATTTAGATAATATGACCACCATTCCAGTGTAAATGGGGATCTTACCAGATTTTTATTATTTTCCAGAAAATCGCCATAGGCAATTAATATTTCACCCAGGTCAGTTATCAGGTCTATATCATCCCTTATACTTAATGCCTCTTCAATCGTTCTTACCCTTTTATGTTCACCGCTTTTTAATAAAACCGTCGGCCCATCAATGGTATCACAGGGAGTAATTGCCGCTGCTTTTCCTGGCAGTTCTACCTTTATCTGGGAGCCTATGGCTATAAATTCATCAAGAATATACATTGTAATGGGATTTATGGATGCGGCTGCCAGTCCTGATAGTCTTGATCTACCGTATCTTAATCTGAAGCCACCCGGTCTGTTGGGATAGCCAAAAACAGGTCTCCCTGCTATTATATCCTTTAAATATTTTTCTGATTTATTATCCTTCTCTTCCTTTTTATTTTTACCTATATTCTCTAAAATATCCCATTCCTTTAAGTTCATTATATTTGTGTATTTTAAAACCTTCCTTGCTTTCTGAATCAAACCCTCACATAGAACCAGGCACATACCGCCACGAATATTATTTGTCTTGATCCTTTTCATATCCCTGTGGCCTGAAATTTCATCCTCTTCACTGCCCTCGCCATCAATCATCACCGGTGAATTTTTTATTACCGTTCTTATTTCATCCGGTGTTGGTAAATACTGTAGATGTTTTGATCTGTTATATGCCTGAACCTCTTCTATATACCTTTCCACCTCCTCATCCGTGGCCTTAAAAGACCCTATATCCAGTTCCCTTCTTACTATATCCGTTATTAAAACGCTTAAAGCCTGTGCAGTTCCACCTGCGCTTCTTATTGGACCAGAATATACTATATCCGCATACTCTGTATCATCATCATTTTTTATTATATTTACTTCCTTTATGCCCTCTAATGGTGCTACCAAAATCCCCTCAGTTAAAATTGCCAGGCCAACCCTTACGGATTTATCCAGGGCTTCTCTTTTATCGTTTTTTAATAAATTTGCAACATCCTTCGATACGTATAATGAAACCTCTTCCCTGGACATTTTTTTGCTCAGTTCCCTTATACTATTTGCTATACCCTTTATATGTATTAATTCTTCAACCCTTTCAGCCATATCATTGGCTAACGGTATCTCAACTTCTGTAGAAACATCTTTTCCCTGCGATCTGGCTTCTTCTGCGACTTCATAGCATTCCTTTACTTTTTTACGCAGATTGTTACTGTAATCATCAAGATTTTTGTCTATCATGTTACGCTTTAAGCAGATCACTTAATAAAAGTTTATCTAATAATGATGCTTTTATTTTTAACTGCTGCTTCATATATGCATCCATTGCATTAACTTCCTTTGATAATATCTTATTAAAAGTATCTGAACTAACCTCAACCGTTATATTTGCATCAATTTTTCCCTCAACAGGTTCTGTTACATGGCCATTTTCCGCTTTAAAATAATAGGAATCCTTTCCGTCAAATATAATCTCTACTGTTTTGTTTACCCCGGACAATTTCTTTGAATAATTTGGGTCTTTTGCTATCCTGTCATTCATTTTTTTTACCAGTTCATTCAATACTTCTTTCATATATTTTACCCCTCTTGTATTCCAGTGATTTTTTTATAAAATATAAATGTACCTTTGATGGATTTAATGGCCTTGATGTAAATTCGGCATGATACTGTGTGGCAATGTAATTATCATTATCCCTTAATTCAAGTATTTCCATCCTAAGTTTTTCATCATCTGTTCCGGAAAATATAACACCCGACTTTTCAAATCTGTTTATATATTCAGGATTTACCTCAAATCTGTGCCTGTGCCTTTCATATATCGTATCCTTATTATATATTTTATATGCCAGTGTATCTTTTTTTATTAAAACCTTTTTTGACCCCAGTCTCATGGTACCCCCAAGGTCTTTTATTTTCTCCTGTTCTGGTAATAATGCTATAACAGGGTATCCCGTATTTTCATCAAATTCAGTACTGTTTGCTTTTTCCAGGTTTAAAACATTTCTCGCTATTTCAATAACGGAAACCTGGAAACCCAGACATATGCCAAGATACGGTATTTTATTTTCCCTTGCATATTTTCCTGCAATAATTTTACCCTCAACACCACGGTAACCAAATCCCCCTGGAATTAATATACCATCAACATCCTTCAGATCCTCTACGCTTTTAACCAGATTATCTGAATTTACCCATTTTATATTTACAGCTATTCCAGTATTCCCCGTTATATGCGAAAATGCCTCCTTATGGCTTATATACGCATCCTCCATATCAATATATTTGCCTACTATGGCTACAGTTACCGTTTCCTTTGGGTTTTTTATGTTTTCAACAAAATTTTTAAAGGTATAATCCAGGGTATGGTCATCAAAATTAAATAAATCTCTTACATATCCAAGTATATTCTGTTTTTCCATTAATTCAGGAACCATATAAACATTATTTACATTATAAACGCTTACTATTCCATTTTCGGAGACATCGGTAAATAATGATATCTTCTTTCTGGCCTCTTCGTTTAATTTTTTCCCTGATCTGCAGAACAGTATATCTGGCTGTATTCCTATAGACCGCAACTCCTTTACACTGTGCTGTGTTGGCTTTGTTTTCTGTTCTCCACCGGATTCTGGAATCAGTGTAACATGGCCAAAAATAATATCATTATCTTTATCGCCCTTCATCTGCCTCAAAGCCTCTAAAAATGGCATTGATTCTATATCACCGACAGTGCCTCCAACTTCTATCAGGGCAATATCATAACCCTTTGCAGCCTTTTTTATCCTGTTTTTTATTTCATTCGTTATATGGGGTATTATCTGAACCGTGCTTCCTAAATAGTCGCCACGCCTTTCTTTCTCTATTACCTCCTTGTAAATTTTTCCTGTAGTTATATTATTGTCCGAGGTTAAATCTGTATCCAGGAATCTCTCATAATTTCCCAGATCCAGGTCCACTTCCCCACCATCATTTAAAACAAATACCTCACCATGCTGGTACGGATTCATTGTACCTGCATCGTAATTTAAATACGGGTCTATTTTAATATTTGTTACCCTAAAGCCACTGTTCTTTAAAAGATATGATAAGCTTGAGGTTATTGTTCCCTTGCCTAAACCGGAAATTACACCTCCAGTAATAACTATATAATGCATTATCTCATAATAAAAATTCTTTAATAAATTTTTTCATTTTAATTATTTATGTATTTATATATTAATACTTAAAATTATATCATACATTTATTATTCCTATCTGAATTATTTCTATGGTCTTATCGATGCTATTTTTTTGAAGAATAAAAAATATCATTAAATATTAACATATAATTTAACATAAATGGCAAAAATTTTTTACGTTTATTTAAAGCAGGACGACCCAAAAAAATCCACAATGAAAAAACTTGAAAGGTATAATATTACAAAGAGGATACCGTTAAGCAAAATTTATAATAAATTATTTCTGACACCATATTCAGATAATTATATATTAAATAGGGATAGATTTATCTATGAAGAGAAGGGCATTGTTGTAATAGATGGCTCCTGGAATTTAATAAGCACAATAGAAAATATAAAAAGTAAAAATTCTAGAAAATTACCATTGTTATTGCCTGTTAATCCCGTTAATTACGGCAAGCCCGGTAAACTATCATCTCTGGAAGCCCTGGCAGCGGCACTTTTTATTATGGGGTACAATGACCCTGCCGGAGATATTATATCAAAGTATTCATGGTCCCAGAACTTTATAAAAACAAATATAGAGCCATTAAATGATTATACAAAGTGTAATAGCAATGAAGATTGCATTGAAACAGAAAAGCTATATTTTTAAATTTTAGTCCTGCATATTGGAACCCAATTTTGCAGCAGCAGATAACCTGTATTGGATTACTGTGGGCAGTTTATGTTAACAATAAACTTGGCAGTTAAGCCAGTGCTAATATTAGCCACCTCCATATTACAGATTAACTTAAAAATCATAATACCGGGATGAACGGTACATGGCACATTTATATAAGTTTAAGCAGTGTAATAAATACTTATCATATGAGTGATGAAACTATTGAAGCAGAGTTCACGAGTAAACTGGTTGCAGAAATCCCAGAAAGTCACAGATAAAATAATATTATACCAGAGCCGGTGTGGTCAAAAAATTTTCTGGTGGATTAGATAATTAATCTAATTTTACCCACTCACTGTTTTTTAATTTATATATACCGTTAGAATACTTATTAAATATTTCATATACCTCATTTCTAAAATTATCAGGTATTACTGAAAATGGTTCATTTTCATATGGCATTATATGTATTCCATCCACATGATCGTAATCACGGTAATTACCATCAATAAATTTAAGTTTCATTTCAGTATAATTTATCTCATCCGGATCAAGTCTCAGTCTTGAATTTTTTACCCTTTTTTTTAATAACCTTACATCATCACTGTTATACAGGATCTCCTGAGGATTGCCATTATTTGCATCTATAAACAATAAAATGCCTAAACATTTAGAGCATTTGCCACACGGATATATTCTATTATCCTTTTCATGGCATGAATGGCATGACCTCTGGTTTAAATACAAACTGTGATACCTGTCCATCAAAATTTTTTCCTCCATGTAACCGGTAACAGGATAAACTACTGAATAAACATATGAACCAATTTTTTTGTTTTTAAAGTATTCAGAAATCATTTCATTGAAATCGTATGTCTGGTCAAATATTCCATAATAATATTTTAATCCATGAAAATCATTCATCTCTCTGGGGTCATCTAATTCATCACCCATTATTATATTGCCTATGTTATATTTTAATAGTAATGGGATTAACAGAAATATATAAACTGGAAATATAAAAACTGTAATGGGATAATCATCTGATCTTATATCTATATTCTCCATTTTTATGATTTTTATATATTTTAATGTTTCATGATAAAATCTATCAGCATTTGACCATACCTTTTTCACATTATTAAAATTTTTATTATAGTAATCATATGCGGTTTTAGCAGTAAGCCAGTGTGATCCAGATTCCTCAAAATAAAATGAATAATTTTTATCATTACTATTTATCTCATTAAAAATTCCATATGCAAGTAAACTTTCCTTGCCACTGGAGGACATTATCATTACTTTCTGTTTATCAACAATATTATTATAATTATCATCAAAATTTTTATTGCAGACCAATTCCGTAATACCCGAGGCGTTATACTCATTTATATCCTTTTCTTCAGGTAAATATTCCTCCTTTATAAAATCATACCTTCTGTTTATTATTTTATTTATAAAAACTTCATGTGCATTTATTTTCATAAATTTATTTATTAAATCCCTATCATTTTCCGAAACTGGATAATTTAATGTTAATTTTCTGGAAAAATATGTGAAATTTATAACAGGCATTGTTAATATTAAACCTGCTATATTTTCATTTACATTTATTTCATCATTATATGTAAAAATTAATTTAAAATCACGCCCATCAATTTTTATATTTCCTATTATCCTTTTTTTCTCTATTCCGGTTACATTTACCTCAATATTATTGAATGAAATTATATTATCGATATACATTATAAATCAACGATTGCATCCGTAATTTTCTCAAATTCTTCCAGTGGATCAAAAACAGGTATATTATATTTTTTTCTAAGTTTTTCTTTTTCTATAGACACTTCATTATCCTTCATGTTTTCTGTATTCAGTGATATTGCCATAACCTTTTTATTTGATACAAGTTCCAGAACCTTGATATATTTATCCAGTGATTCTATAGGATATTCAGGGAACCCATCGTAGTATTTCCTTTTCGGTGCATGCTGCAGTATTATTGCGTCAGGCCTCATTGCACCTATGATTTCAAATCCCCCCGGGTAAGCAGGATGCAGTATAGACCCCTGCCCCTCAAGAAACATATATTCCGGTTTTTTCTCCAGCCATGCCTGGTATGTTATATACTCTAAAGAACCTGCAACAAAATCATTTATTATTGAGTCCATAACCACGGTATATTTAAATCCCTGCATCCACGATGTTTGACCTGTACCTATTAACTCAGAGGTTTTACCGATATCATTCATTGCCTTATTTAAATAAACTGCTGTGGTTCTTTTTCCTATAGCACTATCAGTCCCTAAAACAGCTATTTTCTTTGATTTTACTCCCTCTATTTTACCTGTAAACGTATATTCATATTTATTAAAAATTTTTCTTACATCCGTTATTTTTACATTATATATTTTTGCTAATTTACTGAATTCCGGGTCATCACTTATATACTGGTGTAAACCACTCACTATATTCATTCCAGCCGCTATGGCGTCGGAAACATATTTTCTGTATTCAAGTGGTAAATAGCCACCATCCGTTGCAACACCTATTATCAATGTTTCACAGCCAAGATTTTTTGCCTCAGTTATATTGCTTATAATTTTTATTCCCGTTTCCTTGCCCATTAAAACATATCCTGCATCCAGGCCGTAATATCTTGAATCTATAACTGCAACTATATCATAACGTTTGCTATACCTTACAAGGCCATTTGCCGTTTTGCCATAAGTTGTTGCAAAAACTCCCTCGGATAATATCACTGCCTTTTCCATATTTTATCACTTCCAGTTAAAACAATTACACAGGTTTCATCATCTACTATTCTTAAAGCTGCAGCTACTGCTGCTGTGGATGCCGGCAGCACAGATAAATCATCATATTTTTTAAAGTCTCTGGATAGTTCATACATCTCATCATCTGTCACATAAACCGCCTTTCCACCAGTTTTATATAAAACATTTAATGCATTCTGTCCATCATATGACCTGTATGATACCAGCGGTTCATTTATTTCTGTTTCCATTATATTTTCTGGGTTTATTTCATGAATTTTTTTATAATCATTTAAAAATGAGTCAATTATAGGATTTCCATTTACTGTACTCGATGCAATAAATTCTGGAATCTTATCTGTCCTATTATTCTTATAAAGATCGTAAAAACCCCTATAAATTCCGTATAGTGTTGTTCCATTGCCCACAGGAATAGATATATAATCTGGAATATACGACAGCTGGTTATATATCTCATATGCAATTTCACTGTAACCCTCTATATCTATTTTCTTATTTTTAGATCCGGGGCTTGCATCATACCAGTTATTTTTATTTGATAAATCCCTTATGTATTCAACCATTTCCTCATATTTCAATGGTTTTTCAATAATATCCGCATTATATTCTTTTATTTCATCATACCTTATATTTGAATAATCTGAGGGAATTCCTATTATGGCCTTTATACCATATTTTTCTGCATAATATGCTATTGAAGCACCATAATTGCCGCATGTTGCAACAGATATCCTGTCATAGCCCTTAGAAATAGCATTTTCAACATGTTTCCTTGATATTCTATCCTTCTGTGTGCCTGTAGGATTTGCACCCTCATATTTTAAAAGCATATTCTCTTTATCTAAAAAATTGCCTATATTACTTTCTCTTATTAATGGACTACCTGGTGGTTCATCCTCTGCATCTATGTTTGCTTCAGTTTCCATTTTATTTCAAAAATAATAATCTAAATTTATATTTAAAGTTTTAGTATTTAAATAGGGTGATTTTCTGCCGTTAGCCCATCCATTTTTATACAATTCATAGAGTTTATTCATCATTTCAGGCGTGAAGGGTATCAACCGGGAACTGTACATCATTGTGTTCATATCCCCATTCACAGCTTACAGTGTCCCTTTTCCCGTTTATCCTTTCTGAAGTGTTTCAGGTATAGTACCAACCATTGTGAGATACCCCAATTATATTTTTATAACTTCCAACCCATCCGAATCGGAGATTTCATTTACAAAAGTTTTAACCCTGGATTTTGTACCATGATTATCCATTAAAAAGCCTTTACAGTTCGGTGTTTTTTTAACAGCATTTATTATTTCCTGCTTTTCTATATACTCATGTACGTATTTGGGTATTATATGACCTATATTAATCTCATTCTTAAAGAAGTAATCACTTATTTTAGGTGCATAATGGCCACCACCAACACCGATAAAATTTCCATAATTTTTAATCTCATTATCAATTATTGAATGTGCCATTAAATCCAGTATTTCATCCTTATTCCATTCATTTTCAGTTGTACCTATCTCAATAAAATATGAGGGTTTCTCAATGTATGGTCCATGATGGGTTGCCTCAAATGTAATTTCAAAATAATTATCACTGTAATTGTTTTTTATATACCTTAACGAAGAACTCATACGTTCAGGGTCAGAGCATACAATTTGATTATCATGGCCACCTAATTCTGCCTTTCTGAAATTGCCTATTGCATGAACAGTTAATGATTTAATATCTGCAGCAGAGGAATGTTTGGATAAAAATATTACCGAATCGATATCATTCAGGTCATCGAGGTCTGTATATATATGCAATGTATTTATAAATCTCAATTTATAATTTTTATAAAAGTATTCATCATTTATTCTGGTAAAATCATACGATTCCAGTAATCTGTTTGCCATATTCATGCTTGCATTATCCTTTTTTGATGCTATAATTAAAATCATAGTAATGGAATTAAAATATCGGATATAATCTTTTAACAATTATGTGTGTGATAAACAGATATTATCTAACAGCCCGGGAAAGACTTATTTATACGGAGTAACAGAACTTATACGGACTCAAAAAATCTAAAAACTGGTGTTTTTGGAAACCATCTATAAAAGTACGTAAAAACCGGTTAATGTAAAATATGTAAATTCACCATGCACTTATAGATTTATGAACAGAATATGCCATTTCACGGCAGTTAAAAAGCAATGGAAAATAAACACCATAGCTTATGTATAAAACTTTAAATAGAAAAATTTGTATGGTGTTTTTATGAAATATAAATTAATGATTTCGTTAATAATGGTGGCAATAATTGTTTTGTCAATGGTAATGGTATTACCTGTTAATGGGAATTCGACAAGTTATACACCAAACGGTGCAAATGAATCTTCATCGATAAATAATACTATCGGTACACACTTTAAAAATGAACATAATTACGGTGCAAAACTAAAGTATAACTCATCAACCGGTATGATATCAGGTCAGTATCTGCATGCAAAATTTAAAAATGGTGTTTTCACGAATTTAACAGATAACCAGACATCAACAACGCTCATAAGCAAAATGTATGCAAATGGAACTTCAGTTTTTAAGTTACCTAATTTCCTTAAATCGAATCAACATTTATTGATAAATAATGGCACATATACAATGGGAAATCTATTCTTGCATATGAACACCACATCATTTTTTGCACTGCATAACAATCCATCTATAGAAACAAATATAGCCGTTCATGATGGAGAACTGTATCTGAATATACCATCATCTGCAACAATATACAATACAACAAACAATACACAGGTAAATACCTCTGCAGATGCAAAATTTAATGCAAATATCAACTCAAGTATGTTCAGCAAAGTTTCAACATCAACAAAAATGATGTTAGATTTAAATAATCATATAAGTGCCGGAAGAAAGATGATAATGATAGATAACAATGGTACAGTGGCAATGATTTTTGTCCATAACGGTAATTTTGTTATTAAACACAACATGATAACAATATCCTCAAGCCATACTGCTATGGTAAGCATAGTAGCACCACCAGGATTACAGAACATGTCACACAGTAAAATGGTTATGAAGAACATATTTAATGGTAAAATATCAGCTGAAGCAGCATTAAATCTTGTTAATGGGACAATGACAAACTCAACAATAAATTATAACTCATCAATAGGATTAAAATATGCAAAGGGCACATCAACAACAAACACATTTAATGTAAATTCAACTGCACATCATTCAACAATAATATCAATATTCATAGGTAAAAATGCAACCAAGGACACAGGCCACGCATTTGTTAAATTTGATGGGAGCACCATAACAGAAGTTTCATTGAGCACACTGGTAAACGAAACAAGCACCAGCAAAGCATATTACTCTGATGTAAATACAAGCTCCGGGATGTATGTATTTGTGTATGTTCCACACTTCTCAAATCATACAGTAGAGGTATCAAACACGGCATATCCAACTATACCTAATGTAACGGAGTACTATGTAATAGGTGGAATAATAGGAGTAATAGCAATAATAGGCATAGCTGCAGTAGTTATAAAGAAAAGGAAATAAACTACTTTTATTTTTTTAATGTAAAATTAAATATACTTTTTTATATTATCTATTTAATGATCAATAAAAATGATGAATTTTTAGAAGACGCAATGTATATAAGGGATCTGGCAAAAAAACACAATAAGTTTTTTGAGAATAGTATACCATTAATTGCTTCAGAGAATATAATGAGCCCAATGGCAATGGAAATGCTATTAACAGATTTTGGTTTCAGATATGCAGAAGGGTTACCGCATAAAAGGTATTACCAGGGTAATTATTATGTCGATTCACTGGAAGATAAGGTAATGGATTTAGGTAGAGCCCTGTTCAATTCTAAGTACGTTGATCCCCGGCCGCTATCAGGCACAAATTCAAATATGGCTGTTCTGTATGCTTTTACAAAGCCCGGGGATTTAATATCTACACCATCTTTATCAGGTGGTGGCCATATAAGCTCAGCACCATTTGGTGCAGTTGGTTTTAGGGGATTAAAAACCGTAAATTACCCATTTGATATTGATGAAATGAATATAGATATAGATGGTACAATAAAGGTAATAAGGGAAAATAAACCAAAGATATGCTGGTTTGGTCAGTCTGTATTTTTATTTCCAACGCCGTTAAAGGAATTAAAGAATGTTTTTAATGAAGTTAACTGCAAGGTTGTTTATGATGCTGCACACGTTCTCGGATTAATAGCAGGTAAGCAGTTTCAGGATCCATTGAGAGAAGGTGCAGAAATATTAACGGGAAGTACACACAAAACATTACCGGGACCACAGCATGGAATAATTATAGGCAATGGCAGTGAAGAGGACTGGAAAAGGGTTCAGAGAGGGGTATTCCCTGGAACATTAAGCAATCACCATATAAACGCAATGGCTGCTTTAGGTGTAACCATGGCTGAGCATCTGGAATTTGGGGAAGCATATGCAAAACAGATAATAAAAAATGCACAGTTACTTGGAGAGGAATTAAATAAATATGGATTTAAGGTTTTAGGCGAAAAGAATGGATTTACAAAATCACACACCCTGGCTATTGATGTTTCAAAGAATGGTGGAGGTAAGTATGTTGCAGAAACGTTAGAAAAATGCAATATAATAGTAAATAAGAATCTTTTACCGTACGATGACAATAAAAAATCAATGAATCCAAGTGGTATTAGACTGGGAACGCAGGAAGCAACAAGAATAGGATTTAAGGAATCAGATATAAAATATCTGGCTGAACTTATAAACGATGCAGTAATAAAAAATAGGGATATAAGTTCTGTAAAAAATGATGCAATAGAATTTAAATCACAGTTTAAGGAAGTAGAATACTGTTTCGGCAAATTTAAGCCCTATCAATACCTTAATATATTTAAATAACTGTATCTTAATATATGACTAAAAACTCATAAAATAGTATTTTTATTATAAAAACATTTTTTATGGATAAAATTAAGTTTATATATGATTTTTGTATTAGTGATTCGATAAAAATGTCCATATCATATCCAAATTGGGACGCAGCAATGTTTGCATATACAATTTCAGCACATATATTACTGGTAACCTTAAGCATGGGTCTGGCAATAACCATCACAATAGCAGAGTTTCTTGCACTTAAAAAGAAAGATAAATATTACGATGCACTGGCATATAAGTTATCAAAGGCACTGGTCATATTCTTTGCAGTGGGCACGGCTTCTGGAACCGTAATGGCTATGGAATTGTTTTTGTTCTGGCCGGCTTTTATGAAGTTGGTTGGTGAGGTTTCCATTGGACCATTCTATGTGGAGGTATTCTCATTCCTTTTAGAGGCCATAGCATTACCAATGTATGTTTACTTCTGGAAGGATTTCAAAAACAGATGGGAACACTGGGGGTTGTCTATTGCAGTTACAGTAGGCACATATCTATCGGCGTTTACAGTAACGGAAATTAATGCATGGATGAATACGCCCAATGGTTTTAATATACCACATTATCTGGCTACTGGAAATGTTACAGATGTTAATCCACTTGCACCCTTCCTGACACCATCAACAGCAGCAGAGGAACTTCATATGTCAGGCGGTGTTTATTATGCAGGTATGGCATTTATTTTAGGTTACTTTATATATAAATACCTAAAAGCAAAAAACATGGACGAAAAAATGATAGATAGGAGGGCAATAAACATTGCATCAGCTTTCTTAATACTGGATATAATATATCAGGGTATAACCGGATCAGTGGAATTAACAACATTACTGGCTATAGAGCCTATAAAATATTCAGCAATGGAGCTTGATCTGTATCCTGTAACATATGGTGCACCCGAGCATATATTCGGCATACTGGTAAATCATCATCCTGCATATTATATTAATCTGCCATTGGCCCAATCATTACTGGCATATCCATTTACGTTCGGTCATGGGTCTATACCGGGATTGGTTCCATTAACAACATACCATGGTGTAACCAATTACAGCGTATGGCCACCATCAATAATACATGATACACTGGATTTAATGGTGGGATTCGGGGTATTAATGGGATTCTACTGGCTATATGTGGTAATACAGTACTTCAGGAGGAAGGATCCCTTAAGCAATAAAAAAACATTGATAGCCGGAATCTTATTTGCGGCAATGGGTATATTTACAATGGAGGATGGCTGGTACACAGCAGAGGTAGGAAGAGTACCGTTTATAATAAAATCACCTGTAGCAGGTGGTCTGGTTGTTAACGGTGTAAAATATTACGGTACAATGACCATAGCACAGGCAGCTTCAACCTCACCCGTTGTGTTTCCTATAGGATTGGCAATAATATTCTTCTATGCTATAATATTCCCACTAACATTCTATTATGCAGGAAAGGTAATGAAAATATCTGACACCAGAGCAGACCTGGAGGTTGGGGGAAACGATATAAAAATGGAAGAGGAAAGAAGGAACAGGAAATTAAATCCAGTGAAAACAGGTATGAGGTAATATATATGAACCCATTATTTTCTATAAATATTGATGTGCTGTTTTTAATAATCGTAATAGCTTCCATGGTGGCGATGTTTTCAACGGAAGTTATGGCAGTAGTTCCAATGCTAACAGGATACAAAAAACCGGAAGTAAGGGAAAGCCTGCTTAAGTATGTAGTACCGGTATGGGAGGTTGTTGGTACATTCTTTGTTCTCTGGCTTGTTGATATGGAAAACGTGATACCGGAATTTATGCCGGCCATATCATACACGTTATTCCCCTTATTTGCAGTATTTATATTCTTCCTGCTAATGAGAAATTCAATCATAATATATGCTGAGTTTGTATGGCATGATAATAAATATTTTGATGAAAAGAAACTGTATTATATATACAGTATATCGACGTTTATAATGGGATTAATGGCATTATCAATACTGGCGGCCGTAACAAGCGGGTATGGTACACATGTAAACCTTATTAACTATTCATCAAGTTACACAAACTATGCGGTATTTTATTCAGAACCAGCCGTTTACGGTTTAATAATAGGCAGTTTAATTCTATTCAATGGCATATCTTTAATATTCTACAGAATATCGGACATTAAAACAGTAAAAGGGAGGATATTGCCATTGATACTCACTGTAATAGGATTGATAATAGACAGCGTATCATATACAGTACTATCATCCGGAGATAAAGTAGTAAATGGCGGTTTAATAATAATACCGGTAGTATTAACATTAATTATACCGGTACTATACATGTTCAGGCAGACAACATATATTGCATCATATAAGCCATTTGTTATAATACTGTTTATCATTTCCATAACATTTCTTGAATTAATGACATACCCATATGTATACGGATTCTCCAATATGAAGATATATATACCATTTGTAATAACGAATTCTGCAATGCAGCATCTGAACTTTATAATAAGCGTTATCGGTGGAATATGGCTAATACTTATGATGATCTACTATGGCTATGTATCAAATAATAGAATAGCAAAACTCATACCAGAAACAGAGAAAAAACCGGCTAAAGAAACCAAAAAAACAAATTAAATATACTTTTTCATTAAATAAAATTAAATACATTTTTGTAATATGCAGTTAAGGGGCTGTGGGGTAGCTTGGCATCCTACGGGCTTTGGGAGCCTGAGACCCCGATTCAAATTCGGGCAGCCCCATATATTTAAAATAAACTTATCGCTATGATGAATATTTATAAAAAATGAATACATGATTAATGACGGGCAAGCTGAGCGATAATAAAAATTAAATAAAATTTATGGGTTATTTATAAAATGATTCAATTTCCACCCTGTTGCCGCTTTTATCATACATATATAGTTTTGATCCCTCATCTACCGTTTTCATATGGGTGCCATCACAGTATGGTTTATTTTCTGATAATCCACATCCACATAAATGTAATTCCTGGTCTCCTACTTTAACAACGTATGGTCTATTTCTCTCATGCAGTACTATTCTTGCCATAACTATTAATTGTATATACCTATTTAAAATATTTTAAAATTAAAACGCTAATATTGAAGAGTTTTTATAAAAACCTGTCCCTGATGCCATTAAGCAGGATTGGAGTCCTATAACTGATATAATGTCTAAATTATGCTTTTTATATTTAGTTCTCTGTTAAATATCAATTTTAATAATATTGATTATAAGGGTTTTAGGTAATATTATTTCGCCGGCATCTCACTATAATCTTCGTTCGGGTCTGGTTTGTATGTTTCATGGAAGAATACAGGTTATATTTAAAAAAATTGAAAGAAAGCATAGAAGGTATAAAAAAATAAAAAAGTAATGGAAAGTACCCATTAAAATTGGTCACAAAGTGTCAGGGTTTTTGTGATATAGTTCACACCCGGATTCTATTGAATTTATTTCTGGAAAACCGTTAAATCATTTAGAATTTAATGGTTATTGTTAAATTGTCTCTATTATGACTACTATGGGTAAAATTACTGAAATTCTGCGTTAACTATATTCAACATTTATTATATGTTTCCCCGAAGATGCCTTTCAACGATTTGTATGGTCAGTTACAGATGCTTCATGAATGTTCATGAGTTATTCTCTATATATTTTTATGAAAAGATGTATAGAAAATATTAATTATTCCATGCACATTTTAGAGATATGGATAGCAAGCGACTTGATTATACAAAAATTTCCCCTGAATTATACAGATCTTTACTTCACCTGGAGAGATTTGTGCATTCATCTGGACTGGATTCCAGAATTCTTAATCTCATAACACTCAGGGCTTCACAGATAAATGGCTGTGGCTGGTGCATAGATATGCATACAAAGGATGCAATAGCCGAAGGTGAAGAGCCACAGAGACTTTTTCTGGTCAGTTCGTGGAGAGAGGCACCACAGTTCAGTAAAAGGGAAAAAATAGCGCTGGAATGGTGCGAAACAGTCACAAGGATATCACAGCAGGATGTGAGTGATGATCTTTATGATAGGGCCATTGAGGAATTCGGTGAAGCCGGACTTGTGGCTCTTACTGCTGCTGTGGTTGCCATAAACTCATGGAACAGACTTAATGTTGCTTTTAAGGCAATACCTGGTACCTACATAAGGAGAGAGAAGAGTCCTGACCGGAAGCAGCCTTAACTGATGTTTTCTGTGTCCTTGTTTTTGGTTTACAATTTTGTTCGTTCAAATACGCACAGACTGTTATTTACTGCCTGGAAAAGGGAGTTCCCTGAATATAATATTAAACTATACAAATTCCCAAATGGCTATATTTAAGTATTTAGAATTAATTTAAATTTATGGATTATCTGGAAGTAAAAAGGGATGATATAAATTATTCATATAAATATAAAGACACATACAATTTAATGAAAAACGCGGGCAATGCTATATATAAATTTATAAAAGGCAAATTCAGTACAAAAACAAATATACTGATAGTATGCGGTACCGGTAATAACGGTGGGGATGCAATTTATGCAGGTTCACTGTTAAATAATGAATACAGTACAAATATACTTCTGATAAAGGGAATAAAAGGTATAAAAACATATGAGGCGAGAAGGGCGTTTAATGAATATAATGGTAAATATTATGATATTAATTCTTTTGATGATTTAATTCATGAAGCGGATGTTATAGTAGATGCAATATTTGGAATTGGGATAAGGGGGGAACCGGGAGAACCCTATAATGAAATAATAAACAAAATAAATAAAAGCAATAAAAAAATAATAGCTGTTGATGTGCCATCAGGTTTTCCATCAAACATAGCGGTAAAACCGGATTATACCATCACGTTTACGGATATAAAGACCGGTATGGACTCCAGCAATAGTGGTGAAATCACCGTTTCCAATATAGGCATACCAGAAGATGTATTAAAATATTCAGGTCCGGGTGATTTAATATATATTAAAAAGCCAGATGTTGACTCGCACAAGGGGATGAACGGCATCCTAAATTTCATAGGCGGTTTTACATATTATGGTTCTTCAATTATTTCTGCTCTGGGTGCATATAAAATCGGAATAGATCTGGTCAAAATTTACACAAAAAAATATAATTACAATATCATCTCATCATACGATTACAGTATAATAGTAAGGGATATAGACGAAATAGATTTAAATGAAATAAACAAAAGTGATTCCTTATTAATTGGTCCGGGTCTCGGGTTAAATGATGAATATAAATCATTGCTGAAAAAAATTATAGACAGTTATAATAATAATATAATTTTAGATGCCGATGCATTAAAATTATTAAAACCTGAAGATTTAAGGAATAAAAAAGTTTTGATAACCCCGCATAAAATGGAATTTAAAACCTTTACAGGTATGGACGCAAATGAAGAAAATGCAGTAAAGTTTTCAAAAAAGTATAATATTATCACAGTTTTAAAGGGGCCTACAGATATAATAACAGATGGTAATAAAACAATGTACACAGCAGGGGGAAATGCCAGAATGACAATGGGTGGTACTGGAGATCTATTATCCGGAATAATATCGGCGTTATCATCTAAGAAGATAGATTTGTTTAAATGTGGTTTAATTGGTACATACATAAACAAAAGATCTGGTGAATTATCATTTAATGATAATGGTTATTATTATAATATAAACGACATGCTGTCAAACATACCAAAAATATTAAACAATAAAATTTAAAAGTAATTTACGATTATTACTTTAATGTTTAACCCTCTTAAAGGAAATATAAAAATACCGGAACTTCCACTTTATTCCCTCCTATTAAAAAATGCGGAGATACGCAAGAGCCAGCCTTTAATGGTGTTTTATAATAAGTATATAACATACCATAGATTTTTATCATACATTAATTCAATGGCATTCAAACTTAAAAGTGATTTAAACACATCAGAAAATGACATCATATTAATAATGCTGGATAATTCGCCGGAATTTATAATATCTATATTTTCACTGATAAAAATAAATGCTGTTGCCTTAGTAATAGATAATGATATAGCATATGATAAATTAAATGACATAATAATAAAATATAATATAAAACTGTTTATTACCTCCAAAAAGTATTATAATAAATTTAATTATAACAATATAAAATATATAATATCCGATATAAATGACTTTCTAACCTTAGGGAAAGCAATAAAAAACAGCATACATAATCATATAAAAATCAAATATAATAAAAACACATTAAAATTCTATGATTTTATATATTCAGATAATAATATAAAGGATACCTTTTCAATTACAGATCCAAGGATATTATTTATCCGCAATGAAAAAATACTTGCATTTACAGAGAAAAATCTCATCTCATCTGCGATTACGCTAAACTACTGGCTTCCAAAGATTGATAAAAGACCCTATTTTTTTTCAGGTTTATCCATGTCAACCCCTATTGGATTTATTTATTCATTGCTTTTACCGGTAACATTTTCTGGCACAATTATAGTCGATGACCTTAAACATTTAAATAGAAACGATCCTGATTTTATAATAGGGGATTCAATATTATATAATTCTATTATAAAGAAAAAAATGGATTTAAATAATATAAATTATTTAATCTCACCATATCATGACAGTGAAATATTTAACAGTATAAAAACATACGCTGATAAGGATTTAATAAGTGGTTTTTCAATGGATGAAATTATAACAAGCCACATGAATCCATTCTATGATATAAGGGATAATTCAATAGGCATTATACTGAGCAATGTAGATTATAGATTTGAAAATGATGTGATGCTAATTAAATCAGATCAGATGCCGTCATATTTATTATACGATACCTACATAAAAAATGATGAGTGGTTTAATACAAATAAAAAAATGATTATAAAGGACGATTATTTTTATCCTGAGTAATATATTTTGAATTATACCTTGCAATAAGGTAACCAAAGAACAGTGAGGTTAAAAAATTAGCAACAATGTATGTTATTAGGTATGGCAATGCAATAATTATTGAGAATCCCAGCTCGTATAACGGTATTATAATGAAAAAGGCAATCCAGTATATTATAATAAAAAAATTTGTCTTTCCCTTCAGTGTTGTTCCAGGTATGGTTTCATAATATTTCAATAACAGTATTGAGAATAAGACGCCTGATAATAAACCGGTTATGAAAATTGTCTCTATCTGATGGTTTATAAGCAGGGTTAGAAATATAGACAGATCCCTGGTTGTTTCCGGAACCCCTTCAGCAATAACAATTTCACCTATGAAGAATATTATTATAACAAAATTAATAATAGAATTTATCAGAAAATATATGAAACCCGATAATAATCCGGATTTTACCCCATTTTTAACTGCACCCATATACCATCATTATTACATAAAATTAATATTTTATTAATTTCAATGTTATATTAAAATAGCCGGTAATTCACTTAATAATCAGTATATTCATTAAAAATATAATAAAATAAATGTATAATGCATTTCAAACCATATAGAAATACTATGTACATAATTAACAGCGTTACCATGCTGTATAAAAATTTTATTTAAAAATATTTAACTTATCTCTTAAAATTTTTTAATTCCCTTATTGTACTGTTTATTTCATCTATTTTCTTTTCCCTTTCATTTATTATTTCTTCCAGTATTTCGTTGAAATCCTTGGATAACTTGTAACCGTGTATTGGTCTTCCTTTTCCTTCTTTTTTCATATTGCGTTTTATAATCCAGCCTTTCCTTCTTAACCATTGCATCGCTATTGATACTTCAGGCTGTCTTAAACCCGTTTCTCTCTCTATTTCAACGGATGTTATTTCACCCTTATCCTTTATATATACCAGTGTATATGCAACGCTTCTTGGTATTTCTGATACCATTAGGTACTTAGCTACTTTATTAATCTCTTCAGAGAGTGCCATAATTATCAGTATAATAATTATATAATATTATATATATTTAACTGTTTAAAATAAAATTAATATAATGTTTTATGACGTTTTCAATAAAAAAATTCAGGATTTTGAAAGCGATTCAAGTTTACTTATTATTGTATATATCGCAGCCCTTCCATGTGATGGTACATTTGGGTCATTGGATATATCATCAAGTTCTGATATAACTGTGGCACATCTCAAATCTAAGCTCTCTTTCTCATTAAGCATTTTTTCCTTTGAATCAGATGACATCTTTCTTATATTCCTTGGTATAGAAGTATCTTCTGCAAGGTCATCCATCAAAGCCAGAACTTCACCATATAATCTTTCGTCCATTTTTTCACCTCATATAAATATCCTTCAAGATGGATAAAACCATCATTGTTTTGGATTTTTTCATTCCTTCTATGGAATTCAGGTTGTTAACTATGAATTTTTCGAGGGAAATATAATCCGGGAATCTAACCTTTATTATTATGTCATATTCACCGGTTACAATAAAAGTCTCCTCAACATTTTTGTTTTCAGCTATTGCTTTTCCTATTATTTCAACCTTATTTATGTCGACTTCAAGACCTATTAGCGCTGTAACTATCCTATTATCATAATATTCCTTGAAATTTGTTATCTCAGCTTCCATTAATTCACCCGGATTGATACATAATATTATCAAAACACATAATATTTTCTAATATAACTTTAAGCAATATAAAAGATGGTAAGCACATATTCTTCATGTGTTGGCTGTGGGATACAAAGCCCCTTATATCCATTGACCCTCTGGATTAGTTCACCCGCCTGGGGCAGAACATTCCAGTACCATTGCTTCACCTGGCTCGCCTTTTAGCTATAGCTGGGATCGTTTTAGCCTTATCCGACCCCGTAATGCAATATTAATATAGGCAGTAACATCCCTGTCGGATATGGAATCACAGGAATTACAGTAGACTAAGCGTCCCGGTACTGCTTGGGTCTATGACCCGCATACCGTAATTAAAAATAAGGATAAAATAATTATGTCCCAAAGCCCCGGGTGTTAAAATATTATACATGTTAATAATACGAAATAAATGAAGAATATAATTATAGGCAAATTAATAGTAATAACCGGGCCGATGTTTTCAGGTAAAACATCAAGGTTAATAGAATTGCTTGAACGTGAAAATCTGGCGGGTAGAAACACACTGCTATTCAAGCCCGAAATTGATACCAGATATGATAATAATTCCGTTACAACACATAAGGGAATAAAATTACCTGCAATTGTTGTTAGCACCGATAACAGTGGTATAGATAAGATTTACAGGTTATCAAAAAATGTTGATGTTATTGGAATAGATGAGGCACAGTTCTGGAACCACAATTCAATATTGCCGGAAATTGCTGATAAAATGGCAAGGGAAAATAAAATCGTATATGTTGCTGCATTGAACAAAAATAATCTTGGGCTACCATTTAAAACTTCAATGGAAGTACTATCAAGGGCAGATCAGGTATATTCATTAACCGCAGTCTGTGCAAAATGTGGTGAAGACGCAACATTTACACAGCGGATTTTAAATGGAAAAGAAACATTTGGTGAGGCCATAAAAATAGGCGGTAAGGAAAGCTATGAGCCAAGGTGCAGAAACTGCTTTAACCCTCCAACCGTGGAGGAAATAAAAAGGTTCATGAATCAATAAACCGTGGTACCATCATCTAATCTATCTACATTTTCTATTGATGTAATATTTACCCTTTTCCCGCCCTTCCGGATAAAATTTAATGCTGCCCTTATTTTTGGCTTCATTGTACCCTCCTCAAACTGGTTCTCATTATAATAATTCAGCAATTGGTTGTAATTTATTTTTTTTAATGGTTTCTGATTGTTTTTACCATAGTTAATATAAACATTATTTACACCGGTTATTATTATAAGCCTGTCCGCATCTATTAATGTGCCCAGTAATGATGATGCCAGGTCCTTATCCACTATGCCATAAAAGTTTTTATAATAGCCAAGCTCCCTAACAACAGGTACGCCACCCC
Source organism: Thermoplasmata archaeon (assembly GCA_021797735.1). Classification (GTDB taxonomy): domain Archaea; phylum Thermoplasmatota; class Thermoplasmata; order Thermoplasmatales; family Thermoplasmataceae; genus Ferroplasma. The sequence continues at coordinate 11,004 of JAJZZE010000054.1, read as the reverse complement.
CACCAATTGCAAGTGGCACATATCCATCTGCCAGTAACGATGAAATAGCTGATTTTTCAAGTATATCCAGTGGTTCAGGGGATTTTACCGCAAATCTATATCCCTTATTTATCAGTTTTACCATATTATCATTTAATTTCTCATTATAATATTTCCCTATTGGTTTTAATGAATAATTATTTTCATCTATTACCGTTCTTGTAAATACTGGAATTATATCCCTGGATAAACCATATTCATATTTTATTTTATCATACCCATTTGCAATAATATATGATAATAATCCCTGTGACATGGAATCGCACAGGTTTATACTGTATTCTTCCTTCATCCTATCATATATATTGCCCACCTGTGGCCCATTACCGTATGTCAGTACAACCTCGTTTTCTGAAATTATTTTTTCAAGTTTTTTGAATGTATTTTCTATGTATCTTATCTGGTCATTATTTGTGCTATTGCCAGTATCTATTGAATTACCCCCAAGTGCGATTATAATTCTTTCCAACTTATCACATTTCATTATATTATTTAGGAATATAAAATTAATACAGTGAACAGATTTATGATAGTATTATTAATTTAGCCGCCATTAACCATAATGGATAAAACTGTTAAGGAATCTGAGGCAGAATTGAGCAGGCTAGTATTGCCTGAAGATACAAATATGTTTAATAACCTGTACGGTGGAAGGCTTCTGGAATGGATGGACAATCTTGCCAGCATAACAGCGTTTAAACACTGCAGAAAAAAAATTGTCACCGGGAGTATAGATAATTTATTCTTTTTATCGCCGATAAAGTTAAGTTTCATAGTACATATACATTCCTTTATTACATATGTAACAAGGTCTACAATGGAAATAGAAATTGATGTATCGTCAGAAAATCTGACCACAGGTGAAAAACAGTTAACAACAAAAGCCTTTTTTACATATGTTGCCATTGATGATAACGGCAAACCATCGGATGTGCCGGGATTAATTCTCAGCAATGATGAGGAAAGGAAAAGGTTTGATAATGGTTTATTAAGGCATGAAAATAGATTAAAATCGCTGAAGGAAACTAAAGAAAGCCTGAAACAAAATGGAGACACGGGAAAATAAAAATTATATTTTCATATAATTTATGGTGGTTATAGCATGAATGGAAGTATTTATGAAAGGGAACTGGCAAATATACTATCAGGGAATAAGAATACCATAGAAAGAATGGGCAAGAACATAGATCCATTATCAAGGGACATACTGTATACACTCACTGAAAAACCATTTTATGTTGCAAGGGCAGCCGGTTCATTCGGTGCGGATCTGGTTGCATTGAGAGATGATTTTTCACTGGTGATAGAGGTAAAATCCTCCGAAAGGGATCAGTTATCCTTCAGCGAAGCCTCAGGAAATAAGCAGGATCAGGCAATAAAATTGCATAATAAATGTGTGTTATCAGGTTTATTTATAACATATGCATACAGGTTAAAAAGTTTTAGAGGGGATTTCTGGAGATTTTTTTCAATTGAAAGCAATTATGAATATAAGGGTAAAATGCGTGGTTTATATGAAATATTACCGAAACAGGACATAACAAAAAGTGGTAATTTTATATTGAGATGGAATAATGGTTTACCACTGATAAAATTTATAGATTATATAGATCTATAAACTATCTTTTATAGATCTATCAAGTATTTCCATTGCATTATCTATCTCTTCCTTTTTAATTATCAGTGGAGGTATAAACCTTATTGCACTTTCTCCAGCTCCAAGTAATATTAAGCCATTACGGTAAGCATTTTCCTCAACTTTGTCCCTTAATGATGCAAAATGGGCCTTTGTTTTTCTGTTTTTTACGAAATCTATTGCCTGCATTAACCCAAGTCCACGGACATCTCCAATAGCATCGTATTTTTCCTGCAATTCCCTCAATCTTTTATTTAAATAATCACCATTTTCCTTTGAATTTTTTATCATGTCCTTTTTCTTAATTTCTTCTATTGTTGCCATACTTGCCACGGATGCCAATAGATTTCCACCAAAGGTATTGGAATGCAGACCAGATTTTTCAAAGTTGTACTTATCCTTTACTACCGAAGCACCCATAGGTATACCGGATGCAATTGATTTTGCTATAGACATTATATCCGGATCCACACCGAAGTATTCGGATGCAAAGAAATGTCCTGTTCTTCCAAAGCCTGTCTGGACTTCATCCATAATGTATAAAATATCATTATCGTGTGCCATTTCCATCAGTTTCTTATGGAAATCCTTAGGTGGCACTATGTATCCTCCCTCTCCCTGAATAGGCTCTACAAGTATGCCTGCCACACTGTTTGATGGTACAAATTTATCAAATACATACTCATCCAAATAATCAATAACAGCATTGGTTAAATCATCAGGATTCTCATAACCATCAATATTAAATGGGTTTCTATATGGGTCGGGGTATGGTATGTGGGTAACACCATCCATTTCAGGGAAGAAATTTTCGTGCTGTCCAGCCTTGGAAGCTGTAAATGCTAAAGATCCCATTGTTCTTCCATGAAAACCACCGATAAACCCTATAAACTCTGGCCTTTTTGTATAACTCCGGGCAAATTTTAAGGATGCTTCATTGCTCTCCGTCCCACTGTTTGTAAAAAATACCTTTTTATCCCTGCTTCCGGGCATTATATTTATCAGGGCCTCAGCAGCATTAACCTGCTCCTCATAATAGAAATCCGTTCCTGCGAAATGCCATAATTTGTGCAACTGTTCCTCAACTTTAGAAATTAAATACTCATTTGAATAACCAACGTTTGTGGTACTTATCCCGCTTGAGAAATCCAGGAATACATTTTTATCAACATCCTCTATATAACATCCAGATCCCTTATAGGCAACAATGGGTAAAACTTTTGTTGATGTTGCAAGATACTTTTTATCCCTTTTTATAATTTCCCTTGCCTTTGGTCCGGGTACTTCAGTTACAATTTTTACTTTATTAATAGCCTTTAATTCTTTCATGTTAAATATAATGTACTTTTTAATATATACTTTTTCATAAAAACATATAGGAAATATTATTTATAATAGAGTTATTAATCACCGATGATGGATAAAAATTCAAATTATCAGTTAAGGTTTTTAAGGGATGAATTAACGGATATGGTGATATATACCTATTTATACAGAAAGTACAGGGATAATGATCTTAAAGAGAACTTTAAAAAACTGGCGACTATTGAAAGCGAGCATGCCAATTTCTGGGGTAATGCATTAAAGTCATCCAGCATAAATGTGAACAAGGTTAATTATAGAAAAATAAAATATAACCTTTTTAAGGTGATAAGGTTTTTTGTGGGAAAAAGTTTAATAATAAATTTACTTGAGCACGGTGAAAATGAGTCAATAATAAAATACAAATCATATCTGGATTACTATACAAACGATGATGAATACAGGAAAAGGGTAAATGAACTTATAACAGAGGAAATGCAGCATGAAGAAATATTTGCAAATAAGATATCCAATAGTGATAAAAACGTTAAACAGGGCAGGGATTTTCTATATGGCATGAGTGATGGCCTTGTAGAGGTTCTGGCAACTTTAGCAGGTTTAACAGCAATTATAACACCACATTTATATATTGCATTGAGTGGTGCCGTGGTGGGTATAAGTGGTACATTTAGCATGACATTAGGGTCGTATCTGGCACAGAAATCAGAATCAGAATATAAAATAGCACTATTAAACAGGAAGCATATATTCTCAAAAACCCCATCTATTGATAATTTAATCAATAAATATTCAGGAGAAGCTTCAACCTCGGCACTGAACACTGCATTTTCATATGTAACAGGTGCAATAATACCCATACTGCCGTTTCTATTTTTTGAAAAATATACAGCAGTAATACTTGCGGTTATACTCGTATTCTTTGCACAGGGAATATCCAACGCAATAGTTGCATTATCACTGAATACAAAAATGCTAAAATCCGGTTTAAGGGCAGCATTCCTTGCACTGGGTGCCGCAGGAGTAACGTTTATAGTTGGAGAAATTTTCCATATAATATTCCACATATCATTACTATAAAATATTAAAATATTAAAATATTAAAATATTAAAATATTAATAATATAAATTAATATCATATAATGAAAGCACCAAAAATATCATATTATATAGGTTTTTCAGCATTTTTTGCGGATATGGGATATCAGGGTGCTATGGCAATATTACCGATATTTTTAATTTTTGTTTTAAAACTTGATTTTTTCGTTTTTGGTGTGGTAGAGGCTTTTATTTTTGGTTTTGGTGCTCTGTTTTCATACATGGGTGGAAAATTAGCCGATAAATACGGCAGTAAAAAAATTACGGTTTTTGGCAACAGTTTAATACCATTATTATCATTTACAGCTTTCAGTTATATACCGTTTATAGCAATTCCCCTATTCTCCTTTGGATGGTGGATGCGTAATTTAAGATCACCCACAAGAAGGTCATTTTTAGCCGAAAATGTTGATACAGGTGAGAGGACCTCTGCTTTTGGCGTTTTACACGGTCTGGATGTTGGTGGCGGTATAGTATCCATAATAATTTTAGTTATACTCCTCCTCCTACATGTTTCATATAAATACCTGTTCTTTTTTTCAATATTTCCACTGATAATATCAACTATTATTATTGCATCTGTAAGGGGCAAAAAACACACCAGTGTAGATAATAACGGCGGCAATAAAAATACAGAGAAAAAAAATACAAAGGGCAAATTTGTTTTTGAGGGTATTATTATAGGTACAATGCTCTTTGGCTTCGGGTCATACACTATGGGGTTCCCAATAATAACAATAGCCGAGAATCCCGGTAATTCATTAGCATTGAGAATTATGTCAGGAGTAATTTCATACGGCATATTCTTAGGTATATCATCATTAACTGGATTTGCATTAAGTAAAAGGGCAATTAAAAATGAAACCCTATCACTGGGGTTATATGGTTATATACTGGCAGGTCTGGGTACCCTGGGTTTTGCATTGAGCATAATATATTCCCTCGGACTTCCGGGTTTTTATGCATCAATTACTGTCGTGGCAATAGCTTTTGGCATAACAGAAACCTTTGAACCATCAATAATATCAAAAATTGTAAGTTCTGATAAAATGGGATCTGGAATGGGAATACTATCATCATCAAGGTCAATTGGCTTTTTTATAGCAAATATAATTATGGGCGCATTATACGAATTCAGACCATCATACTCATACACATATGCAGGCTTTGTTTCCATAATAGCAGGCATAATAATATTAATTGCATTAAATAAGGAAAGAAAAACAAACGGTAGTACCATATAAAATTATATATAATATATTTCATTACTAATACATTGAGCTTTATAGAAATTAAGGATTTATATAAAAGATACGGTCAAACAACGGCACTTAATGGCATAAACCTGAATATAGAATCAGGTCAAATTTATGGCATTCTTGGCCCTAACGGTTCGGGCAAAACAACATTACTGAAGATCATGGCAGCGATACTTGCACCGACCACCGGCAGTGTATATATAAACGGTATAAAAACATATGATAATCCTGATAAAATAAAAAGTATTATTGGCTATATACCTGAAACTCCAGCACTTTATGAATCATTAACACCCGTAGAATTTTTCAACTTTATAGGGTCTGTATTCCATATTGATGATAAGGATTTAAAGCAGAGAATCAATGCATTTACATCAGCACTGGAACTAACAAAGTATCTCAATGAATTTATCGGTTCATTATCCTTCGGCACAAAGCAGAAAGTTGCAATAATATCTGCATTAATACACGATCCTGAATTAATAATAATGGATGAGGGCATGAATGGCCTTGACCCGAAATCATCAAAGATTATAAAGGAATTATTAAAAAGCCTTACAGAAAAGGGTAAAACTGTAATATTTTCCACACACATAATGGAAATTGCTGAAACTGTATGTGATAATATTTCTATATTATATAATGGAAACATTGCAGGAACTGGAAATCTTGAGGCATTGAGGCAGGAAGCCGGTTCAAGCAATAGTGATCTGGAGGATGTTTTCCTGAAATTAACCGGTGATGAAGATCTGGATAATCTCCTTAACTCACTGAAAGATACAATAAAGTCAACTACCCACGAATAAGGTATGGGTCTGTTACATGAAGGCACCGCAAGAGTTGATTAGAGGGCTTTGAAAGCATGAAAAATATAAAAGAAAGGCAGAAGTTAGATAGGAGAGATACACCCACAGGTATTCCACAGACCTGTGGTCTGGATCCCGGGGATGATCAGATGAAATACTATAATTATAAAGGATTAATATCTATTGCATTAACTGAAGGTGTTTGCATTGGATAAAAAGAATACTATAATGTTCTTAAGCAAGGTTATAACGGTGGAGCAGCGTTACCTTGCATTGAAAGATTCTCCGCAGTTCCAGAGAAGAATGGAATATGAAAACAAAAATCAGTATTTTTCAAGGTATATATTAACATCATATGCAATGAATGCAATGACCTTTTCATTATTTTCGGTTTTATTAAATTCAGTGTACTTTGGGGAAAAAAATTATGCATCTATAGCATCATTAGGTTTAATATTTTATATATATCTGTTTATACTGGGCATCTATAATTCACTGGTATTCTTAAATTCAATATATGTAAATAATATTATGAGCCCATTAAAATCTGTACCAATAAAGGTTAATGTCAATGTCCCCCTTATCTCATGGTTCATATACAATGCATCATCATATATATTCATTGTAATACCATCAATAATATTCTTCTTTTTATTAAAATTTGATTACCAGACAATATTTTTAGGAGTATTATTCTCCTTTGCAATACTGCTATTAAGCTTTATTATCTCATCTGTAATATTTATATACGGAGGACAGAAATCAAAGAAGCATTCATCGGTTAAAAACGTGATAAAAATATTATCCTTATTCATATTTCTTGGAGCTTTTTATTCCATACTGGAAAATCCAGCCATATTCTCCCACGTGACAGTAGCACTTAACTCACTGCCATACGATGTAAAATATTTAATATTCCCGGTAAATCTTGAATATTTAATATATTTAAATTATAATGCACCACTGTTTTTAAGAGTAATTGAAATTACTGTATCAATTATAATTCTCCTTGCCTTTTTATTTATATATTCAAAAATAAGGTATAGGCTATATAATATTTTAATGACCTCAGAGGAAAATAGTTCAAGTGAGATAATATTATCAAAAATAAAATCGGATAAATTATACAAAGGTTTTCTAAAAAAGGATATAAAAAGCACCTTCAGGAAATCGCAGAATTTAACGTATATATTTTTGCCTGTATTATTTACAATACCACTATTTCTGGAAATAGGCACGGGTGTTTTTTCATCGGCACTTGTATTACTGATATACCTTACAATATTTGTCTCATCCTTCTATTCACTATTCTTACTTGTAATAGAAGGAAAGGGAATAGAAATATTAAACTCATTGCCAGTAACCAGAAACCAGATATCGTATTATAAAAGCATATTTGGTCTCATAATTTTTTCTGTCATAGCAGTAGTAGTTATAATAATTTTATCATTACTGACCAGGAATCCTGGAGTAATAGATATAATAGAATTTATTGATATAATATTATTATTTTATATTATCCTGTATACAAATATCAGGAAATTAATTAAAAAACTACCTGCAGGGGTTTCAAATCTGAATTATTATTCATTTGGCAAATATCCCTTACTGCCCATATTTATAATTTCCATTATAGTACTTGTAGCATCAATATTGCCGGTTCTCGGTATATCATATATTTTATATCATAATGTTTACCATTCACTATTTTCATTTGTTTCAATTAATATTTTTATAAATATAATTATATTTATAATAACTGTCCTGAATAAAAATTTTTTTGAAATACGAAAATATTATAAATAGTTTATAAATAAACCCATATCGTGATAAAATGGTAGATGTAAAAGAAGTACCTGCAGATTTATTAATAAATAAAATTGCATCGGAATTTAAGGAAAAAAATGTACCCATTCCAGACTGGACAAAATATGTTAAGGATGGAATAGGAAGAGAAAAAGCGTGGACCCAGGACGACTGGTATTATACGAGATTAGCATCTGTGCTCAGAAAGGTATACCTTAAGGGCAATATAGGCATATCAAGATTAAGCCAGGAATACGGGAGCAGGCAGGATAGGGGAACAAAGAGATACCATCCTGTTTCAGGTAGCAGGTTTATAATAAGAAATATATTACAGACACTGGAATCCATGAACTATGTGAAAAAGGATAAAACGGGCAGAATAATAACACCTGCCGGCCAATCATTACTTGATAAGGCATCAAAAGAAGTAATGAAAGGATTAAGCGAAAAGGATAAAACATTTGAAAAATATTTATAAATAAAAAATTTTATGAATATTATAGGAATATATGGAGAAGATATCTATGAGCGATGACGATGAGTTGGATAGGATAAGGAAACGTAAACTTGAGGAAATGCAGAGGTCAGCTCAGGAAAATCAAATGGAAGAAGAGAACAGAAAGCAGTCTGACCAGGAAGAGGCCAGAAGGCAGCAGGTTCTACGTCAGATACTTTCTTCAGAGGCAAGGGAAAGACTGAACACATTAAAACTTGTAAGACCTGACCTTGTTGATAATGTGGAGAATCAACTGATACAGCTTGCAGGTATGGGAAGAATAAATAGGGTTATAGGCGATGAGGAATTAAAGAATATACTTTCCAGGCTAATCGGAAATCAGCATGAAACAAAAATAGAGAGGAGATAGAAATGAGTAGAAATAAGCCACTGGGCAAGAAAATAAGATTGATGAAACAGGTAAAATCCAATAGAAGGGTACCGGGATGGGTAATGTTAAAAACTGACAGGAAAATGACACAGAACCCCAGGAGAAGGAACTGGAGAAGGTCACATCTAAAATTATGAGGTGTTTATAATGGTTGAAAACCAGGAACTAACAAATGAAGAGTTAATAAATATATCTTTGAGAAAAGCAAGATTTTCATCAAAGTCAAGAAGAGCAGATACGGCAGTGCAGATAATTAAGGATAGTGTATCCAAATATACAAAATCCGACATGGATAAAATATGGATGGATAACAAGGTTAATGAAATGCTCTGGGACAGGAGCAGAAAGCATATAAAAACAAAAATAAGTTTAAAGATAATAAAATTAGAGGATGGAACAACGGAAATATTACTTCCATAATAATTATGATAAAACAATTTTCGATTTTTGATAGTGATTTTATAGGTGTTTATGTAAAAGCCTATAAAGACACAGCGTTTGTACCTAAAAATATAAGTCCAGAAGCAGAGGGTATAATAAAGGATATACTTAAGGTAAACACATTGCATGTTATTATAGATAATTTCAGTTTAATAGGTACAATGATTGCATTTAATTCCAGTGGAATTGTTGTATCGGGTTTATCCAACCCTGATGAGTTTGCCGGCCTGGATATAGGTGGTAGGAATATATTATTTTTAAAGGACAGATTAAATGCAATAGGCAATAATGTGATAACAAATGATAAGGCTGCAGTAATACATCCATCATTTACGGAATCATCAGAAAAGGCAATAGCTGATACACTGGGTGTTGAAGTAATAAAATCAAGTATAGCAGGGGTAAAAACCGTGGGCAGTGTTGCCGTTTTAAATGATAAGGGCATGCTGGTATCACCTGAAGCAACAGATGAAGAAATAAAAAATTTAAAGGAAATGTTTGGTATAAATGTAAATACCGGAACTGCAAATTATGGAAGCTATTATATAGGTTCATCAATAATAACAAATTCTAATGGTATTTTAGTAGGAAATGCCACAACATCAATAGAACTTGGAAGAATAGATGATACATTATCTTGATTTTAGTATATCTGATATTTTAACCAGTGATTCAAGTTCTATGCCATTTGATTTTAGTAAACCATAACCACCCGATTCACGGTCTACAACACATATTGCATGCCTTATTACCGCACCATTCTTTCTCAGTATATCTGCTGTTTTTAATAATGAATTGCCAGTTGTAACAACATCCTCTATTAAATCTATTTCCTCATTTTTATTGATTTCTCCTATTATTCTCTTCTTTGTTCCATGCTCACGCTCTTCTTTTCTTACTATTATATAGGGAATATTTGCCTTCAGTGAAGTTGCGACAATTAATGGAACCGCACCCAGTTCCATGCCAGCTATTTTTTTTGCAGTTAATTTCTTTGATAATTCCACAGAAATTTCATTTAATAATTCTGGTTTTGTAGCGCCTTCTTTTATATCAACGTAATAATCAGATTTTTTTCCGGAAGTTAATACAAAATCACCGAACTTTATGGACCCACTTTTTATTAAATCCTGACCAAGCATAAAACTTAATCCCTTTCATTTATATAATATGTGTTACCATGGCATTCATCACCGCTAAAGCGGGTCTGGAATGTTCAAAGAAACTCTCTCTTCTAACACATTATTTTTAATAGTATATGTGTGTTGTGTAACAGTATAACCATAAATGGGGAGATATTGTTACATTAAACTCCAATAATCTCTTTTACGTGCAAGTACAGCCAGCCTGTTGGTTACTTTTTGTATTTATTCATGTACTCAGTCATAGTCGAAAAGTTATGAAAAAAAATTATATATGGTAAAAAGGCAGAGGGATCACTATTTTACTGTATTCGCTCAAAACTTCCTCTAATTAATATACTATATTTAGATGTTAATCAATTTAGTATTAAATTATTTAGTAGTAGTATTATTATATAAATATGTTCTATAAATATATATATATATATAATCATGCATTAATATTTATATGCGTAAAAAAATCAAAATATTATTAAGTGTAGTAGTTATATTTATTATGATTTCTATGGCATGGATATCAGTTAATGAGGGTGTACAGCGGAATACAATAAACATTAATATAAATTCACC
>JAJZZE010000001.1 GCA_021797735.1 Thermoplasmata archaeon | reverse complement strand
AGACTGTAATCCCTCTCAACAAGATCGACAAGTGCCAGCCCACCCAACGAATATGTTACACTTTCCTTTGGCATAGTGTATTAAGGCTTTTAATCTATATATTTTCTTTCAAAATGGCGAAGTCAAGATATAACCTACAACAAATGGAGTTGCATGCGCATAATACGGTATAAATATTAAAACCGAACCTATATCCGATTGATCATAGCCGTATAAAAAACCACCTATTGTGGCCATTAATACCAGTGTCCAGTAAAATTTATTTAATGATGTGGGTTTATTCAAGTTCTCTATAACTCTATTTGTTTTTGTAATATCCATAGTATTAATAATAAATTAACTATAAATAAATGGCATATATTACATGTAAATAAATACTAATAAATTTAGTGTATAAAAGGAAAAAAATTAAATTACCTATTTACACTTACCTATTCTGATTTACATAGATTAAAATAATATAAATGAAATGTTTAATATTTTTTATGCTTCTGAATGAATCTGTTCAAGAAAGAGGTCTAATCATTCTTTATAGGGATTTCTATGAATATCTATTCTAAAATATATTAACCTACCCATGATAGTTAACGGGAAGTCAATAAATAAAAAACATAGCATTTTAAAGAATTACAGAAACTAAAAAAACATTATTAAAATTGTTTAAAGTTTAAGTGGGTGCATCAGACGAAACGGGAATTTATAAAAATTATGTAATTATGTTTTCAAGCTCTTCATCTGGCCTCACCTTTATGCCCATTGTAGCAACGAGTACCGCCCCAAGTAGAACCGGAAACGCACCAATTAGAAGGTATGTGTACAAAAAACCAATGCTTGAAAGTACGAATCCATAAGCAAGGGAACCAAGTACCCACGCAGCGTCGTTCAGACCAACCTGCCAGGAATCTGCTGTGCCTCTAACCCTTGTGGGATATGTTTCCGCTATATATACCCACCATGTACCATTCCATGATAAAACCATGGGATAAAATAACAATGTCGCTATTATAATTTCATCCGTACCTCTGGCAAATGCAAAAAATATTACAGAAATACCACCAAGCAATCCTATAAGGGTACTGCCCCATTTTCTTGATATTCTCTGCCCAACATGCCCCATTATTCCATAGCCGAAAACGGCAAGTGCATTAGCAACCAAAATAATAACAAAAGCTTCACTTATAGGTAAATGTTTATAATCTACCAGTGCTATTGATGTAAAGAAAAATAATGCAGGCGTTGCAAATTCATGCGATAATTCAGTAATTGTGCTTATTATTGTATGTTTCTTTAGTTTTTTGTCCAAAAACATTTGTTTGTAGGTAAACTGTGGTGCTTCATTTAAATCAATTTTGTATTTTTCTGTAATTTTCTTTGCCTCGTCTATTTTTCCTGCCTTTACCAATTTTTTTGCTTCTATTGCTATTTTTGACCTTTCTGGTTCTCTTACCCAATGTCGCATAACAACCACAAGTATTATTGGTATAACGCCAATTAAAAATGCAATTTTCCATCCTAGAGTTAATGGAAATTTTGGTATAACAATTATGGCAATTAATGTTGCAAGGAAATATCCCAATGGAAAGCCCGCCTGAATCCATCCATATAAGCTACCCCTAAGTTTTGATGGCATTTCCTCATTTGCAATGGTAATACCTGTTGGAAATTCTATGTATGATGGCCCATCTGAGAGTACCCTTACAATAGCTAAAATAACAAATGTAGTGGCGAAAATTGTAAATCCTGTGAATATTGCCATTGTTAACAGACTGTACTGCCAGACAGTTTTTCTTCCAAACGTATCAAGAAATGGTCCTACTATCCAAACAACTGCAGTTGACCCAAGGAATATTAAAGCCGTTAGAATACCTGTTAATGCCACAGATATGTGATATGTCTGCATTATTAATGGCAAACTTATTGAATACAGGTTTAAATCCATTGATGCCATTGACCAGCCTAGCAATGCAACTACAAAAAGAAACCACTTATAGCGTGTCATACCGCTAAACACAGTATTTTTTTGTTTTTCCATAAATATATAAATAAAAGTCTTATATAAACTATAAATATTACATGTAATCTAGATTAAAACATACCGGAACTAAGATTTTACTACAATTTCAGAGAAAATTATATATAGTATATAACTATAAAATTAATATGAAGGGCTGGGAACATAATTAAGATATATTGATATTTACTATCCTGTTAAGAGTTATATTTTTATTGCTTTACATTCCTGCAATTATTTCATTTATTATAATAACATACGAATTCAGAAAAATAAAGATATGGATCTGTAAAAATTATAATTTATAAATATATGGTGCAAATTTTTTATTTAGATAAAATTCTGGGTCATGTCCTGGATATATCTCATAATTTTCTATTCTGTTTTTTAAAAGTACCTTTTTTGCGGATTCACCCCACATTGATGTACATGAATCAAAACCCTGTCTTCTTAATTCTGGCTTTATATTTTTTATCGTATATACTGCATCGCTTGTAAAAATCATTTTATTGTTATTATATTTATATAATAACCCCTGCGTTCCAGGTGTATGCCCGTATAATGCAATCACTTTTAGTTTATCATTTATCTCATAATCGCCATTTATAGTTTCATAATTTATATCTTCATAATCAAAATCTTCCCTGTAGTAAACCTCTTTATAAAAAAAATCAGGATTGTAAGCATAATTAATCTCATTTTTTTGAATTAACACAGGTATTCCAGTTTTTCTGAATAGTTTTAATCCTCCAGCATGGTCAAAATGTAGATGTGATACTATTACAAGGTCTATATCGGTTATATTTAAATTAATTAATTTTAGCTGTTCTTCAAGTTTCTGGCCTTTATTCTGCTTTGTTGAAAATCTTTTCATTATAGGATAGTTTCCATCTATATTTGGACCTGTATCAAATAATATATTTTTATTTTCTATAGTGAAAATAACACTTATAAAAGGTACCTTTATAATATCGTTTGAATCCCCATAAATCAGTATTGATTTTTCATGATAATTTTCGCCTACATCCAGCAATGAGAAACCATTATTCATAAAAATTTATTGCTTTATAATTAATAAACTATTAATTTTACATGTAAATCTATATTAATTTAAGGCATAAGAAATAATTGCCATAGCCTCTTTATATGTAATACAGAAGATTTATATGTATTAAATCATAATCAATCTATGAAAATTAAATCGGCAGAGACCTATTTATTAAATATACCGGTAAGTGAAATAAAAGATTCCCAGTATACTGTTGATAGCATCAATTTACTGGTATTAAAGTTAACAACGGATAATGGCATTGAGGGTTACGGTTTTAACTGGAACACATCATATGGAATGGATATACCGCAGTTGATGTTCGATAAATACTTAAAAAATGTGCTTGTAAACGAGGATCCATTTATGAGGTTAAAAATCCATAATAAATTATCTTCAGTAAACAACTTTGGCTGGGACCCAAGATTGGGCAGCGGTGTTGAAATTTACATATTTTCAATGGTTGACATGGCCTTATGGGACATTTTTTGCAAATATTCAGATCTGCCACTGTATAAAGTTTTAGGATCGAAAACCGATAAAGTTGAGGCATACAATACCCATGGCGGATGGTTATCATGGAGTGTACATAAATTAACCGAAAATGCCATTGAACTGAAAAAACAGGGATATAAATCGATAAAAATCAAGGTTGGAAGTGAAAACAACGATGACGATTATTACAGGATCAAATCTGTAAGAGAAGCTATCGGCAATGATATTAGAATCATGATCGACGCAAATACAAAATGGGACCTTGAAACCGCCATTAAAATGTCAAAAAGATTATCTGAATTTGATATTTACTGGTTAGAAGAGCCATTAAACCCGCTGGACATAAGGTCACATAGCATACTCAGAGAAAAAACAGATATACCCATAGCTCTTGGAGAATCCTTAACGAATAAATACCAATTCCGGGATTATATAATCAATAAAGCAGTTGATATCATACAGGTTGATTCAACAAAGGTTAAGGGCATAACGGAATGGTTAAACATAGCGAATTTAGCAGATGATTTTGGCATAAATGTATATCCACATACAAATATACAGCAACCACTGCATACACAGTTAGTTGCATCAATTAAAAACGGCATGATGGTTGAGCACGTACCATGGCTACTTGATGTCTGGAAATACCCGGTTGAACCAGAAAATGGCTTTTTCTATTTAAATAAGATTAGGGGTGCCGGCACAGAAGTACGTGACGATGCCATAGAAAAATATATTAATTCCAAACAATAATATAATACACTATATTAGTATGAGAACATGAAAAATAGTGATTTGTATAAAAATGAATGCTCACTTATTTTCACTATGGTTGTAATGTACCGTAATTCACTGGTTATAAAAATTATATAGTGATAATTCATTATAACACTAACTATTTTAAAAAAATGAAAAATATTTTATAAATTAATATATATTATAACAAAATTATTTTATAATATAAGTTGTAAAAAGTATTATATACAGTTATCCATTATTTATACTATGGAAGACAATAGATATAATCCATTATTTTTTAGGATTAAAATCAGACATGATAATTGCTGGACATCTCTGATTCCACAGGATTACAGGGACATTATGATCGGTTATTTCTATTCAAACGATATGCTTAGGGCCATAAGGGTTTCCACACATTTCAATAAAAACTGTATGCAATCATTGAAAAATGATATAAAAATGGACAAATCTGTTAAAAATGTAAAAATATATAATATGGATAATATCTCATCAATTATTGAAATGAATGTTGATTATGAAAATGCCTTCCTTGATAAATTAATTAAAAATTCTATATTTCCTTTAAAAACCAGTGTTGAAAACAATTATGAGAACTATATCTTCACGGCAAATACTAATATTAAAAAATTATTATCAGGTTTTAAGGATATTAAGATCATGAGTATTGCGGAACTAAAATATAACATAGTGATATCAGAATTAAGCCATTCAGTTATCGATATTTTTCTGACAGAGAGGCAGAGAAACATTTTAAAACTGTCGATAGATAATAATTTTTTCAATGTCCCTAGAGGAACATCCAATGAACTGATGGCAGAGCAGCTCAGTATCAGCAGGATGGCATTCAATCTTGAAATCAGAAAAACTGTTAATAAAATAATAAATAAAATGTATAATTGATATAATAAAATATCTCGATGGAATAACATATTTTATCCATTAATATATTATAAATGGTTCATATTATCCTAATTTTCCGGTGCAATAGGTTAATTAATTTAAATTATTCGACGTTTAATAATATTTATTATATAAAATTTTTACTAAAGGTGCAGTAATTGCATGTTTCTGTTATTTTTTATAAATTGTAGTGATTGCATCATATGGCAACAAATACCGGTATAGATGAAAAATTGTTATCCAATTTCATGCTAATCTCCATTTTCATAGATGAATGGAACGTATTCTCTGTAACAATGCTAAGTATTTTTTTAAGCAGTTATTTCCATTTTACCACTATAGATACGGGTCTGATTATCGGTGCAACAACAGGTGGTGCTGCAATAGGGTCATTAATAGGGGGAGTTCTCACGGATAAATTTGGGAGAAAAAGAATATTTTTTCTTAATATATCTATATTTATAATTGCCTCAATACTTTCAATATTTTCACCGACAATCGTATTTTTCATAATAGCAAGATTTATTGCAGGTTTACCCACGGGATCTGATATTTCCAATACATATTCATATATAATGGAACTGTTTAAACCCAGGAAGAGGGAAGTTATAGGAACGAAAAACACACTTATGGCAAGCTATGCAATACTTGGAATTAATATTGCTATAATAATACTTTTAGTACTGCATATTGCATATCATTTAATATGGGCTATAACACTGGGTCTCCCAGTATTGCCTGCTATAATATTGATAGTATATTCTAAGAAATTGGAAGAATCAAAGTTATGGAAAGATTATTCAGGAAAAAAATACACATATGCCGGTTTTATAAGATCACTTAAAAAAGACAGAATTAAATGGCATACCACTGTATATGCCTGGATTTGTGGAATAGCCAGTGGAATTGAGGTCGGTACGTTTGCATTTTTTATACCGTATATAATATCATTATTACATTTATCTGGGATACTATACTCGAGATTGATAATAATACTTGTATACTCCATAGGTGTACCCGCAGGTTACCTTGGACCAAAATTAATACCGAGGCTTGGGTTAAGGAGAATAAGCTATTCTGGTTTTTCAATGTCTTTTATAGCACTCGTTTTTTCAGGTTTATTCCTTGTAATGAAATTGTTTATTTTTGTGCCGGTATTTATGCTATTATTTGTCTGGGGAAATCACTGGAACAATCAGCCAATAATAACATCACAGGCAGTTGTTTCCAGTATAAATTATAGAGGTAAAGCTACAGGATTTACAAATTTTATTTTACAGTTGCCGGCATTTCTTTCAATAACAATATTTCCATTTCTATTTGCAGTAATAGGGATAGGATATTCCACAATAGTGATTTCTTTATCTTCACTTGCCGGGATTATAATATCAAAAACCGTATTTAAGGAAATCTATGGATATTCCGGGGACATTAAGGATGAAATAGCTAATGTATAACGTTGAAATTCTAGAGGTATTAAAACAATATATAGTAAATTAAATTTATTTTATTCCATATCAAACTCCCTGTAATCATTTGCCTTTTCCCATTTTTCCTTTACATACTTAGATGTAAATCCATAATAAATCCCGATATATATTACTAAGCCGATAAGAGACCCAAACAGTGCCTGAGGGAAGTAATTGAATATAAAACTATAGGGGCCTATGCCAAATATGGCTATTACAGTGCCTATAATTGCCGGAATCAGGGCATCTACCCTTATATTGTTAAATATATTCTTTGGAATAACATAATAATCACTGATTTTAGTTGTATGCCTTAAATGTATGAACCAGTCGAATATCAGTATAAACGTAAATGGGAATATTATGGATGCAAGTATGTCAATAAACGACGATATAAATGACAGTATGCCTGCTATTGCAAGAATTATACCACCTGTACCAAGAAGTACTGTGGTTACAGGTTGTGCCAATTTTTCACTGGCATTTTTCTTGAATAATGGCTGTATAGAAGCAAGCAAATCAGCAGTTGCAGGATATAAATTCATTGCGTTCGTATGTATAATTGCCAGTGAAACACCAAGAGCGGCTATAAATACAACAATGCCAAAAATGCCATGCAATGCCGGAAATGATAAAACCGCTATATTCCATCCAACTCCCGGTTTAACACTATTACCCAGTAATCCAATAATTCCCATTAAAAGTACAGGTAGCATTATACCTATCGGGCTTGAGAAGAAATAGCCCATGCGTTTTATCCTTCCAGCAGTATTTGAAAATGGTACTCCAAATCTCGTCTGTGTTGATATTTTATAAGACCATGCTAATATTGAAAAGCCAAGAACAAAATTAAGTGCTGCACCCCATGTAAATGGTCCTACCGGATGCAGTAACCCTGATATATTAATTTTATAGGATGTTAGAAGGAAATATGTTAAAATGGCATAACTCACAAACAGTACGGGTGCACTGTATCTGAAGAAATATTCAAGCCATTTTGCCCCAAACAGTACAAGGACAACCTGTATGATTCCCATAATTATATACCATAAAATTATATTGGTATGTGTTAAGCTGCTTATAATATCTGCACCTACTGTATCATTAAGCCCAAAAAATCCCAAATTCAGGAATGTAAAAATCAATGAATAAATGCCTGAGGCCCCATAACCATAAGTTTTTCTGGACACAATTAGTGATGGCACAGGTATCTGCCTTCCCATTTCCGATACAAGCCCCGCAGGAATTAATCCAATTAATAATGCAACTAAAACGGCAATAATTGCATATATGAGTCCCATATTATAAAGTTCTAAACCCACCAGTGGAGTCAGTGCCGATGCACTTGCCATTGCCCAGAAAATGAATATTTTCCTTGATGACATATTTCTCGCGTTTTTAGGTATTGGATTAACTCCTACAACCTCTACCCCATATTCCGTAACCTTATTGTCAAAATTATCATTCTTCATATATATTATTAACAGGTATATGCATTCAAATAAAAATCTTTGCACGGCATTATTCCATTTTATCTCATATTGAACACATAATATTTAAATAATAATTGATATTATGCTGATTCTTGAAATAATTGTATATATAATTATCCCAAACAATTTAAATTCAGATATACTGATACGGTATATTTAAAAGGTAGAAAATTATTTAAGTATAAAAGCATATAACCTTATGAAAGGCTATGACGTTTATATATCGGCACCACTGTTCAATGAAATGGAGATAGAGTTCAATAAAAAAATCGATAAAATGCTTGAGAATATGGAATTGACCACATATCTACCCCAGAGAGATGGTGGAGAGGATGAGTTGCTTTTAAAGAACCCCGAATTATATGCAGAAGCCGGAAAAAGAGTTTTTAAAAGGGATGTTGATGCATTAAAAAACTCAAAAATTTTGTTAATAATTCTGGATGGCAGAACGGTTGATGAGGGGGCATGTGTTGAACTGGGAATGGCATATGCGTACAGTAAAATAATTATAGGCATTCAAACAGATGTGAGAAGATTTTCCAGCAACCATAATAATCTAATGATAGATTATTCAATAAATTATGGAACATATAGCAATATAAATGAATTAGAAGAGGCAATGCTTAAAATTAAAGATAGTATTTAAGATAAAAATTGCTAAAAAATAAATTTTAAAGATCGGATATGAGATAATACAGAAGCGATGACCTTTCAGGCAATGACTCACTGTATATAAACTCATTATATGAATGGGCGCCGCTGCCATTGGGCCCAAGACCGTCCAGAACCGGCGCATAATATGAACAGAAATTGCCATCGCTACCCCCCGCAACAGAAACCTCCTCGATATTAATATGTAATTTATCATATGCAATCTTTCTGGCATTGTTAAATAGATCTACAGTTTTTGAAGTTTTTATCATGGGTGGCCTTACACTGTATTCATAATCTATTTTAGTTTTATCATGTAATGGTTTTATCGACTGGATCAATTTTTTAATATTATTTAATTCATCATCGGTTTTAAATCTTAAATCGGCTTCAACCTCACATAAATCCGGTATAACATTGCTGCGGCTTCCACCATTGATTACATCGAAATTAATCCCATTAATACCTGAGTTCTTCACACCGGTGATAATATTAACCATCTCGGTAATAGCATTCACACCCTTATCTGGGTCAAGCCCGGCATGTGAGGATAACCCGTGAACTGTAATTTTTAAGGTGCCAACGCCTTTTCTTTCTGTCTTTAATTTTCCGTTTAATGGTGATTCCATTACGAGCACATATTTTGAATTCTCTGCATTTTTGATAATAATATCCCTGGAAAAGGTGCTATCAATTTCCTCATCTGATGTGATTAACCATACAATTTTTTTACTGGACTTTGAATAATTTATTAAATACCTTAATGCGTATATTGTTTCTATAATGCCGGATTTCATATCAAAAACTCCCGGACCGTAGATTTTGTTATCTGTAATTTTAAACGGCCTTTTATCTATGGTATTTTCTCCAAAAACCGTATCATAATGATTCAATAATAAAATTTTTTCACCATCCCCGAATTCAACCTTAATATCATTGCCATTGGTTTTTGATTGAATTATTTCAGGTTTCATGCCCAAATTTTTGTATATATACGATGAAAAATATGATGCAAAATTGTCCAGTAATTTTTTATTGTACGATGGTGTTTCCATTTCGATAATCGTTTTTAAATCCTCCAGCATATTTTCCCTATTTTTTTCCATAAATTCTGTTATGTCCATATATGGCTATTATAACTGTAAATAAATATTATTGCAATTTAATGCCATAAATAAATGCAAATATTAATATTATCGGTAGCGATACTGTATCGGTACCGATGAAATTTATTTTTGGTAGGGAGTTGAATAGGAAGGAGCTGTACGACAGGAATAATGAGATAAATAAAATTATAAACTCATACAAAACGAGGCAGCCAGTTGCAGTTATAGGTTTCCGGCGTATGGGAAAATCCTCAATATTAAATGCCGTTAAATCCATACTTGAGGAAAACAATGTTTTTGTCATAAAATTCAATATTGAAGGCATATATAATTTATATGACTACTCTAACAGGTTAATAGAATCAATAATCGTGGAATTGTCAAAGAAATACAGATTGAAATACTATAAAGAGGAAATTAAAAAATTAATTAATAAATTTATCGGCAGCATTAATCAAGTAAACATTAAATTAAACGATGTTGAAGTTATTTTGAATAGATACAGTGACTATTTAGAAAATAGATTAAAAGCATCAGAGATGATAGAAGACATTATAAATCTGCCGGAAAAAATGGCTAAAAATATTCACAAAAAAATAGTGGTAATTATCGATGAATTCCAGTACATAAGATTTTTAAAACAGCCATTCCCTGAAATATTAAGAATAATGAGGTCAAAATTCAATGAACATACTGATGTACAGTATATCATATCCGGATCTGAGATTGGAATTATCGATGAATTATTGAACAATAAAAATGAGCCATTTTATGCTTTTTTCAGGATAATTAAAGTTTTGCCATTCGATAGAAATGAATCTATAGGATTTTTGGAAGATGGATTAAAAAATTATAGTATAAAATGCGATAAAGCAATTCTGGAAAAGGTTTATGAAATGACATCTGGAATACCTGCGTGGTTAAACCTTGCGGGCCTAGACCTTGCTGAAAACAATTGCAATATATTGTCTTTTTTAAATGATGATACCTATAAAAATATAATAAAATATGAACTGAATACCCTGACAAAAAATGAACTTTTATTGTTAAAAGAATTATCATATAAAAAAATTAAAGAAATAAAGATATCCAATAAATACAGAATAATTAAATCACTGATAAATAAAGGCATGTTAATAAAGACTCAGAATGAATATGTTATAGTGGATGGGTTGCTAAATTATTATTTAAAAAATTTATAAATTATTTAGTAACCTCTCTAATTTTAACTTTGGGAATGTCCATAATTTTCTGATTTTTCCTGACATATATAATGTTTAAATCATCCGAATACTTATAAACATTGTTGAATAATTTTATGTAAACCAGTATAAGCAGTAAAAAAATAAAGTATGATTTTTTTGCATTGGCTATTTTCATGTATAATTTTAAATTTTTATATGAGCTAATATTCCATGCACGAAATAAATCTATATTGTTTTTTATTAATCTTTTATAATAAGTTATACCATTAGCATATCTTTTTTCTCTTTTCTCATATTTCTCATTATAATTTAATTTACCGAATTTTGCAGTATCTACATTAATTAATGTATAACCCGAATGTATAAAGTGTGCTTTTCTTTCCCAGTCCTCCCCATAATTTAAATCCCTCCAGGGGGTATTGAAATTCACCTCTTTATAACATAATTGATTTAAAAAAACACCTCTTTTATCAATATTTTGTATCCCATATTCTATAAGTTTTATGAATACGTCGGTATAAACTGTATCAAGGTCGAAAACCATAAATAAATCGGTATTGCTTGATTCTTTAAGTACCATTTCAACTGATTTTTGCCTTCCAAAACCTCTGGAACACTTAATCCTTTTTAATTTTATATTGTATTGATCTTTTATACCATTTAATATTTCATATGTACCATCATTAGAATAATTATCAACTATTAAGAAAGTTTTTTCAACATTGATCTTTGATAGGGATTCAATTGAATTTATAACTATATTCTTATTATTATAAACTGTACCATATATATAAAGCATAATAATACTTATTAAAAACTAATATTTAACCTAATACATTTTAATCGCCATATCACTCTGCCGGTTTTATATATTATAAGCATATATGAATTAATTTATTTGCAAAAGGCTTTTTTAACGTTATGCTGACAGTGTGTGATTTAATATTGTGTATTACAATCAATTTATAAACTATTTATTTTTACTTTCATTATAAAAATTTACCATATAATCATAGAATTTTTCGGATATAATTGACCAATCATAGTTATTTTTTACATAATTGTATTCCTCTTTTTTATCATGTTTTATTATATCTCTGTTGTTTATTATTTCATTAATTTTATTATACCAGATATCAATATTTAATGGCAAATATTCTAAGTATTTATTTTCAAAATAATCAAAATTGCCTCTTAAATAATCCGGGCATAAAGCATATAATCCGGATGATAAGGCTTGAAGAGTTACCAGTGAGAATGTATTGCTATGTGATGGATAAATAAAAATATCACACTGCCTATATAGCTTTGAAAGCTCGTCATCATTTAATATGCCATGATATATTATCCTTTTATTATTTTTTATTTCATTGGATAATAATCCACCGCCCGCAATATGGAATTCTACATTATCATTATCTATCCTATCAATTAATGGTAATAATATATCTAAACCTTTTTCATATATTAGGGCCGCCACAAATAGGAATTTTATTTTTTTATTATTTATGTTGTAATCCGGGTAAAATAATGATGTGTTAACACCAACGGGCAAAACCATATTATATCTCAAATTCATTTTTGGTAAAACATCACTATTATATGGGAATACGTGGAAACCATTTATGTTTTTTAAATAAAGCTTATACAATAATTTATAATATAATCTATAATATAACGTGTTTTTCTCCTTATATATTTCTGTTTCTAAACCAGCAGTATGATTGGAACCTATTACAGGTATGTTCATGTCATAGAAAAATATAGAATATTCATTAAAGAATAGATATACTATATCGGTATCCTTTATTTCATTCAATTTGTTTTCAGGTATGGATTTTAATGTTTTTATTGTAGGTCTATAAATTAAATCTCTATACAACCTCGTAATTTTATTTAATTTTTTTACTTTTAATGTTACTTTATTGATTTTAATTATTTTACAGTTTTTTGTTAATTCATTTACCTCTAAATCTGATAATATAAATGAATTTTTACCTGCATAATCTGTTGATATAATAGTAACATCAATATTATCAGGTTTATATTTTAGTAGATTGAATAATACATTTTCAGTACCTCTGCCAACCCTTAAATCTGTAGGCATAAAAAATGTTAATTTCATTAAATGGTTATAGTATAATATATTATAAAATATTTGTAATAGGAAACAATAAAATTTATATTATAAATGCAATAAACAACAAATGACTGAAAATAAATTGCCTTATATAAGCGTAATAATTACAGCATATAATAGAAAGGAATATTTACTGGATGCAATTAAAAGCGTATTAAACCAGACCTTAGATAAAAAATATTATGAAATCATAGTAGTTAAGAACTTTGGATGCGATACAATAGATGATTTTATAAATAAAAATAATATTAAAAACATATTGAGTGATGACACAACACTTAGAGGTAAAATATATGAAGCATTATATATAACAACTGGGGAGATAATATCATTTTTAGATGATGATGATATATTTTCTAATAATAAATTGGAAATTGTCTATAATAAATTTAAAAATAATAATATAACGTATTACCACAATGATAATATACCTATAAATGAAGAGAAAAAAATCCTGAATTCAAAAAAAAGAAATAATGGCATAGATTATAACCTATCATCGATATCAATAAGAAAATCTATAATAAAAATTGAGGATTTAAATAAAATTAACATGCTGGTTGATACATTTATGTATTTGTGCGCATTAGAATCAAACAATAATATTATAAAAGGAAACGACAAACTGACGTATTATATGTTCCATAATAGCATATCACATATTGTGGCCAAAAATTTTGAAGAGTATAAAAAATATCACTTTGATTCAATGAATACAACATTAAATTCTCTTATAATTTTTAAAAAAATGTTTAATTCAAAAAATGCCATAAATTATTTAAATACAAGAATAACAGATATAAAAATAGATAGATGCATATATGGATTAAATGAAAAACCTGAAAACTTAACAAACTATATTAAAAATAACACATTTAGTTTAAAACACAGGACCAAATTATTTTCATTGTATATCTTCACTAAAATATACCCGAATTTTAGAAAATATTTTTATAAAAAGGTGTGGAATAATTATAGGGAGAAGTTTGTGGAACAATAAAGATATAATATTATTAATTAATTATTATTTGTAATCTTTTTAATTTCGTTATCGTACAATTTTCTTATAATATATTTTTTTAAAAAAATAGAAGATAACATAATTTTATACTCATATTTTTTATTATTGTATGATTTTGTCCTGATAAAATCAATATAATTTTTTAACTCAAATTTTTCATTATTAAAAATTCTTAACATAAAATGTGTAAATGCAATTTTATGCAATAATAAATCCTTTATTTCCTTATTGTCAAACACTTCATAAAATGTTTTATATGACTCCACAACATTATTATATGATTTTATATTGAAATTGATATATGAATTTAAATCGTTGAGATTGTGTGTTATGCTGTTGTGTATTCTATAGTATGTAAGTACTTCTTTATCCAGATAAACCCTTTTATTTGAATTTAAGGAAAAAAGATACATCAAGGTATCTATGCTATGTGTAACTTTGCTTAAAATGTTTTTGTTTATAATTTCTTTTCTAATGGAAATGGATGACATATTAAAATCTGGGCCATTATAAACAAAATCTAATTTTTTATTATCATCATCAATGCTCTGTTCACTGTTATGGTAATACACAATATCTTTATTTTCGAAGATTTTATTTACTGTTTCCAACTTATTATTAAAAAATAAATCATCATCATCTAAGAATGATATTATATCATTATTACATATTTTCAATGCCTCAATTATTTTATTGGATAAACTTATTTTATCTGTTAATATATTTTTAATGTTATTTTCCTCTATAAATTTATCTATTATACTATCCTCAAAATTTTTTACAACTATGATTTCATAATATTTTTTATCCAGAGTCTGGTTTAATACACTTTTAATTGCATCCAGTAAATATTCTTTTCTATTGTGTGAGGTAATAATAACACTAATCATTTAATAAACATTAATGAAAATGAATATTAAATATTTCCCAATAGAAAATATGGATTTTAATTCCATACTTTTATAATAAAGTTTGTTATATCATTGGTTTTATTATACCATAGTAGTGCATACAGCAAATGATAAATCGCCTATTCCATAACGGAACCTTAAATTTGAACAGAAAAAATAAAATTGATGTAAGGCCACGATAATATTATTATATATTCTTAACCTAATGTGGTATGAATTTTGTAGATTTGCATGAGGATATAGCATATTCATCTTTATATAGTAATGTCATAAATGAAAATAAGCAATCAAATATAAATTTATTAAAAACGTTTGATAAATCTGTTATATTTTCTGTAATTTTCCCGCATGTGCATATAACCGATAAAACAATACCGGAACTTTCATTGCTATATGAACAGTTCAAGTTTTATTATGGCCTGGGCAGAGATTACAATATAAATATAATAAAAAGATATGATGATATTAAGAATAATTTAAATTTTTTAATTTCGATGGAGGGAACTGACCTATTAAATAATCCTGAAGATATATACATTTTAAAGGAGTTAAAATTGAGGAATCTTGGATTAACGTGGAATTACGATACAAAATTTGCAGCATCATGCCATTCAAAAAAGGATTATGGATTAACAGGTTATGGGGAAGAATTAATAGAGCTATGCAATAAAAATAACATTATAGTAGATCTGGCACATGCAAGCAAAAATACAATAATAGATGCATGCAATATATCAAAAAAACCTTTAATTGACTCACATACAAACTTTAAGGCATTAAAAAACCATATAAGAAATATAGATGATGAATCCATAGGGGCTATAACAGATACTGATGGGGTTATAGGAATAACGTTAATAAGGGATACATTGAAAACTCCAGATATCAATGGAATAATGGA
This sequence comes from Thermoplasmata archaeon, assembly GCA_021797735.1. Taxonomy (GTDB): domain Archaea; phylum Thermoplasmatota; class Thermoplasmata; order Thermoplasmatales; family Thermoplasmataceae; genus Ferroplasma. The sequence continues at coordinate 92,939 of JAJZZE010000001.1, read as the reverse complement.
AAGTATAAACTATTTAGGTGACAGTTACGGCTGGAGATACGTAGCAATTGGCACAGATTTTCTGGGAATAACTCAAACGCCGGATGGGATTGAAAATATAACAATGCTAAGTAAATTAAAGGATTTACTTGGCATACATTTCAACGATGTGTTATACAACAATGCGTTGAGGGTAATAAAAGATAATCTGTAATTATTATCTTAAATAATCCGGTATTTTCATATTTATAGCCAGATCCTTCAAATTATCCCTTTTTCTTATTACATAAAAATTGTTATTATCATATAGTACTTCCAATGGTTTTAATCTGCCATTATAATTATTTCCCATAGAAGAAACATAAGCGCCAGCATTGTATACTGCTATTATATCATTTATTTCGGGTTCTGGAATATATATGTTTGAACCGAGCTTGTCTGTATTTTCACATATATTGCCAACAATATTCGCTTTAAAGTTTTTTTCAATATTAAATTTGTTGATTATTTCTATATTATGGTGTGCTTTATACAGGGGTATCCTTAAAAATATATCCATATTCAGGTCTGTTCCAGCAAAATTATCATAATATCTTTTTATATTGTATATTTTTCCAAGAGCGATTGCAGAATTGCCAGCAATATATCTCCCCGGTTCAATATTTAATTCAGGATTTCCCAGATCATAATCATTTAATTTGCTTTTTAAATTTTTTATTATATTTTTTGAAATATGATTTATGTTCAATGGTTTGTCATTTTCCCTATACGGTATACCGAAACCCCCGCCGATATCAATAAAATCAAAGGTTATTTCCGCTTTTTTGGAAATTATTCCTGCAATGTCAAAGAATTTATCGGCCACTGATATGAAATATTCGTTATTTAAGGAATTTGAACCCGCCATCATATGAATTCCAAAATGTTTTATTCCCTTAGATTTTGCAAGTTTATATGCATCTATTGCAGTATCAACATTTATGCCAAATTTGCTTTTTCTGCCACCCGTTGTTATCTCCTTAAATTCACCTTTTCCGATTCCAGGATTTATTCTAAATGAGATTTTATCAGGGAATTTTTTTAGCATTGTAAACTGGTTAATGTCATCAAAATTTATTGCAATATTGTTTTTTATTGCGTATTTAAATTCATTTATATCTATATTATTCGGTGAAAACAACATTTTATCATAATTAATTCCGGCACTCTTTGCCAGATAAATTTCGCCGATGCTTGAAACATCAACGCCTGACCCAAGTTTATTCAGCAATGATAGGATTGCGAGATTGCTATTTGCTTTTACTGCATATTTTATTGAGAAGTTTTTATAATATTCCTTAAAATTTTTATATAAATTATCATAATTGTCCCTGATTATATCCGCAGAATATAGTATTAGTGGTGTATTGTATTTACTCACTATATCTAAAATTCTGTAATTATCAATAAATAATTCTCCATTTTTTATATTGAATGGTTTATTTAATTCCATTAAATTTAATTATACAGTTATATATATTATTTTTGAATTTTTTTTATAAAATAATTTTATGTATTATGGTAAAAATTATATACGTTTAATAATTATAATTTTAATGGAGAACTATAGAGAAAAAATAGCTGTATTAACAATAGTAACATTGTTTTTTATATTGTACTCTACATATTCGTTATTGAGATATTTCTCATTGAATGCAGGTGCATATGATCTGGGTATATATTCATCGGTATTATTCAATACATTACATGGCAGATTATTTTATACAAATTTATTAAATGAAAGTTTTTTGTCCAACCATTTTTCACCGTTTATGTTTATATTAGCCGGTGTATATTATATATTCCCGAAAACATATATTTTATTAATCATACAATCATTTTTTATAGCGTATTCAGGATATATACTGTATTTAATTTATAGATTATACGTAAAAACAGACAGAATAAAATTTGAATTTATAATTCCTGTATTACTGTATGAACTGTCACCCATAGGTTATGCACCACTAGCATTTGATTTCCATTTAATGGCATTACTGCCCTTCTTTTATTTTTTGGCGTTTTATTATTTTTTAAAGGATAATAAATTAATGGAGATAATTTCATTAATATTTCTTGTATCGTTACATTCATTCTTTGTAGTCATAGTTATATTTTTTATGTTCTCAAATATGCTTTTGAAATATTATAATAAGGATATTTTAAAAAATTACAGGAATATAAATTATAAAAAAATGTTTAGAATATTTTCAGTATTTATTTTATTATCCATTATACTGTTGTCGTACTTTTTATTTGCAAGCTTTATGAGAAATGCACTGGTAGGAAAATATGTGCTGATACTGCCCTCTGATGAAATAAGCAATGGCAGCTTTAACAGTTTATCATTAACAGGTTACATATATGAACTGCTGAATCCAGCAATTTTAATTCATGGTGTACTGTCAAATTTAAACCTGAAGCTGGAATTGTTATACATTACATTATATTCATCGGGATTTATGATATTATTATCACCCATTACATTAATACCGGTAATACCCTATATTATATTTGCAGTACCATCTAATTATGGCGCATATGTACAGATCGGCTATGAATACACAGCATTGATGGCTCCCATGGTATTTATTTCAATGGTTGTCGGCATTAAAAAATTAAATGCTATAAATACTAAAAATGGAAGGCATAGATTTCTGAATAAATATGCCAGATATTTAGTCTTAATAATTGTGTTAATATTTTTAATGGATATAGGATTGAGTCCATTAATCCCGGACAATTATTACCATAACCCCGGAATAGAAGCAAATATAAATGAGTTTCATATAAATAAAACATCAAAATTGATATTTTTATTAAGCCATAAACTGAACTACAATTCAACACTGATAACGCAGAATAATGTTTACCCTGCATTTTCAAATTTTACAAATGCCTATGAACTGGGTACGTTTGGTAAATTTAATAATAACAATTATACAAATATTACATGTGAATATATAATAAGCGATAATGCATCTATATGGTATAATATTACAACAATGTATGGATTTTCAATGAAACAGTTTATAAATATGAATTTAAAGGCGAATTATGGATTATATATAAATGAGGATAATATAACTGTATTAAAATACCATTATAATGGCAGTTTATATAAAATGAAGGATAATAACTTAGTAAAATCTTAAAAAATATTTATCGTAATCCCCAATTTTCTATATTAGCTAAAGTATTGTTTCCTACCTCATCCAGTATGTTTACTTTGCAGTGGTGGTATCTCTGGCATAAAATTAAATTTTATTAATAATGCATTAATTACCTATAAATGTCCAAAATTTTAGAAAAAAGTGAAGATAATGGAAATATTTTATTATATGCATTATTATTAATGTCTGTAACATTCTCAATGCGGGCAGAGAATATTTTGGTACAGACAAATGTACCATTAATATCAAAATATTACCTGAATTTCAATAGCATTGAAATAGGTGCAATATCTGCTGTTATAGTTGGTTCTGCCGGTATTATGAGCGCTTTTTTAAACTCAAAAGTGTGTTATAAAAAAAGGAAAAAACTCTTTGTTTCATCAATAATTGTATATTCCATTTTAGAACCACTCTTCTATTTTTCCAGTGATTATACAATATGGTTTCTTGTAATTTTTTCAGGGTTTTTCTTCGGCGCTGTTATGCCCAATATAATAAGCTCCGCCTCTGTAATAAAAAATAGGAGATACAGGGAACGGGTGTTAACATTATATACATTATCATTAAGTGCAAGCTTGGTAATAGCACCGCTAATAGAATCTTATATTTTACGGTATTATAATTTATACCAGTTATTTTTATTTTTTATACCGTTTGGTATTTTATCTATAATATTAAGCCTAAAAATAAAATTTCCCGAAGATTCCAGAAATAAAAAAGATAAAAATATTAATGTTTTTAAAAATCATGGATTCAGGCTATCCGTTTTTAATAATATATCCTATGATATACCATTTGCATTAATTTTAACCTTTGGCGGAATATTTGCAAATGATGAGTTTCATGCACCGTACTATTTTATAGAGGTATTATTTGCCGGCTTTTTTGGCTTTTCATTTGTGGCAAGGGGGTATTTATCATACAGACCTGTTAAAAGGCTTTACATAACAACAAGCGTATCAATAATTACCACAATTGCAGGTTTAATATTAATATATTTTTCAAACAGTTTAATGTTTTATTTTATAGTAATATCAATTTTGGGAATACCTCACGGGCTTACTTTTCCAACATCCCTGACAGCATTATCAAGGTCATTTAATTCCAGTGAAATATCCGTGGCAAATACATATTTTTATGCAGTAATGATGTTTATAGCCGTAATAGTTCCTTCAATGGCAGGTTTATCCGTTTATTTAAGTAATTTAAGGGATACATTTTTATTATTTTCTATACCTGTAATTATTCTATTTTTTATAATGCTATATGAATATAAAAAAACGCCTGAAATTAACCTATGAATTTTTAGTTTCATGTATAATAACCAGCAAAATTAAGGTATATCTGAAGTTGTGAATCCCACATTAATGCCTGAAACTAAAGTTTTTATTATTATTAATCATAAAGAACTATGATAAGTAAAGTGGGCATAATAGGTTCTGGTGTAATGGGGCAGGGAATAGCCCAGGTATTCATAAGAAATAATTATGAAACAACAATGATAGATATAAGTGAGGAGATATTAGAAAATGCTGTTAAAAATATAGATTCCGGGAAATACGGATTTATTAATTTAGTCAGAAAGAATGTTATTACAGAGGAACAGGAAAATAGTTTTATGAAAAACCTGAAAACCTCTACAAACTATTCAGCTTTAAACAGATGCGATTTAGTAATAGAGGCTGTTCCAGAAATTTTAAGCCTGAAAATGAAGGTGTTTGAAAATATTGAAAAAAATACAGATGACAGTACAATAATCGCAAGCAACACATCGGGAATAATGATTTCTGAAATATCAAGAAATGTAAAAAATAAATCAAGGGTAATAGGAATGCACTGGTTTAATCCTGCACCTATCATGAAATTAATAGAGCTCGTAAAAACAAGTTTTACATCTGCCGAAACCGTAAATTTAATAATAGAATTATCAAAAAAACTGGGAAAAGACCCTGCAATTGTTAAGGATTATCCTGGGTTTTTCACAACAAATTTCGTACAATCGTGGATCTCTGAATCATTAAGGCTGTATGAAAAGGGAATTGCTTCCATTGATGATATAGATAAAATGGCCAGGCTCGGTTTTGGTTTTCCCATGGGGCCCTTTGAATTAATGGATACAATTGGACTTGATACAGTAAAGGATATAGGGGAATACCTGTATTCAGAAACGGGAAATGAGAAAGATATGCCATCATATCTACTGAAAGAAATGGTTTATTCTGGCTATACGGGAAATAAAAATATTAAAATGAACAGTAAGGGCGGATGGCACGATATAAAAAAATAAATGTTATGTAGCACATACACCGAAGTATCTGGTGATATATTTTCATACACTGCATTCCATACACACTTAATAATCTCTAATATTTTTATTCTATCATTCTATCTGTAACATGGGGGTTTATATGTACACAAAATTATGCACACAACCTATTTACTGAAATAACTGTATATAAATTATATGACCTGATTTTAAAAGTTATGTATAATGGGTTGATAATACCTGTTTAATTCACTCTTGAAAAGATTATATATTACGATGCAATTACTTTAGTAATGAATAATGCGAATGGTAAACTACTTTTAATAAATTTAATAATGCTTCTATCCGTTACATTTACAATGAGGGCATCAACTAATATGTTAATGACAGTTGTGCCTGTATTTACAAAATATGTTATAAATGCCAATGTTTTATTTGTAGGTTTAACTGCAACACTGTATGGCATAGGCGCAATGATCTCAAATGTTGTTATAAACGGCAGGGTAAATATAGAAAAAACACCCAGAATTGTAACATTATTCCTTCTGATACTGACCGTGGGAATATTCTTTTATACATTATCCAGTAATATTTATGAGGTTTTAATTTTATCAATGGTAACAGGATTATCGATGGGCGTTATCCAGCCACTGTTAATGACCATAACAAATGTCATAGCACCTCCCGATAAGAGAGATAGGTATATAGCGGCATATACCGCATCATTATCCTTAAGCCTGATATTTGGTATTATCCTGGAGGGCGTAATAGTATCATCAATAGGTATAAGATACGCATTTGTAATATTTTTATTCATATCACTGACATCAACAGTACTTATGTTTTCGTTATCAACAAAAATAAAGATGAATGTAAAGAAAAAGGATAAAATAAAATTCAGGGAGATAATAAATAAGGCATCGTATTCATTGAAGCAGGGCAAGGTTTTATTTGCCCTGTTCGGTAACATTGCATATGCATTTCCATTTATTTTACTGATAACCTATGGCTCAATAATTGGAAAAGAATACAACGGAATAAATCCTGATATATTCTTTTATTTACTGACACTGTTCTTTGGTGTTTCCTTTATCACAAGGTTGGTATTATCATTCAAAAAGGTGAGAAACCATGAGGCTCTAATGTATGTTTCATTTGCCGCAACCGTTGTGGGATATTTATTACTCGGAATAGATGCAGGAATCATAATGTTCATAGCATCACTGTTAATACTTGGATTCCCACATGGGTCTATATACCCAACAGCAAGTTATTATATAGCATCAAGTGTGGATATAGAGGATCTTAATATAATATATTCAGTATTTATACTGATCATGGATTTAATAGCATTTTTAATACCGTTTGCACTTGGAGTAATATCAACAATATATAATATAAGAATAGCCATATATATAACAGCAGTACCAATGGTATTACTGCTACTGACCTCCGCATTCTTTAATATAAAGGACAACAGGTCAATTAAAAAATCTCCTGTGGCACAGAAAAAATCATTTTAAATATTTATCAAACCACTGTAATTTTCTTTTTAACCGGTCTATCATATTTTTAGGTATTCCTGCTCTTGCATGTTCATGATTATCTCCTATATACCTGATTAGTTCCGTATCAACATTATTTAATTTCAATGCAACAAAGAATTGTTCTGCCTGCTCTATAGGACATCTGTAATCCTCCTCACCCGTTATTAACAGTGTTGGTGTTTTTACATTCTTAACATAGCTTATCGGAGAGAACTCCATCAGTGTTTTGATGCCTTCCTGGCTATATGGGTCGTTTACATTTAACTGCATGGTATTAAACCAGAAACCTATATCACTTGTACCCACCATACTCAATAGATTTGATATGGACCTTTCAGAAACTGCAGCCCTAAACATATCTGTATGCCCGACGATCCAGTTTGCCATGAATCCACCATATGACCCACCGGTTAAGCCTATACTGTTATTTATTCCATACTTTTCCTTAACTATGTCTATAAACTTTTTTATGAAATCCAGATCGAAGCCACCCCAGCCACCAACGCATGCTTTTTCATAATCACCGCCGTAACCTGTGCTTCCGGGTGGATTTGAGAATAATATATTATAACCATTGCTATAAAAATAATTTAATTCGATAAAATATGTACTGCCATATGCTGTCTGTGGACCGCCATGTATAAACAGTATTGACGGTGAATCCTTTGAGTTAAACATAATAAACCCTTCACCACCATTTAACTCTATTTTTTCGGCCTTTATACCGGTTATGCTATCATTGACATTATAAATATTATCTTTATATTTTATTATTGATGGGTATTTCATGGTTGAATATATGTAACATAGGTTGTGGTTAAAATCAAAATCGATTATATTCCTGTTATCCTCAGTTAATTTTTCTACTTCATATTTTTTATTTATTTTATATATGAATGATGATGATTTTTCCTGGCCTAAACAGTATAAATCATTATTATCAAATTTGAGCCTGTAATTTGATGATAAAAATGAATCACCTATTACTGAATTGTTTGAATCGTTGCCTGCCATTATTTCCACATTTTCTTCCGGGAATATTATTTTGTTTATCTCCCATGGAGTATTGCCTTTATGGCCTGAAAATGCAATTTTCCCACTGTCCGATACCGCGAAGCCATTTATATGATATGATACGTCCGTAATTCTTTTCTTTATTTTTCCATCCATATCTATTTCATATAAATCAGATAACCCATAATCATCATTATTCTGTGTTGTTGCTATTATTATTCTATTGTTATTTATATCAATTCCTGTTACATCAAAATCACCGGAATATATTTTTTCTATTTTATTATTGATTTTATATAATGAATATTTTGACCTTAATAATCCCATGCCGTTGAACCTGTATTTTATCTGCCCTGCCTCGAATGGTAAGGTATCATCGAATTTTTCAGTGGCTATTATAAATATATTATCATTGTATATTTTATAGGTTTTTATTTTATAAAATGATGCAAGTTCTTCAGGTTCGGATAGTTTATTCAAAACCATCAATGTTTCTTTTTCCTTTAGGTATTTTATATAATATAATTTATTGTCTATAAACTGCGGGGACCTCTCATTTTCATTATGCGTTATTTGAACCATCCTCTTATCTTCTATCCTGTATATTGCCGAGTGATATTCAGAATTTTTTATGTATTTTAATGTAAAAAATAGGGAATTGCCAGATAAAGAAACTTCACCGGCATATTTTACATTATAGACTTCTTCGCTGTTCATTGTATATAATATAATTTTACTATTAAAATTTTATTTATAAAATTATATTGCATTACCAAAAAATTATATTTTACTTTTAAATGCTATTTAATGAAAATTATAGATGGATTCAACAGGTCAAATATACAGATGGAATGGAGTAAAAATTTAAAGCCAGTAGAGTACATAGATGATAATGAAACCTTTAAGATAAAAATTCCAGATTCCTCAACAAACCAGATAAAGGAGAATTTCTCTGATGGGGATGTCAAAAACATAGATGTGTCGTTGCTGGATGCTGCTATTGGACCTGTATATGTTAATAATGCAGATCCTGGTGATACCCTGAAAATAACGGTAAAGGACATAAATATTGGGAACTTCGGATGGTCACAGATACTGCACAATTTTGGCCTGCTTGCTGAGGAATTTCAGGATGAATTAATAATATGGGAAATAAATAATAATAAAATAAAAAGCAGAAGAAAAGGCTTCCTTGAAAATTTTTCATTTGATGCAGAGCCATTTCTGGGTATAATAGGCACAGCACCCGGATCCGGCAACTTTCCCATGATACCACCACAGAAATTCGGGGGCAATATGGATAATAAATATTTAAAAAAGAATTCAATTTTATATTTACCGGTAAATGTTCCGGGTGCACTGATATCATTTGCAGACCCACATGCACTGCAGGGAGATGGCGAGGTAACAGGAACAGCGGTTGAAACATCCTGCGAGGCCGAAATTAAAATCGAGGTTATTAAAAACGTTAAAACGGAATACCCGAAAATAATAAGTTATGAAAATGAAAATAGAGCCGGTAAATTTGTAAATACAATGGGTATAAACAATAATATTTATGATGCCGCAAAAATAGCTGTTAAAGAAATGATAAAAACTTTAGAGAATAGAGGTTTTAAAAAAGATGAGGCATATGTATTATGCAGCATTACCGGCAATTTAAAAATATCTGAAATCGTTGATGTTCCAAACTTTGTTGTCACAATGTCAATGCCCGAATATTTCAAACGTTTGTAAAAGGACTGTATACCTGATTAATGGTGTTACTGTGCCATATATAAAATTTATTTGGAGTACTGTGGCAATCATCTGCTATTGATCGGGGTCGTTAATTGTATATACGCAGAATTAATATAATAATCAGTGATAGAAATCAAAATCAAAGATTTTATATCGAAATACCCAGTATCGAGAGAATCTGCTGACGTATTATTTGCGTATATAAAGGGCTTAAATGAGGAAAATATAAAAATTGACTTTTATGGTATTGATAGAATTTCACACTCTTTTGCATCACATTACGGGCTTAACCTGAGAACACTGAAAAAAAATATAATAGAGATAAACAGGAATGAAAATGTAATAAAAATGTTCAAAACTTTAGATCATAAAAAGACCATAGAAAATAGGAAAATTGAAATGGGGCATTTCAAACTTTAAAGATAATCATATAAATCCATGGCATCAAATTTATTAATATCCCCGAACAATTATTATTAATATTTAATTTTAACAGAACAATACCGGACATCAGAGAAGTTAACTGTTATGAAAAAAATGATTCGAATCGGGGTTAAACCTTCTGATAATAAATTATATTACATAACTGGATGAATAAAATTAATTCTAAAATATCAAAATTATTATATTATAATATACTGATAATTTATGTTAAAATTAATTATATTCTCTGATGATTTAACTGGAGCATCTGGAGTTGCATCCATGATAAACAATTGTATAACAATTCCATACTATAATGTAAACAAATTAAATTTGAATAATTTTACATATGTTTCAATTGACCTTGAAACAAGATTTTCAGATGATGATACAATAAAAAACAGGATTAATAATATATTAAAAAACTTAAATGATGTAAAAATAGCCTTTAGAATAGACAGCGAATTGCGCGGGAATATAAATGGTTACTTTAATGCCTTAAATTATTATAATTTTATCCTAACAGATACAATACCAGATTATAACAGGTATACAGTTAACAGTAAAACAGTACACAATAATAAAATTATAGATATAAAAACCCTTTTACATGCCAGTAATGTGAAAATTATGGACTCATGTGATATGGATGATTTAAAAAATATAGCCGAAGAATGTATAAATCTTAATTATTTCCCTGCAGATCCGGGGATTTTAATATCTCTGTATTCGGTGAAATTATGAAGATATCAATAGTAATAGGAACATACAGGGATAAAACCCTAAAGCAGTTAGATTATTTAGCAGACTGTGGAATAAAACCTAAAAATTTGGATGGAGATGTGGTAAATGATATTGACCTTTATGCATTTAGATTGAATATGGATTATAAGAAAATTGATAAAAAATTTATAAAAAAATTATCAAATTATGATTATATTATTATAAGTGGAGGAGAAACGGCGTTTTATATTTTAAATAAGGCAAATTTCGTTTATATAGAAAATAAAAAAAATATTATGCCATTAATATCAAAGGGAATAGTAAAGGGTGGAATATTAAATAATAAAAGACTGGTATTAAAGGGCGGAAACATTGGGGACAGTGATATATATCTGAAGATAATAGATTGTATGGTTGTGGGACAATAGTCCCTTCTATCCATCGACTTTCTGGATTAGTTCACCCGCCTGGGGCAGAACATTCCAGTATCATTACTTCACCTGAATAGCCTTTTAGCTATAGCTGGAATCATTCTAGCCTTATCCGACCCCGTAATGCAATATTAATACAGGCAGTAACATCCCTGTCGAATATGGAATCACAGGAATTACAGTAGACTAAGCGTCCTAGTACTACTTGGGTCTATGACCCACATACCGTACACGACGAGCTTGTTCCTCCTGTTTCTTTCCTTGTCAGTTCAATAACCTGTATTCCTATGAATTTTCTTTTTATCCATTTTTCTGGATGCCTTGCGGTAGTTCTTAACAATGCCAGTACCCCTGTTTATTGCAGCTATGTAGTAATATGATGGTACGTTAAAATTCTCACTTAACTCCCTGTATACAACTTCTGAGAGGCTGTTCCTGGATGTAATATCACTGTCTATAGCTCTGGTTATGCACAGATTTGTCATTGCAACAAACTGTTTCTGTAGTTGTTTCTGTAGTTCAGTAATGGTCTGTGATGGTGTATATTTCTGTGTAACAAGTTTTATAGGCAGTCATATACTGGAAAATATAAGAATATTATATAAATTTATGTAAGGAAAGCTAAAATAAAGGTTTTGCATACCGTTAACTGAAAGTGGATAAAATAATTATATTCCGAAGCCAGATTGTATAAAAATAAATAGTTTTTAACAATACATGTTTATGATAGGTGTAACCTTAGGAGACCCATCAGGCATAGGCCCTGAAATAACAGCAAAATCATTGCCGGAATTAATTAAAAGAAACATAAAACTAACATTGTTCGGCAATAGGGATAATTTTGTTGAAATGTTGAATTTATTAAATATTAATAATGATATTTTGGATAAATTGGATTTCATTAATATACAGTCCGATGAAAAGATAGAATATGGCAAAATTAATAAAAATTCTGGTTCAATAGCTATAAAAAGCATAGAAAAAGCTGTTGAATATGCCTTAAATAATAAAATAGATGCAATTGCAACTGCACCGATAAATAAGGAGGCAATAATAATGGCAGGATCTAAATATATAGACCATACATCAATGTTAAAGGAATTAACAAAATCAAAGTTTACAACAACTATTTTCGAGGTAAATGATTTAAGGATAACGTTTCTATCAAAGCATTTATCATTATATAATGCAATAAAATATGTTACAAAAGAAAATGTATTCAATGCAATAGTTCTGGCGGATAAAAGTTTAAAACTGCTGGGAATAAAAAATGGGAGAATTGCAGTAGCTGCCCTGAATCCACATGGTGGCGAAAACGGTTTATTCGGCAGTGAGGAAATTAATGAAATAAAACCCGCAATAGATTCGTTAAAGAATAAAATAAATGTTTATGGTCCCATACCGGCAGATTCTGTATTCTATTATGCCTCGCAGGGAAAATATGATATTGTTTTATCGTTATACCATGACCAGGGACATATAGCTGCTAAAACATATGATTTTAATAATACCGTTAGCATGAACATAGGCCTGCCATTTTTAAGAACGTCCGTTGACCATGGAACAGCATTTGATATTGCGGGTAGGGGCATAACAGAGAATAAAAGTATGTTAGAGGCGATGTTAAAAGCTGATAAATATGGAAACCAGTACAGGAAGAATTATATAAATTTATAGATTATCTTATGCCAAATTTAGAGGCTATGTCAACGACATCCATAACATAATCCCTGAAGTATTTTAATATGTCTCTTGATGTTATTATACCTACTAATTTATCATTATTCACTACAAGTAATCTCCTTATTCCATTATTTGCCATTAAATCTGCAACCTTATCCATGGGCGTATCTGGTTTAACATATGTTAATGGTGAGGTCATTATATCCTTCAATTTTATTTTTTCAGGGTCAATCTTTTTTGATACGACCTTGTTTATGAAATCCCATTCAGTTACTATCCCTTCAGGTACATTATCCTTGCCAACTATTACATAGCCATTGTGTTTTTCCGACATTATAATAGAAGCCTGTAAAGCGCTTGTATTTCCATCAAGTATTTCTTTGTTTTTCCTCATTATATCCTCTGCATACAGTACCATGATTATATATATCTTTAATTTGTATATAAAGAAAATGTCTGATACATATATTAAAGTAGGATATTCTTAACTGGAATTTTAAAATTTATTTATTATTTATATATTTTTTAAAAACAGTTTATTAAAAACAGTTAAATATCCCTACTGCAATATCATATTAATGATAAATAGCGTTTCCACCGAATATATATATGATAATTCTGGGAGGCCTGTTAAAAGTTTGAGAATACAGTTAAATGCCATATGTAACTTTGACTGCATATTCTGCCATATGGAGGGCACTGACAGGAGTATGACCTATATGAGCCCAGATGAAATAGAAAAAATTGTTGAGGTAGCAGCAAACCATGGCGTAAATAGAATAAAATTTACCGGTGGTGAACCCCTGTTAAGGGAGGATATTGAAGAAATCATAGGAAGAGTAAGAAATCATATAGATGGAAATATATCGCTGACAACAAATGGGGTTATGCTGCCAAAACTGGCGAATAAATTAAAGAAAGCAGGTCTGGACAGGGTAAATATATCAATGCATGCAATAGATGAATATAATTTTAAATTTATAACAAATACTGAAAAAAAGGATTTTTTGCCCGTTGTTGGAGAAGGTATAAAGGCTGCACAGAATGCTGGACTTGGACCCGTGAAAATAAACTTCGTTGTTATGAAAAATATAAATGAAAATGAAATAGATAATATGATAAACTTCTGTGCCGAAAATCAATGTATTTTACAGCTAATAGAATTTGAGGCAAACAGGGAAAAAGAGAAAAGTTATGAATATTTAAAATATCATGTTGATATACGCCCTGTGGAGGATAAAATAAAGAAAAAAGCACTGCGTGTGGAACACAACGACCTGCATAACAGGGAAAGGTATTTAATAAATACAGATTATGGTGATGTAAAGATAGAATTTGTAAAACCAATGCACAATACAGATTTCTGCAGGAACTGCACAAGGTTAAGGGTAACCGCCGATGGCAACCTGAAAACATGCTTATTAAGGGAAAATGACTATTTTAATATAAAGGATAGTCTAAACGACATTAAACTTCTGGATAATGAATTTATTCAGGCTGTAAGGTCAAGAGTACCGTACTGGAGGTGAAAAATGAAAATAAAAATACTGTATTTTGCCCATATAATGGATATAACGGGAAAGAATTCCGAAATTATAGATGTAAATTCAAATAGCATGGACGCAGTAAAAGGAGCTGTATTCGGTAAATATCCCGAAATAAAAAATGAAATAAATTTATTAATAGCTATAAATGATGATTATTACAGCAACCAGGAAATAAATGAAAATGATGTTATAGCGTTTTTCCCCCCGGTAAGCGGTGGATAGTATGGCAAAGCATATAATGGAGGGTTTTGACAGATTTTTACCGTATAATGATGCCATACATATTTTTGATTCCATAAAATGGAGATATCCCAATAGTGAAGATACTGGCATAAATTCATCATTAAACAGGATATCATATACTGATGTCTATTCTGATTATGATATACCTGAATTTAATAAGAGTGCTGTTGATGGCTATGCGGTGATTTCTGGGGATATAATCAGTGCCTCAATAAATAATCCTGCGGTGTTAAAAATCAGGGGTTGCTCAGAGGCTGGTGAAAAATTTTCAGGAAAAATAGGTAGAAATGAGTGTATTGAAGTATATACCGGTTCAGAAATACCTGATGGTGCTGATGCTGTTGTTAAGGTTGAAGATACAGAAAAACATGGTAACTGTATCCATGTTTATTCACCGGTAAAACGTGATAATGTTTTTAAAAAAGGTGAGGACATATATGCCGGCTATAAGATTGTGGGCAGAAATGAGAAGATATCACCTCAGCATATTGCTGCAATGGCATCTGCAGGAATAAATAATATATATGTATATAAAAAAATAATGATAGGAATAATATCAACAGGCAATGAACTGGCAAACAAAAAAATAGCCAATTCAACGGGTATACTGCTGAAAAATTATTATAACAATCATTTTACTGAAACCATGGATGGTGGCATATATGGTGATAATACAGATGATATAATAACCGGAATAAAAAATATAATTGATGCATGTGATATAATAATAGTAACCGGAGGTACAAGCCTTGGCAGGAAAGATAAAACAACAGATGCAATCTCATCAACCGGTGAGATGCTATTTTCAGGAATAGCGATAAAACCCGGAAGGACAGCGGCACTATTCGATGTAAATAGCAAACCCGTTATCTCCGTTTCGGGTTTACCGGTAGCTGCACTGATCTCATCACTAATTTTTATAAACAGGTATATAAAAAATTTATACAGTTTTGATTATTACAGTAAAATTACCGGCATACTGGATGAAAATATCCACAATAAAATAGGATTTACCCTGTTTCAAATATGCAGGACATATGTAAAGGGCAATAAAGTGCATATACTGCCATTAAAAACAACGGGTTCAGGAATCCTATCAACGATAATTTACGGAAATTCCATTGCAATGGTCCCGGAAAATCTTGAGGGAATAGAGAATAATAAGGATGTAACAGTTTATATGCTGGGTGATATAAAGTGGGATTAATATTTCATAATTTAATAAGTTTCGATGATGCATTTGATACCATTAAAAACAATATAAAAAAAATAGATGATTATGAAGATATAGATGTATCTGATTCTACAGGAAGAATTACCGTTGATGATATCTACAGCACCAATAACCTGCCGCTGTTCTCAAGGTCACAGGTTGATGGCTATGCGGTAATTTCAGATGATATTAAAACTGCAGATTATAACAATCCTGTAAAACTTATTATGTCAGGGGAAACATACATAGGTGAAAGTGGTGTGAAACATCCGGGAAATGGAAGGTGCATTAAAGTCCCAACCGGTGGTGTTATACCTGTAGGCGCCGATGCAATGGTTCCGTTTGAGGATACGAAGGAAGATGGCGGAAAAATAATATTTTTTAAATCCGTTCCAAAATTCAATGAGATTTCAAACCCGGGAATAGATGTAGTAAAGGGGGAAAGGATAATAAACAGGTATACAGTGATAAATACAGGCCATATATCGGTTTTATCGTCCGTAGGCATAAAAAAAATAAGAGTTTTCAGGAAAATAAGAATAGGGGTAATATCAACAGGCAATGAGCTGTTAAACCCCGGTGACCCTTATACAGATGGAAAAATATATGAATCAAACAGCATGGCCATAAAAGCAGAAATGTCAAAATACAGTGCATTAAGTGTTAAAAGCTATGGCATTATAAAAGATGATTATAATTCAATAAAAAATATTATAGACAGGTCAGTAAATGAAAATGATATAACGGTAACGGTAGGTAGTACATCTGCTGGAGACCATGATATGGTCTATAAAATTTTTGATGGCTATGAACCGGGCATAATATTTCACGGTGTAAGGGTAAAGCCTGGCAAACCCTTTGTTTTTGCAAAAAATAATGATAAAATTCTCTTTGGCCTGCCCGGATTTCCGGTATCATCCATGATGATTCTGTATTCACTGGTTATACCAAATTTATTTAATATGTTAAATTATGAGTACAATACTTTTAATGTAAACGCAACAACGGGAGAGAGATTCAAACTACACAGTGGCAGTACAGATTTATTATTAATAAAGCTTTTAAATAGAAATAATAATTACTATGCATACCAGGTTCATGGCAATTCCGGTTCCATATCAAGAATAATGAAGGCAACAGGATTTTCCATTATAGATTCAAAATCGGATTATCTGAAGGAGGGAGAAAAAATAAATGTTAACATCTTTTCATATACTATCCCGGAAATTTTAATTTACGGTGAATATTCGCCGTTGATGGAGAAAATACCATACAATATAATGAATAAAGCCATATTTGTTGAATCAAATTACAGTAATATTTCCGTGTCCATGGAAAAAAACGAGGGGGATTTATACATAACAAACAGTGAGATAAAAAATGATGATTACCTGGAATTTAAATTTAATATCCCACTTGTACTGATATTTAACAGGAAGGATTACAGATCAGTAGCGGTTTTATATAAGGGAACTGGATTATATAATTACTCCATAAAAAATATAAAAAGTGATAATATAACATACCTGGACAATACAGATGTAATATGTGATTACGTTAGAAATAACAGATGTGATGCCGGCATAGTCTATTTAAGTGATGCCCTGAAGTATTCTATGAATTATGATGCCGTTGATAATATACCATTTTATTTTTACCTGTATAAACAGAGTAAATACTTTAATGAAATTAAATTATTTTTTGATGATATAAATGATAGCAATAATATTCGCTAAAAACAGCGAAAGATTGAAAGATAAACATAATATGGAAATATGCGGAGAAACCATGATAAACAGAATATCAGGAATTTTATATGAATCAAAAATTTTTGATAGAATAATACTGTTTACAAAAAATCATTCATTGAAGTGCAGTTACTGCAGTATTATATATGACGATACCGGTGGAATACTGATAGATTCCATATTACACTGCATAAAAACCTATAATGAATTTCTTGCAGTGGGTGGTGATATGCCACTAATTGATTATAATATTATAGATAATTTAATTAAATCATATAATAAAAAAATGATTGCATATAAGAATGGTAATTACTATGAAACTTTATTTTCAATATATAACATGTCTGTATACAGTAGTTTAAAAAACTACAGGGATTCTGGAAATGAAAGCATAAGTAAATTTATGTCGTTATATAATACAGATTATATCGAAGTAAATACATTAAAATTAAAAAGTGTTAATTATTATGATGATTTATTAATGGTAAGAAAATATCTAAACTGCACCTGATATTATTTTAATTATTTTATTGAATTCCACGGGATATTTTATGCATTCCCCATTATATGTTTCATTATTTGCCCTTATTATATAATTATATTCATAGTTTTTAATATATTCCTCATCACCAATAACCAGGAATTTTATGGCATTCTTATAGCTTTTAAAACTTTCAATTATTACAATATCAGAATTTTCATCCATTATATCATCAATGTACGACTTTTCCCTGGTCATTTTATAGGTTCTTGATGGAGTCAGGCCATAAGTTATATATGCACCGGCATTTTCCATTCTCCATGTATCCTTATTTTCGGTATCCAGTGATATATTTTCATGTGGTATTCCCTTTATATACATTATTTTATATTCTGAACTTAAGGTTTTAATCACATTTTCTATTATGGTTGTTTTTCCAGATGAGGAAGAACCAAAAAATGATATGACTTTCATAATAATATATTAAAGAAAAATATTAAAATTTATTTACAGGACTTTTTAACCAGATATTTAAACGTTAAGTGTACTTTTGTAAACTAAATGCATAAATAACAGTAATTTATAACAAAATAGGTGGCCATATGTCTGAATTCAAAATTTTTATAGATAAAAAAGCATTTAATGCCGAAACAGGTAAAACAATTCTTGAAGTCGTGACTGAAAATAATATAGATATACCGCATGTATGTTATAATCCCGCCCTTGGTCCCATAGAGTCGTGTGATACATGCATTGTTAGGGCAAATGGCAAATTTGTCAGGTCATGTTCAACAAAAATAGAAGATAACATGAATATATCCTATGAATCAGAAGATGTACATTCAAGGCAGTTAGAGGCTGTGAACAGATTATTGACCAGGCATGACCTTCAATGTACTGTCTGTGAGAATAATAACGGTGACTGTGCACTGCATAATGCTGTTGGCCAGTTGGAGGTCAAAAGACAGGAAAAACCTTTCGAGAAAAAGGGTTATGAACCTGATTATTCAAACCCATTCTACAGATATGACCCCGATAAGTGTATATTATGCGGTAGATGTGTTGAGGCATGCCAGGATATTGAGGTTAATGAGACATTAAGTATTGACTGGTCTCTGGAAAAACCCAGGGTTATATGGGATGATAACAGGCCCATAAATGAATCATCGTGTGTTTCCTGCGGTCACTGCGTAACCGTGTGCCCGGTAAATGCATTAATGGAGAAACCCATGTTAGGAGAGGCTGGTTATTTCACATCATTAACAGAAAAAACAAAGGATAATCTGGTAGATTTCGGAAAGGGATTAGAAAAACCCACTGGCATTGGGCCTGTAATGAGAATAAGTAATATAGAATCTAAAATGAGGAATGACCAGATAAAGAAGACAAAAACTGTATGTACATACTGCGGTGTTGGCTGTTCATTCACAATGTGGACTAAGGGCAGAAAAATATTGAAAGTACAGCCCGAGGTTGAATCACCGGCAAATGGGATATCCACATGCATAAAGGGAAAATTTGGCTGGGAATTTGTTAACAGCGAGGAGAGATTAAAAAAACCATTAATAAGGAAAAATGGAAAGTTTGTGGAAACATCGTGGGATGAGGCACTTAAATTTGTAGCATCAGGTTTAAAAAGGGCTTCTGAAAAATATGGAAATGGGTCTTTAATGTTTATAGCATCATCAAAGGGAACAGATGAGGAATCCTATTTAATGCAGAAGCTTGCCAGGCAGGTATTCCACAACAATAACATTGATAATTCATCAAGATTCTGCCAGGCCCCTGCCACCACCGGACTGTGGAGAACCGTTGGTTATGGCGGCGATGCCGGATCAATACAGGATATTTATAAATCAGAACTTGTAATGATTGTTGGATCAAATACAGCTGAATCCCATCCTGTTCTGGCGACAAGGGTTAAAAGGGCACATAAATTAAATGGCCAGAAATTAATAGTTTCAGATTTAAGGAAAAATGAAATGGCGGAAAGGGCGGATATATATCTGCATTCTGCATCCGGAACTGACCTTGTATTATTATCCTCTATTACAAAGTATATAATAGACAAAAACTGGCATGATAGGGATTTTATAAATAAAAGGGTAAACAGTTTCGATGAATACTATAAAAGTTTAGAACCGTTCACGCTGGAAAATGCTGTGAAAATAACTGGAATAAGCAGGAACGAAATAATAAAAACAGCCGAAATGATTCACAGTGTAAAGAGCATGTGTATACTCTGGGCAATGGGAGTTACCCAGCATTCAGCGGGTTCTGATGTTTCCACAGCAATTTCAAACCTGTTGCTGATAACCGGAAATTATGGGAAGCCAGGAACAGGTGCGTATCCATTAAGGGGGCATAATAATGTTCAGGGGGCAAGTGATTTTGGATCAATGCCCACATACCTGCCTGGATACCAGGCAATAAATGATAAAAAAGCGGTAGATAAATTTGAGAGGGCATGGAATACAAAATTATCAGATAAACCCGGGATAGATAATGTATCATGTATAGAAAATATAGACAGTGATAAAATAAAGGCAATGTACGTCGTTGGACAGGAAATTGCCAGTGCCGGGCCGGATTCCAATATGGTAAGGGAATCGCTGGAAAAACTTGATTTCCTTGTAGTGGAGGATGTATTCTTCTCTGAAACCGCAAAATTTGCGGATGCTGTTCTCCCTTCGGCTGTAAGCCTTGAAAAGGAGGGGACGTTTGTAAACACCGAGAGGAGAATACAGAGAATATATAGGGTAATGGAGCCATATGCAGACACAAAACCGGACTGGGAAATAATACAGGGAATAGCAAACAATCTTGGCGCAAACTGGAATTACAGCAATCCTTCTGAGATAATGGATGAGGCTGCTGAATTATCCCCAATGTTTAGGGGTGTTAATTACAAAAGGCTTGAGGGATTCGGGAGTTTACAGTGGCCGGTGAAGGAAAATGGAGAAGGAACAGAGTATTTATACGAAAAGGAGTTTTATTTCCCCGATGGAAAAGCCAGATTATACTCATTAAAATACAGGCCATCCTTGATTGAAAACGAAGAATATCCCCTGCATTTAAATAATGGCAGGATGCTGGAACATTTCCACGTGGGAAATGAAACATTCAAAACTGCGGGCATAAGGGAAAAGGTTCCGGATTCATTTCTTGAGATCTCTCCAGAACTCGCAAAGGAATATAACATACAGACCGGAGATTATGTAAGGGTAACATCCAGATGGGGCAGTGTAAAGGTAAAGGCACTGATAACGGACAGGGTAAGCCGCAATGAATTATATATGCCAATGAATTCCATAGAGGAAAACAATGGGATTAATATGCTGACATCATATACAGTTGATCCTGATTCAGATACCCCTGCATACAAAGAACTGCCGGTAAAAATAACAAAATTAAAGGAAAAGGGCGACTCCCCATTACCTAAAACAAATCCAAGATATTATAAACGTTTCCCACAGAATGGAATAAATATAGAGGAGAAATGGAATAGAAGTGATTATATAAAACTGACGGATGATTAAAATGGCAAAACCTATAGAATATACTGAAAATGTTGAAGAGAAGGATAACACACTGATACCCGAAGAATATAGGGAAAGTTTTGATAATTTATTTAAAACAGTAAAATCGTTGAATGATTCGGGATTATTAACACTTATTAATGCAGTGGCTAAAAATTATAAATATATAATTGAATCCATATCTGATCAGTTAAATTCTAATGATACAAAAAAGGCGGCTACAAATATTTTTAATGTTTTTGCACTGCTATCTAAAATAGACACAGACAAAACATATGATTA
This sequence comes from Thermoplasmata archaeon, assembly GCA_021797735.1. GTDB lineage: Archaea > Thermoplasmatota > Thermoplasmata > Thermoplasmatales > Thermoplasmataceae > Ferroplasma. Next base: position 70,868 of record JAJZZE010000001.1, on the reverse strand, counting down.
TATGTCGAAACTTGGGGATTCAATAAATAATGCAGAAATAAAAGAGGGAGGATATGGAATAACAGAAATAGTAAGGCTAATGAATAATAAGGACACTGCTAAAACAATAATGTTATTCTTAAAAATATTATCTGGCCTGTCTGAAGAAAAATGAAACCGTATATCAGTAAAAAAAATATCAGATTTTTTTCTGGAAATGTTAACAGTTATAATGATTATATTACCAGTGAAGAGCCGCTGGAAATAAGACTAGTAAATGATGGTAAAGTTTATCCGGTATCGGTGATAATGAGGACACCAGTAGATGATTTTCCCCTTGCATTAGGATTTTTATTTAATGAGGGGACAGTAAAACTGAATGATTACATAGCCATGGACTATGATAAAAATGCAAAAGTAAATGAAAGGAATAATATAATAAATGTCAGTGTTAAAAATATAAATAAAGAGTTAATCAATGAGAGAAACTTTTATGTTAACTCAAGCTGTGGTGTATGCGGTAAAACAAATATAGATAGTGTTTTTATAAGGAACCCGGAAATAATCAGAATAAGAGAAATGATAGAACCGGATCTAATTTTATCCCTTCCCGATAAAATGAAAGATAACCAGAAAATATTCAAATATACCGGTGGAATACATGCTGCAGCTATATTTGATTATTCCGGCAATTTATTAAATATTTCAGAGGATATTGGCAGGCATAATGCCGTTGACAAGTCTATAGGTAAGTTTCTATTGAATGGTGTTGGCCGTAAGGAGGATACTATCATGCAGGTAAGTGGCAGGGCAGGTTTTGAAATAGTACAGAAAGCCGCAATGTTTGGCGTATCTGTTATAAGCTCGGTTTCTGCACCATCATCCCTGGCAATTGAACTGGCAGAAACATTCAATATAACATTAATTTCCTTTGTCAGAAATAATAGATTTAATATATATACAAAACCTGAAAGAATAAATGTATAGAAAATATTATAATTCAAAAATAGATACATTTTAATGGAATCTGTAAAGCCAAATAAAAATTCATTAACTTCCGGTTTGCAGGAAGCCATAGATTCAAACAAAACAGGTTATTTGCTGTTATACCCCGGAAAATACCATATAAGAGAGCCACTGGTAATCAGAAAGGGCATAATGCTTTTGTCAAATAATAAAGCCATATTAATAAATAATTTAAATGATGATTACCAGCCATTTATTGTAATTGAGGAATATACAGATATAAAATATTTGATAGCAAACTCAAATAATAAGGGTGGAGTGAAAATAGGCAAAAGTAATAGCAATAATACTATAAATATTGATTACATAAAAATATACAATACCGGGGATGGATATGATAAGAAACCTATGAAAGCACTTGAGATAAATGGTTATAATATTATAATAAATAATCTTGATATATTTCTCGGCAATGTGGGCTTAAGCCTGGAAAATTCATCGGATATAAGAATAAAGGAGGCACAGATAGTTAACTGTTCAACCGGAATAAGGATATTCAATGCAAATAATATCAATATAGATAATTTTTCAGTGGATTCATGCTATTATACTGGCTTTCAGGTGGATTCAACAACAAATTCATATTTCAAGGGTATTATATGGAATAATGATGATGATTATTTAGATAACAATAATAATTATTCATTACTGGTTGGAAAATATACTGATGGCTTAAACAGTACCATAAATTTTAATTTAAGAATAGTAAACACAGGCAGGAATGCTATTTATTTATCAAATGCACATAATCTGTATATAACTTCAATAATAGATAACAAAAACAAGATAGAAAATGGAATAATATATGGAAAAAATATAAAAAATATAAACATAAATGGAATAATCAACAATGTTAAAAATTTATACAGCGGGAAAATTACAGGAAAAAATAATATTTTAATCAGTAATCCTTAAAAACAGGGTAATCCATTGAGGATTCCCTTGGAGTTCTGTTTAATATAAATACTGGTGTTAAAAGCAGGAACTGGAAATATCCCCAGAATGCCGTTACATAATTATAAAAACCGCCCTCATATGTTAATATTGATGATGCTGTTAATATTGCTGCCATGATTACCATCTGTGGAAGAAACTTATACCATGGCAATTTTCCACCGGTTCTTGCTGTTGTAAATGGTTTTTTCTTTTTTAATATAACACTTAATGTAACAGATATGCTCAGCGGGAATAAAACCAGATTTGCAGCCATATTATAGAAAACATATTTTAATGGAGCACCCTTGTCTACATGTGTCATTATAAATGTAAACATCAGAATTATTGTATATGGAACCCATGCCACCAGGTATACATATGGGTTCATTACCAGTATCCTTACATGAAAAATATCAAGTATTGGTGCCAGTAAAAACATTAAATAGAACCACCCAAAAAGATACCATGTTGATGTTGCCAGCCAGTCAATTTTCATTTTTAAACTGTATTTCCTTTGGAGGAGAATTCTCTTAAAAATTCTGGGCATCAATGCCAGGGATCCGGCTGACCACCTCCATTGCTGGTTAATATAGCCCTCCATTGTTGTCGGTGCCCTTCCAAACACAAGTTTTTTATTATAATATAAACCCTTGTAACCCTTTGACACCAGATTAACAGATGTTGTAATATCCTCAACCAGATTTGTTTCATCAAAATATCCGACCTTTTCCAGGGCAGATTTTCTGTATATAACATTGGTACCGCATGAAAATAATGAACCAAGCACGCTTTTTCCCTCTGTCAATATTTCATAAAAAATAAACTGCTGTGCCTCTGCCATTTCTGCTAAAGCACTTGCATCGGTATTTGTATAATACTGTGGAACCTGCACAAAGGCAACACCGGGATTATTATCCAGAAGACCGACTGTTTCACGGACAAAATCTGGCGATGGCATCTGATCTATATCCAGTACTGTGACGTACTCTTCCTTAACAAAATTTTTTAATGCATTGTTTAATGCGCCGGCCTTATATCCTGTTCTATCTATTCTATGAATATAGGTTGCATTCATTTTATCCGATATTTCCTTTATTTTTACTGAACTATCATTTGTGGAATCATCCAGTATATACAGGGTTGCCAGTGAATCGGTATTGCTGTATATTGCCATTAAATTTGTCATTGCCATATCAGGGTCTTCATTGTATATTGGAACCAGAATGGCGATTTTCTCCCTGTATGATTTTATAAAGCTATTAGATGTTGTTGTGCCGTATTTATATTTGCTCCTCCTGAATGCAAGCATAAAGGATAAACTCTGTATGCCGAAGAATAATGTTGCTGACCAGAAGAATAATGAAAATATATCATCGACTACAGTTCCGTGATGCAATATCATAACGGCATAAAATGATGAGAATATGCCTATAAATATAAAAACCATTGTTGAACCCGTAAGTATATTCATAATATAGAAATATTTTCTCATATCATCCCTTAAATTCCTTGAACAGGCTATTATTATCCACCAAATTATGATTCACAGTATTGTTTTCGTATAAATTCGGCTTGGATAAATCTTTATTTACATTTAAATTGCCCGATATTATTTCTATGCCACCTGAAGTTATATTAAATTTCATCGGCACTGAATTGAATGGTGACCCACGCATTTTTGGTATTCTCATGGTTCTTTCTATGCCGGTATCGGTTAATTTATATTCCAGTTTTATTATGCCGGTTACATAATTTTCTTCAACGCCAAAAACGCTGAAATCAGAAGCACGTAAACTACTTGTTATAACTGTTGTTACATCTTTCATTCCCAGGCTGTTTATAAACAGATTAATGTAATCATCACTTGGCATTAATAATAGTGTTACAGGGTCTATAACTACGCGTTTAATTTCCTTTGACATTATAAATTTTTTTAACTCTGAAACTATTTTTGTTATAAATTTTCTGAAATCCGTTTTTTGATTTAATACATCTATTTTCATTGACCGGATCTGATCGGAAATCTCTATAACATCTATCATGCCATTTTTATAATTTTCATAAAAACCTATATCCATTGTTTTTATATTGTTTATATATTCTTCTGGAAATGTATCGGTTAAAATCATCATCCCTTTCTGGCCATTTTTTGCACCCTCTGAAAGAAATGTACTTGACAGTGTTGTTTTGCCTGCACCAGATTTGCCTGATATTAAATAAACAAATCCAGGCCGCAAACCGTTGTAAAGTGCCATATCAAGGTCTTTTATGCCGAATCCATATTTAACATCAAAATTCAAATAACTTCTATAATCCGCTACTTTAATATTATATGCCTTTAAAAGTTTTACATCATTATCGTTCAGTTCCCTATCTGCTATTATCATACTATTATTAATATTACAGTCTTCTAACCCAGAATGAAATATTATTATTTCCGATGTAGCATCTGTGGCATCAACGATTTTAATGGCTATTTTTTCGCCATTTGAAACTATATAATCAAATTTATGTTTCATTATATTTCCCTGGATCTCTACATCCTTATTTATATCGCTTGCATTGATAGAAAATTTGTCCGAAATCATTTTTTTAATCTGATTAATGTTTATGTTCAATGCCATAGTATAAGCCTATATTTTATACAGTGATATAATAGTTTCTAAAGTGTGTTTAATACTTGTTGTTCATATCTTTAATATATGTTTATTATATGGTTTATATAGTTAATATTACAGTATTGGCGAATTACTCCTCTCTGGCCAGTTTTATGATAACCAGATTAAAAATAAATGTAGCATAAATACGGTTGCTGATCTGGTCTTTTAATAATGAGAAATAATTTTACTGTTATATAAAAACATTTAATTTCTGTATCTGTATAGCTTCATGAGGCATTTACTCAGAACCCACGAAACAACCATTTCCAGAATATTGTTACCGCACCTAATGGATGATTAAATAACATTCTGATGAATATGGAGATGGTGCCTGTTAATACATTCCACACCGGTGAATTAATAGATTTACAGTTATTTATAATAGATCCAGCATTAAAAATTATTGGGGTGAAGAAATTCAATACAGCTTTTCCAACCATGCCTAATGACGATTTTCATGAATATCGCAGCAAGTCTATACAGGACTAATTTTTTATTCCAGAAATTAAATAACATCAATCAGAGATATTTAAGAAGATCATCGCCCAGTTGCCTTACAATATCAAGTGAGACAGTGTTTTTACCGGTAAGTTCATAGGAGTTAGAAAATAACATTCTTGTATAATCAAGGGCACGAAATGATGATAAAAATGCTGTCATTACTATATAATTCCCCTCCACGGTTCCAAATATGTTGTCCCTGTAAACGCCTGTATTATTGGCTTTTTCTCTGAGTTTTTCGAGTATGACGGTTTTAAGTTTGACTGCATACATGTTATCAGCTATTTCCTGCAGCCCATCAATTTTATCACTGGAAAAAAGTACGGCATTAAAATAATCCAGATTTTTGTATGAATCTATTATCTCAACCATTGCATTGTGCTTTTTTATAATGTCCAGAATGTTCTTATCCTCATATGCCTCAACGGGGATTTTATATTTTATTACTGATATGGGTGTTCTTTGATTTTTTTTCATTAACATGGTTAGAATATCTTCTGCTGGCCGGTATTCTATTTTATCGATAAATAATGATTTCATTATTTTTAATGATAATACATCACTTACAGCCTTGTTGTAATTATGATGGAACCTGAACCGTATAACCAATTTGCCGCTTTCAATAGCTGGCTCACCCAGAATAAGGCCTGGTATCTCACATAATTTATCAAGAAGCTCCTTAACATTGTCATCAAATGCTTTTTCCGTTATTATATAATAATTATTTCTTTCCTCTGATTCCACAGAATACATAACATTTTTAAGAACAGGGTCCATATTGCCTTTTTCAATAAACGCTTTTAAATATAATCCATCATTTGTTTGCTTTAAAAATACGGGCATCACCATATTATGAATCGCCGAAACTCTGAAAAGATATGACCCACTATTTATAGATAGCTTACATTTCATATCAAGTTTATTACCTATCTGGTTTACCAACATTAACTCTTCATATCATTAATATATAAAAATATATGTATATAAACCACCTCTCAATATTTCTATTGCCAGATCTATAACGGAAGCCATTGTTGTTATCTGCAATGCCGGATTTTCCAAAATATTAATAGATATTTTATCACGGTTATTTATAGAAAATTATAACATTACTAATAAAATTCGGAAAATATGTGTTACTTATATTTTACATTCCGCTATCCATTTAAGGTCATCTGGAACGCCATGGTTGTCTATTATCTCCTTATAAATTAAGGCGCTTGGCCTCATAAACCTCTCCTTTGTTTCCATATTTACCTTAAACAGACCAAATTTTTTTGAAAAACCTGATGCCCATTCATAATTATCTGTTAATGACCAGTGATAGTATCCATCAACTTCGGCACCATCATTTACTGCTTTTTCTATATTATAAAAATGCGATATAATATAATCCGATCTATATCTATCCATATCATCTGCCATGCCATTTTCTGTAATTGTTATGGGTATTTTATATCTATTATAATAATCCATTATTATATTATATATGCCATCAGGGTATATTTCCCAGCCAGTGTCGCTAACGGATCTGCCATCCAGAGATTTTTTCATATCACCACAGTAATGGCCATAGCCCTTCAGTATTTCCCAGCCTGAATCATTCCTTTTTATAACGTCTCTGCTATAATAATTTAAACCAAGCCAGTCAACCCTATTTTTCATATCATTCCTTATTTTTATTGATTTTCCATCATTTATTAATTCATAGTACCATGATAAATCGCCATTTATTATCGGGTCAAAAAATGAATATCTGTTGAAAAATTTTGCTTTGTTTAATATATCAGTATCATTATCTATGGATTGAATATCACCGTTTGCAAATATTACACCCACAGGTTTTTTAGAGTACAGTTTTATTGCGTCATATGCCCTTGCATGTGCCTCTGCAAATTTCTTTTTTCTCATGGCTATGCCGTTATATGAGCTGTCGGCACTGCAACCCTGATAAACCATGTTTGGTTCATTCATTGTTGACCAGCGGTCGGCCATATAATCAAATTTACTGGATATGTATGCACAGTATTTCGCAAATTCTATAATTATATGGTTATTGAAACAGCCACCTATTGCCCTCTGCTTATCATTATCGGTAAAACCTGATGGGTCATTTAGCCATTTTGGTATTACCCAGTGATAAAGGTTTACTATCAAAAATTTATTTCTTGATTTAAAATCATTGAATATATCACTATAATGTTTTATTGCATTCTTATCCGAAATTTCATCCATTTTTTTTATTGCTTCGTCATCAATTCCTATGTATAATATATCGTCGTTATCATATCTTACATCAACCTTTATATTTTCTGTTGATTCCGGAAATATTCTGGACCATTCTATTCCTAATCTTGCTGCATTCATATTTAATTTATCTGCATTGTCATGATCCTGCTTATATAAATCCCAGTATGCCACACCGTTTTGTGGCAGATCACCTGAAACGTAATGTTTTTCAATATTCCTTTTATCATTTGACCATATAAACCAGTCAGAGTTACAATCTGTACCTGATAAACCCATTTCCGATTGAAATCCACATTCAGAAAAACCAAATTTAAAATTGTCTGAAACCATAATATTTTATTAATTTTTGTTATTAAAGCATTTGCAAATTACTTTTATTAATAGTATTAATTTAATAGTCTCGATACTGTAATATCTACGAGCTTTATATCCTCCCTGAAGGCTGATTTGCCCCCAACAGAGTATGTGTTTTTGCCATCTGTGACAAAAAATGTTTGCCTTACACCGTTTATTCTATCTGTTTTAATTATTTCACATTTCATTGAAATGCTTTTATTATTCATTATACCATTTAACTCTCCCTTAAGCCTTATTTTTTTAGCCAGATAATAATCTATGATATCGCATATTAACCATATATTATTTAATTTATAGTGAATGACATTTTCTGGATAGATTACATACTCTGATGGAAGCCATATATCATAAAAAAAGTAATAACTTAAAACATGCAGTAACTGGTCCTCTTCAAGATATATCGAATAATCCATATTCTCTATTCCACTTTTTAAATTTGATAGAACGGAACTACGGTCTACAAGAACCATTTCTAATGGTTTCTCACAGCGTTTTTTTAATATTACTCCAGAGGGTACGGTTTTCAGTTCATTATCATTTGTATCTTTGAAGAGAACGAGCGCAACTGTAATGCCCTTTTTTAATGCCTGGTTTATAAATTTTTTTACGTTAATGTATGATTCATGTGATAATGCCATTATAATCTCATTCCTTGCAGAGTAAATCATTGATATTATCCTGTCATTTACATTTTTATTTCCCTTAACAAACCATATATACGGTTCCTTTAAATCTTCGGTTTCCCTGTATTTTTCAACATAACTTTCAAGTTCATTCACATAATTGTCAAGCCAGAGAACTTCGTGCCGCAATACCTGGGAAACAGGAACAGCACGGTATAAGTGTTTTTTGCCTGTTACTGTGTCAACAAAGCCCTTTTTCTCCAGCGATGAAAACAGGTCATATATTCTTGGCTGGGGTATGCCCGCTATTTTAACGGTTCCTGTGGGTGTATTTGGACCCTTCAGTAATAATGTTTTATAAATTTTTATTTCATAGTTTGATAAACCGAATTTTGTTAATTCAGAAAATAAATCATCATCCATTCATATCCTATATCGTTTTTATATATAATATTTTTATACTGTATTTTTTTCCCATTCAGGATATCTGAAACAGCGATATGAATGGTTTTCACCTTTCATTGCTTTAAGGTCTGGATGATTAACTGAGCATTGTTTTTGTGAGTATATGCACCTCTCATAAAAATAGCAACCCTTACCCATGCTTGAAAAATTCATGGGTGGTCCTTTTATTAACAGATTATCATCTATTTTTATTCCGATTCTGGGTATACTCTTTTCCAGTAAATATGTATATGGATTCGCAGGATGAGTTAATAAATTATCATATGAACCGGACTCAACTATTTCACCACCATACATCATTATCATTTCGTCTGTTATCTCAAATAATATAGATAAATCATGGGAGATAAATATCATTGTTATTCCTAAATTCCTTTGAATTTTTTTAATATCAACCAGTATATTATGCTCAACCAGAACATCGAGGCCTGTTGTTGGCTCATCAAGTATTACGAGTTCAGGAGATAGAACTAATGCCATTGCTATTACGACCCTCTGGCGCATACCACCCGATAATTCATGCGGGTAATTATTAAGAACATTGTTATTAAGCCTTACGAGTTTTAATATTTCATCTATTTTTTTATCCTGTTCATTTTCATTGTTTATATTATGTGCCATCATAACATCATAAAATTGAAATCTTATTTTTTTAACAGGGTTTAATGCGTTCATTGCTGCCTGTGGTATAAATGAATATTTTACCCCCCTGAGTTTTCTCAGATCGTTTGGCTTTGTACTTAATATATCTATTCCATTAAGTATTATACTGCCCCCCGTAATCTTGCCAGGATATTTCAACGAATTATATAATGATGATGCCAGGGTACTTTTGCCGGAACCTGATTCTCCGGCTATGCCAAGTATAATATTTCTCTTTACACTGAAATCTATATTTCTTAAAACCTCTGTGAAACCAGCTTCCGTGTAATAACCGGCATTTAAATTTTTAACTTCAAGAATGTAATTATACATTTTATATCCTCTTGTATGGATTTGGTGCAGCCTCTATTAATTCCCGTGTATATGAATTCATGGGATTTTTTATTATACTGTCCGTATTACCCTCTTCAACTATTTTTCCATCATGCATAACGTATATTCTATCGGTAATCATACTTACAGTATTCAGATCATGCGTAATATATATTATACTTAAATCTAACATATCCCTTATGTTTTTTAATAAATTTAATATCCCAATTCTTACAGAAACATCGAGCATTGAAACCGGTTCATCCGCAATCAGTATGCTGGGCTCAACGGCTAGGGCCCTTGCGAGATAAACCCTCTGCCTCTGGCCACCGGATAACTGGTGTGGAAATTTATTTCTATAATATTCAGGTGGATTCAATGTTACCATATTCAGTAATTCATTTATCCTTTCGTTTATATCACCCTTATATTTTATTAATATCAAAGGCCTTTTGACATGCCATTCAACCGTGTGATTTGGATCCAGAGATGCATATGGGTCCTGAAATACCATCTGTATATTTTTCCTGTATTTTTTGATTTTTCCTGATTTGTATTTTGTGATATTTTCATCCCTGAAATATATATTTCCTGTTGTTGGTTTATACAGAAAAACAAGGGTTTTTGCCAGTGTACTTTTGCCACTTCCACTTGCACCCACAACTCCTATTAATTCCCTTTCATTTAACTCTATATTAACATTATCAAGGGCAACAACATTTTCACTCTTTACAATGCCTTTTCTTGAGATAAATACTTTTGATAAATTTTCAGTTCTCAGGATGCTCATTTAAATCACCTTTTTTATTTTTTTTGCTGTTAAATCTTCTCAATGAGGGATTTCCTATTTCATCCATACCGAAATTTAACAGTATAAATGAAAACATCAGTATTGAAATCATGAAGCTGGGCGGTAAAATCCACCACCATAATCCCGTTAAATACGCCTCATTGTTTATTGCCCAGTATAGCATTGTCCCCCAGTTTACCTGTAAAAGATTCCCAACGCCTAAATATTCTACAAATGTTAAGCCCATTGTACCGTACATGGCTGTAAAAAAGAAATTTGATATTATAACAGGAAATATAGCTCTTATAATCTGCCTGAATATTATACCTAACCTGGATTCCCCGATTAGCATTGACGATAATATAAAATCCCTCTTGGCAATTGATAATGTTATTGACCTGAATGTTCTGGCGCCGAAAGCCCAGCCAGTTATTACAAGTATCAGTATAGTTGGCAAATAGCCGAGAGATTGATGTATCCCGAGAAAATATGAACCGAATAACATGATTAACAATACACCCGGTATTATCAAAAATATATTTATTATTCCCGTAACAATATTATTTATTCTTTCAGATGCAAAACCTGCACTTATGCCCACAAAAATCGATATAAATGTTCCAATAATACCGACGGAAAATCCAACAAGCAATGTCGGTGCTGCGCCATAGAATAGCTGCGAAAAAACATCCTGCCCATACACAGTTGTTCCAAGTAGGTGACTGTATGAGGGTGGCATAGATCTTACAAATTCATATCTATTTGGATTATATGGTGCAAAAAACTGACCTAAAACACCGAAAATTATCATACCGGCAAGTATTATAAAACCTACCTTTGCCTTATTGTTTGTTAACAGTATTTTCAATGGCTTTATTATTTTATTAAATTTAAATGAAACCCCATTTACAGTACTGTTTTTAAATAAATCATGGTTCATTATTCTCCCTCCTGTTTTATTCTTGGATCAAAAAACCCATATAATATATCCACTATTAAATTACCTACCAGTACAGATATAATTACCATTAAAAATATACCCTGGAGTAATGGATAGTCAAGGGAGCCAATTGCAGTAATCATATATAGACCTACACCTGGATATGAAAAAATTGACTCTTCTATTATGACTCCACTTACAGACAGACCTATGGACATAGAAAAACCAGTTAAATTTGGCAGTATTGCATTTCTATACGCTATCCTGTTTATCTGTTCTTTTTTGAGGCCAAGATTCTGGGAAAAGGTTATAAAATCACTGTTTACATTTGGTATAATATTATTTCTCATACCTAAGACCCAGCCACCTATTGATGTTAATATTATAGTTAATATCGGTAAAAATGAATGATAAACTGCACTTATTATAAAAGGTAAATTAAATCCTATGTTTACACTTGAACTGTATGCACCCCCTAAGGGAAATATACCGGAATCTACGGAAAATATATCAAGCATGATAAATGCAAGTACAAACGCCGGAAATGATGCCATAAACATTGAAAATAAATCCACGAATAAATCCTTAAATGTGTTTCTGTTTATACCAGCATATCTTCCCAACCTATTGCCGATAAAAAATGAGATTACGATTGAAGTGATTACAAGGTATAATGTCCATGGTAACGCCCCTGCCAATATAGAACTAACCGGGTCAGGGAAAAATGCTATAGAAACTCCAAGGTTCCCGTGCAACAGGTCAATTAAATACTGGAAATACTGAGAATACATGGGTGCATTTGATATACCGTATTCTGATTCCAGCTGATGTACGTATATTGGATTTATAGATCCACCCCCCTGCTTTATTATTGCTAAATACACTATTTCCGCAGGATTTCCGGGGAGTAATCTTGGTAATAAAAAATTTAAAGTTATTGCTCCGTATAGAACTACAAGAAACGCAATGCTTTTTTTAAAAATATATTTATAAGGTATCATTTATTTCACTTTAATTATCTTTTGCTCTCCTCCTTTTAATGTATATTGATGATATACCTGCTACTGCAGCTATTGCTATCAATCCACCCACAATATAGTAATCACTATAATTGGTCGTTGCTGCACTATTGCTTTTAGCATATAAATGTAATTCTACAACTTCCATAGGACCGGGATACCATGGCATGGGTATCCAGTAATGGTTACTCTGATTTGGGAACCCTCCTATTGAGCTATTTACATATTCATAAAAGTCGGCAGAGTACACTAGGGGTATCATTGGCATCTGATTTAGCATTATGCTTGCCATGTTATTTATCAAAGTTTTCTGTTCTGTGGTATTGCTTGTTTTTGTGAAATTATTATATGAGCTCATGAAATTGGTATTTGTATAGTTCCATCTTTCCTCATTTACACCTGTCGTTTTATCTATAGGCGTTACCGGCCCTATAAGACCGGTGTAATCGTACCATGGATTTGGCCCTATTCCAGTCACTGTATCCTGTGCCATCTGGAAGTTGCCTGTTGCTATATCCGATGAAAGACCACTTTGAGTTGGTGTTTCTGTAGTAACTTTAATGCCTATATGTGCTAATTCTGATGCAATAATTGATATATCAGCATCCCAATCGGTATATCCAGCAACAGACATTAATGTTATTCCCGGTAACTTTGTTCCATTCGGTTCGTATAATCTCCCCTTTGTCATTGTAAACCCATGACTCGTAAGTAATTTTAATGCCTTTGTTGTGTTGTAAGCTGCAAGTTCCTTTGCCAGATTTGCATTGGTAGAATTTAACCAGAATAATTGCTGTTGCAGTATATTTGCTGCGTTTGCAGGTTTTTCATATCCATATTCTCCTACATTGCATATTTTTGTTCTGTTTATTGATAAACTTATTGCCTGCCTGAAATAGCTCAGGTTAAATGGGTATATGGCATCGTTTGTTATTAATGTAACCGGTTGCCCTGGTGGGAACCAATAATGATTGGCTTTTGGGTTATTTTGTACAAATAACTGCGTTACATTTGGTGCAAATGCAGATGTCCATTGTATTTTCCCCTCCGCAAGTGCCAGAGTTAATGCACTGCTGCTTGTGTAATCTATATAAACAACGTTTTTTATGTGCGGTTCATTTGGCTGCCAGTAATTTGGATTTGCAGTTAATACTATTTTCTGACCACTGAAACTACTTAATGTATATGGGCCGGTACCTACAGGCGTTTTAATAACCTTGCTTGCCGGGTTTGATACGCCCTTCCATAACGGTTCTGGAAGCATAAAATTAGAACCTAAATAGAATAAACACTGTACATCAGGTTTGGAAAAGTTAAAATTAACTGTATACTTATTTACTGCTGATATGTGATTTATATTGCTCCACTGACCACTCACGTTTTTCTGTGTGTTAAATGTAAATACAACGTCTGATGAATTAAATGGCATACCATTGCTGAATTGCACATTATGTCTTAAATTTAACGTTAACAATGTATTATTGTGTGACCATGTGTAATTTGTTGCTAACCATGGTATCGTTGTGCCATTGTATGTATTTATCTGGAAAAGTGGCTCATAAAGCAATGACATTATACCGGCAGGTGAGCTCCATATGTTGAATGGATTAAAATTATCTGTAAATGCCGGTGATGGTCCTGGTGATAAATATAGTGTTCCAGTAGGAGCATTGCCTGTGCTGTCAGGTTTAGTCGAACTGTTACTGCTATTAGAGTAAAAAACATTAAAATTTATAGCTATCATTATAAAAACAGTTAATATTACTATTGCAATTAACAACTTTTTATTTTTCATATTATGTACCTCATTATTTTAAATATAACTAACCATGTATTTATATGTTTATTTCTTACTTATTTGGTTAGTAAATAATTTTTAAAACAATGTAATTTAAATTTTTATCATTAATATTGAGATTATATATACTATTTTAAATGTTTTTATGTTATTTACTTATAGTTTATAATTATAACTTTATCTATAAAAACTTTAACATTACTTAACTGATATACCTTCATAGCACACTGTGAAAGTTTTTCATTTTACGCCTGATATCGTGGTGGAACTTGTTCGGATTACTTTTCAAGCTGTGTGGGGACATCACCATTGCAGGTTTGTCATTAATCATATATCATACTGTTTATATAATGGAAAATATTTCAAGATATCGGCATGCGTGGTATCATGTTAATAGTTGCATCAATGTTCTCATTCGTGGTTAGAAACAGATCTTTGCTATTCCGGTTAATATTTCCAATGTATGAAAATAATGAATACCTTTCTATTTAGTTTTAGCTATACTAAAACCCACATTATTGATAATTTTCTGATCTTTTCCATTTTTTCATCTATAAGGTATTTATCTTTTTACTGCTTAATTTTATTCTCGCTTTAATATTACCACTATATTTAATCATAACAGTTATTAACAGTTAGAAATTTCACATCTTTCTATAATGTAAGTTCTTAAATTAATCCCATTTCAGAATGAATTTGTGCATTATGTATGCCTCATCATACAAATCCCCATGAGAACTTAGGAATTTGAGGTATCTGGCAATTTCCTACTGGAGAGATAATGGCGGATAATTGGTATATATACATTTAGGTAATACTTAAATAGTGGTTTAATTCATAATACCGTTAAAAAAAGACATAGAAACAATAAATAATATAATTGAAATACTTTAGTGAATTATAATGGTTAATGTTTTAATAAAAAATAGGTACATTTATATCTACAACATAAAAATGAAAAATTTATGTAGAGACAGAGAATTAAAATTTATTAAAACTCTTGATGCCAGCATATATGATTTGAGAATAGCAGACAACCATATAGAAATAGCAGCATATAATGAGATAAACAATAGAATCATGTTGTTGTTTAAAGAAAAATATTATAAAATTAATGTAAATTCAAATAATATAAAATCTTTGGATTATGCTATTTATCTGATTTCGGAACAGAGATACTGGGAAGCACATGATGTTCTGGAGAATATCTGGCATGAACAATATGGCATAATGAAGAAAACTTACCAATTTATAATATTATTATGCGTTGCAAATATTCATAAACAGAGGGGGCACATCAAAACGTATAAAAATGTTATTTCACGTGCTATGAAAATAGATACTATTAATAAAATAGAAAATATAGATATTACCAAACTGAAAAATAAATTTATTGCTAATGAAAATTATAAAATGGATAACTATTTTAAACACATTATGTCATAATGATATAGTTAATGTGTATTGTTAATAAAGCAGTATGTTTAATTGATAGTGCTGTATTGTGTTAATATGTATGAACTTAACCCGTGATTTTCTACATGTCGGGCAGACAGCATATCACTGGATTACGAACTATTTCAAAAATAAGTTTATCCTTCTATTCCTTCATGAATCCACGCTTTGGCTAAAATCATGTGTGTAATAGGGTTTGGATGCACCCCATCATCTGATAACCGTTTAACGTGTGTCCTTTTCAAGAATGGATCAATCCATGCCTGTGTATGCACTAGTTTAGTTTTATATTGCCTGCTAATTGATTCCATTATATAAGCATAGTGCAGTGTTTCCTGACGCATTGCATTGTCTAAAGATGTGGTAATATAAAAAGGGGTCATTAATATAATACCCTTAACGTGATGAATAGTTATCTTAACCAGGGTATCTAAAGTTCTCCTATATTCAACCGGTGATATCAGTGAGGGGGCATTAAACGGTTGATCAAAGTGTCTCCATACATCGTTAATTCCAATCATAATTGATACCCAGTCCGGGTTCTGGTTCATAACATCCGAATCCCACCTGTATTTCAAATCACGAATTGTGTTACCTGCTACCCCTACGTTGATGATTTGCTGATCAATCTCTGGATATGAATAACCTAAAAGGGCATCTATATATGCAACATATCCATTGCCCAAATCACCCGGATATTTACCAATAGACCGTGCACGATTACAGTCTGTAACGGAATCACCTATCATTACCACTGTGTCTTTATTGCCCAGGATCATAGGAAAACCTCATTTGTATATTAAACATGTTTAAAAGTAAATATAAAATAGCGTGCTGTTTTATTATCAATTTTTCAGCGTGTATTAAAAATTTAAATGATATGTATGATAACTTATATTTATAAATTTTATTCAAGTTGTTATATAATTTTTTAATTTGATTTTTATAATGTTTTTTATATACGGTATTTGCCCCTGCTTTCATTTATCCATTATTATAATTACTCTATAATTAATTTTCTATTCTTTCTTTTAGAATTATAGACCTAACATTTCTGTGAGATGTATAATAATATAGATTAAGCTATTAATAAAGGTTAGGAACATAGCTATCGACTCTGAAGGACCGGCACATTATAACATAACAAATCCATAAATGCAATGAATAACATCGAGAGCCATATAGCTCTGCACTGTTAAAACTCCGTATCACAGGCGAAGAAAAATGTTCATATAAATTCAGTAGTTATCAGGATAGAAACCACATAAAATCTCAACTTAATCTATTTTGCTATGGTATCATTATATAACCACATATGATTTATGCTCATAATTATTTATTAAAAATAATTAATATTCAATCAATAAAAAATTATATATAGATAGATATTATCATTCATATAAACATGGATAATATAGTAAATAATTTTATAAATATACCCCTGCAGAAGGAGCCTGATTTCTGGTCATTTGATAAGATTAACCACATAAGAGAACTTACAGTTACAGGCAATCCATACAGAATATTTGTAAAAAATAATAATAGTTTAAGAATACTGGATAATATAAATTTCAAAACATATAATGATAACATTACATTAAACACACACGGTAATACCGGATCAGATTTAGCAGATATGGAGATGTCAGTGCCATTATATTTGGGAGATATGTCATACGGTGCACTGAGTGGCAATCCGAATCTGGCTATAGCAAAATCAGCTGAAATAACAAAAACAATGTCTGGAACTGGAGAAGGAGGCCTTTATAGGGATATCGCATCATATAAAAGAATATTTATTCAGTGGGCTTCCGCAAGATTTGGGGTGACGGCTGAAACCCTAAATGCTGGATCTGGCATAGTAATAAAAATTGGCCAGGGTGCAAAACCTGGAATAGGTGGCCATTTACCTGCAAATAAGGTAACTGATAACATTTCTGGGGCAAGAAAAATACCTGGAAATATAGATGCAATTTCACCGGCACCACATCATGATATATATTCAATAGAGGATCTATCCCAGAGAATAGATGCCTTAAAATTATTAACAGATAAACCTGTGTTCGTTAAGGTTGCCGCAACAAATTATGTACCCTACATAGTAACCGGCATTGCAAGATCAGGTGCAGATGGTGTAATAATAGATGGCCATGGGGCCGGAACAGGCGCAACTCCGGTAGTTATAAGGGATAATTTGGGTATACCAGTAGAACTGGCTGTTGCATCATCACATAATATTTTAGTAAAGGAGAATTTAAGGAAAAACTTCAAAATTATCGCCGGCGGGAGAATATCAAATTCAACCGATGCTGCAAAATTATATGCACTGGGTGCGGATTTTGTAAGTTTGGGCACATCTGTGCTTATAGCAATGGGATGCGTAATGGTTAGAAAATGCAATCTTGGTTACTGCCCTGCAGCATTAACAAATAAAACAGACAATAAAAAATTATTTGAAATAGATTTCGGCGTTAATAATATAATAAATTTCATAAAAGGGTTTAGAATTGAACTGGAAAATATTTTAGATCATTTAAATTTAAAAAATATAACTGAATTAACAGGCAATAAGGATTTATTAATAGCAGATAATCTATCAAAAAATACTTTAAATGTACTGGGAGTGGATTATGAAAATATAAAAAATACAGGTTACAGCCTTGAAAATTTTATTCCCGATAAAAAATATTTAAATGGCTTAATAAATAAGGGTGAACCTCCTATAACAAGCATGGGCAGCAACGCACCACCTGATGTTATAGGGCCATCAAGGATAGTAGATTTTTTGAGACTGGATGGTGCACAGGTTACAAGACCTTCAATAGACCCATACAGGGAGGATATAAGCTTAAACACTAACCTGTCAGGAGGTAAAATCAGTTTATCACTGCCTGTTATTTTTGATGTATCTGATTCCAGTGATAAAATAAAAGAGGGAATATCATGGGCATCCTTATTCATGAATACAGTGGTTATAGATAATAAAATAAAAAATAAATATAAAAATATTACATTAAGAAAAAATAATAATTATTATAAATATAAAAATTATATTTACACATATGATTACAGCAACAAAAATGCTTCTGGTTATGTAATAGATGATAATAATTTATTAAAAATTGCAGGATTAAATAAGAATTTAAAAAATAGAAGGGAAAACCACGATATTTTATTATATGTACATGAATTCAGAAATACTGGCGATATAGCAAAATATATTGCACTGGGTGCGGACACGGTTATTTTGCCATCAAAAATTTTTGAATACGGAATTAGCAATATGGCAGATCTGAATGAAAAGGCCCTGAATTTTATAATTGCAATAAAAAAGGAACTATCGCTATTATGTGGGGCTATGGGAATATCCAGCATGCAGAATTCACTGACAGGCAACGTAGAATTATTAAGGTCAATAAACCTGGATAACAGTATATCCAAAATATTAAATCTGAGCGAGGCGGGTTCAGAATGAATTATTATCCCTCATCGTGCGGCTTATTAGCTATTCTAAGGAAAAATAATTCGGAAAAAATACATGGAAAATTGGTTTCAAATTCATTAAATTCAATAAGGTACAGGGGCAGTGATAAGGGATCGGGTTATGCTACATTTAATTTAAACGATAATAATTCCTATAAAATTAAGGTATTCTATAATGGAAATGAGGAGAAATTAAATAAAATACTATCAAAAAGTTTTGATATACATAATTATTATGTTGAAAATAATAATAGTGTAAAGAGTTACTGCTATAATCTTGGTACTATTGACCTAAATTCAATAAATACTGTTAATGATGTTTTATGGGAAAATAAATCCGGGAGAATTTACAGTTCCGGAACATCGTTAGATGTTTTTAAGGGTGTGGGTTATCCAGATGATGTTGCAGATGAATACAATATAAATAATATGAGGGGTGATTTATGGCTGGCACATACAAGGCAACCAACAAATTCTCCAGGGGATGAACCGTACTGGTCACATCCATTTTCTACATTTAATGTTGCAATAATACATAACGGTGATATAAGTTCGTTTGGTGCAAACAGGGAATATTTAAAAAACCATGGAATGAAAAGTTTTGTTGGCACAGATAGCGAGGTAATATCGTATATATTCAGGGAATTATTAAAAAAATATGACCTGATAACCACAATAAAAATTATGGGCAATAAAATTGAGGATAAATATACAAAATATATAAATAGAGGCTATGTGCTGGATGGACCATATACTGTTGTTATAGGTTATGATGATGGCAATGATTTATATTTAATAGGCTTAACCGATAAAACAAAGTTAAGGCCCATAATTCTAGGTGAGGATCAGGACAACTATTATATAGCCAGTGAAGAAAAGGAAATAAAGTTAATAAATAAAAATGCAAGGGTGTGGACAATGAAACCGGATTCATACTTCATAGCATCATTGAAAAATGGGTTAATAAATTCCGGAAGAGAAAAAATAAAATATACAGAAAATTATGACATAGATAATTATGATATAGATGCATCCAGTATAGATTACAACAAACTTGATAATGAAATATTAAAATTAAATCAAGGAGATATAACGGTAAAAAATGTTCTGGGCCATAAGTATATAGGAATTAAAACATTTAATAAAAATTATAATTTAAATCTGTATGGCAATGCAGGCAACTGCCTGATGAATTTAAATGAAAACAATAATGTAACTCTCCATGGCAATGCCTCGGATGACTGCTGTGACTCCATGTCTGGAGGAAAGGTAAAAATATTCGGTAATGCAGGTGATGTTTTAGGCCAGGCATTGAATAATGGCAGAATATATATAAGGGGCGATGTTGGCAATAGATGCGGGATCCAGATGAGGTCATATGACAATAAACCGTATATAGTTATAAATGGTGAATTTGACAACTATTTAGGGGAATATATGTCTGGAGGAACAATAATTGTACTGTCCGGCAACGGGCATTCAGGCAGGTACATAGGATCCGGAATGATAGGCGGCAAAATATACATATATGGCAAAATAAATAGCAGAGCAGTAGGAATACAGCCCGGATTTAAAAATAATATTTTGAAAGCTCTGTTAATGGAATCCCTGATAGATAATGAATTATACGAAACATTAAGAAATAAGAATTTCATTGATATTATAGGTTTACTGCCAGAAGAGGCAAAAAAGTACACTGAGAAATTTTATAATAAACATGAGATACCTTCATACAGTTACAGGCATTTGAATAAAATTGAATATGATGAACTATACCCGGTAATTAAGGATTTCGATAGTGAGATGAAAACTAATAATATAAAAAAATTAAATAATAAATTTACCGTAATAGAGAGAATGATATAAAAATTTATTTTATTACAACGCTGTTTCTGTAAATTGATAAGAGATTAATCTTTATGTAATAATTTTGTTCAATTAATGCTTTAAATTTAAAAAAAATGACAAAAAATTTACCAAAACATATATTAGTAAACGAAAGATAGGAAGTTCCATGTTACTTGATAACATGATACTATATTATTTAATAAGGCCAGCTACCAGTGATTCGTGGTTAAATACGGGCAATAACGGATGGATGTTGACAGCATCCACGCTTGTTGGATTAATGAGCATCCCGGGGCTTGCACTGTATTATGCCGGACTCACAAAAAGAAAATATATGGTTAATGCAATGATGATGGCACTTTACGCCTTTGCAGCAGTTTTAATTATATGGGTAATAGCGGGATATAATTTCGGGTTTGGCACATCCAGTTCACTGCATATTGGTGGATATTATATATTTGGAGTACCATACCCCGCAGGTGCCGGTTCTTTTATAAGCGGGCAGGCCATTGTTGGGCCGCTTAAACAGGCGCTTACCATACCAAATGCTACTATTATATTTTTCCAGTTTGTTTTTGCAGCAATAACACCGGTGCTTCTAATGGGAGGTGTGCTGGAAAGGATGAACTTCAAGGCATGGATGGTTTTTGTACCTGTATGGTCATTAATAGTTTATAGCCCGGTAGCATACTGGCTATTTGCCGGTGGCTGGTTAAATCAATTAGGCGCTGTTGATTTTTCAGGTGGCTATGTAATACATCTCGATGCTGGTATTGGTGCCGTGGCAGCTGCTCTGGCAATAGGGCCCAGACTAAAGGAAGAGATGAAAATGAAGGCAAATAACCTTGCCCTGGTAATGCTGGGTTTAGGCTTAATATGGTTGGGCTGGGACGGATTTAACGGTGGAGATCCATATGGCAGTACAATAGATGCAGGAATAGCAATAATAAATACAAATGTGGCAACTGCAGTGAGCATGATAACATGGATGTTTATGGATATGAAATTTTTCAAAAAGCCCTCATTAATAGGTGCATCTGTAGGTGCAATAGCGGGTCTGGTGGGCATAACACCCGCGGCTGGATATGTAAATATTTATGGAGCAATGGTAATAGGCATAGCAACCGGGATAATACCATGGATCTTTTTATATAAAATCGAGCCGAAATTTAGGATAGATGATACTTTAGGGGTATTCTCATCGCATGCTGTTGCCGGTGTTGTCGGTGGTTTATTAACCGGTATTTTAGCGGACCCTGTTGTGACTCAATATATTGATCCAGGATTGAAAGGTGCATTGTATGGTAATTTCTATCAGTTAGGCATACAGGCATTTGCCGCTATTATAGTAATTCTTTATGTGTTTGCATTAACCTTTGGTTTACTAAAATTAATTGGCAAATTTATTCCGTTGAGAGAGGATGAGGCCAGATTAAGAATAGGTGATATGGCAATTCATGGAGAAGCGGGACTGGATATCACCGGTTATCCACCATCACATATAGTTAGAACTGAACCGGAACAAACTGAACCTATAGAACATATTGATAATGAAAAAGCAAAGGAAACGGATGAAGAATAAATAAATTTATAATTTTTTTAATATTTCAAGATAATCTATTAAATCATCATAATCTCTTAATAAATGCAATATGTCTATTCCGATTGATTCCATCAGTGTTAATGCAAGGGATAAATTCTCCTCATTTTCATCACTTAATTTTTTGTTATTTAATTTATCATATATCTCATTGAAATTATTCTCGGTTTTCTGCCTGAAAGTGTCAAGCTCTTTTTCAATACCATCTCCGGTTTTTTCCATTTCTTCCTTACTATCCATTATAGCCAATCATAGCAAAATATAAAGTATTTTTGATAATTATGGCTTTGGGATATAATTATTTTATTCCATAACTGCACCCTTTGATGATGATGAAACTAACCTTGAATACTGGTGCAGTAAGCCTGTTTTATGTTTTGGTTCCGGTTTTTTCCAGTTTTTTAATCTGTTATTTAATTCGTTTTCATCGATTAAAAGGTTTATTTTACCATTATTGCCGTCTATTTCTATAATATCATTATTCCTTACAACGGCTATTGCACCACCATCCATTGCTTCTGGTGCTACATGACCTATCATAATACCCCTGGTTGCACCGGAGAACCTTCCATCGGTTATTAAAGCAACACTATCTCCGAGTCCAGCTCCTACAAGTGCTGAAGTAACTGATAACATTTCCCTCATTCCTGGCCCTCCCTTCGGTCCTTCATACCTTATTACGACAACATCACCGGGAGCTATTTTTTTATCCTTTATTGCTTTAAATGTATCATCTTCCGAATCAAAAACCCTGGCAGGACCCTTGTGGTATTTTACATTTGAAGCAGATATTTTAAAAACAGAACCCTCTGTTGCCAGGTTGCCCTTCAATATTCTTATGCCACCTGATGAATTTATCGGCTTTTCCACATCAAATATTACATTTTGTTTATTCATTATTTTTATATCTTTTAGATTTTCACGTATTGTTTTGCCTGTTACCGTTAATTGCTCCCCATTCAGTAAATTATGGTCTAACAGTATTTTCATTAAAACAGGTACGCCACCGATTTTATCAAGGTCTGCCATGACATATTCACCAGAAGGTTTCATATTAACTATTTCCGGTATCTTTTTTGATATCCTGTCAAAATCATCCATATCCAATTTTATATTAGCTTCATGTGCTATTGCTAAGAGATGCAAAACCGCATTTGTTGAACCGCCGGAAGCCATTAGAACTGTTACTGCATTATAAAAAGATTCTTCCGTTAATATATCCCGGGGTTTTAAATCGTTTTCCAGCAAATCCATTAAAGTTTTGCCTGTTTCATATGCGTATTTCACCTTTGCACCATCTACTGCTGGTGGAGAAGCACTTCCGGGCAATGCCAGGCCAAGAGTCTCTGTCATCATTGCCATTGTATTTGCAGTGTATAATCCCCCACATGATCCGACAGTAGGTATAGCATGGTCTTCCATTAATTTTAATTCTTCTATTGCCATATTTCCATTTAAATATGAACCCACAGCCTCGAATAAATCACCTACTGCTATTTCCTTTCCGTGGAAATAACCGGGCAATGTTGTTCCACCGTACATAACTATTGATGGCAGGTTCATTCTTGCCATCGCCATCATCATACCTGGAGATGTTTTATCGCATCCCGATATTGCAGCGAAACCATCATAATTATGTGCATTTACTGTTGATTCCACTGTATTGGCTATCAATTCCCTGCTTACCAGTGAATATTTCATTCCTTCGGTTCCCATTGCTATACCATCTATAACAACCGGTGTTGCAAATAGCCTTGGAGTGCCATTATTATGCCTTATGCCCTCCTTTGTATTATTTGCCAGAGATAAAGCATGTATATTACATGGTCCCGCCTCATTCCATGCCGCTGCAACTCCAACAACATATTTGCTTAAATCGTCGTCGGTTAATCCCATAGCTTTCATATATGATCTGTTTGGTGACCTTTCCGGTCCACTGTAAGTTATATCTGATCTCTTCATTTTTAAATAAAAGTGATAATGATATATAGCTTTTGTTATTTTATAATTTGTGTGTGATATCCTGCTATCATTTCATATCTGATGACCATGTAACCTGATAGTGTACCCACAGCACTGAAATGAAAAAACCTGAAATGCTCAATATTAATATTTTTCATTACTAATAAAAATGTTATTGAGCACTATTGATATATTTTTGTATCTGTATGGCTTCACAGGGTATTCACCAGGAATGTAATATATTTGACAGTATAATTATTATTAGATTTTATATTATTATTAGATTTTATAAAATGTATTGTTCCATAAATATTTCCTATATATACTAAATAAAAAAATAAATTGTAAAAATTATTTTTATGGGTCTGATTCAACATTCAGATCTATGTTAAGACTGAAGGTCGAGTCCTGGTAGCAATTTACGTCCTTCCCATTGCTGTTTCCAAGTCCTATCATTATTGTCATTGTTGCACTTCCCTCCGGGCTAAGTGATATCCCAAAGCCTGAAACTTCAGTTACATTGTATATCCATCCTGTTGAGCTCTGTAAATCGTCCATGAAGTATGCATATGGGACAGATGTTGCATTTATTTTATTTGATGTTTGTTGGCTTGGTGGTAATGGTGGAGGTGGTGGAGGATTCGGTCCCGGGGGTGGAGGTAGGGGTGGATCTGATGTATTAAAACTCATCTGTGCATATGGTGCAGTTACAATAAATCCTACAGTTCCGTTGTTTGTTATAATATCAGTGAGCTCTATGAATTCACCGGGTGCAAAGTTCGTTACGTTTATCACGTATTCTCTTCCACTGGTTGCTGTGTTGTAGTACTGTGCTCCAAAACCAAGTCTGTACATTCCACTAGATTGGAAATATGCCATTCCTGTTCCTACTTCGTATATATGCCCATTTGGACCATCCAGTGTTAAAGGCGTATTATTAGCATTTGTTGCTGTTAGGGTCGCCTGGTTTTCCCAGGTCAGATGACTTGCTGTGTTATTGATAGTTACGCTCGAACTACCTGAAAACGCTGAGAAAGCAAACGCTCCTCCCAGTGAAACAAGTAAGGGAACTACCAATAATACTGCTAGCTTTTTATTCATTTTTTATCACCAATTTTAAATCGGTAACAGCATAATTAATGTGTTAAGAAATATAAATATGGCAAAAACTTTAAAAAAAATGTTTAATATAAAATTTAAAAATAAAAGTTAAGTATTTTTAATACATAACAATAATACATATTAATTGCTTATATTTTTTGATTTTTAATAGCATTATAATAGTATAGAAATAAATATAAGCACAGTAATTATTATTAATAAATGTCATCAAGGTCAATGGATTGGTTAAAACAGGCTCAAAGAGACCCCGAGGAAGCAGAGGATGCATTAAAAAATGAAAAATATGAATGGGCATGTTTTGCATCACAGCAGTGTGCAGAGAAAGCAGTAAAGGCTTTATACCATTCAATAAATAAAGAAATCTGGAGTCGTTCAATATCAAGGATGCTATTGCAACTGGAAGAATTTAAAATAGATAAAACTTTGATCGATAAGGCAATGGAACTTGACAGAGTATACATAGGATCAAGATATCCAGATTATTACAGTGAAGGATCGCCATTTGAATATTATTCAATAGAGGATGCAGGGAGGTGTATAAAATATGCAAAGGAAATATTCGAATTCTGCAACAAAAATATTCGAAGTTAATTATAATTTTATTTTAAAAAGATTGATTGAATATGGAAACAATTCCTTAAAAAATGGGTCACTGTTAACAATTTTAATAGGCTCTCTTGCCAGAGGAGACTACACACCATTTTCGGATGCTGATGTTATAATAATTACAGATTCAAAAAAGAGTGAAACTGTGTTTATGGATCCACGTATGCCAGTAGACATAGAGCCAAGGGTTTACACATTAGATGAAATATATAAAATGGCAAAGGATAAAAGGAAAATAATAGAGGAAATAATAAAATATGGCAAAGTTTTAGCCGGAAACACGGATATATTTAACAGTATAATTAAATTTTATAAAATGGATTAAAACATTGAATATAAATTTTAAAACAAAATATTTAAATAAAATTAAGTATTACATTTTATTAACTTCATTTAATGTATTTAATGAACATTAATAAACGTTGGATAAACATATAGAATATTAATGGAAAACCATTGAAATGCAAATACAAAAAATGAAAAAGGTGAAAAAAATGGATGGCGTGAAAGGTTTTATCTAACATCTGTGGCGTGTTTTTTTATAAGAGAGTTATAAAGAGTTTGAGAGTTTTTGGTTATAGGGGTGTTTTTTATGAAAGGTTCTGAATTACTGGTAGAATCACTGAAAAGAGAAGGAGTAAAAAACATTTTTGGCATACCTGGATTATACAATATGCCCATGTATGATTCATTCTATGAGGACCTGGCAAATGGAGAGATGCGGCACATTTTAATGAGGCATGAGCAGGCTGCAGCACATGCTGCTGATGGGTTTGCAAGGGCTACGGGAATACCGGGTGTCTGCACAGCAACATCTGGCCCAGGGGTAACAAACCTGATTACGGGGTTAGTAACTGCATATCAGGATTCATCCCCCGTAGTTGCAATAACAGGCGGTGTTAACAGGGCATCAATGGGAAAATTATCATTTCAGGAGTCAGATACACTTGGTGTTTCTTTTCCCGTATCAAAATATGCCGTTGAATTGAGGGACATAACTGAAATACCGCAGTGGATAAAAAATGCATTTTATGTTGCATCAACGGGAAGACCGGGACCCGTGGTTGTCGATGTTCCCCGGGATATCCAGATGGAAGATATAGACAATGTAAAATATCCTGACAGTGTGAGTGTGCATTACAAACCATTTAGAACGGTTATAGATAAGGATGCCCTGAGGAAGGCTGCATTAAACCTGTTGAATGCAAAAAAACCCGTAATACTTGTGGGAACCGGTGTCATGTGGGCAAATGCAACGGAGGAAATAATAAAATTATCGGAGTTCCTGGGGTGCCCTGTTGTGTCAACATTACCTGGAAAATCATCAATGCCAGCTGATTATCCCCTGTATATAGGCCCTATGGGTTACTATGGACGTGCTGAAGCAAGTACAGCAGCTCTGGAATCCGATGTTTTATTTGCGGTTGGGGCAAGGTTCAGTGACAGAACATTTACATCGTATAATGAAATGAATGATACAAAAAAAATATTTATGTCGATAAATCTGGACCCAACTGATTTCAATAAGGGAATAAATCCGGATGTGGCAATGCTTGGAAATGCAAAAGTTCTGCTGAATGAACTGTTAAATGTACTAAATACACTGGGCAGGAAAGGCAATGTTTATGAATGGACAAAACGTGTGAATGAATTAAAGGATTATTATTCACAGTTTTCACATCCTGAGGATGACGGACATTTAAGACCGTGGAAAATATTAAAAACTATACGTGAGGCCGTTCCCAGGGATACCATATTAACAACCGGTGTTGGCCAGCATCAAATGTGGGCAGAGACACAGTGGGAAAATTTAGAGCCAAGATCGTTTTTCTCATCAACGGGAATGGGAACAATGGGATTTGGACTGCCATCCGCAATGGGGGCCAAGGTAGGTAAACCGGATAAAGTTGTACTGGACTATGATGGTGATGGTTCATTTATGATGACAGGAAATAATCTGGCAACTGCGGTTGATGAGCATATACCAGTAATAGCAATAGTCAATGATAACAGGACACTGGGTCTGGTAAGGCAGGTTCAGGACATGTTCCAGAATAAAAGAATAGTGGGGGTTGATTATGGAAATTCTCCAAACATCGTAAAATATGCTGAATCATTCGGGGCTGATGCATATGATGTCCATGATTATAAGGATTTATACGAATTTATACGGAAAGCAATAAAAGAAAATGTACCATCGGTGATAAGGGTACCTGTTAATAAGGAAGAATTAGCATTACCAACATTACCACCAGGTGGAAAATTAAGTGAGGTGATAGTAAGTGATCCGAGAAAAGGTAGTAAAGGTGCAGGGAAATTATAGGGACCCGGGATTAATAGAAAGAGTTTCGGCAAATTTCAGAAAGTTCTGGGTTGATATAAAGTGGATGAACGTTAACTGTGATAATAATAACAACTGCATATTATATTTATCATTATATGATAGGTATAATTTAGGCAATGTTGATTTATCCATATTAACACTGAGTAAAATGGTTGATATAGACTATGTTGAAATAATAAATGATTATAATGTTAAAAATTTTGAATTGAATTATAATAATTCCGAGAGGTATGAATGGGGTGAAAAAGTTGAACAAAGTGCTTGGCAAGGTATATACAGAAAATGATGCAGATTTAAGTTACTTGAAGGATAAGAAGATAGCTATACTGGGATATGGAAGTCAGGGCAGGGCCTGGACTTTAAATTTAATTGATTCAGGTTTAGATGTAAGGCTTGGCCTGGAAAGAGAGGGCAATTCATGGCACAGGGCTATGGATGACGGTGTAAAGCCAATGAAAACCGAGGATGCTGTAAAGGATGCTGATATAGTAATATTTTTAGTTCCTGATATGGTTCAGAGGAAAATATATAATGAGAGGGTTAAACCTGTTTTAAGGAAGGGCATGGATCTGGTGTTTGCACATGGTTTTAACATACATTATAAGTTAATACAGCCACCAGACTATGTAGATGTTTATATGGCAGCCCCAAAGGCACCGGGACCATCAGTAAGGGAATTCTTTGTAAAGGGTGGCGGTGTTCCTGTCCTGGTAAGTGTGGCAAATAATTATTCTGGCAAGGCACTGGAAAAGGCACTTGCAATTGCAAAGGGCCTGGGTGCAACAAAGGCAGGAGTTCTTGAAACAACCTTCAGGGAAGAAACAGAAACAGATTTAATGGGAGAGCAATTAGACCTTGTAGGTGGTTTGACAGAAATGTTAAGATCCACATTCCATACAATAGTTGACCTTGGCTACAGGCCAGAAATGGCATATTTTGAGGCTATCAATGAAATGAAATTAATAACTGACCAGATCTATGAAAAGGGTTTATCAGGTATGTTACGGGCGGTTTCCGATACAGCAAAATACGGTGGCTTAACCGTTGGAAAATATGTTATAAATGATGATGTTAGAAAAAGAATGAGGGAAAAGGCAGAAAGAATAAAAAGTGGAAAATTCGCTGATGAATGGATAGAAGAATACGA
The DNA here is from genome assembly GCA_021797735.1 of Thermoplasmata archaeon. GTDB lineage: Archaea > Thermoplasmatota > Thermoplasmata > Thermoplasmatales > Thermoplasmataceae > Ferroplasma. The sequence continues at coordinate 40,982 of JAJZZE010000001.1, read as the reverse complement.
TGAGGGGTCAAAACATTTAGAAGCTCTAATGGCGGATCTCGATAACTCCCTTGAAGAACAGGTTGGAAAAGAATTGAGGGAGATAGTTTTAAGAGGACGGCCAGAAAAATAATTTTTTATATTTTATATTATAAATAACAGTAAAAGTATCGCCATGCCTATTATGAATGAACTGAATATTATGATTTCTGTTTTTCTTGAATTGTATTTATCGTTATCTAAATCCTTTTCATTCGCTAAAAATTCAAATAAACCATATGCTATTGTTGCCATTCCGAGAACAATCATTATTTCCCCGGCTATTAATGATTCGTCCAGTGATGATGTACTTGCCCTTACAAGTATGTGCAAAAATATTTCAAATTTTGCTATAACAAATCCAAAGCCCATTAGGGCTATGCCAGTTCTTATCCACGCCAAAAACGTTCTTTTGTTTGCAAAGTGATCTGTATTGCTGGACATTATAATTCAAATGCAATATGGCAATATAATATTTATTATAAATTTTTTAATGAATCCTGTTCATCATTGCTATCCGGGAATAAATCCCTATCCAGTTTATTTTCCCTCAGATAATCGAATAAATTATAGTATAATTTCCTTTTTTTGCCATACATATGAAATGTTTTGAAATTAAAACATAATGAACAATTTGAAATTTCTGATTCTATAAAATAACATCTGCCGCTTCTATTAAATATGCACTGTTCTTCCAATGAACCATCCATATTATGATATAATTATAATGTATTAAACCTTTTTTAGTGGCATCCCCACACCGCTAAAGTGTGTAGCCCTCCTGAAGTACATTACCTGTATTGCAATGCCTGTTTGTCGCAGATTATCAGCTAATTGTTGATAGTCCTGACACAGGGCACTTTGTGATGGATATTTCAATAGTATTTCCACAATCACAGTTATAGCTTCTTATATATTTCTCATTAATTTCTATTATTTTTTTGCCTGCAAGTTCTGCCATGGGGGTTAGAAACTATATGAAACATGAAACCTACCTGCATTCCTATCTGTTTGGTAGGCTTTATTATATCTTTTTTGAATATTCATTATACGTCTATCGATATTATTGCGGTTAGCTTTAATCCCATAAATCATGTAGGATTTTCCATCCACGCCGTTAAAAATATATCCTTTTGCCTGAGTACTGCAACCTTGTCCTTCCAAATTCATCCATATTTTTTAACTGCTCTATTGAAAATACAGGACCATCTGTACACACCTGATATCCATTTATTGAGCAGGAGTCGCACAGGCCAATGCCACACTTCATTGACCTTTCCAGCGAAAACTGGGCATTTATATCCATATTTTTAATGTAATCATATACAGTTTTTAACATTATTTCCGGTCCACACACATACAACATATCGAATTCGTTCAAATCCAGCGTTTTTAATGCGGTGGTTACATAACCATTCATTCCGTATGAACCATCATCGGTTACAACTTTTAATCTGTTATTAAAATATCTTTCAAATATTATGTCATCTGCTGTTTTCCCTGATATAATTCCATATGTATTATCATCAATCAATGGTATTAACGGGGCTATGCCAGTACCAGCACCTATTAAAAGCTTTTTGCCAGGGACAATGGTAAATGGTTTTCCATACGGTCCGGAATAATATAAATAATCGCCTCTTTTTAGATGTGCTATATATTCTGATGCTTCTCCATATATTTTTACTGTAATTTTTTTTATTTTATTTATGTAAGAAAATGATAATGGTATTTCATTTATTCCAGGGGCCCATGCCATTATAAACTGCCCTGGTTTTATCTCATCATCGGTTGAGAATACTACTGTATTAACGTTTTTGCCTTCCGTAATATTATCAATTATATATGCGTGTTTCATTTGAGAGCAACCCCTATTATATCTTCAATATCATTTATATTATTCTTAATAAAAAATTCATTTAAATCATTATTTAGTTTATTAAATATGCCTATACCATATTTATATACTGCAGACCCTATTTGAACCGCGGATGCCCCTGCCATTATATATTCTATTGCATCGTTTACATTTTCTATGCCACCGACACCTATTATTTTTTTATTTAACTCTTTCTTTATTTCATAAACGTACCTTACACCAACGGGCTTTATTGATGCACCGGATAAACCACCATACACATTGCTTAAAACCGGTTTTCTTGCATATATATCTATTTTCATTGCCTTTATGGTGTTTATTAAAACAAGTGCATCGGATTTTTCTGCTGCTTTGGCTTCCTCCACTATATCCGATGTGTTCGGGCTTAACTTTGAAAACACCGGTATACTTACTTTGGATTTAACCTCCGAAACTATTTCACTTACTAAATCGGGGTCTGAACCCACCTCCATGCCATAGCCCTTAACATGCGGGCATGATAAATTCAATTCTATTGCAGAAACGCTGTATGATTCCATCTTTCTCGCAAGTAATGAAAATTCTTCAGCATCCCTGCCAAATATACTCCCTATAACGGGTTTCCCTGACCGCAATGCAATTTTTATTTCCTCCCCAAAGTTATCTATTCCAGGATTTGATAACCCTACTGCATTTATTACATAATTTTCATCATGGTATATTACAGGCGGGTCAAAGCCTCTTCGTTCTTCCATGCCTATAGATTTTGTTACAGCCGAGGAAGCCCCGTTATTTAAAATCCTCTCCATTGTATAGCCATTTTCATCTAAAATGCCAGAGGCTAACATAAATGGATTTTCCAACTTTATTCCTATATCTGTATTTACTTTCATCTATATCACAGTATTTTTATTGGCTTTTGATGTTCATAACATCATCTGGAAAATTTGTAAGTTTTATTGAATTTTTTATATCAAATCCACCGTAATTATATGCTATTTTATATGGAAGCATTATCTCCCTATCGGCTAAGAACATTAATCCACCATTCTCTGAAAAGTATATACATGTATCATTATAACTATAATTCATTGCTATATTTTCTGTAACTGCAAGAAAGGTTTTTATTGTTCTATAGGTTAAATTATTGTTTATAACTACATTGGATGCCCCATTTATTATTGTATCTGTTAAATCACTCTCTGTCTGGGGATAATTCATAACCGTTATTTCGAAAAACTTTGACAGTTTATCGTACAGGTCAAAATTTAAATGCCTTTTTGTTATTGCATCATAATCTATTACAAATAATGAATCGACCTTCATTTTTAATAATTGATATATACTCTCGTAATCAACTATTTCCTTATCTCTAACTGTAATACATAACACAGGTTTTAATTACATTTACACATATTAATGTTTTTACTGTATTTTATTTTAAACCAATTATTATATTTACCATGATAAGTTTTATCAGATTACTGCACCTAAAATAGAAATAATTATATGCATCTATTCAATGAATATACATGTTTGAAGCATCAAGGTCCTATTTTATAAAAACGGATCGTGTTCTGGTTCCAATGTTTAGAGGTATAAATTCCATAAAGGCTTTAAAACTTGCATTTGATCTGGCTAAAACATATAATTCAGAACTGACCGCAATAACAATAAGGGAAAGAAATGATAGTATTGAATGGTCAAACAGTGTTACATTAGTAACAAATGCATATAAGGATGGGAAACGGGCAGGCCTGAAGGTAATACCTAAAATATCAACGTATGAAAATGTTAAAACTGGGTTAATAAAGGAAACATCCTCGCATTATTACGATTTACTGCTTATGGCAACACATAAAAGGGCGCTGTTATCCGGGTCTATATTCGGCAGTATCGGGGATTATGTTCTGAAAAATTTATCCATACCATTAATATTGCTCAGTATAAGTGAGAGGGAATACCCATATAAAAAAATATTACTGCCCATTTCAGAGGTGGTAAATACCAGATCTGCTGTATTTTTTGCGATAGAAATGGCAAAAATGAATAATGCAGAATTGATGATAGTGGATTTAAGAAAATATGATAAAAACAGAACACATGGATTCAAAATGTTATTTGATAATATGGGGGAAATATCAAAAAGTGGCGTAGATATATCATTATTAAAATCCGGTTATAATACAGATATTAAGGAGGAAATAAATTCAATAATAGAAAGAGAAGACCCGGATTGTGCAATTATAGGTACAAGGAGCAAACCAAATAGAAAGCACAGAATAAATTCAGATATAAAATACATTGTAAAGGACCCAAGAATAGATACAGTATTAATTAAAAAATGATTTTTTTACTATATTGTGTTCCTCCATATAATTTATTACTGCAAGATTTAATTCAACAACGTTATCATACTGTGACCCAAGTACTGGAAAATTACTCTGTTTATCCTTAATTATAGTACTGTTAAGGAAATTTTCTATTGATTTTATGCTTACTGTATTGTTTGATAGTTTATTTATACTTTCTGCTATTCTGTTTACCTGTATAGAAGCACCCTTTAAGGGTACTGCATAATCAACACCAGAGCCGGAAGCAGAAATCATTGCATATGGTATCTTTGATTCAGAAACATTATTCCTCTTTTCAAACTTATTTAAATTTTCCTTCAGGTTGTTTAATGTACTTTTGTTACTCAGAGATGTTGAATATGAACCACTATCGTTGAAACTGTAGTTTGTTGTCGATGGCCTCGGCTGGAAAAAATACGATTCATTGAACGCTTCAGCCAGCAGGTATGAATCAATTACCCTGCCATTTACCTTAACAGGATGGCCATTTGAATAATACGGCAGGGTGTGCTCCGTGATTAACGAGGTAACTACCGGAAAAACAAAACCCGCTATGAACATTATTATTACCGCCAGGGCGAATGCCTTTAATATGTTCTTCTTTACCATGCTATACCACCTAAACCCAGTAATATGTATATTATATATATCATTATAAATGGAAATACCAGTCCACCAAAACCATATACCATGATATTCCTCTTCAGTAAATCCGATGCACCTGATGGGGTATATTTTACACCCCTCAGTGCAAGGGGCACCAGCATAATTATTATTACTGTATTGAATATTAATGCAGCTGTGATTGCCCTCAACGGGTCAGTTAAATTTAAGAGATTTAAAAATCCCAGTTCTGGAAACAGATAAAACATTGCAGGTATTATTACAAAGTACTTTGATATGTCATTTGCTATGCTGAATGTGGTTAATGAACCCCTTGTTATTAAAATCTGCTTTCCAAGAAATATTACATCTATTAATTTTGTGGGTGTTGAATCAAGGTCTACCATATTTGCTGCATCCTTGGCAGCCTGAGTGCCGGTATTCATTGCCATGGCAACATCCGCCTTTGCCAGGGCTGGTGCATCGTTTGTGCCATCACCGATCATTGCAACCATTCTTTCCTTATTTTTCTCTTCGATTACCTTATTATATTTATCATCTGGCTTGCTGTTTGCTATATATTGATCTATGCCTGCCTCCCTGGCAAAATATGCTGCTGTAACCTCATCATCACCGGTTAACATAACTGTACTGATATTCATTTTGTGTAAATCTTCTATTCTATCTCTTATTCCAGGTTTTAATATATCATTTAATTCTATTACACCTATAAATTTGCCAGCGGATGCAACCGGTATTGCGGTTCCACCTTTCAATGATATTTCCTTGCATACGCCATTTATATATGCATCGTTTAAATTCAATTTTTCCGATAGGGATCTAATAGAGCCTTTTAATATATATTTATCACCATTTTTTATTCCACTGTAACTGGTTTCTGATGAAAATGGCATGAATTCGTAATCTTTTAACTCCTCCTCGCTGTAATTTATATTTTCCTTTTTTGCAAGCCTTACTATTGACAGACCCTCTATTGTCTCATCGTTAACGGAGCATAGTAGAGCATTTTTTACAAATTCTTTATAATCATAATTCTGGTTCGAATAAAATTTCACGGCCTCGCGTTCTCCCATTGTTATTGTTCCCGTTTTATCCAGGATTATCGTATCTATATCGCCTGCGTTTTCCACAGCCTTTCCGGATTTTGATATTATATTATACTGCGATACCTTATTTACAGCCGCTATACCTATCGCAGGCAGTAATCCACCTATTGTTGTGGGTATTAAAGCCACCAGTAAGACAAGAAGTATATCTATATTTGGCTTTATTCCTGTATATGTTGATAATGAAAATATTGATGCAACAACAATTAAAAATATTAATGTAACGCCGGATAGAAATATTGATAGTGCAATTTCATTTGGTGTTTTTTCCCTTACTGCATTCTGTACAACCTTTATCATACTGTCTATAAATGATTCACCTGGATTCACTGAAACCCTTACAGTTATTTCGTCCGTTACAAGTTTTGTAGACCCTGTTACACTATCGCCTACTAACTTAAGAACTGGCCTTGATTCTCCGGTAACGTTTGATTCGTTTACATATCCTGATCCCTTAATTACCTCACCATCAGATGGTATGGTTTCGTCCTTCCTTATCAGTACTGTATCTCCCTTTTTTAACTCGCCTGAGTTTACAATTATTATTTTACCGTCTTTTAATAAATTAGCCTTTGTGGAAATTTTCATTTTTTCCAGTGAGGATGTTATTGCCTTGCTCTGGCTTTCAGATAATGAAGTACTTAAATTTGAGAAGAATACTGTCAGGAATAATAATACTGTGACGGATATGTAGAAATATATGTAAACACTGGTATATGGAACATTGAAATCTGACGGAAATATTATAATAAATATGGATATAAAAAATGCTATTTCTGTGATAAACATAACAGGATTTTTTATTATTTTCCTCAAATCGAAACCCTTCAGTGCATTTATTAATACTTCCCTTATATCCATCCCATCACCACGAAATTAAAATCCTTTGCCCACGCATATAATGGCCCCAGGGCAAATATAGGCAGATATGATAGCAATCCTATCATTAATATTACAGCTAAAAGCATAAAGCCAAATGAAACCGAACCCGTATCTATTGTTGATTTATCATAAACTGTTTTTGGCTTTTTGAATGCAAACTGCTGTGCAAGTAGCAGCTGTATGCCCAGAATTAAATATCTGCCAAGCAACATTATTATCCCATCAAGATAATTGAAATATGATTGATTTGTTAAAAATCCACCGGCCTCAGAACCATTATTTGATGCTGCTGATGCAAATTCGTATAATAGATTTGATATGTTTGATGGGAAGCCATTATAAAATGTTCCCATTATAAGTGGCAGCAGTAATGTAAATCCCAGTGGAATTATAATTATTAGGGGATGTGTAATCAGGGATAATGTTGAATATTTTATTTCCTTGGAACCTATTTTTATATTCATCAATTCAGGTAATTTGCCAATCATCAATGAGGTTATAAACAGCGTAAAGATGATGTATGTAAATATATTCACAATGCCCGTTCCAACGCCTCCAAGTGGATCATTAAGAACAAGCTGCGACAGCAAGCCCAGAAGGCCTGTTGGGGTGTAGTCAACAATACCGCCGGTAGAAGCCCCTGTTGAGGTAAAAACGGCACCAACCTGAAATGTGGATGATGATGCTAAACCAAGATAGGATTCCTTCCCCGTTATATTTCCTGTAAATATTCCGAGTGAAGATATCACAGGTATGCCAATATATTCAGAGATAAATGTTAATACTGATGTGGCCACAAATATTACAACAAGCACCCCGACTATCATATTGCCAAATCTTTTATCGAACACTTTTCCCAGTGATATTACAGATCCTACCGGTATTAACATGAATGATATATATTCAACTATATTGGTAAGCCAGTTGGGGTTCCCAAGTGGAAAAGCTGCGTTTGCACCGTAGAAACCGCCGCCATTTGTGCCTATATTTTTTATTGACACAAGGGTTGCCACAGGACCTAATGGCAGTTTAACGGCCTGTGACCCTATAGGATATATGTTTATATAACTGCTCAGGGTTTCCGGAATCCCCATAGCTATTACTATTATTGTTACAAGTATTGTTAGTGGGAATATTAAATAGAATATTGATACTAAAAAATCATGGTAAAAATTTCCAATCCTGCCATTATCATTTAATATCCCCCTTATAAATGCCATTGATGCTGCGAATCCCGTACCTGCAGACAAAAACATTAACCCTGTAATTACAAAGGTCCAGCTTAATATACTCAGGTCAAATGTGTTTGAATAATGCTGTATATCTGTATTTGTCAGAAAACTTATAACTGTATTGAATGTAAGTGATAGCGTCATATGGTTGTTGGCATATGAATATGGAAAATCATGCTGGAAAAAAATAAAAATAAAGGCGATTACGCCTGCAAAAAGATTAAACATTATCAGTGTAAAAAAATATTCTTTGAATTTCATCTGCTTATTTTTATCTTCATTAAGAAATTTTTCAAAGAATTTTACTATTCTTCCAGAAATAGGGTATAACCACGTTTTTTCCTCCTCATCTGTATATAATTTCTTTATGTAGCCGGATATTATGTAACCAAATAGAAGTGCAAGGGCTATATATATCAGTGTTATAATAAGGCCAGAAACAGCCCTATTACCGTCAATTATGTTATATATGCTGGTCATGTTTTATCAGCCCCAAGAATGTTTATTATTAGGTATATAGATATAAATAGAGTTATTATACCTAAGATTAAGTAGGATAGCAACATTATATAGTTCAATATAAAACGGATATTTATATTTAATCATATGATCTATGGCGATCATCCGGTGTTAGAAATATTATATAATTTTCTCTTACTAATACAGTAATTTACCATGGATATAGGGAATTTATATGTTATACCCACATATAGTGTACTGTTAACAGGGGCATTACATTATGGATAAATAGTATGCCTGTAAGAAATCATGTGGCATATCCCAGGAAACCATATATATATCACGATTTATATAAAAATACTAAAAATAACAAGTTAATGGTCGCCATAGCATATGATGATAAAATTTTTTATATAAATTAAATATTTCATCTTATGCTATATGAAAAAGAAAGAGAGATTGTTTTAAATGCGTGCAGAAGAATGGTAAATGATAAATTAACAGTTGGATCATGGGGAAATATAAGTTTAAGGACGGATGATAATAATATTGTAATTACCCCAAGCGGTACTAACTACATGAAAAGTACGGTTGACGATATGGTTATAACCGGTATTAGTGGAAATATACTGGAGGGAAAATTAAAACCCTCAAGTGAGAGATTAATGCACTATGAAATATATAAAAACAGGAAAGATGTTAATGCTATAGTCCATACCCATTCAATATATTCATCTGTATTATCTGTTATTGATGAAAATATACCAGCAATAACGGAGGATATAGCAATGCTTCTTGGTAATAACATAAGGGTTTCAGAATATGCAATTACAGGTTCTATTGAACTTGCAAAAAACGTTGTTTCCGGGCTTGGAAATAATAACGCAACGGTAATGAAAAACCATGGTGCTGTTTCAGTAGGCAGTGATATGGAAAGATCAATAACGGCATCTGAGGTGCTGGAAAAATCAGCAAAAATATATATTTATTCGAGAATGATAGGAAAAGTAAACATTATTCCTGATAATGATATAAATAAATTAAGAGCGATTTCAGAAGATTATTTAAATCAGTGGAAAAACTGGAAATAATTACAGCTCCTTTGCCATGTATGGACCCAGGCGCTCATATCCATATTTTCTGAAATAATTTCTTACACCTATTCCACTTATTACCAAAATTCTTTTTTTATCATATTCTTCCTTAGAGATCTTTTCTGCCTCATTGAGAAGTTTTTTGCCCAGGCCATGATGCTGCCAGTTTTCCACAGACTCCTCACCTACCGGGACTATATTGCCTAAAACCTTTATTTCCCTTATAATTGATGAATTTAAAACCTCTTTTCTATGTGCTTTTTCTGATGGCATCCTTAGCCTTAGATATCCTATTATGTCATTTTTTGAATTTTCAAATGATAGAAATATTTCATCACCACCTGAGGCTTTATAATTACGCCTGATTAATTCATAGCTATTGCCATAATTTTCCTTTGCTATGCCTATTTCCCTTGTTCTTATTTCCATAGTTTTTATGCGTAATTCCCTCATTCTTTCATCGACTAAATTATGCAGGTCACTTCTTTTAACACCTGCCTCTATGAAATTTACTGGTATGTCCCTCTGCATCCTCATTACTCTGACCCATGGGGGCATATTCTTCATGAAATACGTTACAAGGTTAACTACCTTATATGTATCATATGGTTTATATTTACCTTCTTTCCAGTATTTATACAGGGATGTATTGTTTACAACCAATGTAGGATATATTTTTAACATATCAGGCTTAAAATTCTCATCGCCCATCATCTTATTGAAACTGTCTATATCCTCTTTATAATCTGATCCATACATTCCCGGCATGATATGGTATAATATTTTCAGGCCTGCGTCTCTTGCCAGCTGGGTTGATCTGGCAATTTCTGGTACACCATGGCCGCGTAAATTATCATGCAAAATTTTATCATTTAATACCTGTATACCAAGTTCTATTTTTGTTGTACCGTATGATAATGCATTATCTATTTCTATTTCGTTGAACCAGTCAGGTTTTGTTTCCACCGTTAATCCAATGCATCTCCTTTCGGAAATTTCATTTTCAAGTATTGATTCCTCCAGCGTTTTTGATATTGTTTTATTCATCCCATCCAGGCAGCCCTTTACAAATGTTCTCTGATATTCCTCAGATCTCGCCGTAAATGTCCCGCCCATAACAATTAGATCAACCTTGCTTGTATCATGTCCTATTGTTTCCAGTTGCTTTAACCTGCTAAATGTTATATTGTATGAATCATAATAATTATTTCTTCCTCTAAGTGCAGATGGCTCAAATCCTGTATATGACTGTGGTGAATTATTATCAACACCACCGGGGCAGAATATGCATTTCCCATGGGGGCATGCCTCAGGCGATGTCATTGCCGCAACAACAGCAACCCCGGAAATTGTTCTTGTAGGTTTCTTTCTCAATAAATTAACATATTTTTTATTATCTTTAAAATTTAATATTTCAACATCACTTGGAACAATATCAAGATTGAATTTCTTCGATAAAATTAACTTCTCTTTCTGTAATTCTTCCTTGTTTTTTATTTTACCGTTCTCAATATATTCCGTTATCTCATTATAAAAATCCATTACATAGCATAATTGTAAATAATTATAAATCCTTATTGATTATTATTCTGATTGTTGATGTCGTTTTGATGTTCTTCCATGTATTTCCTTCTTCCATAGATTCTAACAACGTATGAAAATACAACTGCCAGTATCAGTATTACAAAGTCATATGTACCGGGGATGCCAAGATAACCTGAAGCAAATATTAATATTATTGCAACAAAGAAAACAACATTTGATAATATCAGATATTTTTTGGACATAGCGTATCTATTTCCCCTGTTAGGCATTGTACTGTTTGATGGGTTAACATAACCATTTTTAATGTATGGTGATAGAAGTGACATATATATTACGGCTGGAACCTCATCATTCAAATATTCAAAGGTGCCGGTTAATGAATCCTGGTTGAAAACCATTGTTCCTACCTTTGATGTGTCTGAATTCATATCAATTGTCCTTACATTATCGTTTATGTATGGCTTTGAGACAGAATATGCCCTACCGTTATAATTCATTGTTAAATTTCTGTTTAATGTGCCCATATCCATATCTCCCTGGAATATTTTATAACCTCCAGGTGCTTTATTAATTAATATTGTCTGGGAATAACCTTTTATTTCTATTGATTTTGATCCTGCTGTGGAGTCTATATTTACGGAGTATAATTCATTATCTCCATCGTATATCTTCCCATCCTTATATGTGTATCTCACGCATAATTATATGCATATATTATATTACGTTTTCTATTTTACCTATGGCGATCATTTGGCGTTGGAAATTTGACGCCTATATGCACTGCGGACCAACAAATTCATGGGATTTCTAATTCAAATTTGCGTGTTATGTAGGCCTCATTACACTAATTCTTTCAAAAGAAGCAGGAAGATTATGAGTCCCTATCAATTTTCTTGCAAAAGAAATAACGGTTAATGATCGCCATAGTGGCAATATTAATTACTTTATGTATAATATTGCTGTTATCAAGTTTTTTTATACTGTTATATACATTGCCTGTTATATTATTTTTATAAGGTTATTTTAATATATAAACAAAGCATAAAAAATATTAATAAACAGGTTTGCAATAATGCATAATGTCATTTTCAAATTCACTGTTTGAAGAAATAAAAAACGATGCATATAGATTTAATATAGGTAATACACCATTATATAAGATTGATAACATTTATTCAAAACTTGAATATTATAATAAATTTGATTCTGTAAAAACCCGGGCTGCATTTTTTATGATAGAATATGCAATAAAGACTGGAAACCTGACAAAGGATAAAATTATAATAGAGGCATCGTCAGGTAATACAGGCATTGCAATAGCAGGGATATCAAACTTGCTTGGATATAAAGCCGAAATAGTTATACCTGAAGGTGCAAGCGAGGAAACAAAAAAAATATTATTAAAATATAATGCAGATTTAATTTTAACCCCCGGGAATAGCACAGAAAATTCAATAAAATACGTTAATGATAAAATTAAGGATAACCCTGAAAAATACTATAGATTGAACCAGCACAATAATGAAATAAATTCTGATGCACATTATTATACAACAGGTCCTGAAATAGACCATGAAATAAAAAATATTGGCTATGTTGTTGCTGGCATCGGTACAGGTGGAACCATAACTGGTCTGGCCAGATATTTTAAGGAGAAATATGATATAAAGGTTATTGGGATTATTCCAGATAAAGATTCACACATATTTGGCCTGAGAAATCCATTTAAATCTGAAAATAAAGGGATAATAAATAATTATATAGATTATATTGACGAAATAGTAACAGTAAATGAAAATGAAGCATATAACGGAGTTAAGGAACTCAAGGAAAAATATAATTTATTTTGTCGGCCCTTCGTCGGGTGCTAATTACATCATATCAAAAAACATAAAAACGGATAAAAATATAGTTACAGTATTTCCAGATAATGGTGATAAATACAGGTATATTTATAAATTAAATGATATACAGCTAATAAATAAAATTTAGAATTATGTTTACATTAACTCCAGGGTTAATGTATGTCCTCCTCCACCACCATGGCATATTGTGGCTAAACCTGTTTTCATATGCCTTGACTGCAGTGCATTGATTAATGTTACTATTATTCTTGAACCGCTATTGCCTAAAGGATGGCCTATTGCAATTGCACCACCGTTAACATTGAACCTATCATTATCAACGCCCAGCTGGTCCCTAACTATTATTGATGCAACTGAAAATGCCTCATTATGCTCTACTAAATCATAGTAATCAATTTTTTTATTCTGTTTTTCCAGTAATTTTCTTGTTGCAGGTATAGGTGCCTCCACGAAATCCCTGGAATCCAGAGATGCGGAATCATAACCTGTTATTTTTGCTATAGGTTTTAAATTGTATTCCTTCAGAGCCTTTTCCGATGCCAGTAATATTGCGGATGCACCATCAGATAACTGTGATGAACTTCCTGCTGTTAAGATTCCGTTTCTATCAAATGCCGGATTTAATTTTGCCAAATCATCCATTGATGTTCTCCTTAATCCTTCATCCTTTTCTAAGTTGTCAAGTTTAACTATTTCCTTTGCAAATTCGCCGGATTCTGTGGCTCTCATTGCTTTTTCCTGGCTCTGTACTGAGAATTTGTCTGCATCTCCCCTTGTTAAATTATATTTTTTAGCCGACCTTTCTGCGGATACACCCATGTGTTCATTGTACATTGCATCGATCAAACCATCATTTAACATAGAATCCTCGACTTTCAAATTTTTATATAACAGTTGCTTCGGACCCCATCTAAATTCAGAGGGTAAGTATAATGGCGAATTACTCATATTTTCAAACCCACCGGAGACTATTAAATCGTGTTCCCCAAGTTTGATTTCCCTTGCTGCATTTTCCGTTGCCAGCATCCCAGATGCACATACTGCATTAACTGTATTTTTTGTAACTTCTGGCTTTAAACCTGCATAAAAAGATGCCTGGCCTGCAGGATTTTGACCTACGTTGGCCTGTATAACATTTCCCATTATTACTTCCTCTATAAGGTCTTTGTCTATCCCTGAATCCTTTATTACTCCATCTATTACCTTTCCACCAAGTTCGGGAGCCTTTGTTTTTGTCAACGCCTTTCCAAATTTACCTATTGGCGTTCTTTTTGCTGATACAATATAAACATCTGACATTACATCGTTATACAACCTAAGTTTATTTAGTTTATTATCGACCATCAACGTTTTAAATCGTGATTTTTAATATTTTATATTTTGATCTATAGAGTTAAAATTTCCCTTTATTTTTGTATAAAGGTAATGAATACTCCATAGAACATAGCATATGCCCTTATGTGTGGTGCATATATTTGAACTTGAGTTTCGGAACCTGATCGGAATGGGGTTTTACGTAGAACTGGAATTTATATGGTTCCCTGTACAATTTTCTCTCCTACTTTGTTAGTACGGAATTTGGGGTTTTTGCGTACCAACAAAATCTAATGTAGAATAAGTACAATAACCAGTTTCAGAAATTTAGGACACGAAACTCAAGTTTGAAGCGGAAAACTCTGTTCAATAGTAAGACCATTAATCTGTTTAAAATGATAATATTTAATAATAAGTAAATTATAGCACATAAATGGTTAATGATGATGAGGATAACAATCAGGAATTAAATAAAGCTGATGAGGATAATATTAACACTGAAAACACCGCCCAGAATAATAAAAATATTGATAACAGTACCAGTACTAATACTAATATTAACAGTGATATAAATAATAATCAGGAAAATAAAAAAGCAAAAAAACCCGATATAGGATTATATATTGAGATCGCCTTTATTATAGCTGGAATAATATTACTTGCTGTAGGTTCCCTGCAGGTAAAAAGTATAGCCCATGCAAAATGGAATGGTTTTACAGATGTGTTTTTCCCTCTGGGTATAATATTTATAGTCTCCCCTGGATTGCTGCATTTCAAAAAATTAAGAACAAAAAACTTTGCAATATCAATAATAATCGTACTGTTAATTGGCATACTGATAATATACATACTTTTATTTCCATATAAGATGTTTACAGTTCATTTTGGTCTGTTGGGGGACGTGATCGCAGAGTATGTAATAGGATTGTTCTTTATAGTATTCTTCGTATCACATTTAACAAAAAAGCATTTATTGAAAGAGAAAGAGTTAACTACACGCAGCTAAAACAGTGAAAATAACGCAGCATGGACAGGAACCGGAATATTATACCTGTCGTTTCTGCAGGTGTTTTTCCGGTTTCTCTTCCATAAAGAGGTGTGAAGCCCTGGAAGTGACCAGATGAATTATCTATTTTTCAGTATATAATCCCCCGCCTCTTTTAATGCTATTTCTACAGCTTCCTCTGAGGATTTTGCCTTAATAAATTTTCCATCTGTATCCTTTTCTTTTATGTCCAGTTCCCCTATTGAAACAACAGTTTTACCCTCTGTTAATGCAAACGCAGCCTCGGATGTTGTTCCTGAGAACCCATCTATTGCGATCAGGACATCGCTTGACCTTATTATAAAGAAATTCCTTAAATAACCTATGCCTAATGGCATTTTCACTGTTAGATATTTATTTCCATCATTTTTATTGTTTCCTGGTAGTATTCCTATTACCGTACCATTATTTTCTGATACTCCCCTTGAAACACATTCCATTACTCCACCCATGCCACCACAAAAAACTACACAGTTATTTTCTGCAAGTAATTTCCCAACATTATATGAAATATTGCAGTATTCATCATTAACATCGCCTCCTCCTATTACACCAACGTTATAATTAAACATAACCGGTATATTCTAAACGGATATAATTATTTTTTAAAAAGTATTTATAAACTATTCATTTTTTATTTTTGATATATAAACGGTTAAATCGCTTACACTTCTAATATACGCTATTTCACCCTTGATAAATTTATCATCTGGGTCAACAGGTTTTGCCCTCCATATCTGTGAATCAATGCTTATTTCATAGGCATTATCCTTCAGGATTAACTTAATTTCACCGGTTTTGCCTATAAGTGAATCTTTACCGGTCGCGGGTCCTCTTCTAAACGGGTGCCTTAAATAAAATCTTGAGAACCATGCACCTATAAAAAATGAAATAATCGTATCAAGTATATATCCTATTGTTGTTGTTATACTCATGTTTAGTTAATTATAATATATTTATATTAATTTTTGTTTTTATAAGGTAATTTAACAAAACATATTTAAAATTCTATTCAATATATAGTTGTGGCAAACAAAAAGGTATTAATTGCTGGTACAGGAGCTTTTATATCTGTTGATGGTTGCCACAGTTTGAGGTAGGTGTGTGCTTGAATATGGATAGATTAGATCATGATATTTTAAAATGCAAAAAATGTGAGAGACTTGTTAATTACAGGAATAACAGGGAAGTACCGTTGAAATTTAAAAACTGCAAATACTGGAATAAACCAGTTTTGGGTTATGGGGATATAAATGGTAATCTACTGGTTATAGGCATGGCCCCGGCATTCAATGGCGGGAATAGAACGGGAAGAATATTTACAGGTGATAAAAGCTCTGATTTCTTAATCTCATCATTATATGAGGCGGGATTCACAAACATTCCAACTTCGGAAAACAGAAATGATGGTTTAAAATATAATAATATGTACATAACACTGGCTGTTAGATGTGCTCCACCGGATAATATACCATTAAAATCCGAGATAGCTAATTGCTCCAGTTACTTACATAATGAGATCGATTCCATGAAAAATTTAAAGGCGGTATTGTGTCTTGGCAAACTGGCATTTGACTCTGCATTATCGTATCTCAAAATAAAAAAAATAAACACAAAAAAATTAAAATTTATAAATGGAAAATATTATGAAATAAATAATATACGGCTATATTCATCATATCATCCAAGTCCCAGAAATGTAAATACAAAATTATTAAAAAAGAACGATTTTATAAATTTGTTAAGGAGTATAGACAATTATGTAAAGTCGTAATCTATATAATATTTTTAGCTGTGTATTTCCGGCACACGTGATTGAAAATCCAGTATTGTAGTTTTAGGTTATGATTTCTGTTAACATTGTTAACATACACTTTGGAAGTTATCATCTTCCATGAAGGACTTAAACTCGTCAGCTGTATAAAAAATAGAAACCATAAATCTTAATATTTTTATACACTTAATGTGGAAATGAAAATTTCTCAGGCACCAAAATCTTTACTTGCAATGGCATTTGCAGATATGATTAGGGGATTTGCCAGATACCCCCTGTGGATCCTTATATCCATTTATCTACTGGATGTCAGGCATCTGGACTACCTGGAAATTGGCCTCATATTCCTGTTCCAGTCTGCATTTTCTATGCCTTTTTCCCTCTATGCCGGGAGGTTATCTGATATTAAAGGGCGAAGAATACTGGCGCTCCTATTGCCTGCAATCCTCCTGATGCTTTATCTGGGATTCTTTGTTATCATATACAGAAATTTTTCTGTGCTATCTATTGCATTGATGATGGCGTCCATTGGCACCCTGAATAATGTACAGTGGAATGTAAACAACTCTATTGTCGCTGATGTTTCCAGCGAAGCTGAAAGGCTTGATAGTTTTTCACTGGTTAGGGTGTTCAGCAATGCAGGAATAGGCATTGGCCTCATAGTATCTGGGATTGTTGCTCTGTTTAACCCGGCATTTTTCTTTATTGTGCCATCTATAGGATGTGCTATAGAGATTCTGATAATCCTCAGATTTATACCCGAATCACTACCCCATCATGCCATATCATTATCCAGGCCAAAAGCAGGGAAGATCATCCATGAGAAACCACTGGTGCTGGTCTCTATAGTGCTTGCTCTGGGTGGGCTGCTAACTTCAATGTTTGAAAGCCCATTACTGCCACTTTTCCTGAGCGGTATTTATGGCTATAACGACCGGGAGATAACGTCACTGTACGCCATAAACGCAGTAATAGTCATATCTCTCCAGTTCAGGGTGAATGCACTTAGCAGGAGATTTGGAGAAGTATACATTTATGCTTCCGGGCTGGTGATATATGGTTTCACATACCTGGTATTTGGGTTTATTGGAGAATTCCCACTTCTGTGCGCAAATGCTGTTATCCTTACAGTTGGTGAGAATATGACATCCCAGTTTTCTCAGGTGTTTATATCCAGAATTGCACCTCAAGAAAGAAGGGGAGAATATTTTGGTTTCAGTTCCTCAATTTTTGGATTTGTGTACCCATTTTCCGCCATAATAGGGCCTTACATGCTGCAGGATCTGCATAGTGATCCAGTATTTCTGTGGGGTATTATATGTGCAGTGTGTCTTATAATGGCCGGAATATCGATAATAATGCAAAAAATCATTCCGAAACCTGCAAATGTTACAATCAGCTAACGATGTTTCCTAAAAACCCCCTTCGACTCTCTGAATTCTGATATCCCTTTTACATTTCTGTACACATGTTTGATTCACGAACCTATGAATTCCTGCCTCCACAGTGAAAATATTCGTTCGTGTCATGACAAACAAATTCCCGGGTCTCCTCAGGAAATGAGGTTATTAGAAAACGTCTAACGTATTTCAAATTTTTATCTCTGCCTGTTCCCATTATCTCCGTAAGCAGTCAGTAACCGTTTCCCAATTATATTACGTAATGAAAGCAGCTATTCCTTTTTATGGTAGAGCCATTTATTCGTTTCCAGATGTAAATATCCACCATTTCTTAAGTAAACCCTTATAATTTTATTATCACCATCATTCATCTCAATAAAATTATGATAACATATCCTGCTTCTTCTCACGACCTTCCTGGCACAGTCCATTCTGGCACCACATTTATTCAATGCCTTTCTTATATTTGTTATATTATCCTTTTCATTTTTTAATTTCTGCTTTTCCTTTGTTAAATATCCTGGTTCAAACCTCTCCCTTGATGAGTGTTTCCTTTTCCTGACAAATGTTGTTCTCTTTGGTATAAATGTGCCTTTTCTAGGTGTTACTGCCATTATATTAAAAAGTAAAAAATGATATTAAAATATTTCTAATATTCTGAGATCTGATTTAAATAAAATATTGTGTTATTGCTTGCAGTTATGGTCGCAGGATATAGATATATATTCGTTTTAATTATGGTAGAATTATCTATAGTTCTATTAATTGTTATGTTTTTGAATCCGTTATATGCATTTATTGTTATGTTTATTGATCTATTTAATGAATCGTTTAGATAGAATATACCTGGAGGAATGAAGAAATGATCTGATTTTTCGCTTGCCGAATTTATTGTAGTATTGTACGGTATAAATGTGGAATTCATACCTGTTACATTTTTGCTCATAAATGTCATTCCATACTCCTCATCTATTATTGAATAGTTATCTAAAAGATACGAATTAAACCATGTCATTGAATTCAATGTAACCTTATTATTTAAGCTGGCATTATCATTAAACCATACTGAATAAGGGTCTGCCAGTGAATAATTGTAATATGTAACATTTGTACCGATAGCAAGGTGATAATAGTTATCTGAGGCAGCCTGCGGCATGTTGTTCTGTATAAGTATTGCAGAATTTCTGGGCACCTGCTTAATCATATTACTGAGGGCACGATCGGAATGGTTTATTACCATATCATTTTTTACTGCCGGAACATTGTTTTGAGAATGCATAGATATCCCAACGGTTAATGGAGTTGCTACGGAATAGCTTACAGCACTTAAAACAAGAATCACCACAGCAATCTTCTTTATTTTCTTTAAATCAAATTTCTGTGGTCTTAAATGTGTTAACCTGTTTAAACCAAGTATGGTAGCAAAAAATATTACGGGTATTATAAGTGCCGGGTATTGAAAACCAATGGGATCAAAATATGGGAAGTAGTTATATAAAAATTCCATGCCAATATACGGTATAAGCATAATTGATGCCTCAGGATATATGAGAAACATGAATAATAATGGAAATCCTATTAACAGTATATATGATACCTTTAATGGGAGATTGGAGAATAGTAGGCTCAAACCTGATGAATGCACAGATGAAGATGATGCTACATGTGTTATGTGTGCTGTGTATGCTAAACCGTAATATATATTAACCCATGCCAGTACTCCGATAGCAATGAACAGAACACCCAGTGCATATTTAAACGATCTGTCAGAGAATTTCTTACCCCTTATTATTAAGAACACGAAATAGAATAACAGTATGAATGGCACAAGATAATCCGATATTGCTGCAAGAAATACAAAAACCAGTGAATACTTATTTTTATTGTATAACCAGAAGTATATAGCCATTAAAAATAACGTTGGGAACAATGCCATAAAATGAAAGTCGAACCAGGTTACACCTGATAATGGGTAATACAGTAAATATGATAATGCCAGTATGAGGGATATTTTATCATTTTTTAATATTTTCTGACCTATTTTATACAATGGTATTGCACCTGTTGCTATAAAAATTGACTGAAAAACTAAAAGTACTGAGGGATGTGGATAAAGACCGTAAAATGGGGCAATAATAAAATATATCATTTTATTTGCATCAATAGGCCTTGATGTAACTCCATATATTATGTGGCCTGAAAAAGCCCTGTATAATAATGATGATGTTAAACCAAGGTCAAAAACGCTTGCATGGAACGTGTAATATCTGAATAGTGATATGGCAGACCATACTATAGAATAGACTATTACTGCAGTAATAAGATATAACGATGCCTTGTTTTTTATAAATTTATTAACAAACATTTTATAATAACGATTATACCAATTTAATATAAAAATTTTAATATTTGTAATATTTAATCAGTTTATTTATGCCCTCGTCCAGAGATATTTTTGCCTTAAATTTTATTAATTCTTCGGCTTTTTTTGTGTCCGCGAGTGTTTCATGAACATATGTTGCCTTCATAGGATTTTCTATATATTCTGGCTCTATTTTTTTATTTAAATGTTCATTTAATGTATCAACAAGTTCCTTTAATGAGTAATTTTTTCCCGTGCCAACATTATAAACATTGAAATTTTTATTATTTTCTGAGGCGAGGATTAATGCATTAACCAGATCCTCTACGAATACGAAATCTCTTCTCTGTTCTCCATCACCATATAATACAGGGGGTTTGTTATCATGCATTGCCCATAAAAACTGTGATACCAGATTAGCATAAATTTTTTTAGATCTTTCATTGTACCCGTATACGGAGAAAAATCTCATTGCTGATATATCCAGATTATATAGCTTTGAATATAATTCCGCTATTCTTTCCATGGCTATTCTTGCCTCTGTATAATAATCTGTTACTTTTGGTATTATATCTTCCCTCTGCGGTGGATTAATGCCATTATATATTGATGATGTTGATGCATATACTACCTTTGATTTACTTTTTTTTGCGTATTCCAGTACAGTTGTTAAATCATTTATTGCATTACTCATCAGATGTGGATTATTTTTATACATTGGAGATGATGAATATATACCTATATGGAATATGTAATCCGGATTTATTTCATAATTTTCAAGATTCTCAACTCTGTCCCTTATAAATTCTATATTATTTATTGAATCATTCAGATTTCTCATGGAACCTGTCTGAAGATCATCCATAACATAAACATGGTTATCTTTATACAATGCATTAACCAGATTTGACCCAATAAAACCGGCACCGCCTGTAATTAAAATTTCTTTGTTTTTCAATGACATAAGAGGGTATTAATTATGCGTATAAAAAAATTTGTTAATTGTTAGCTATATCATAGTATAGCAAAAGTATTTTAACACATAAAAATTCTTAAATTATGTTAAAGAATATTGAATATAATGCGGAGGGTAGATATACGTACGATGGTGCCGGTGTTAAATTAAAAAGAGTTCTGGCAAATAATACAGTAAGGGTAACCGATCCGTTTTTATTACTTGATAATTTCGGATCCAGAGAGATAAATGATTATATAAAAGGGTTTCCATGGCATCCCCACAGAGGTATAGAAACGGTAACATATGTTTTGAATGGAAAGGTTGATCACAGGGATAGCGAGGATAATTCAGGTACAATCTACAGAGGGGATGTTCAATGGATGACGGCAGGCAGTGGCATATTTCATGAGGAAATGCCAAAATACAGTGAGGATGAAAATAAAAAGATTATAGATACCTATATGTCCGGATTCCAGCTATGGGTAAATTTACCTGCAGATAGAAAAATGGCAACACCTGTATACAGGGCAATTAAATCAAATGACATACCTGAAATAAATGATAACAATGTAAAAATAAAAATAATCTCAGGTACATATAGTAACGTGGAAGGGCCCTATGACGGTGGAACCCAGAAGGTTTCATATTATCATGTAAAAATGGAAAATGAGTCCTCGTTTGTATATAAAACAGAACATGGTTTCAGAACAGTAATGTATTTAATTGAGGGAAACTTAAAAATAAATAATAAATTTGACTATAAAACAAATACTGCATTAATATTTTCAACTGAAGGCAATGAAATAGATTTCAATGCTATAGATTATTCTGAATTTATAATAATAAGTGGAAAACCACTGAATGAACCAATTGCATGGTACGGCCCAATAGTCATGAATACAGATGAACAGATAAGGGAGGCGATAAACGATTTGAATACAGACAACTTTGTAAGGGAAAAACACCCTTTGCTTGAATGAGTATATTGTATAGTATTTATCTTTTTATTTTCATTTTATAAAAAAATTACAGTAACAATTAAATTTAAAACAAGTTAAGCATAGACCATTATGAAAATTTCAATCATTAAAGACTCATCTGAAATAGAAAAATTCATGGAAATAATAAAATCAGCATGGGCATCAGATAATGCAATTTACCAGTTCTATGACACGTTACATTCAATGCCATACCATGGGGGATTTTTACTGGGTGCATATGATAATGATAAAATGGTTGGAATGAGTTTTTCTTATCCAGGATTCAGGAATAATAAGGTTTATTTATACTCACACATGACCGGTGTAATAGATAATAAGAAATATTCAAATATTGGATATGAGTTAAAAATGAAACAAAAAGAACTGGCCCTTGATTACGGTTATGATTTAATCGTATGGACATTTGACCCAATGATGAGCTTAAATGCATATTTTAATTTGAATAAACTGGGTGCATTATCAAGAAATTATATCGACAATTTTTATGGAAACATGAGGGATGGAATTAATAGAGGTGTTCCAACTGACAGGCTTGTTGCAGAGTGGTATATAAAAGACAGTTATAATAAAAGCTATGAAAAACCCGAGTATATAAACACTCTTGATGAAAATAATGTATATTTCAGTGAAATAAAATCTGATTTAATAGCATTAAGAATTTTTAATAATTACGGTGAGCTGAAAAATACAGATTTAAACAGGGCAGTAAAAATAAAACTGGAATACAGACATATATTTCATGAATTATTAAATAAGAATTATACAGTAATAAACTTTGATAAAAACAGTTATTCGTATATATTCAAAAAGGATTATAAAATAAATGAAAAAAATATATTTTTATAATGGCAGATCCCAGTCTTTATCAAATTCAACCTTTCCAAGGGCCGCTTCCAGCTGTATTCTCTTTTCAACGGATGCAACCAGTTTTCTAACGTGAACAACTGCATCCGGGTTAACGGATATATCATCTATTCCAGATCTTACAAGGAAATCAACAATTTCATCATACTGTGATGGTGCCTGGCCACATATTGATACTATTTTTCCATCCCTGTGTGCTATTTTTATCAAATACCTTATAGACCTTTTCACGGCTAAATCCCTTTCATCAAACATAGAACTCATTTTACCATTGTTTCTATCCGATCCCAGCAAAAGCATTGTTAAATCATTCGACCCTATTGAATAACCATCAACATATTCATTGAATTTATCGGCTAGAATTATATTACTTGGTATTTCTGACATTAAAAACAATTTAAAATCCTTATTTCTTTCCAGTCCATTGTCCTCCATTATCTTTACAACTCTTTTTAATTCCTCAACTGTTCTGGTAAATGGAATCATAACCCATAGATTCCGCAACAAATATTCATCTATTGCTTTTTTAACAGCTTTTAATTCAAGTTTAAATGCATCTCTGTACCTTTCATCATAATACCTTGAAGACCCCCTCCATCCAAGCAGAGGATTATCCTCATCGGGCTCAAATTCTTTTCCACCCTTAAGGTTTTTATATTCATCTGATTTAAAATCCGAAAATCTTAATACGACAGGCCTGGGTGCAAATGCCCTGCAAACATCACCAAGTGATTCAGCCAGTTTCTCAACAAAATAGTTTCCCCTGTTATTTTTTATTAATGATAATGGATGCTCCCCTATCTGTGCCCATATAAATTCTTCTCTCATTAATCCTATACCATCGGATGGCAACTTTGAAACTCTCTCCGCTAATTCTGGCTCTCCCATGTTTACCATTATTTTTGTTCCGGTAATTATATCGCCCTCGTATGAATATATGTTTTCTGGCCTGCTCTGTTTATCTTCTTCTCCTTCTATCCCGCCTCTGTAGACTATTCCAGTTTTTGCATCAACGGTTATCAACTCATTATCATTTATTGTTTCAGTTGCCTTTTTACCATATGATGATGTGCCAACTATACACGGAACCCCAAGTTCCCTGGACACTATTGCGGCATGGCACGTTAATCCCCCCTCGTCGGTTATAATAGCCTTGGCCTTACCCATTATAGGTACCCAGTCAGGTGACGTCATTTTTGTAACCAGTATATCTCCCTCATTAAATTTACTAATTTCTTCCGTTCCCATCAGAATCTTTGCCCTTCCCGTAATTTTACCTGGAGATGCCGGCAAACCTTTCAGTATAATATCGTTTTCCACATTTTTCTCAACACTTTTTTCCATATTAACACCATTATCTTTCTTTTTATTACTCCAGACAGTTTCTAATCTTGCCTGTACAATATATATTTTATGATCGAATGAGTCCTGCGCCCACTCAATATCCATATAGCTATTATAATGCTTTTCCAGTTCAATGCCATATTTCGCAAGCTGTATTATTTCACTATCTGTTAATGACTGCGCATCTGATTTTTCTGTATCAACAACCAGATCCTCCGTTCCTCCGGTTTCGAGGGCTTTTAACATTTTTGTTTTTTTTGTTATTGTCTTGTCTATAATTTTCAATGCTTTTTTATCAACATAGAACGTATCGGGTGTAACAACACCGCCAACTATGTATTCTCCAAGGCCGTAACTTGATTCAATAACAATTTTTGAATCATCGCCATTAGAAACATCAAGTGTAAACATTACGCCGGAAGTTTCAGAAAAAATCTGTTTCTGTATTACAGCTGCCAGGCTAATTTTAAAATGATCAAAATGCTTTTTTTCCCTGTAATATATAGCTCTTGGTGAAAATAAACTTGCATAGCATAGTTTTACTTTTTCCAGTACATCTTCAACGCCATGAACATTTAAAAACGTTTCCTGCTCACCTGCAAAGCTTGCATCGGGCAAATCCTCTGAGGTTGCAGATGACCTTACGGCTACATATATATTCTTTTCTTTTTCTATTAATTTAGTATAATTACTATAAATCTGATCTTCAAAATTCTTTTCAAATTTCGATTCAAGAAATAATTTTTTTATACTGCTGCTTGCATTATTTAATTCAATAGAATCTTCAACGTTTGTACTATTTATTATATCAATTATTTTATCGTCCAGATTATTTTTATTTATAAATTCATTATATGCATATGCTGTAGTAGAAAATCCATTTGGGATCGGTATATCTTTCATTCTTGCCATCTCGCCAAGATTTGCGGATTTCCCACCAACTATACTAACATTATCTTTTGTTATATCGCTAAACCATAGAATTAAATCTTTACCGGACATAAGAGAATTATTTTTTATTAATATTTAAACTATACGATTTTTTTCAATAAATTTTCGTCAATAAACGTATATAGTTTTTATTAAGTTTGGAAAAATAATAGCAATTAAAGATTATTATAGGTGCATAATGTTAATATGAACCTTTAATTTAAAGGGAATCTAAACAATTATTTCTAAAAATTAATAAAAAAATTATTATTAGATATATTTAAATATTATGATATTATAGCCCGGAAATTTATTTTCTTAATGCGTGTTATATAAATGTGTTCCTTGAAACGTTTGTTATAAACTCCCTTGTTTAAGTAATGTATAATTTATTTATAAAGAAAAATCTACAAAATTGATTTCCCGGGTAATAAAAAATATGAATTGGTTTTCATAAAATTAAGTGCCATGTCAGTGATATGCGTGTAGTAAAAATTTAACACTACAGTATCGTGTTTTAGCGGCTTTTTTCAGCATTCTATACTCTGAACTACATCTGGATATTATCATGCTCCTATCTGTAAAAACTCTGTAAAGATTTGAATATATAATAACCTAATTGGATGTGTCTGCACATTCCAGTTACTGGTTACCAAATTTAGAAAAACATTTTAAGGCGAATTATATTAACGTTATAAATGGATAATGTTAATTATTCTATTGATCATATAAAATCAAAATCATTAATTATAGCAACATCGTTTCTGAGTCTGGCATTGATATACAATCTGTGGTATTTCACAGCATATATTAATTGGAAAATAAGTGCTATAATAGTTCCAGCCATGGAATTAATTGCAACAGTTATCCTTATTCTATCATTTAAATTTAAACATGAACTTAAAAGCGAAGGCTTTATACAAACAGGATTTGTTTTTCTTGGAATAACGGCATTTTTCCCCGTAGTTTTTTATGTTTTTGGCATAATATCATATATAGTTCCTGTAATAATTTTAATCTTTATTATTTTATTATATAGAAGTAAACTGTATATAAAAAATGATTATTATTTTCTTGCAGTTGTATTTTTAATAATGATTGAGAATATAGTATTTGTATTCGGAACAATCCCCCCTTTTGGAACTGATGAGATAAGTTTTGATTATTATTCTGCATATGTATTTTTAAAGGGCATCGACCCATATAATATTATAATAAGCCCAGCAATGTTAAAATCACTTGGTATAAACCCGTTATTTTATACGCCGCTATCAAATGGTGGTATTGCAGATAAGTTTCCATATCCAGCCCTATCATTTCTAATTTTTATACCGGCCGTTTTATTAAAAATCCCTCCAGGAATAACTGTATCGTTTTTTGCATTCCTAATGATATTTATTTTATTCAAATTTTTAAGGAAAAATAATATGTCCTATATATTTATTTTTGTGGCAGCGGTCATTATTTTTAATCCACTATTTTATCAATATGCTCTTGGGGGCATAACAGGATATATATGGTTATCGTTTTTAATGGCATCATATTATTTCTTCACAGAAAATAAAAATATGATGTCTGGAATATTTTTTGGCCTATCATTATCATCAAAACAGTTTGGAGCCTATATACTAATTCCGTTTATTTATATGGTATACAGAGAATATGGAATTAAAAATGCAGTGAAATTTCTTGCCTCGATGGCTGCCATTTTTTTAATTTTTAATTTGCCCTTTATGTTATTATCCCCGACAAATTATATACACAGTATAATTGCACCCTTAACCGACTCATTAACTGGAATAGGTTCTGGATTTTCGCAGCTAGCATTTTCGAATATATATTATATACCAAGATTATACTTCACAATAATTGAATTTATTTTATTAATATTCTTATGGCTACTGTTTATTATAAAATATGATAAATATAGATTAATATTATTTGTAATACCGATGGTTGTATTGCAGTTTAATTTTAGATCCTTATTTAATTATGTAATTTTATGGGAAATAATATTTACAATGTCTATCGTGTTTGTACTTTCTGATAAGAAATATATTGAAAACATAAATAATAAAAAGCTGAAATTATTTAAAAAATATGAAGAAAAAACAAAAAAAAGCATTGTAATGGTAATAGTTTTTATAATGATAGCCACCGGTGTTGGTTCTGCAATAGTTATGCATGATAATAGCAAACCCGATATAAAATTTAACATTGTTTCAGCAAATGTAAGCAATGATAATATAACATATATTATATTAAATATAACAGGGAATTTAAATAGCCTTAATAATTCGTTATACCGTGCCTTTTATTCTCCACCAATGTATTCAGCTAATGGCGTCATTTTCTCGGTGCATAATGAACATTATTATGGTTCCTATGCAATAGTAAATTTAACTCCTCAAAAACCATACTATCTACCATATAAATTGCCAGTAGAGATACTTATAAGTTCTATAAATTCACTGTGCAGCCAGTATATAGATAAAAACAATATTACCTGAAGCAAAAAAATACAAAATTTTAATTAATATATGATAATTATCAAACATGCTAGAAGATAAATTCGTTGACCTAGACGGCTCAAAAATACATTATGTTGAATCCGGAAATGGAATGCCATTTCTATTTGTTCATGGAGCAAGATTTAATGCAAGGACATATGAGGAAACCGGTACAATGGATACCGTTTCAGGTGCAGGTTTCCGTGCCATTTCAATTGACTTTCCCGGATATGGAAAATCTGAAAATATAGATATAGATTTATCTGATTTTATTGCAAAGTTTATTGATGCCATGAAATTGGAACCGGGTGTTGTTTTTGGGGCGTCAATGGGTGGTGAGGCAGTTGTAGGATTTGCAGTAAAATACCCTGAAAAATTTAAGGCTCTTGTTCTCACCGGGGCTGTTGGTGTATCATCATATGAGGAGCAGCTGGGTAAAATAGCAGATAAGCCAATGTTATTAATCTGGGGTAAGAATGATATGGTATCCCCGGCAAACAACTATAAATTATTAATGAAATATAATAAAAATGCAGAATTTTATAATGTTGGCGGGCAACATGCATGTTATCTGGATGATAATAAATTATTCAATAATTATATAGAGGAATTTCTTAAAAAGATTAAATAGATTGTGTTTTTATATATATTGTAAAATAACCTGCAAAAAATATATAGTAATATTTATAAATACCTGCATTATACTTTTCTGATAGAGATGGAAAAAACTCCTGATTATGTTCCCCCTAAAAAGGTTAGTAGCAAGGTTTTGGCTATTGTTATTGTTTTGATTGTTATTGTTGCCGGTGCAGGTATTGGCGTTTATATATATTTACATCCTGCAAAAAAAGAGTCTACACTTGTTGTCCTTGTTGATAGTGGCAGCGATACGCAGCAATATTTAACGCAGATAGCGAAAACCTTTGAAAGTGAAAACCCAAATGTAAAAATAAAAATAGATAGTGTTGGCTACTCTGATCTTGTTTCAACTTCATTATCCGCATTGAAGGATAAAGCGTCTTCTCCAGGATTAATAATGTATTATCCCTCTGGGCAACCAACATTGGCTCCATATTTAATGAATTTATCAAAGTCCGGTTTTAACCTATCAAATTATCTGCCAGGAGAATTATATTCTGGTTCATACGTTTTAAATACACATGGCAATATAACAAAAACCGTAGGTATTCCAATACATCTGGTTCTTGGCTATGTTATAGTTTATCAGAATTCTGTTTTCGATAATAAAACAATACAAACTGGCTTTGAAAAGAAATATCATTTTTCAATAATGCCCAGTACATACAAAAATTATACAGCGTTATACGATGCGGCATCATATATAAGTATGGAAATGAAAAATTTAAGTTATAACAATCATTTAAAATATCCACTCATGTTTCCTGATTCATCCCATCATGCAATGATAGATACCTACATGAGTTTATTATATGCATATGGCGAGAACCATACAAAAGCAACTGGAATAGCAAAAAATTCAGGAGCAGGCTACTGGACATACATGGGAAATATAAGTGGTTCATATAAACCAACGTTTAATAATACATACGGTGAACATGCAGTAGAAATGTATAAAAACTTAACAGAATTTGAACCCAATATAAAAACAACACCAATAGGATACAGTGAACAAGAAACACTTTTCCCGACAGGTGAGTATGCAATGGGACTTGCATGGACAAGCTTTTTGCCAGGTTATTCAAATAAAAGTATATCAAAGGTAGCGGGTAATTATAATGTTTCAATTTTACCCAACAGCAGTACAGGATACGAACCAACGTATATGGGTGTAAATCCATATACAAATACATCATTAGCAGTAAAATTCTTAAAATTTGCATTGAGCGATAACGAATATAAGGTAGGGATAAATAAGTATCAGTATTTACCGGCAACAATATCTGGATTAAAGGTCGCAGAAACTAATCAAAATTTCACATGGGTACCTGCACTGGTTAAAAGCGCTTCATTGATTAATATAAATAAAACAGCCGTTGCGGTATATGATAAGTTACAGGCATTATTTGCTACGTTGATACCGGATTTAAATAATGAAATATATGATTATTTCACAGAGGCTACAACTGCACCCGCTGCCTTAAATACTGCTGCAGGCGAATGGTCGGCGTACATAAAAAATAGTGGTACAGTATTATAAAAATAATACTATTTATAATATTACATAATGAAGGATCAAATGAAGATTAAAATTATTAAAAATAATTATTCATTGAAAAAAAAGCCATTATGTTTATTATACCGGCGATTGTCTATTTTTTAATTTTTGCCATTTACCCAATGATAGAAAATGTTATATTAACATTTCAGAGTCAGAATGTTAGCGGGCAGTATATTTTTGTCGGTTTATCAAATTATAAGGAACTGTTTTATACACCGCATTTGGGTAAAATAATTGATAATAGTTTAATTTATACATTTATTGTTCCATTTATTGATATTATTTTTGCAATACCGCTTGCAACATTTTTGAAGCGGCTAAATAAAAATTTTTTATTGCCAGTTATTTTATTGCCATCTTTCATTCCACTGGTAACAGGGGCAACAATGTGGATTTTAATGCTTAACCCGTTATATGGAATTTTATATTTTGTATACCATAAGGATTTATTTTATACAATATGGAGCATTGTAATTATCGACATATGGTCCAGTTTGCCACTGGCAACGCTGATAATATATTCTGGGTTAAAGGCAATACCTAAAAATATAGATGAGGCAAATAATATAGATAATATAAAGGGAATGAGAAAATTAATAACAATAGATATACCATACATAAAATACCAGATACTTGCAGCATTTATATTAATGCTGGTATACGGGTCATTTACCTTTGATCCGATATATGCATCCTTAGGCGTTTCAACACCATTTGCAAACCTCGACCTATCATATTACTCATATGAGTTATTTTTCAGTGGCAATATTGGATTTTCTGCGGTATTAATGACAATAATGACCGCTGTGTCAACAGTAATTGCATTAATTTTTGTAAAATTAACCTTAAATAATAAAATGCATGCATCCAGGTTCAGATCTATTCACTGGCCAAATAATGAATTGCCAAAATCATTTACAATATTTTTTACAGTTTTATATTTACTGTTTTTCATGCTTCCATTTGCATGGATTTTAATAGAATCCTTTAAAACGTACAATGAAATATTTTCATTGCCACCATTAATAATACCACTAAAAATTACATTATCAAATTATACCTATTCCTTAACTAATGGAGAACCGTACTTTATAACAAGTATTGTTGTTTCTATTTTAGGATCTTTACTGGCATTGTTCATAGGAGTACCGGCTGCGTATGTCGCTGCAAGATATAATGTTGGAGGAATAAAATTTATTGGGCTTGTTTTATTTATATATTCAATACCCCTTGTTATATTGATGATACCAGATTATGCAATGCTGAATTATATACATACAATAAATTCATGGCCTGGATTGATAATTATATATCCTGTGATGGTTTTACCAATAATTATATGGATGTTATATAATTTCTATTCAACATTTCCAAAATCCTATGATGAGGCTGCACAGGTAGATGGCATGACCATGTTTAAATCCTTTAGGAAGATTATACTTCCATTAAGCCATGACGGCATACTCGTTGCATTTCTTTATGCCTTTATATTTGCGTGGGGAGCCCTGATATTCCCCCTAGCATTTACATATTCTGCATATAATATGAGTGTATTATACCCATCCGGGGCACAAACACTAACAATATTTATAGGGGGCACTATAGGCCATGAGGCTACACAGTACGGTATACTTGCGGCTTCAAGTGTCCTTAGTATTATACCTGCCATTATAATAACAATATTTTTAAGGTCAAAAATAGACAGGGTATGGCGCGGGGGTGGCATAAAATGATATTATCTATAAATAATGTAATAAAAAAATTCGGTAATTTTACAGCGTTGGAGATAAATGATTTAAATTTTGAAGAGGATAGATATTATGTTGTTCTTGGTCCTAGCGGATCGGGCAAAACAACTTTGCTGAGAATAATAGCAGGTTTAGAATTTGCAGATGCGGGAAAAATAACAATGTTAAATAATGATGTAACCGGAGCCCCTGCATGGAAGCGTGATATAGGCCTGGTATTTCAAAACTATGCACTATACCCACATTTAACCGTGTATGAAAACATAGCATCCCCGTTAAACGTTATGAAAATACCAAGAAATGAGGTAATAAAAAAGGTTAATGAATTATTGAGGGTTATGGAATTAACTGATCAGGCAGGGAAATATCCAAATCAGTTGAGTGGGGGGCAACAGCAACGGGTTGCACTTGCAAGAGCAATAATAAAAAGACCCAGAGTGCTATTGCTTGATGAGCCATTAAGCAATCTCGATGCCAGGGTTAGAATAGAATTAAGGGATTATTTAAAAAGTATTCAGAGAGAGTTTAAGTTAACAGTTATACATGTCACACACGATCCAACAGAAGCCATGGCACTTGGTAATAATGTTATTGTATTACACCATGGGAGGGTTGTACAGAACTCATCACCCAAGGATTTATACAATAAGCCAAATGATATATTCTGCGCCAGGTTGCTGGGTACTGTTAATATAATATCTAGGGATGACCTGAAATTTGATGATGGTATTGATTATGATCTGTGCGAAATAAGGCCCGAGGATATAAAAATAACTGAAAATGGTGAACTTGAAGGTAAAATAGAATCCGTACAGTTTCTCGGGCCCGAAATACTTTTAAATATAAACATGGGAAATTATCATATAAAGGTAAGCCTGGATAAATATAACGATAAATATTATGAGAATGAAACTGTTAGATTATCCTTTAATAAATCAACGATGAATTTTTATAAATCCGGAAAAAGATTGGAAAAAATACTGGAATAAAAATAATTTATTTCTGAATAATATTTTACAGTATATAAAGGAAATAATAATAGGACAGTACATAAATATTTAAAATAATAAATATTATATATAACTTATCATATAACTACTCATGAAACCGAAGGAACAAATTGAAAATTTAACGAAACAACTGGAAGAAACGCATTCCTTATTAAAATCAGAAAAGGCCGCAAATGATGACCTGAATAATAAAATATCATTACTGGTAAAAAAAATTGACCAGGATGAGGATAATATAAAATCCCTAAATTTATCAATAGAAGAAAAGGATAATGAATTAAACGAGTTAAGGGAAAAGCATGATGATATAAAGAATATCAATGATAGCAATGATATAAAAATAACTGAATTAACAGAGGAAACCGGCAATTTAAAATCAGAACTTGAAAGTTTAAACGCAAAGCTGTCAGAGTATGATGAAGATTATAATAAATCTAAGAGCAATTATGAGGAGAATGTGGATAAATTAAATAATGCCATAGCTGAAAAGGATCATAATATAGAGGAATTAAGTAAGAAATTATATGATATAAACAAAAATTTAAATGATAAAATGGAAGAGTTAACATCGCTTAATGAGAACCATAATAATTTATCTAAAAAACATGATTTATTATTAAAGGATAATAATGATAAAACCTTAAAAATAACGGGCCTCGAAAATAAGGTATATGAGCTTGAAAAGAAAATAAAGATCCATAATATAAATGAGGAAAATTATAAGGAGACTATAGATAATTTAAATTCACTGCATGAAACTTTTAAACTGCTACTTGAAAAGTACAGATTTTTACTGTCAAATAACATGACGGTAAGAAAAAGCTCTATTAAAACAAAGAGAACTACCCCGGAGAAATAATTAAATAAATACCAGTATTTATAAATAATTTTATTTATTATTACCCCTGCATTTCTGGCATTAACTATGGATGCTTATTATCATTTTTATTTGCCATTTCTGGGTTTCATACAGTAAGCAAATAATAGGTTATTTTTATATAATTTACTTAATTATTTTTAAATTTCGCATATAAATAAAACTATTGTATTGCATTAACAAAGATTAAATTAATATATAGTTTATTAATATTCAATAGATTAACATGAGAGTAGGAGAAGTAGTACCTGATTTTGAATCACAAACATATTTCCCGGAGAAAAAGGAAATTAGAACTGTTAAATTGTCGGATTATAGAGGAAAATGGGTTATTCTAACATTTTATCCGGGAGATTTTACATTTGTATGTGCAACTGATATAGAGGCATTGATGGGGTCATACGATAAATTCCTTAAGGAGGGGGCACAGGTTTTCGGAATTAGCGAAGATTCAGTGTTTTCACACAAGGCATGGTGCGATACATCACCGAGAGTAAGCAAGAGCAGGATACCTCTAATTGATGATTACACAAAGGAAATAGCAAGAAACTATGGATTCCTTGATGCTAAGGAATACCAGGCACAGAGAGGACTTATAATAATAGACCCTGAGGGAAAATTACAGTACATCGCAATGTTCAATGATGGCCTTGGAAAGGATGTAAAACACATATATGGATCATTTATGGGGCTTAAAACATTACATGATACACCTGAAGGAGAAGGACATATGTGTGCAATACCCGCAAACTGGGAGCCAGGCGATGAGCCACTGGATATTAACATAGTAAGAGATATAGGAAAATTGTAAATTTTTTTTATTTAATATAAATATTTATTTATATGCATGTAATTAACTTCTATGAATAATGATGAAGTATTTGAAAAACTTTCCAAATTTGGACTGTCCCCGTATGAGATAAAGGTATATAAAACACTTCTATTAAATGGCCCACAAACCTCTACGGCGATTGTATCAACAGCAGGAGTACCGCAACCCAGAGTGTACGATTTATTCAATAATTTAATTTCCAAGGGTCTTATAGAGGTAAGCCCTGGTAAAAAAAAGATATATAGGGCAGTTCCTGTTGAGGTGGCACTGAATAGAATAATATCTGAGATGAATTCATATAAGGATAATATATCAAAATTTGTTGAGGATAACACCCACAATATAAAGAAATATAATCCATACCTCTGGTATATGGATAATGAAAATCTAATAAGGGAACAGGTAAAGAATATGATAAACAATGCTAATACAGAGATTATCGTATCGTTAAGATTGCCACTATTAAAATACCTGGACAAATATATAATTGAGGCTGCCGAGAGGGGGGTTTCCGTTTTTATTACCATATTTCCGGATTCTGATAGATATGATATAACTGAATTAATAGACAAGGCAGTAATAAAACGTAGACCAGGAATATCACCAGAAGTATTAATAAAGGATCGTGGTGAGGCCATAGTTTATGCTGATAATATAACTACAAGAATGGGATATGCTATAGATTTTCAGGAGGAAGAAATGATACATATAATAAATTATTATTACAACAATATAATATGGAAACCTTCAATATACATATCAAAATTCCAGATAAAGGACAGCTGGATATTCAATACGTCATGGATGTCATGCGAGGCAATAAACATGTATTTAAACAATGGTTACAAACTTGACGGACGTGTTATAGGTGATACGCAGAAGGGCAAGGTAGATTTAAAGGGAACAATAAAGGGAACTGACATAATTCCTGGATACAAGAATTCATTTTTAATACAGACAGATGACCAGGTATTTACGGTAGGTGGAAGATTAACAAGAATAGAGGATATAAGAATGGATAAACTTTATTTAACTGCAGAAAAGATAAAATAATAAAGGTTAAATAATAATATTATGATTACCACGGATAAATATGAATAATAATGTAAGCGTTGTTATACCCGCTCTTAATGAAAAAACCAATTTAAAACGGTTAATACCGAAATTGCATAATGAGAATATATCATCAATATTTATTATAGACGATGGATCCAGGGATGGAACAAAAGATTTAATGGCGGAATTTCCTGATGTACATTTTTTGTTCAGAAGGGGAAAACTGGGTTTAATAAGTGCGGAACTTGATGGCATGAGGTTATCCAGCTCGGATTATGTTATTATAATGGATGCAGATCTATCACACATGCCGGAAGACATAAAGGGGATGATAGAGCAGGCTAAAAGAACTAAATCTGACCTTGTAATAGGGTCAAGATATATAAATAGGGGCATAACAGATGATGAGTTGGTAAGGCAGATACTCAGTAAGGGTGCGAATAAATTATTCCACATATCATTTAACGTTAATATAAAGGACTGTACATCTGGATTCAGGGTTTACAGCAGGGAAGCATGCAAATTTCTGGTTACACAGGTGGACCTTGAAAATAGTTATGTTGGGCAGGTTGATATATTAAGCAGATTGAAGGAAAACAACTTCAAAATGACTGAATATCCTGTGAAATTTGTTAAAAGAACGGAGGGCAAATCAAAGCTTGAAATGAAGGAGATCGTTAATTTCTTTCTATTTGTTCTGTATAATAAAAGAATGCTAAATTATATTTTTGGCTCTGCATTAATAATATTTATTATTTTAATTATTTCTTATGTAACACTAACTTTTATCTAAACCCAGGCTTGCGCCTATGATTATAGGATCCCAAACAGGGCCGTATTCTGGCTCATATCCAAGGTCATCATAGAATAAATCATATAGGGTTAATTTTCCCTGTATTGCAGTAGCTATAGAGTTTAATCTCCATGCTCCACTATCCTGATCTATGATCTGCGCACCAATAATATTATCATTTTTTTTATTTATCAAAATTTTTAAATAAACATCATTTCCATTCAGATAATTAGATTTACTTTTTGCCTTTACAAATACCTTATTGTAATCATAATTTAGTTCCCTGGCCTTTTTTTCATTTATACCTGTATAACCTACCTGGTAACCAAAAACGTTTATGATGGTTGTTCCCAGTGAACCAGGAAATTTTCTTTTATTGCCATATAGGTTTATTCCTATTGTTCTGCCCATTTTGTTGGCTATCTGGGCCAGTGGAAAATAATCATAATCACCCGTTATAATATTCTTTGATGCCACATTGTCACCAGCAGCATATATATTCTCAATTGAAGTTTGTAAATAATCATTAACCTTAATTAAATTATTCTTTGTTTCTATGCCAAGTGCATCAGCTATTTTATTTTCAGGGTGAATGCCTGCAGAAAAAATAACCAGATCGGAGTTGTGTTTGCCCTCAGTTGTTTCAACTACATATTTATCATTGCTTTTATCAATATTTACAGGTAAAGAATTGTATTCTATATTGCTATTATGTTTTCTAACCAGGTCATTTAAAACATTGCCAATATCATCGTCCATATGTGGCAATAGTCTTTCGTGCTTTGATATTAATTTTACGTTGTATTTTCTGCTCAGTAATGAGAATAATTCAGTTCCAAGAACTCCCGCTCCAATTATTGTAACATCCTTTGATTTTTTTAATTTTTTGTTTACGTTAATTGCATCCTCAATATTCCTTATAGAATAAACATTATTAACAAAATTATCCGGTACCTTTGGCCCTGCACCCGTTGCAAGAACCAGTTTATCATAGTAATATTTCTTATTTTTATACAGTACATATTTCTCATCATTGTTTATATATTCAATATTTGCATTTAAAAAAACATTTATTTTTCTTTTTTCTGTGAATTCACTTAAAGGATAATGCAGTAATTTATTATAATCATC
The DNA here is from genome assembly GCA_021797735.1 of Thermoplasmata archaeon. Lineage (GTDB taxonomy): Archaea > Thermoplasmatota > Thermoplasmata > Thermoplasmatales > Thermoplasmataceae > Ferroplasma. The sequence continues at coordinate 2,796 of JAJZZE010000001.1, read as the reverse complement.
AAAATAATTGGATAAATAATATGGAATACCACATTCTGCATATGATACATAATTTGTCTTTTCAAATACAGTTACATCAGAACTCTGATCCATTCTTTTGGCTTTGGAGGCAGCAGACATACCTGCGGCCCCGCCACCAATTATTATGATTTTCATATTATATTGATATTTATTTACTATATAATTTTTGACTTATTCGCCATCATCATCATCGTCGTCATCGTCATCGTCGTCATCATCATCATAACCAAACTTTATAAAACCGACCATGTTAACACCCCCGAATTCTAAAATAATTTATAGTATTTATACTTTTCATATTTATCTTATGAAAGATATTAAGAGGCTGGTAATAGCAGGATTAACAGTAATCCTAACCTAAATACCTCACACTACATTCTATTTCTTGCTGAAGTTGAATTTCCGCCTGCCAGGTTAAAAATTTATATAATTTTTTCATTAAAGAATTGAAAAACATAATATATGGAAAATAATTATAGGTGTATGGGAGAAGGTTTAGCGGATATAGAAATATCCAAAGATGGGGAAATATATTATGTAAGAATGACATTACCAAATGGAGAGGTTGTTAATATGGAAAACGAAAACTTTGAAGAAATACTGGAAGAAATATCAAACGACCTACAGGATAGGTATCCTGCATGATGCGGGGATGGCCCAGTGGTACGGCGGCAGCCTGCTAAGCTGTTTCTCGAAATGAGAGCATGGGTTCAAATCCCATTCCCCGCGCTAAAATAATTATTTTTAATAATATTTAGAAAATTTCAAAAAATTATTGATGCTCATAATAGATGGCCCATTTTATCTTTTTTCGTTTCAAGATAGAACTCATCGAATTGCGTGGGTTTTATTATTATGGGTATTCTTTTAGATATTTTTATTCCGTTGCTCTTAAGAAAACTCATCTTTTCAGGATTATTGGTCATTATATGTATAGATTTTATTTTAAAGTACTTTATTACTTCTACTGCAAAATCATATTTCCTGTTATCTGCTGGCAGCCCCTGCTCTATATTTGCCTCAACGGTATCAAAACCCAGATCCTCAAGGCCATAAGCCCTTATTTTATTTAGAAGCCCTATGCCCCTGCCTTCCTGTCTTAAATATATTAACATACCGTTTTTCTGCTCACCTAAAAATCTCAGTGAAGTTAATAACTGGTCACGGCAATCACATCTTAAAGACCCAAAGACATCCCCGGTTAAACATTCTGAATGGAGCCTTACCGGCACATCTTCCTGATTTTCTACATCCCCATGTACAAGGACAGCGTGATCCTGCTTTTCCTGATTCTGGAATGTGTATATTTCAAATATACCATATCTTGTTGGCAATTTAGCTTTTGAATAAAGCTGTATCATTTTTAATCGATATTAATTGCCTACTTCTATAAAAATATATTTCAAAATACTTTTTATGACTATTATTAACACATGTTAATAAATATTAATAGTTGCAAAATATTAGTGAAAAAACAGCGTGTTTTAGCTGGTATATTACCTTATTAGCTCTGTTAGTATGTAACTGTTAAAATTTTCAAATATGAATATATTTCTATCTCCTGATAGCAGATTTTCAACACTGTTTTTCATTTTATAGTATTCTTCAGGGGTTATATTAAATCTTAAGAATATTTTTTTTGCATTCAATTTTTTCAATTCACCTAAGATATTATTTTTATCTGTTACTGATAATATGTTATATTTTTTACCGAAAAAGTTTTTTATATTTTTATTACCGGTGAAAACATATCTTTTATTATCGGTATAAATTAAATGGAAATCATCACCTATAATTTTGTATAATAATTTTGAATATATTAATGATATATCAGGTAAATATAGATAACCATCATTTCCGATATTCTCTATATCATAATTGAAATCACACGGTTCACCTGAAATTTTAATATTTTCAGGCAACATAACTGCCAGAACATTGTTTGCTGAAATGCTTTTAGAATATAATGTTAATCTATTGATATTGCCGTTTATTGATATATATTCCTTTTCTCCGTTTAACTTAATATTATTCCATTTCATCTGTGGTGGCAGATCAAAAACATAACCCTTAATATTATCCAGTCTTTTTATAATAACTTCCGGGTCAGGAACAAGATCTGAAAATAATCTTTCTTCAGATGTTTTTGGACGTAATGGGTCTGAAAAAATAATTTTATTATAGTAATCATGATTTAATTCAAAAAAGTCTGAATTTATAAATTTTGCATTTGAATTATATACCTTTTCATTTATATTTGACATTAAATACCTTGATCTATCCTTTTCTATACCGGTTACATCGGAATTAAGAGAAAGCATAATAGATTGCATGCCTGATCCTGCACCTATATCTACAATGTCATTATCTTTTAATTTTTCAGACCTGTATTTTCCAATAATTTCTGGTGTGGAATACATAGATGAATAATAGTCCATAAATAGGAATTTATACCCTGAGAATTTATTTTTTATTTTTATCCTCGATTTGGCAAATTCGTATAAAAATTCAAAATTTTTACTGTATCTTTTTGATAAAGTATTTTTATCATAACCATTTCCTATTAAATTAACAATATTGTTTATCTCATTATTTATTTTTATAGCATAGTTTTCATCATTTAAAATTCTGGTTAAAAAATTGTTTACATTCATTTTTGTTCAAACTGTTTTATTGCATCCATTAGATTATTTAATTCCATCAGTGCCTGTGAACCGTACATTAAAACGGTTACATAACCTACCTCCATTAATTCTTTCCTGGTTGCACCTGCAG
>JAJZZE010000021.1 GCA_021797735.1 Thermoplasmata archaeon | reverse complement strand
GTTGATATGGGAAAGAGAATGCTCCTTGCAGGTAACATACCTGATACACCATATTAGGATGAAAAGATGATAAAAATATAATGATTTATATATAAATACTAGAAATAACACCAGATGATCGCCATAGGCATTAGCGATATAATTATATATTTAAAATAAATAACCACATAAGGTAATTTTCATGGCGGAAGAAAACATAATCTTTGTGGGAAAGAAACCAACTATGAACTATGTGCTTGCTATAGTGACCCAGTTTAATAATGCTGAAACAAACCGTATTGTCATAAAAGCCAGGGGTAAGGCAATAAGCAAGGCTGTTGATATTGCTGAGATAACAAAACACAAGTTTGTTCAGTCGATAAAATACGAAAGCATAAAACTCGATACTGAAGTTTTAGAGGGGGAAAAGGGTACATCTAACGTTTCATCCATAGAAATTGTTCTTGCAAAATAAAAATTAAAAAAAATTTTAACAAACCTTAAATTGTTATTTTTAATACATTATTTATTCGGTGTATCAATGAAAAGCTTTTATGAATGGTCATCTGGTTTACGCGACAAAATTAATGAAGTTAACGAAAGACTCCTGGAAACAATAAAAACAGACCAGGGTTATTTATATGAGATGGCCAAATATACAATTGAAGCAGGTGGTAAGAGATTTAGACCATTATTAACAATTTTATCATATGAAATATCATCAGATAAACCATATAAAAATATTCTTGACCTTGCTGCAGGTTATGAGTTAATACATACAGCAAGTTTAATCCATGACGATATAATAGATAATTCACCATATAGAAGGGGAAGAGAAACATTAAGTTCCAGGGATGGAATAAATAATGCAATTGTTGTTGGGGATTATCTCTTTGCAAAGGCATATGAACTTGGATCAAGATACGGAAAAGATGTATCAAAGGTTATGGCTGATGCATCATCAAGATTGGCTGAAGGCCAGATTTTGGAGGCAGTAAACATAGGCAATTTAAATCTTGATATTGAAACGTATATGGATATAATAAAAAGTAAAACTGCAGATTTCTTTGCGGCATGCTCCATGGGTGCAACAATGGCCGCATCTGTTGATAAAAATATTTCCGAAAAATTAACCAGTTTTGCATACAATATGGGGATGGCATTCCAGATAACCGATGATATTTTAGACGTTGTGGGCAACGAAAATGATATGGGTAAACCGACAATGGTAGATTTGAACCACGATGTTATAACACTGCCAATAATATATGCACTGGGGCATTCGAATGATGGGGATAGGGATACCTTAATAAAAATATTAAAAAATGGATACCGTGGTAATGATTATAAAAAGGTATTTAAGGACATACTGGTCAGGACAGATTCCATAGACTACGCATTTAGAATAGCCAAGGACTATATTATGAAATCTGTTGAAAATTTAAATAATATAGGGAGATCGGATGATATAGATCTATTGATGGATTTAGCATTGATAGTAATAGATAGAATAAATGAGTCAGGTGTTGTATAATGTCAAGGGTATTACTGTATACGGGCAAGGGAGGAGTTGGTAAAACAAGTGTTGCAGCTTCGACTGCAGTTATGCTGTCAAAAAAATATAAAACTATAGTTATGTCTACAGATCCGGCACATAGTTTGAGCGATTCCCTAAATGTAAATATAGGTTCAGAGGCAACAAAAATTTCAGATAATTTATATGCACAGGAGATAAATATAAATGACGCAATTCAAACACACTGGAATGATTTGAAGGAATATTTAACCGCATTATTCCAGTACCAGGGCCTGGATCCAATATCGGCAGATGAAATAGCAATACTGCCGGGATTTGAAGAGGCTACATATTTATTATATATAAATGACTATGTTAAAAACAATGACTATGATATAATAGTTGTTGATAGTGCTCCTACCGGAGAGGCTTTGAGATTGTTATCTTTCCCAGAGGTTATGAGATGGTACATGGTAAAGATATTTCCAATAAGCAGAACAGCAGCAAAAATAGCAAGGCCTGTAATGAAAACATTTTCAGGTATACCAATGCCGAATGATAAGGTATTCAAAAACGCTGAAACATTATATGATGACCTGGGCAATATACATGAAATTTTACAGGATCCGGATATAACATCAATAAGGCTGGTGACAAATGTGGATCAGATGTCCTATAATGAGACAAAAAGGGCATTTACATACCTGTTATTATACGGTTACCCGATAGATGCTGTAATAGCAAATAAGATATATCCAGAGAATACCGGTGACTTCTTTACGGGATGGAGAAATTCACAGGAAAAAATATTAAATGACATCAACTCCGCTTTTCCTGAAGTCAAAATATTTAAAAGTTATTTACAGGACTATGAACTGCTTGGAACTGAGAAATTATTAAGATTTGCAGAAACCATGTATGAAAAAAATGATCCATATTCAGTGTTCTACAGGGGTAAACCCGTAGAATTTTCAAGGGAAAACGGCAAAACAATAGTTAAATTAAAACTCCCATTTGCGGATAAAAAAAATCTTCGCCTGTATAACCGGAGTGGAGAGTTAGTGGTGGAGGTTGAGAACTGGAAAAGAATAATGTATTTACCTGAAACCATGGCAAATCTACAACCTGAAAATGCGGAATTTAAAAATGGTTACTTATATATAACATTAAGTTGATTACCATATATGGCTGATAAAAAGACGATAATACAGATAAATATAGAGGTTCCCAGGGTATTTGATTATGCAATGAGTGAATCAATTAAGTTTGTTAGGGGAGGATTTGAATTACTGAAATTTGGTGAGAGGTACCTATCAAATAAAAGTTCAAATAATACAGGAAAACAAACAACTTTAAAGAAAATAAATATAAAATAATCAATTTTTATTTTTTATCTACTTTATTAAGTGTTTTCTGTATTTCCAGATCAAAATCTATCCTTGCATTATCCGGATCTTTAGCTATCATTGCAACCCTGCTTTCAAATCTATCGGCATATGGTGTATACCCCAGTCTTTTTGCAAGTTCATTTGAAAAATCCATAACCATTTCATGTGATGGCATGTTTTCATACTGCAATCTTTCAGAGGATTGCCCAACATGAACATATCCCTTTGACTCTATGAAATCCGGATCCGCTTTTCTATCCATTTCCTCATATTCATCATAGTATGGCATGTTAACATCCTTTACTAGCGTATGCCTTATAACCTTCCTTGTATCCAGTGAAGGTAACAGTTCTAAGGTTCTGTTGAAATTTTCCCATGCATTGCCTGTTGCAGGATGCAGTACATCATTGAATATTTCCTTTGTTGGCCCAGCAACAGTAACATATAACTGTGTCGGCAGTGGATCTAATCTTTCAAGAACCATTGGCAGTGTTCCGTTTGTTACAACAAATGTTGATATACCTTTTCTTGCCGCAGCCTCTATTAATTCACCAAGTCTGGTGTACACTGTTGGTTCGCCCGTTAACGATATCGCCATATGCCTTGGATGCCTGGCCTCCTCAAATAACTCCTTCTTTACAGCAGGATTCCCCTTAAAACCGGAAATTAACTTTAAATGCTGCTTTATGCTTTCTTCCAGAATAAATTCAGGATCGTCTTCATTATTTATATGCATTGAATCAAAACCCTGGAATCTCCAGCAGAAATCGCAATTCTCTGTACACTGGTTTAATGCCGGAGTCATCTGTATACACTGATGTGAATTTATGCCATAAAATGTATTTTTATAACATGCTCCCTTGCCCAATAACTGGCTTTTTGTCCAGTGGCATACCTTAACAGCCGAATGATTTCCAACCAGACCGTAATGCTGTTTCTTATAAATTGTATTGTAGTTGTTGATCATTGTGTTATAAATTTAAAAACTGTATTTAAACTCTTTTAAATTAAATGCGGATATGAAAAATAATTTATAACCGGTAGATATTATAAATCATGGGAGAACTGGATAATAAAATAGTATTAATAACAGGTGGATCAAGGGGTCTCGGTAGGGCAATAGCAAAAAAGTTCCATTCTGAAGGTGCAAGAATAGCAATAAACTATAACAGTAATGAAAAGGCTGCAGAGGAATTAAAAAGTGAATTAAGTGGATCTGAAATATTCAAAGCAGATATTTCAAATCATGATGAAGTAAGAAATATGATAGATAACATACATAAAAAACTCGGTACCATCGATATTCTTGTAAATAATGCGGGTATGTGGCATTTATTATCATGGGATGAATTTGATGATAAAAAGGTGGAACAGATGTTTAATGTTAACATTCTTGGCCAGATATTTGCAGTAAAGGAATGCCTGAATGATTTAAGGAAAAGCAGGGGCATAATAATAAACATGGCATCAAATGCAGGCATCGGAACAGCAGCAAAAAATACAACGTTTTATTCAATAACAAAGGCAGGTGTAATAATGTTAACAAAGAGACTGGCATTTGACCTGATGGATGATGGCATAAGGGTAAATGCCATAGCACCCGGATGGATTGAAACCGATATGACCGTAGGAAATAAAACCGGAGATGAGATAAAAAATCTGGAAAATTCCTTTATCTCAAGAACAACATTAAAAATGTTCGGTAAACCCGAATATATAGCGGATGCTGCAATGTTTCTTGCATCAGAAAGATCAAAATATATGAACGGCCAGGTTATCGTTGCCGATGGTGGCAGAATAGATAATCTAACACACAGTTTATAAGTTTTATTTTAATTATACAAGGTAGCCCAGCATAAGGCCAAGTAATGGGGATAAAACCCATGTAGCCATTATAATAAAGAATGGTTTCATATATATTGCCTTATATCTGTACGATATACCCACACCGAAAACACTTGATGTCAGTGTTTGCGTATTTGATAATGGTACTGCAAAAAACGTTGCAATTTCAACCAGTAATGATGAAACAATAAGTGATATCAGTGCATTTGAATATCTCATTGAGTACATTTCATCACCAACACGCTTTATTACACCGCTGCTCAGGAAAAACGACCCGGCGAATATCGAAACTGCCATTACTAAAATTGTATATATATTAAAACCCTCCACATTTGCTATGAAACCTAAGGTATTTGCACCCAGTGTAAATGCCGTTAAAAATGAGGAAGCTATAATTAAAATTTTTAAGTATTTTGCAACACTCCATACATTTTTATAATCCCTGTGAAAAACTGTTCTCTCCATTATATATGCTGCGATTATTGATATTATGGGGGCTATAATCCAGAATAATACCATTATTAAAACAAATTTATAGTCTATTGAATAATCTATTCTTAAATCCATGCCTATGGCAGTTCCTGCCAGTGCCATTGTCAGTGATAATGGAGACCTTATTAGCTGTGCAATGAAGAATATTAGAAAGGATGCAAAAAAGGCATATGATATATAAAAATAGGAATGCGGTACCAGTGATATTGCTGCACCCTTTAAAAACCTACCCTCAAGCAATAACCCCAGAAGGAATCCAGATGAACCTATTATTATTCCTGCATGCCTTGAAACAATCCGTGAACCTATCAGGGTACCTACAGCTGCAGATAGGTTATTGCCGGAAACAAATGCCGTTAATAAAAACGTCAGTAATAAGGATGCTATAAAAAATATCAATTTGTCACCGATAACATTATTGTGAATACTAAATCAGATATGTCTTCACAGTCATCTAATAGATCATCCAGGGCATGTGACAGTGTATTTAAATGCTCAAAAACCAAATATGAAATTTTGTTTGAATTTTTATACGTATAATCTATTACACCATCCTTTATTTCATCAACGGTTTCCTCTATTGTTTCTATATTTTTACGGTCCACCTTCATCCTTGATAAATCTGTTTCGTTCAGTATTTTATGTACAAAATTTAAAGCCCTCTTATTATTTTCCAGTATTTCAATAAATTTGTTATATGCATAATCTATTATGTTCAGTTCATCCTTGTTTTTTGAATAATTTATATTAAACCTGTTTATTTCCCTGCTTGAATAATATGATCTATCAAGAATATCATCACATTTTTCAATTAACAGCAACATATTATCCATAAGGCTTGAACTTATAGCCCCGCTTGTAACCTCGTGCCTGAAGTTTATATCCATTTCATCCCCCTTTTTCTCATTAGCCCTGATAATCCCGTTATATTTTTCCACATCCAGCGGTGAATTTTTAAGCATTAATATTAAATTATCGCTGCTGTTTATCCCCAGTAAGGGGTATTCAGATAACCGTAATAATAAATTCTTTTCACCGACAACAAGTAATTTTTTTAAAAAATTATAATTAACCATGGAAAGATATAAAACAGTAATATAAAATAATTTATGCTCTGGCCATCATGCTCAGAGATGATATCTCTTTAGAGTTCTCTATACCGTACCTCTTCACCTTTTCAAGGTCAACACCATTTCTCTTAGCAGCCCTTTCAACGACCTTTAACATCAGTTCTCCGCCAATGGATATAATTGATCCGGTACCTACCCTTGCAAGTGGGTTGCCGTGTGTATTCCTGAAGCCATCCCTTATTGCCATCTTTGCTAAATGCCTGTATGATGCATAATAAACACCGAGCTGCACTGGATTCAGTAATGTGTTTAAATTCCTTGATTTTATTCTGCCCAGGGGTACATTAACTAATGGTGTAACGGTAAACTCAAATGGCCTGCCATCAACATATGAATTGCTTAATCTGTTGATCATAGCTATTGAATCCCAGTTATCCTCATCGGTCTCTTCATCCTGGCCAACCTGTATGGTAAATGCAGATCTCCAGTAGTATTTTGTTTCATTGTATACACCCTCCCACACAATTTCAGGGAATGTGCCATCCGGCCCGATCCTCAGTGGCATTGTCTTATTCGGCATGTGTTTCATTGCAAGTGAATCACTGCCAGTTTCAACACCTGTCTGTATACCTATCCAGTTGTTCGGCCCTGCCCTGGCTATTTCACTTAATTTTTTTATTAAATCCGGAAAAGCAGCCGGTATTGATATTCTACCGTGTGTTGGATTTGTGGTTTTAACTCCCTTTATGTTCATTACAGTTTTGAATAATTCTGTTAATGCATCCTCATTAGGTGTAAACATTTTTTCGTGCTTATATTCAAATATTTCATCTGAATGCAACCATGCATTATCAACTCCACCCTGATTTACATTTACCTCTATCTCATGCTTTATCATTTCCAGTGGATAATATCTCAGTGGCCTCAGTGTAACCTCGCAGAAATCACAGCCAACACCACAGCCTCTCATAACCTCAACCATGCCCTTTTCTGATGGCTTAACAATTTCAGGTATATCTTCAATAGGTGGATATGCTCTCACGCCTATTCCACGTGCTATAAATAAATCATCATTTTTTAATATCTTTCTAAAATGGTCATCGTATGTCATGTATCCACGCATGAACAGCTTTTTATCTATACTGTCCTCTGAAATTTCCCTGAACAACTCCGATATTATATCATCCATCTCTCCCTGGACAATATAATCAAAGTTATATTTTTCAATTTCATCCCTTAAAATGGTGAACTCCCACACACCCGGCCCACCTATTACAAGTTTAGCTTTTTTGCCCTTCCTCACGGCATTTATCCTTTCCATCAGTGCGTCCCATTCTCTTCTTACCCAGGAATCAAGATTACCACCGAACAGTGCAGCGTATGACATCGTGGTAGGGCCTATGCCCAGTGGATCCATTGTGGAAACCCCAATAATTTCTGTATCGTCTGTAATAAACCTTGATAGATAATCTTCGTGTGCAACTGCCACATCTCTCTTTTTATTATCCCTCAATAGTGCTGCCTCTATCTTCCTTATGGCATATGGCGCATACTTTGCTTCTCCATTTGGCAATACGGCCGGTGCCGGCCCCTTAAGAAATCTATATACTCTCCCGGGAATCTTGTCCCCTGGAGCACATGGCAAAAAATCCATTAAAGGGAAGTTCCTGTAATCGTAGCTCAGCGTTGAGTCTGAAACTAAAACGTATTTCGTCATATGATAGGTCTTATATTTTGATTGTTAATAAATATTTTCATGTCTAACTTATAAATATAACTTTAAATATATAAAAAAATTTTAAAAATGGCTATTCACGATCGTAAAGATCTAAAATTAACAATTGTCGATTATTTTATTATAATATTAATGAAAAGAAAAATGACGAATAAAATTTATTATTATAATAAAATGAATCTTTATTAATGCCACTGAGTTCAAAATTGTTTTTTAATAAAACATTTATTGATGGTATGTTATCTGTGAGAACATCGGTATATAGGCTATGCATATTTAATTCCTTTTTTGAAAACTCTATTATTTTTGATAATGCTTTTGTTGCTATTCCATTATTTCTGTACTTTTTGCCTATCCAGTAGCCAACGTGTGACCTTAAATTCAGATAATCAATGTCACTTAAACCTATTGCACCTGATATTTCACCATTATAAAATATATAAAAATCTATTTCAAATATTTCATTATGCATTTCCCTGTTTTTCTCAATAAAATTTAATAAATCTTCCTCCGTATAGGGGTAATTAAAATTATGGCTCATTAATAAAAATCCCCTGTTTTTTTCATTTGCAATTTCTATGAAATCATCTAAATATTTTTTATCGAAATTATTTGTTAATTTTATATTATCCAGATAAAATTCATAATTTTTCATTTTCCACTATTTGGAAAAAATATAAATATGTTTTTAAACGCTGAATAATAACCTGTATATGATAAACTGCGGTATTGATGAAGCCGGCCGCGGGCCGGTTATAGGGCCCATGGTTATGGCAATTTTATGCGGTGATGAAAATGAAATAAAAAATCTTGGTGCGAAGGATTCAAAAAAATTATCGCCATCAAGAAGGGAGTACATATTTAATTATCTAACAAAATATAATTATAAATATTTTATAATTGAACCTGAAAAAATAGATGAATATGTCAAAAACAGGCAGTTAAATGTAATGGAGGAAGAATATGCAGTAAAATTGATAGGTTATGCAGAAAATTCCCATGACGTCTATATTGATTCGTTTGATATCGACGAAAAAAGGCTTGAGGACAAATTAAAAAAATATACGGGTAAAAAAATTACATGCAAACATCATGCTGATGCCATTTATCCAGTAGTATCCGGTGCATCCATAATAGCTAAGGTAATACGTGATAATGAAATAAAAAAACTGCATGAAATTTATGGCGACTTCGGGTCCGGATATCCATCCGATGAAAGAACGGTAAAATTTCTGGAATATTCTATAAAAAATAATATTGATATAGGAAAGATTGTAAGAAAACAGTGGAAAACTTACAAAAATGTTCTGTATAAAAAATTATTTTAGAGGGAAATAAAATATATTAATAAAAATAATTATATCAATTGTTTATATTCTCCATAGATGAGAATTACAGCTATCATCCCTACTATAAATGAGGAAAGGACAATAGGGGAAGTCATAGACGGGCTTAAGAAAATAGATGATGTGGAGATAATAATTGTCGATACGGCGTCAACGGATAAAACGCGGGAAATAGCTGAAAATAAGGGAGCGACAATAATAAAGGAGAATTCAAGGGGCTATGGGAGAGCATATAAAACAGGGCTGGAAAATGCACATGGAGATATAATAATATGCCTGGATGGCGATGGTACATACCCTACAGATATAATAAAACCGCTAATTGATATCCTAATAATGGATAAAGTGGATTTTATTTCATGTGATAGAATGACGCTAAGGACAGAACATAATTATACATCACTGCATTACGTCGGCAATAGTGTCCTGAATCTTACATTGAGGGTGCTGTTTAAAATGAATCTGAATGATTCACAGAGTGGGATGTGGATATTTCGTTCTGATTTTTATAAAAAAATGAAAAGTTTAAGTAATGGCATGTCATTTTCGGAGGATATAAAAATAGAGGCAATAAAAACCGGAAAGCTCATAGAGATCCCGGTAATTTATGGAATGAGAATAACAAAGCCAAAACTAAAAACCTGGCATGATGGTTTTCAGAATTTATTCCATTTATTTGTAAAAAGGGTTCAGAATTAAGATGTTATAACCTTTTTCACGGGCGTTATATCAGGGGGTTTGGTTTTTACTATAATTAATAATCCTGACAGAACTATAATGGCAGAAATCATAAAATCTACAGAATAACCTATATCAAATGCAATAAATCCGGATAAGCCTGCCCCTATTATCTGGCCAATGCCACTCAGGGAGTTGTAATAACCAATAATTTTTCCCCTTACTGTTGATTCACACATGTTTGATATGCTTGTTATCTCACTTATGCCTATAAAACTCCATACTGCCCCAAGAATTCCATAAATTAATATAAACAGTACTAAAAAATTTACCGTATCGTACACAAAAAATGATATTATTCCCGTAAATAAGAACAGGATTATTCTTAATGAGGTTGAATACAATAACATTTTATTGGAACCCATTAAATTGAGGTATTTGCCTGCAGGTATAAATGTAAGTGCCGAGAACAGGCTATTTAAAAGGTACATTATGTAGATATCATTCTCATTTGCATTAATCCTTTTTATTACAAAAACAGGATAGGGTATAAGAAACAGCTGAAACCCCATCATCAATATCAGCGTTGTAATAAGATATTTTTTTAGATAACCCGGTATTTTTATCCTGCTTGCCTCTCCAGGAATATGCAGGATATGTGTTGGAAAATATCTAATCCTCTCAATTACATGTAATGTAAATATAAATCCAAGTTTTTTCCTTCCTATATTTTTAGCTGGCTCCTTAAGTATAATAAACGAAAATATGCCGGCGGTTAAATAAATAAATGATGAAATAAAATACAGGTATGGTAATATTATTTTTCCCTTGCTGGCAAATAATACCAGAATAATTACACCAGCACCAAGGCCTATAACCGTACCTCCTGCACTGAAACTATTAAATTTACCCATAACATTTGGCCACATGCTCTTTTCTGAGTCCTCAAGAATCAGTAGAGTTGATACTGGAACCCCTGCCATGGTTATTATCTGAAATAGAATTAACATCAGCAGATATTCAGGAATGCTATGGATTAAAAATATTATGATCAACGAAAAAAACGATCCAAAAAATCCTATTAAAATAAAGATTTTTCTTTTTTTAATTTTATCCGATAAATTACCCCAGAAAATAAGGGCAGGTACCGATGCCAGTGAAGATATGGATGTTATTATGCCAACATATTCAACATTGCTGTGGAGATAAAAAACTACAAATAATGGAATCAGGGGCATTGTAAGGCCGGCTGCCATATTTGAGAATACATAACCTATAAACCATTTATTATCCGTTAAACCACTTAAATCAGTCTAATAACTACTGTATATATTTACTTTTTTATTAAGACCCATACATATATTTTAACCATTATGATGAAAAAATGTATATTTTTCATACAATTAACCTTAAATATTATTAAATATATAAATCAAATTCATAAATAATATAAAAAACTGTTGTAATGATTAAATTATGGATAATTTATTTATAATATAATGCAATAATAAACTATGGCACTGATACAGGCAAATAAAGAGGATATAAGTGAGAATGTTATAACGGTCGGAAATTTAAACAGGCAGAAAACTGTAAATTCATTACTGACAGATGTTAAACAGGTAAATGAATTTGCAGGCTATTATATATATACAGGAAAATACAATGGTGAAAAGATTACAACGGCATTCCATGGAATAGGAATTCCATCAATGGCACTGATTTCAAATGACCTTGCATCACTGGGAGCAAAAAAGATCGTAAGATTCGGGTCAGGATTTTCAGTAACCCCTGATTTAAAAACTGGAGAACTTGCAGTTGTTATGGGATATTCCTATAATCCAAATGGAACATTTTACCAGTATTTGAAGGATAATATGGGCATTGCATTAACACCGGATTACAGTTTATTAAGGAAATTAACCGATAATTTAGATAAAAAATCATTGAAGTACAGGGCAGGCAACGTATTTACCAGTGACGCGTTGCAGGCACATGATTCAGAATTCATAAAAAAACTGGATGAGAGAAATCATATAGCCGTTGAACTTGAGGGTGCAGGTTTATACTTCATGGCAGACATAAAGAAATTCAAAACGGTCTCAATGCATCTGATCTATGGAAATCTGGCAACAAACGAGAGTTTATCACCTGAAAACATAAATAAAACAGAAAAGGAGGCTGCACAGGCTTTAATAGAGACCATGATAGATTAATTTTTTTTAAAAATTTAAAAAAAGAATATATAATTATATTATTTTATGATACATAATAAATGGACAAATTTATTCCTAGGGAATGGCAGGATAGTTTAATAACAACGGTTTCAAAAAATTTGGAGGAAAAGAACACAATAGCACTGGAAGCTCCCACGGGATCCGGAAAAACTTCATTTATATTATATCTCTCATTTTTAACCGATAAAAAAATAATATACCTAACAAGGACGCATAATGAATTTACAAGGATATATGAGGATAATAAAAAATATTTTAATTTGCCAATAATATATTTATTCGGTAAAAGCAATTTGTGCCCACTAAAGGAGCGGTGGTATGATACTGATGAGAACCAGAAAAATGTGTGTAAGGGGTGTGTATTAAAGGATAAAATAGTAGATATGGATTTGCTGAAAATGAGGTCTCCTGAAGAATTTATAAATGATGTTATTGATGATTCCATAGAAAAAATAAGGGATGACCTAAATAAAAATAACATGGGAAGGGATCAGAAGGGTAATTTAACCACATTAAGAAAGGATAAAATGAGAGCATACTGCCCCTATTATTCTGTAAGGGAGAACATGAAAGATGCAAAAATAATAATGATGACATACAATTATCTGTTAAACCCCTCTATAAGGTACAATGTTTTTTATAATAATGATGAGGAAAAAATAGATTTAAATGATTATTATATAATTTTTGATGAGGCACACAACTTAGATTCTGTAATAGAAAACTTTGGCAGGTCATTGACAAATAAATCTATTTTAAAATCAATAGATTTGCTTGTAGATGAATTTCCCTTAAATAAATATAAATGCCATGAACGGGTTGAGGCAAATCTTATTTTAGAAGAATTGCTGAATAATTTCAGCTCAACGAGGGAAACTGATAACCTGAAGAACTTTAAATTTTCAAATGATTTTCTATTCAGGATGAAGGATTTAGAATCATTAAAAAAATTTTCTGATGAATTTGATAAAATGAATGATGAAAGGCCACTGAAAGATAGGTCTAAAAATTATATCGAAACTGTATATAATTTTCTGTATGATTACCAGAGAATGGAAAATGGTGGCTTATATTCATCTATTAATTTTAATGGAAAGGAATTAAGATTAAGAATAATGTATTATGATACCTCTGAATATTTTTCATTTTTAAAAAATAGGCCTGCTGTTTTTATGTCGGGAACATTGCCATCAGAAGACCATATATCAAAGGTCTGGAATATGGATAATGTTTTTTACATTCGTGTAAATGATATTTTCAAAAATACCGGTGGCATAAAGAAATATAGAATTGTAAATGGGTACACAACCCTTGGCAAATACAGGAATAACATAGAAGAATGGTCAGAAATGCTTAAAAAATATATGGATTTTATTGTAAATACATACAATGAATCAGAGAAAAGTGTTATTGTTGCTGTACCGTCATATAAAATAATGTTTGGTGATAATGAGAAAAAAATACCTGGAATCGGAACATACCTGCCTGATGATATGAGAAAAAACGTATTTTTTGAAAATAAGAGAATATCATTTAATTATCTTGAAAAAACGGCCCTGGCATCAAGGATAATAATATTTTCTGTACACGGTGGCAAACTTCTGGAGGGAATCCAGCTGATAAAGGACAGTAAGAGTTTAATAAGCGATGTTATCATAGCTGGTTTACCCTTAATACCGCTGGATGACTACAGAAAAAACAAAATAAATTATCTGGAGAAGGCACTTGGCAGGAATTCCTATAATATTTTATATTACGAATATGCACTGATAAAGATAAAACAGGCTGCCGGAAGGTCAACAAGATCACCCGAAGATAGGGCAAACATATGGTTATGTGATGACAGGTTTGATTCATATTACTGGAAAAAGAATTTGCTGAATGAATGATTATAAAAATTAATAAATGATTTCATACTGTAATAATATGTCAATGCTCATAGAATCACCGATAAAATATGAAAAATTTTTGAAACCGTTAAATGGGAACTCGTCAAATATACATTTATCCGTAAATTCTAGATATATTGCAAATAAATATAATATATCCAGAGAAGAAACCATAAGTGCAAAAATATTATCCGTTTATGGTATAAAGGATTATTTAAACACAGATGATTTGAAGGATTTTAATGGCATTAATATACATATGTATCTACTACCCGCAGGATGCGGCCCTAATGATGGTTTATTTTTTGATAAAGCTATGATAAAATTATTCGATAAGCATTCCATAACTGACGGCAAATATATATTCAAAATTGAGATAAATAAAATAGGCAATAATGAAATAGTAGAAGATATAAGTATCCAGAACGATTTTATTTAAAACATAATTATATTTTTTTCCATGTCAGTTTTAGGCTGCAAAATGCTATGGCGGAAATAAGTGGTCATTCATTTACTTTTATATAATTCATTATATTTTCCATGTTTTCATCCCGAGATAGCGTATTATTTATGTTACCGGCAAGTATTATACCATCCTCCTGTCAACAAGCTTATAATAGCTGTTTTTACCCTGTGTTTTTACCTTTTTTACAACCAGTGTCACGTATCCTATATGTATGGAATACACATAAATCCCTCTCTCAGGTAGTAGATCACAGGGTCGGAAAGAAAAATTATACGAAATTCCTGGCGGCTTATTTCCGACATAGGCAAAATGATAAAATATTTATCTGATTTTGTATTAAACGTACTACACTGCCAGAATTAATAAATTGCATATAAGTAAAAGCAAAATATTAAAAGTGTAGATGTAATAAACTTACTAAGCCGCCATAGCTCAGTTGGTAGAGCACTCGGCTGTTAACCGAGCGGTCGTCGGTTCAAACCCGACTGACGGCGCATGGGGTTGTAGCTCAGCTAGGTAGAGCGCCTGGCTCATAACCAGGTGGTCGTCGGTTCAAACCCGGCCAGCCCCATATTATATTGGATTTTTACCATATTTTCATGCTCCTTTTTTAAAGGATTAGATATGTACTCACGGGCCACTTTTTAGCATTATCAACTATAGTTTCAGAAAAATATAAGTAATTGCCGAATTTACAGAACATTTATGGCGTTATGCAACTTCTTTAATTCTTTTATTTAGTGGATTGAGATATTTTGATATTCCTTTACTTTCAATTATTTCTGTATCAAACGTGTAAAAAAATTTTGCATGTTCATCACTACAAAAGATGGCAGGATTAAGTACATCCCCATTTTCTATTCGATTGTCTGCGTTCCTTATGCAATTAAAGTGTTTTGTAACAGTATCGGGGGTAAAAAAATCAATGTTTATGATTTCTAAATGCTTATCTTTAATTAATTCCTTTAATGTGTGATAAATTATTATCAAATCTATTTGAAAGGCTATTTTCATTGTAATTCAGTATTCTCTTAAATATCTCACCCAAAACAAATACGTTTAACTTATACAGATCATTAGATCAGTTTTGTCTTATGAGTTTTCCTTTCACTATCCCGTATTGTACACGATCATCGTTTATTAAAAAACCCAAAATAAAATTTGCATCTATATGATAAATCACCTTTTCATTCACATATTCACCGTATTTTTTAGTAGATTTAAGGTTTTCATTTCTAAAACAACTTCATTTATATAGTTTTCATCTTTGTTGTTAGCTTTTAAAATATCTGTCTTGAGCTCAATTGTCCTTTTAATTGCATCTGCTTCGTCATCATCTGAAATCATCATCCTAATAGTTGAGGCAATCTCTAGCCATATATTGTCCTTCTCGTTTAGTTTTTTGGCAATCTCTCTTGTTTCTTTCTTTAAGTTGCCTTCTTTTGATGGGATATTATTCTCACTGGCCAAACTATAGTAATCCCCTGCTAATGCTGATGAATATGGCCCTCTCAGATAGAGAGAGAAATTATAGTTGAAATCCCCTGTTGTTTTCTCTATTAAATACACTATTTTTTGGGTTTTTAGTCTCTTATCAAAATTGAAATTAAAGGTAGATGTATCATTATCATTGTGCTCAACATTATCAGTAAGATCTTTCAGGTCTATTTTGATGAGCCTAATTAGTGCTAATAAATTATTTTTATCATCTGTCATACTTTTTACATAGAAATTTGTTATATAAATTTGCCGATAAGCTCACGTGCTGAATTTCGTGGCGGTTCAATGACTGCCCTATCCTCTGGGTATATATGTGCAGGCTCCCATCCACTGTTAATATAGCCTTCTAATTGCTTCCCGGTACGGTATTATGCCTGTTGCCGTTTTGACTCCCGGTACATATATTTTATAATGTGTAAATCTGTGTGTGAAAACATAAATAACGATGGGAAGGCAGGTGAATATATATCCAATCAGGTTTTCAGCAACTCTCTGTTTAAAGCAATACATACCACTGGGAATTAATAGACGCCAGAAAATTTAATATATGTTATACGGTTATTTATAGATGGATGATACATTTTCTTTAATATCAAACTCCTATGGAAAAAATCATTATGATATAGATATGCCATTCCAGCACATATTAAATTTTTATCTTGGAAAGCATATAAACCTATCTGCACTTGGATCATATGCAGGGAAAGAGATTTATGAGGCAACAGACTATATTGACAAATTTTCTGCACCCGTTGAGAGGATGTGGGGCATCAATGGCAGCAGGATAGACAATGTACTTATTAATCCTCTTGAAAAAGAAATATTAAAAAAACTTATTCTGTATTTTGGAATAAATAAACCATATTTTCATGGAAACCCCATAATGGAGCATTATGCAATGGGATATCTTGTTGCAGATCCAGGAATTTACTGTATTATAACATTAACGCACCAGGTTGCGTATGCTCTTTACAAATATGGAAATGGTAATTTCGATGACGATATAAAAGCATTGGCCGGAGATGGGGATGGTATTTCACTTGGTGCCACATGGTTTACAGAAATACAGGGTGGCAGTGATCTTGGCCTGAATGAAACTGTTGCACTGCTTAAGGATAACAGATGGCTTTTAACCGGCGATAAATACTTTGCAAGCAATGCTGGTCTTGCAGATATTTCATTAACATCGGCATTCCATGATGAAAATAAGGGCGCAAGGAATTTGTCGATATTTGTCCTGAGGAGAAAAAATAAGGGTGAATTAAATTACAGGGTAAGGAGAATTAAGGAAAAAAGTGCCACAAAAAGCGTACCGTCCGGAGAGATAGAGCTTGACAGTTCTGAGGCATATATGCTTGGTGATGCTGGCACGGGAATATACTATATTACAGAGGATCTGATGGTATCAAGGCTGGATAATGCTTCTGCTGCATGTGGAATTGCGAGGAAAGCCTACCTTGAAGCCTATTATTATACACAGAAGAGAAGGGCATTTGGAAAAGTCCTTATAGACCACCCAGGAGTGAAAAAAGACCTCCTTGATATGGAAATTATGCTTGAAGGATCCATTGCGCTTACGTTTAAAACTATTTACCAGTTTCAGATATCTATTGAAACAAAACCACCATATGATGATGATTATAACTATACAAGGCTATTAACACATATTGTGAAAAACCTTACAGCAAATTCTTCGGCAGAAATTACAAAGAATGCCACAGAGCTTCATGGTGGCATTGGGTTTTTATCGGAGTTTCCTGTTGAAAGATGGCACCGCGAGGCATTAATTACACCAATATGGGAGGGGGCAAGCAATATTCAGGCACTTGATATGCTCGAATCAATATTAAAGAAAAATGCACACAGAAAATTGCTGAATGATTTCAGGAGTACTGTTAACGGGATAGAAAGCGGCAGAAGGGAGGCCGAAGATGCTTTTAAAATAATTAATAATTCTATTGAAAAAATTTTAAGGTATAACAGTGAAGAAGCACAGTTCTATGCAAAAAATATCATGTCAGTAATGGGCAATGCCATGGCATCAATATTACTGATAGAAATAGGAAATAAAACAAAAAATAACAGGTATGTTACTGCAGGAATTATGTATTTCCAGCGCTTTGTAAAAGGTAGCGATTATGACCCGGACATGATGGAGAATGCCGATGGCATAATACATATAGATGCCGTAGAAAAAACCATAGAAAACAGGTGATATTTATGAATAATGGCATTACAGTAATAAATTTGTTAAGAAGGGCATCGCAACTTTTCCCGGACAGAAAGGTTTATGGAAATATGCAGCTAACCTATTCCGAATTATACAGTAATGTAAGAAAAATTTCTGATTCCCTTAATAAAATGGGTATAGGCAATGGCACTGTTATAGCCGTTGCAGATTTTAACAGTATTGAATTTCTTGAGCTACTTTTTGCCAGCAGCATGGCTGGTGCAGTAATTTATCCGGTAAATATAAAACTGCCAGGTGCCATGGGGATTTCAACCATAAGAGAATCGGGTGCATCCTATTTATTTGCCTCCGATCCTTTCCTTCAGGCGGGTATTGGGAAAGACTTTGGCCGTGACCATATAATTTCAATGTCCGGCAATAATGAGTATACACCATTCAGCAATCTCCTGAAGGGTAATATGCATTCTGAGGACGTGTATAAATCTGGAAATGAATATTCAATACTATTCACCTCCGGAACAACCGGAAAGCCAAAAGAAATTATGTATACAAATACAGACACAGTTAATGGTGCAATGAGCATTTTATATCAACTTGGATTATTCGACAGCCCGGCATCACTCAACCATGAAGATAACATAATGTCGTTAATTCCATTTTACCATATCTGGTCATGGGGATCTCCGTTTCATGCAGCCTATCTTGGCAGCAATTATGTTCTTTCAGGCCGCTATGATGCTGAAAATATTTTAAAGCTGATAGAAAAGTATAGCGTAACATGGATTAACGCTGTCCCAACCATGGTATATGATATTCTCGCACATGATAAAAATAATACATTAAATAATCTAAAAATGTTAATTGGTGGATCATCAATAAATCGTGGATTGACCGAAAAATTAATAGGTAAAAATATTAAATTTTCTATAATCTATGGTGGCACAGACATGCTTGCAACCGCGATATCCATGCCCAGTGGAAAGAATATTGATTATGATTACATCAGAACAACAGTGCATCCGGTGCCACTGGCAAATGTCAGCATCAGGGATTCATCCGGAAATGATGTAGGAATAGGAAAGATGGGAGAAATATTTGTAAATTCACCGTGGCTTCCTGGAAAATACCTGAACCGTGAAAAAAGCCCGGAATATGAACATGGATGGTTCAGAACAGGCGATATGGGCATAAAGGATAAATATGGCGGCATAAAAATACTTGACAGGATCAGCGATGTAATAAAAAGTGGTGGTGAGTGGATTCCAACTTCCATACTGGAATCTATTATATCAGAGGTTCCGGGTGTATTGAACAATGCGGTTATTGGGATTCCCGATGAAAAATGGGGAGAGAAGCCGGTTGCGTATATACAGGGAAGTGGAAAAGATATGGAAATTAGCATAAAAAAAATACTTGGGGGATCCGCAGATAGTGGGATAATAAATAAATGGTGGATTCCGGTAAGGTTTAGCTTTATCAATGAAATGCCATTAACAAGTGTTGGAAAAAACGATAAGAAAAAATTAAGGGAGATGGAGGTAAATAACAGGCATTAAAATATGTGTAAACATGCCTGTATAATATTTTATTATAATGGTCTATTAATCTATTTCACTGGCAATATCATCCAGATTTTTATGGCATAATTCTGATAGCTCATCATTTAATTTACGGATCCTTTCAGCCACTTCATAGAGATTTTTTTCATTATAATTTTTCAGTGTTGCCTCCAGGGTTATTATCCTATCTCCAGCAACAAGGTTATCGGCCTGTGCAACAATTTTTTCCTCTATGGTTTCTGGAATATAATCTTTTTCTGGCAAACCAAGCTTTTTTGCCTCATCCTTTGTTATACCTGCACCGGTATGCCTTTCAACAATATTTACAACCCGATCATCTATATTTTTATTTCTCAATATTTCGGCACCTACGGAGGCGTGCCCTATACTGTGTGTTTTTGTTCTGCCAATATCGTGTAATAATGAACCAGCTGCTATTAACCTTAAATCGGCATCCGTACACTTACCTATTGCCATTGCTAATTTATAAACTACCTGAACATGTTTTATTATTCTTTCATCGGCATTTTCATTATAGAGCAGTTTCATTGATTCCCCTTCATCAGGAATGAATTTAACATATTTCCCATGGTCCATAGGTACTATGTTCATTCTCCCCTCATATATTTTTGATAATTCCTTTCCACTAAAGTAACGGTCTAAAAATATGGCCAGAGCCGATACCTCACTGTGCGGCTGGTTGGCAACGGCTATATTATAATCTGCCATAAGATATGCGTCCACTGGAACCTTCTCGGCACCTACCAGAATAACCATATCCTTATTTTCTGTTTTTCCCCTTATTTCATCTATCCTATTATCAACATTTATGCCATACATTGTTAGATTAACCTTTATACCCTTAAAATCCCTAAAATATTTTTTCCAGTTTACACCGGTTTCTATTTTAAAATTACCACCAAAATTTTTTACGACCTTATTTATTGTTTCCTCTAAGACTTCATCCCTTTCATCAACCATTATACTGTCTGCACCAAATGCTCTTGATACGAGAGAAACATGCGTTGTTATCCTTTTATCCCTGAAGGGCCTGTGGCCTATCCTTAATACGGTAATCATTATTTATTTTCCATTTCAATTCTATATCCTTTAATATATAGAATTCCTGATCTGTTTACTATTCCCTTTAACAGCGTCTGTGATATATTTAGTGAATCCGAAACATCGCCGATAAAAACCCCACCACCGGTCATCAGGTCCTTTATTTTATTTTCATAATCCTGCAACTGTTCATCGCTTAATGTTGTGGCATATATAATATCTGATAAATCAGACATTGAACCTATTAAATTTATTTGAACGTTTGTATAATATGTGTGATATGCCTTTTCAGGACCGTGATCACCTGTAATCCACTGACTTTCTATCATTTTAATTTTATCCAGATATAATAAAGATTTTCTTCCTTCCTTACCGTACTTTTCATCTATCTGTGGTATTGTTATCCACCCTGTTGATAAATCAAGTAATAATTTCCTTTTTACGTCTGTATCGGCTGCATGAAAAATTGTTACAAGCTCGCCAACATCATTTATAACCTTAATCCTGTTTACCATTTTAATCTGTATGCCTAAATTAAATATAATAATTTCTAAATAAACTATGGTGGAAAAATATGGCGTCAAAAGCCTGTTAGTTTTTTCTCATTTTTTGTTTCCAGAACAGTAGATGTCAATGTAACTGTAATAACTCATCGTTGTGCAAACCCGCCATACACAGGATAAATCGTGTATCCCTTAAAAACTTTAGCGGGTTTATGATAGAAAATTGTGCAGCGTTTATAACCACCTATCTCCGCCATGGTAAAGAAAAGTTAATGTATTATTTATAAATAATGCTATGTGAAAAATTATAGTGGCCATATAATATTTGAAGATAACTTTAAATGGAAGGATCTTGAAAAATATTTTCCTGACATGTGGGAAATTATCGAGGAAGAATCAAAATTAAATGCCGAAGAAAAACAATTTGATGATATATTACTGGAGTTAAATCTTGAGGAACTGAGAAAAAATAAAAAACCATTTGGATACAGAAGGGAAAATACAAGATTCAGAATGATATTTCCACAGGATAAAAAGGAGTTAACAATATACAGGAATACACCAACCGAGGAAATAGAGGAATTAACGGAGAAGGTTGCACATGAAATCAGGAATAAAAAAATTAAATATACAGTAAAGTATGATGATATGTTATTTTACAGGATAGGCAAGAAATAAAATTTAAGATTGAATATTATAAATATGAATGATATAATATAAAATATTAGTCTTGTTGCCTCACCTACGGAACCTATAATATCACCATTTATGCCGTGGTAATCTCTATTTATTCTATTCTTTGAGAATCTAATTATAAATAATATTATAATGAATATTATTACATTATAGAAATCCAGGATAAATGCAATTAATAATGGAATTGCATTGTAGATAAATGCCTTTGTGTTTAATTTCTGCATGAAAATATTGCCAAGCCCCTCATTAAATGAATCCATATTGTTCATGGAATACAGTGTCATGTATTTTGATATTAATTCACCAGATATTATGATTATAAACCCACTGATATTATTGAAAAATATTAAAAATGCAATAGCGTTTATATAAATTATAAATAATAAACCAACCCCTCCTGATCCCGTATATTTATCCTTTATAACCTTCTGCTTGTTTTCGTATCCTGATACCATTAATGAATCACCGAAATCCATTACAGCATCTAAATGGTTGAAACCGTAGATCATTATTATCAGTGATATTGCTATTACAGCCGCCAGTATGCTACTATACTGATGAAGTAAATAGTATAATACTGCAGGTATAATACTGACAATTAAACCAATAGTTGTAAAAAAATATAATGTATATTTAGTTATTGCATAATTCTTTTTCAGCGGAACTACTGTAAAAAAAGATAATGCGGATAGAAAGCCGTCAAGATATTTATTTGTTTTTATATCTACCATATTTATTATCCCTGTAATCGTTATTTAATTTTATATATTCCAGCGAATTATTATATGCCATATCATAATATTTTTTATCTATTTTTTTTATTCTGCCAGGCATGCCAGTTACCAGTGAATTATTTTCCGATTCAAAATTTTCCATTACAACTGACCCGGCTGCAACAACCGTTCCGGATTTCATATGTGCATTATTCAGGATTATTGAACCCATGCCTATCAGGACATTATCATCTATTCTGGCACCGTGGACTATTGCATTATGGCCTATGGAAACATTTTTGCCTATATATGCTGGATTTTTTAAATCTACATGTACTGTTGCATTATCCTGTATGTTTGAATTATCACCTATAATAATCTTATTCTGATCTCCCCTTATTACTGCAGAATCCATAATTGTAACATTATTGCCTACTGTAACATCGCCGATTATCACGGCTGTACTGGCAATGTAAACATTATTACCTATTTTAATCATTTATGGATAATAATAAATAAATAAATAATTTTTTGCATAATATGGCTCTGGGACATAATTATTTTATCCTCCCTTTCAGTTAACGGTATGCAAAATCCATATTTTAAGGCTGAAACACGGAGATATACATAATCTAAAACTATTACTGAACCCCCGAAACAGTTTACTGCAATGGCAAACCTGTGTATAGACAGGGCACTACCATACTGTATAGAGGATGATGCTGTATCCTGCAGCTGCATAATATATAAATAAATTTCATAATATAAATTAAAAAATTTTTAAGTATATAATTAATATATCTATATTGATGATTAATGGAAGAAGATAATCCTAATTATTTAGCTGGAATTGCAAAAGAAATAAGGAAAAAGATTATAGAAATGACCTATGCTGCAAAAAGTGGCCATCCAGGTGGGTCATTGAGTATTACAGATGTTTTAACCGTTCTTTATTTTAAGGAAATGAATGTGGACCCATTAAAACCTCAGGATGAAAACAGGGATATATTAATAATGAGCAAGGGACATGCATCACCTGCCCTGTATGCTACACTGGCAGTCAGGGGATACTTTCCAGAGAATATATTAAATGGCTTCAGGTCAATAGATTCGGATCTTGAGGGACATGTTCACAGGGGTATAAGGGGCGTGGAATCCTCTACAGGTTCTTTAGGCCAGGGGCTCGGGGTTGCTGTAGGTTTTGCCATTGCCTCTAAACTTGATAAAAAGGATAATAAAATATATGCAATTTTGGGGGATGGAGAAATGGAGGAAGGAAATATCTGGGAATCACTTATGGCTGCAAATAAATACCATCTGAATAATTTAATAGCAATTCTGGATCGAAATATGATACAGCTGGATGGATTTACCGAAAATATAATGCCACTTGGCGATATTGGAGAAAAGGTAAAAACCTTTGGCTGGGATATAATAAATATAAATGGAAATGATATAGGCGAGGTTATCAGTGCCATAGAGGAGGCAAAGAAGAGTAAGAATAAACCAACAATGATTGTTGCAAATACCATAAAGGGAAAGGGTGTAAGTTACATGGAAAATAATCCAAAATATCATGGTGCACCACCAAAAAATGAGGATGAATATAATCAGGCATTAATGGAAATAGGGGGGATATAATATGGAAAAATTAGAAAAACTTGAGAGCCTGCGTGAGGCCTATGGAGAGGAATTATCAATTTTAGGGGAGAAAAATAAAAATATTGTTGTCCTTGATGCGGATTTATCAACATCGACAAAAACAGATTTATTCGGTAAAAAATTCCCAGACAGATTTTTCAATATGGGTATATCTGAGCAGTCAATGGTAAGTGCAGCGGCCGGATTGTCCCTTGCCGGGAAAACTGTGTTTTCCTCAACATTCGCCGTTTTTTTAAGCAATACATATAATGTTATCAGGCAGTCCATATGTTATAATAATGTACCTGTAAACTTTGTTGTAACGCATTCAGGAATATCACTGGGGGAGGATGGGCCAACACATCAGATCCTGGAAGATGTTGGAATAATGTCCGGATTGCCCAATATGAAGGTAATAGTTCCTGTGGATGCGGTAGAAACAAGAAGGGTTATAGACTATTTATCCAAAAGGAGGGATTCACCATACTATGTAAGGTTAACAAGGGAAAAATTCCCGGTTCTTAATGATAGTAATTATGATTTCCATGAGGGAAAATCTGTAACCTTCAGGGATGGGAAGGACATAACAATTATTGCATATGGCATAATGGTTTCATTTGCACTGAAAGCGGCAGAAATATTGAAAAATAAAAATATAGATGTAAGGGTTATAAACATGTCATCAATAAAACCAATTGATAGGGATGCCATAGTAAAGGCCGCAAAAGAAACAGGCAGGATTGTTACAGCAGAAGAACATTCGGTATACAATGGCCTCGGATCCCGGGTATCCGAAATAGTGGCAGAGAATTATCCTGTTCCTGTAAAAAGATTCGGAATGCCAGACATATTCGGTAAAAGTGGAAAAGGTATGCTATTATTCGATTATTTTCATATAGGTGTTAATGATATGGTAAAGGCAACAGAGGAATTTTATAAGGAGGAATTTAAATGAAAATATTTATAGATACAGCAGATATAAATGAGATAAGGGAGGCAAATGATTATGGCTTAATAGATGGAGTAACAACAAATCCATCCCTGATCATGAAGGCAAATAAGGACGGAAAAAACTTTAAGGATATTGTTTCCGAAATTTTAAAAACTGTTAATGGGCCTGTGAGCCTTGAGGTTGTTTCCGAGGATTCCAGAGAAATGATCGACCAGGCGGTTAAATTGCATAATCTTGGCAATAATGCGGTAATAAAGGTCCCCATGACACTGGAGGGATTAAAGGCAATGAAAACCTTAAAACAGAAGGATATACCTGTTAATACAACATTAATATTCAATCCAGTACAGGCATTGCTGGCAGCAAAAAATGGGGCAAAATTTGTTTCACCATTTGTTGGCAGGCTTGATGATATCGGTGAGGATGGCATGTCAATTATAAACCAGATTAAAACAATATATGCAAATTATGATATAAAAACTGAAGTCCTGGTTGCTTCTGTGAGAAATCCTGTGCATGTGTTAAGGGCAGCACTGATGGGTGCTGATGCCATAACAATACCGTACGATGTTATTAAAAAGCTGGCACTGCATCCAAAAACGGATGAGGGCTTGGCGAAATTTATGGGTGACTGGAAAAAGGTATCACCCGATGGAACCCTGCCATTATAATCTATTTATTTTTTTATGTTTATTTATAGCCATGCTTGCAATTAATGCTGCAATTATTACTATTGTTATAACTCCAACTTCATAGTAATTAATACTATTCTTCTGCAGTGGCTTTACATCAGTTATATCTATCGTATGGTTTGAAAAATGCGGTATATATACTAATATATATGTATATGAATTACCGTTTATATACGTATAATATGATGTATTTTTCGATGTTGTGTTCATTATATTTTTTACCGTTGTGTATTTTGAGATATTATTATCAAATTTTACATAAACATTCTTTGAATTCATTACACCTTTTGATACATAAAATGCCATTACAGTTCCGGATTTATCCATTGATGAAACGTTTATTATAATATTTGTACTGTTTATTCTGTTAATACCCATATTAACAGATGAATTATAATACATCGTTGTATTTTCCACTGTACTGTTATTATCATTTATTAACATTTCAGATGAAATGTCCCCTTTTAATATGCCATTCATTATGGTTTTATTATATGTATTGTTGTTTATTATGGGATTTACAATAAATGATAGCATCCCATTTGATGATATATTTAGCTCATTATTGCTATATGTATAGTCTAAATTATTCATGAATAGTGTTATGCCCGTATTGCCATCGTTTATATATATGGCATTTTCACCTCTTATTACATGGTTAAAATTTACTATACTTTCCATTGCGGATAAATTATTGCCTATGTCCTGATTTGAAAATAACCTCATGGATTTAATATATGAACTGTTAACCCCTGGAAATGTTGTATTATAAAGGGTTTCATTTTTATTGAGAATTAAATGCAATGTTCCATTATTCAGGAACATGTTTGTTTCCATTTCGGGATTGTTATGCATTGCAAGGTACACTGTATTATTAAAATATGTTAACAGGCTATTATATATTAAAGGCGAATTATTTTTAATAAAATCAGTTTTCATATAGCCATTACCGGTAACATATAATTTATTAAATATTGAATTATTACCGTATGTTAAATTTGAAAATATACCATTACTGTATGAAAGCCCCATATATTTACCTGAAATATTGCCATTATTATTTACAAGTTTTGACCCTGTACTGTGCCTGTTTTTAAATATATTATTGATATAGCCGTGCAGTGACGGTTCAAGAGTAAACCCTATAACCACCTTACTTCCACCGTATATATACAGGGTATTATTATTTTTATAGTAATTTATACGGCCACTGGCCATAAAATATCCTGAATAAATTGATGAATCTAAATTATAAAAGCTGGTTTTTATTTTATACTGTATATAAGTGGGAAAGTTCATTGTTTTATTTTTTACCGCCGTTGTATTAAAAGTGAAGGATTTATTAAACTGCATCTTTATATATGGCATACCCACATTACTGGTAGTTGATATAAATAAAGAATTATCCGAATGAAAAATGGTTTCATTGGGTAATGAAAAAATACTGGCAAACGGTGTCATATTTTTACCTGAAACGGTTATATAATTTGCAATTATATTATTATTATACGCCAGATTTACAATGTTTGAATTGCTTGAATTATATTGAAACGAATAATTACCCTGTGAATAGTTTGTAATATTTTCATTATAACTGTTACTTTTAACATTATTATCCTTTACCGCGTTATTAAAAACAATAAGCGATGAAAATAGCAGCATGAATACTATAAAAATAGATATGATGATCATTTTATTTACCATAAATTAAAGTAAATAAAATTAGTTATATAAAGTTTAATACAGTCTTGTTGTTTCCAGATCCTTCATGGATATTGCTTCCACTCCAAACTTCGCATGTATTAATTTTGCAAACTCATAACATTTATTGCCGTCTCCATGATTTATCAGTATTCTCTGTGGCCTTGGCTGCATTCCTGCTATGAAATTTAATAATTCCCTTTTGTTTGAATGACCGGAAAAACCCTCTGCATTTTCTACAGACATTTTTATTTCAAATTTTGTTGATTTGCCATTATCGGATAATGTTACATAGTTTGCACCCGACTGTATTCTTCTACCCAGGGTACCATCCGCCTGATAACCCACAAATGCCAGTGTGTTCTTACTGTCCGGTGATAGGGTTTTAAAATATTCCAGAACAGGGCCACCGTTCATCATACCTGCTGTTGATAGTATGACCTTGCTCTCTGGCGAATCACACACATCTATTCTCTGCTGCCTGGTTTCAATACTCTTGAATATCGGGCTTAAAAATGGGTTTTCACGCTTTATCATTATTGCTTCCCTCAGATCACGGTTCAGATACTCTGGATATGCTGCATGTATTGCTGTTGCCTCCATTATCATTCCATCCAGGTATACCTTTGTATTTTCAGGGATTAATTTATTCCTGTATGCATCCTCCAGGACTAACATAACCTCCTGGCTTCTTCCAACGGCAAATACTGGCACAAGTACGGAACCACCACGATCAAATGTCCTGTTCACAACATCTACCAGTGTATTTGTTGCTTCCAGCCTTGTAAATGCGTAATCGTCCCTGCCGGCATATGTTGATTCTAACATTAGGGTTTCCACCCTTGGGAATCTATTTACAGCAGGATTAAATAACCATGTCTTTTCAAATTTCTGGTCCCCACTGAGGACAACATTGTATAACCCATCACCTATGTGTAGATGTACTGCGGCAGATCCCAAAATATGGCCAGCGTTATAGAATGTTAACCTTATATCCGGGGTAATATCTGCCGTTTCATTATATTTTAATACTATTGTATGCTTTAATTCATCCCTGATCTGTTTTGATTCGTATGATAATTTATGATTTTCAGAATGTGATACCTTAACGTAATCATTCTGAAGCAACGCTGCTAAATCCCTTGTAGGGGCGGTGGTATATACCGGGCCTTCGTAACCATATTTATATAATAATGGCAGTAAGCCTGAATGGTCAAGATGCGCATGTGTCAGAACAACAGCATCCAGGGATGAAAATGGCTGTATTTCGGGGGCATATAAATATGGAGCCTCCTCCCATGGCTGGTCCGGGTCATTAATATTGATCATTCCGCAGTCGACTAAAACCCTTGAATTGTTTGTTGATATTAATGTTGCACTTCTTCCAACCTCCCTGTGGCCTCCCAAGGCTGTCATTCTTATCCACGTTTCACCGGGCATTAATGGTGTTGTTAATTTTATTCCAAGATTGTGTAAAAATTCCTTTCTTTCCTGCTTCACATCCCTTATGTACTCACGTACCTCCTTAACAGTTCTTGAGTACATCGGTGGTGCCCTTACAATTCTTGGAGACCAGTTTGTTTCTGATTTTATCTCCTTAATTAAATCCGAATTTGTTATGACAGATGGTTCATCTACCTCCATTACAGTTTCCCCTGTATCCGGTTCAAAATATAAATCCTTTAAACCTGCCTCTTCCGGCACCAGTGACCGTATTTTCTCATCGGCATCCTTTTCACCACTCATTATTGATGGATCCGGCCGTATTGCTATCCTTCTTCTTAATTCCTGAGCTATCTGCCTTGCCAGATCATCCCTCTGTGAGAATAGATTCTGATCCTTTGTGTAAACAACTATTGTTGATCCTTCGTAATCAATCTCTGTAATCTTATTATCCGGGTATAATCTATCAAAAATAGACCTTGCTTCGCTTAAATAATCTCGAAAAGACATTTTAAACACCTTAAACTTAAAAATAAAAAATTTATAATATTAATTTCATTTTTTTAATTCTGGATAATACATCATCCTCAGATAAATAGCTGAATCCTTTCTTTGGATCTATAACACCTACCTGGATCATATTTCCAGATGCTGAATCCCTCTGTTTTGACACACTTATTGATTTTACAACAAGGTTTATCGCATCCTCAAGTTTCATACCCTCGGAATATTCTGCCTCGAGTACACCATAAACAAATGGTGATCCAGATCCGGTGCTTGCATATTTATCTTCCACCGATCCACCTGCAGCGTCTATTGAGAATATGTGTGGTTTTTTATCATAGCCTCCCAGCAGCAGCTGAACCATATACGGATAAAATTTAGACTGGTTTAGCATGTTTGATAATAATGTTGCTGCCGCCTCAATGGGCATATTAATCTTTCTCTGTACACGGTATAATTCCATTTCTGCTTTCATATACCTTACCAGTACCTGGGCATCACCTACCAAACCCGCTATGGTCATACCTGCATAGGTATCGATCTGGTATAATTTTTGAGCACCCTTATTTGAAATGAAATTCCCCATTGTAGCCCTGCTATCTGTTCCCATTACAACGTAATCTCCAGCTGTAATTCCTACTGTAGTTGTTCCTGTTTTTAATACATCCATACAATCACTTCTATAAACTAATTGTTTCTACATAACAAATAATATATTTAAATTTTCTATTTTTCATTATTAACTATGCGTTTATATACTTTATGATTTTTCAGTATCCAGCACATCTGATATGTGCTTCAGTATTTCCCTTTCCAGGAGTGTACCGATAAATTTGCGGTTACTGTCTACAACTGCAACGATCGGTGGGTCACCCTCTCTGAATATTTTTATTAAATCTGTTGCAGGAGAATCGCATTTAACCTTGATCGCAGGAATTATATTGCCGTCACTGACCCTCAATGTCCTTAATTTATTTTCTCCTAATGTAACCAGATCGCTTAATAATAACTCACCGAGAACCCTGTTGCTTGAATTTGTAACTATTACCGCCCTTGCATTTAAATCGGTACACATTTTGAATGCCAGGCTTATGGGATTATCTACATTTACCGATACAGTTTGCAGTGTTTTTGATATATCACATGCCCTTAAATTTTTAAATTCCGTGTTAATAATCTCCCATAAATATTTTGATTTTTTTGCCGGTATAACGGGTGCCTTTAAATTAAATAATAGTGGTATCACCAGGGACAGCAGGGTTATTGCTATCATTACAATTGAATAATCATACCCACCTACAATTGAGAATGATAGGGCAAGAACCAGCAGTGCCGCATCAACACCTCCATTAACAGAGGTACCAAACATATTTTTCCACGTATCTATCTTTATTATTTTTGATACTATTGCGCCTGCCATTGGCTTAAGTATTAATCCTATTACAAAAACAGCAAACCCGAGCAATAATAGTGGTACTGTCACCCTGACAAAATATAATCCTAAGCCTACAAAAAACAATGGCTCAAAGAACCCATAGGTTACCGTTGAAATTTTTTCCGCAACTATTGGCCTTGCCTTTACAAAGTCCCTTAAAGTTATGCCGATAAATAATGCAACTATTGCCGAATTAAAGCCATATAATTGCCCTACAAATCCTAAAATAAATACAAATGCAATTATAACAGCTATCAGGGTTTCATGGGCCTTTGAATTGTAATCTATTTTATTTAACAGTTTTATCAGGACATACTTTGAAAATAGTATTATCAATGATAGTGATATAACTAATTCTACTGCAATTCTTGATACACTGATAAAATTTATTGCTTTGCCATATAAATCTGAAACAAATGTAAACAGTATAACTGCGGATATTTCTATTATAATAACCTGCTGAAATATCTTATTTCCTTCCTCTGTTTTATTCAAACCAGTATCACTTAATAGTCTTACCAGTGGACCTGCACTGCTCATGCCTGCAACTATGCCTATTACAATTGATAAAATAAAACTATGAAATATATAATATGCAGCATATGCTATGAGTGAGAAAGGAACTATAAATTCTATTACGCCTATTATTATATTTTTATAGTTTAACAGATCCCTGGTTTTAATATTCTGAAATTCAAGGGCACCGCCTGCAAATAATAAAAAGTTGATACCCAGCGATACAAATAAACTTATATCCGGTAATATTTTTATCAGTCCTAGAACACCGGGACCTACAATAATACCTAAGAATATTGCTGCAACGTATGGAACAAGCTTTAGTTTTGCCATTAATTCTTCTCCCAACTTTGCAAGTAATAACAGTACACCTAAGAACAGTAATGCGAGTAATACGTCGGGTATATTGTACATAGAGTTATATATAGTAAGTGTATTTAATATTTTTGTAAAAATTTTTAAAAATGAGTTAATATTTCTAAAATTATTTTTTTTATGCTAAATGATTCATATTTTAGCTAAAATTAATACATTAATTATAAAAATGCATAAATAATTAAATGACTATATATATTGATGATTTAAAATGGGTTTGGTATGTGAAAATTTGTAATTACATAACAAAAATTCAGTGCATCCCGACTTCCGGATTCGAACCAGAGACCTATGGATAACTGCGTATGCAGCATAACACTCTACAGTCCATCGCTCTACCAACTGAGCTAAGTCGGGTAATAGATAATTATAACAATGGATATAAATTTTAAGTTTTTGTATACGCCTGCAATTCAATCTATTGCAGATTTTAAAATCGTGTAATGCATACTTTATTGAAAGATTTATTATATAGTAAATGATTATTATATATGTTATTTTCCGATGTAACATCCAAATTCATGGAAATGGAAGAAACAACGAAGAGGCTTGAATTAACAGATATTTTAGCCTCATTGTTTAAGGAATCAGATGATGATTTAAAAAATATCACATATTTAATTCAGGGAAAACTTGCACCCGATTATGAAAATATAGAATTTGGAGTATCGGATAAAATAATAATAAAGGCATTATCCAGTGTTTCGGCTATGCCAGAAGAGGAGATAAATAAAATTTTTTATAAAACAGGTGACCTGGGAACAACAGCATATGAAATAAGCAGCGGGATTCAACAGAAACCATTATTTACTGAAGAATTAACTGTAAAATACGTGTATGATAATTTAACAAACCTTGCAAAAAGCTCAGGGCATGAAAGCATAAGGACAAAGATAAATATATACCTGAATTTACTGATGAATTCATCGCCAGATGATATTAAATACATTACAAGAATAATAACCGGAAAGTTAAGACTGGGTGTTGCGGATTCCACCATTCTCGATTCCCTTGTATCAGCATTTTCTGATAAACAGTATTCTGATGCAATAGAGAATGCATATAATTTTCACCCAGATATTGGGTATATAGCACTACTGTTAAAAAATAACGATATTGAGAGGATAAATAATACTGGTGCAGAACCGTTAATACCGTTTAAGGTAATGCTGGCAGAGAGATTAAGATCAATAAATGAAATAAACGAAAAAATGAACCACAACTCTGCATATGAATATAAATATGATGGCCTGAGGACACAGTTGCATAAAAAAGGAAATGTTATTAAGATATTCTCACGTGGCCTTGAGGAAACAACCCTAAATTTCCCTGATATCCAGAAAAACTTTAAGGATAATTATAAATTTGATTCTATAATAATTGACGGAGAATCTGTACCGTATAATCCTGATACGGGTGAACTATATCCATTTCAGATGGTTTCACAGAGGAGGGGAAGAAAATATGAGTTAAACCAGGTGTCTAAGGAGATACCTATTGTTATGTTTATTTTTGACATTCTATATTTAAACGGCAAATCATTAGTAAATTTACCATACCCTGAAAGAAGAAAAATCTTAGAGAAGAATTTTAAGGATAATGATTATTTTAAACTGGCGACAAGAATAGTTTCAGATGATGGGGATAAAATCAATAAATTCTTTGAGGAAAGTATAGAAAGTGGCTGTGAAGGTGTAGTTGCAAAGAATACTTCTAATGAATCTGTATACAGGGCAGGGGCAAGGGGATGGTTATGGATAAAATTTAAAAGGGATTATGAGAAGGAACTGGCTGATTCTATGGATCTGGTTGTTATCGGGGCATTTAACGGGCATGGAAGGAGAACCGGTGCATATGGTGCACTGTTAATGGCATCATATAACGACCAGGATGATACATTTGAATCCTTCACAAAGTTAGGTACCGGATTTACGGATGAAGTACTGTTCTCATTGCCAAAAATGTTTTCTGATAAAATTGTGAGGGAAAAACCTGCAAGGGTTAATTCAAAAATGGTTCCTGATATGTGGATATATCCTGAAATTGTGATGGAGATAAATGGAGCTGAAATCACAGTAAGCCCGGTACATAAATGCGCTTATGATTTAATAGAAAAGAATTCTGGGCTGGCATTAAGGTTCCCAAGACTTATAAAAATAAGAAATGATAAAAAGCCTGAAGATGCTACAACAACAAATGAGATTATAGAATTATTTAAAATGCAGAAAAAAACAAAATAAAAATAAATTAATAATTATTATTTACTCTTCGTTATCGTCGTTTCTGTTGTAATTGCTTCTTCTATTGTTACCGTATCTGCGATTTCCACTATTTCTGTTATTATTATTGTTGTTGTTGTATCTGTTGTAATTGTTGTACTGATATTCGTATTCCTTTTCGCTCATATCGAGTTCTTCATTTGGTTCTATATCCTCTTCAGATTCTGCCATTGATCCGTATTTTCCAACGTTCAATCTCATGTGACCTCTTAATAGTGATATATAACCGTTGTCGATCTTTAAAACTTCACCATCTCTTATATCCTTTGTCTGGTCATCCCATAATGTCAGGGTTATTTTTCCTGTATCATCGGCAACTGTTACCTCTGTGACAGATTTATCTTCCCCGAATCTGGTCTTTATCTCTTTTGGCTCACCTAATACTACTACCTTACCTACAACGTTAACACGCCTGGAGGAAGGTGTCAAATCCTTAATTTTGGTTATTTCATCCATGTTATTACTTCCTTTAATCCTTTCGGATAGATAATAATATTTAACGGTTATTTAAATATATCTATTTTTAGTTATATCGCCATATCAGACAAACGTCTGGTCAGTTTATATAACCCCTTTCCAAAGGTATAACTGTGGAAGCAATTATAATGTAAAATTAAAAGTATGTATTTCATAAGTATCCAGATCCCGGGAATAGTAACATGAGAGAGGTGCTTATTCCGCCTGCCGGCCTAAAAAATTATGTCCAAAAAGGAATGTTTAATAATTACAATCGGATATATTAATACGGTAATAAATTAGCAGGCCAGCACACAAAATATTAATGAGATGGTGATGATAATGGGAATAAATATCTGGAATCCAGTATATGAAGGTATATATGCAACGATAGTGATTTCATATATTCTTGGTATAGTACATGGCATAACCCCTGATGAACATACATGGCCAATAACATTTTCATATGCAGTTGGGAGTTACTCAACCAGGGGTGGTATGAAAGCAGGGCTTATATTTTCAACCGGTTTTACCGTTGAAAGGGCTATAATGTCTGAAATTGCGGCTGTGGCTCTTGCCGGTTTTATGCTTGTAAAATATTTTAACAGTACAGTATATATAATAGTTGGGCTTGTAATGACACTTTCAGGGTTTTATATAGCCAATAAGCTAAAGTATCCACATATACATATCATAGAAGAGATGTTAAATAAGGTCACCGGCATACATAAGAACCACCCAGAAGAGGAGTACAGGGAAATGCATCATATGGATAGCCCGGTGATGGTAAAGGAGAATGGTGTGTATAAACCTATTCCTATGAGGCTTGCGTTTGTTCATGGATTAATAGCTGGTTTCGGATTTGGGGCGTTTGCACTGATAGTTTACTTTGTACTTGCACCGCAGATGCCGGTTTATCTTGGTTTTCTTCCTGGACTTATGTTTGGCCTTGGCACCATGACAATGCAGATAATTGCAGGTGCATTTTTCGGTACATGGCTTTCAAAAAAGAAGAACCTAACTAAAGAGGATATTGCCTATGTTGCCAGGGGAATAAGCCATTTTGTTTTATCATATGGCGGAATTGCTTTTGTAATTGCTGGAATTATTACCTTAATTTTCCCTGTGCTATGGGATTATAACATAATAACGGGAATTAAGATCCACAATCTTGATGTGCTGGGCCTTCCATTTTTCCTTGTAGTGCTATCTGTAGCTGTAATAGGTTATATAGGGTATAAAATTAGCCTTAGAAATGCTATATTGATGCACAGAAATAGCGGTTAAATGAGGTTAATTATCGTGTTCGCACACGGATATTTACAGATAGTTGGTGACATTGGAAGTGTCGATCAATGGAAGGTAAATTATAATACCAATATAATAAGAATATAAAAGCAAAATCTAAACTTTGGAAAGGTAATAAAATGACAGAAACCGAGATAATAATGGAGGATAAGAATAAAACTAAAAATCGTAAAAAGGTCAGCTTGAGGAAGCCTGTAAAGGAAAAAATGGCTATAACAGAGGACGAAGACCCGCTTGTATTACAGCTTAGAACTGATGCAAACCGTATCATAGAAAGCCTGTCCAGGGTTACCAAAATTGATCAGATGATGCTGGGATTAAATAAATATTCTGGAACTCTTGGAGATTACAGTATGTTCAATTCAATCCTCATATACTATCAATATGAAAATGCTACTATAGTTAGATCTATAAGAGAATGGAGATATTTTGGAAGGAGGCCGAAAGAAGGTACAGTATCGATTAAAGTTCTCTATCCACTAAGGGTCCCAAAATATGATATGCCCGGGAGAATGAAGGCATTCACGGAGAAGAAGAAAAAGGAGGGGGTTGACGACAATACCATCTTTCAATTAGTCCATGATAAATTCTACCAACATAATTATCATAGAAAGCCATCTAAATTCGGAGTTGGGAATGTATATGACATATCGCAGACTGAAGCGATACCGGGCAAGGAAAAACCGGTAGAGGATGATAGAAGTGCAAGATCTATATATAAAATATTGAAGGAGATTGCTAAACAGTATTACGATGTAAAAGAAAACACAATATTTAATGGAGCAAGAGGATATACTGCACATTCGCGGGATGAGCATAAGGCAAGCATAGAGAACGGAAAGGTAAAAATAGGGCCAGCTATAGAGCGGCAGACGATAGTTGTAATGAAGGTGCCGGGCGAGGATGTTGATTCTCTCCATACACTTATCCATGAAATGTCACATGCGCGTCTTGACCATCTATCAAAGAAAGGTATTTTAAGGGGAATAGCAGAAACCGAGGCGGAACTATCCTCATATCTTGTTGGTTCACATTTTGGCTTCGATTTCAGGGATGAATCCGCTGCTTATATAAAGGGATGGCTTGATGATTCTGAGATTATTGGTGTGGGCCCCTCCAGTGGATGGCTTGATAATTCAATCAAAAAAAGTGGCGAGGTCTGGGATAAAAGCAATTTATACGATGTTATGAACAATGCAAAATGGCTAATCGATGCGATATCAAATGGAATGCAGTTATTATAGCCGGGTGGAACATCGCAGGATGATAAGCAGCAAGGGAAATAGAGTATAAAATTAGAATGTCAATGTTCAGGGTTGGAAAAGGATATACTAACAGTGTCCGTATCAGAGAGTTATATAGTTAATTCAGAGGCAAAACACACAAATGGGCAAAAATTGTATCATAGAGGAAGTTGCCAGATGGTTTATATATAGAAACAAATAATTCATACAGCGCAACGGAAAAATATAGTGGAAATTGATGGCCTGTTATGGCTATAGAGACAGAGATCTAAAGATATATTGGAAAAAGCAATAAATTTCTATGATGGTTACCGGTGTTGAGGCAGATAGGGATTTAAAATTTTATATATACGCCCGCACCGGGATTTGAACCCGAATCTAAGGCTCCGCAGGCCTTCAGGATATCCAGATTACCCCATACGGGCACTTCTATATTGTTTAAACGTATTTTAATGTTTAATACTATGGCGACCATGAACCGCTATTTTTAGTATTTTTATATAAATTGTGATATATACCTGGTTTCCTGGGATATGCTACATGATTTCTTACAGACATACTGTTTATCCACATCCCGCCCATTGTATGATAATTAGTATTTCCCTTCTTTATTGTTTTATGTAATGTTCCTGTTAACAGTACACCATATATGGGTATAGCATATAAATTCCCTACATCTGTGGTAAACTACCGGATTAGTAAGAGAAAATTATATAATATTTCTAACACCGGATGATCGCCATAGGTTTAATAGAAAAGTAAATTATATAGAATTCATATCACTTATTATGATAGGAGCTATACTGGCAGGGGGTTACGGAAAAAGGTTAAAACCCATTACAGATCATATACCAAAGGCACTGGTTGAAATAAAGGATAACTACACAATAATGGACAGGCAACTGTTTGATTTTAAAAATATAGGGATAAAGGATGTGTATATATTATCGGGTTATTTAAGTGAAAAAATAGAGGAAAGATATAAAAATTACAGGGACCTGAATATCCATTATCTGAAGGAGGAAAAACCTATGGGTACCTTATTTTCATTAAAAAATCTAATGGATAATATAGATGAAGATGTAATAGTAAGAAATGGAGACACCATAACAGATATAAATTTCAAAAATTTTGTTGAAACTGCAAAAACAAAGGATTATGGAATGCTAATGTATGTAACAAAAATGAAAAGTCCGTTCGGCATTGTTGAATTTTCTGGTGATAAAATATATAATTTTAAGGAAAAACCTGAACTGGATTATTACATAAATGCGGGCATATATTATATAAAGAAATCAATGTTTAATGTTTTTTCCAGAAAATATATAGAGAAGGATATAGAAAAAAGTGTTTTTCCGTATATTGTTAAAAATAATGAGATGGGCGTCTATAATGAAGATGCCTTATGGATAGGCATAGACAGTGAGAAGGATCTGGGTATAATAAGAAAGGAATATGAATACCGTGATGATACATCATTTGGATATATAAAACATTTGTATAACCTTAATAATAAAAAAATAGATGAATATTATATAAGATCCGGCGAGGAGATAGTAATAAATGAAACAGGCATAATAAAAATAAATTATGGTACTGGATATATTGATGATAATAAGTATGATGGCTATAAAATTTTTACAGTTGATAAGCTATTTAAAGTATTTGTATATGAAAATACAGATATGGATATAATGAGAATATAGTAATTTATTTTAAATATTATGTAGAATTTTATTTAAAATTTTGTAAAAAAATTTAATAGGGTGTAAATAATGGTTATAATTATGACCATAGATAGAAATGAATTAATACGGGCAATTGAGAACGTCTACGGTAAAAAAGGTATGTTAGAAAAAGAGGTAGAAGACCTGTGCGATTTTATATTATCATTTTTTGGTTATGAGGACTATGTGCTTGATAACGTACTAACCTCGGCAGAACGGGATGTTTTCTATAACTTAGAGGAATACGGGATATTAACAACATTCAGGGAGGAAATAAATATTATAAAGGGCAAGGCCTGGAGGATAAATCAATGGTACCTGGATAGGGAAAAAATACACAAGCTTGCACAGGATAAAAAAGAGGAAAGCAAGGAAAATAATATATACGACTCAATATTCAAAAACATGTAATTTATATATAATTTTAATATAGTAAATTATGGATGCAATAATTATTACAACAGGCAATGAAATTTTAAAGGGCAGAACTGTAAACACCAATTTTGCTTTTATAGGTAAATTTTTAACATATTCCGGATATG
The DNA here is from genome assembly GCA_021797735.1 of Thermoplasmata archaeon. Classification (GTDB taxonomy): domain Archaea; phylum Thermoplasmatota; class Thermoplasmata; order Thermoplasmatales; family Thermoplasmataceae; genus Ferroplasma. The sequence continues at coordinate 71,388 of JAJZZE010000021.1, read as the reverse complement.
ACGTAATAAGAGGCATAATAGTAGGAGATAATTTAGAGGATATAAAAAATGCATTTACATATGCATACAATAATGCGGATTTAATAGTTTCATCCGGCGGTCTGGGGCCTACTTATGATGATATGACATTAAAGGGATTTTCAATGGCCTTTAATTTAAAATTAATATTAGATCATAATGCACTTGAAATGATAAAAACCAAATTTGGGGATAATATCGTTACTGATGAGAGGGAGAAAATGGCCATATTGCCAGAAGGGTCTATTCCAGTAAGGAATGATGCAGGAACCGCTCCGGGTGTTTATAAAATAATAAATGGCAAAAAATTTATAATTTTGCCTGGAGTCCCAAGGGAAGTAGAATCTATAATGAATAATATATTAAATGAAATAAAAATAAAGGATTATTTCTATTATGATGATTCCATAAGGGTGAAAAATGTTATGGAAAGTAAAATAGCACCTCTGGTTTCAAGCATGATGAAATTATATGGAGATAAAGTTTATATAAAAACGCATCCACTGGGCATAGAGAATAAGAATCCCAGCATTGAGATAGAGGTTTCATCATCCGGGAAGGATAAGGATTCCGTAATAGGCAATGTTAAAAAAATTTTAAACGAAATAAAAAATAAAATAAATGAAAATGATTATTAGCAATTTAAATATTTACATATATGAACAGGGACATTTCAAGAAAATTAATAGCAATTGTCGCAAATAAAAGACTTGATGGCTATACAAAAAATGATTTCCTAAATATACTATCATTCAAAAGGGCACTATTGCCACCAGATCTAATAGATAAATTTATAGCAGGATGCGTTGAGAATAAATTATTAATGGAAAAGGATGGGAAATATGTACCGAATTTCAGTACGGATGGTGTAATAGTTCCACTGGATTTTCGTGTTGATGCAAATAGCTTATTTTCAAATGCCGGGGAAAAACCTCTGGTAGATAGATTACTGGAGGCGGTATCTGCATCAGGCAAACTAACAAAAAAAGAGGTAATAATCAGGGCAAAGGAATTACTGGAAAATATGGAATTTATTGATTTTGAAAACGCATTACTGACGGTATTATCAGATAACAATATAGATATAGGGGAATTCGTAAGGGAAAAAGAGGAAACGTTAATCAAAAATTAGTACAGATATTTTATTGCCTCTTTTATATTATAATTTATCTTTAACCCGGTTTCAGAAAACTGCGTCCTTCCAGCATTTATATTATTTTTTTTAAATATATCCATGGTCTTATCTATACTAACTGTATCAATTTTTTTAAACCTTGCAATATCCGGTAATTCTAGAAAATAATATGATAAATCATTGTTTTTAATTCTATTTAGATATTTTATAAATAATTTATCCGGATTATCTATAATATTTAAACTGTTTATTATGGTTGAATTCAGATTGCCAGACCATACTGGTCCCTCATTTATATTACTGTATAAATCTGAAATAACATTATGTTTATTTACACAGGTAATTTTATCCAGTAATTCATCGGCTTTATTTGCAGATGAAAATATCTGGAATATTATTCTATAATAATGGGAATGCCATATTGACAGCATCGGAATGGCGGCCTTATCCATTGCTGCAGCCCTTTTAATTACTTCCGCTATTAACAATCTTATTCCCGATTCATGCCTGTAATTATCATTTAAAATAAATGCACTATACCTTCTCTTAGTTTTTTTCCTAATTGAACCGGTTAATGCGGTTAAATCCGTGGGTGTTATACCGATGTAGCCTCTATTTCTTACATTAAACAGTGCATCATCGATATATGGTAAAACAGAACCATACGGGTCTATGTCTATATAATCAAATAAATAATCATTTAATACTGATTGAAAGCTCTGGTTATATATTTCAACATCCGAATTATTATAATCCCTGTTATTTTTTATAAAATTAAATGAGGCTTTGTTTATTTCAGTTATAACAGTTTTTATGTTTGCTTCCTTATTAATTCTTAAACCGCGTATGCCTGTTCCACCGAAAGCATCCAGTGCTAATTTTGGTTTAACTGTTTTTAGAAATGATATGGTGAAATCCCTGTTTAATTTCTGATCCATATTATAAAATCCTGCGGTTCTGGTTCCTGGACCTCTAATAAAAAAATTATCCGGTATAATTAATTTTATCTCGCCCTCATTTATCGTTCTAAATTGATTCTTCTTCTCCATTTAATACCTTTATTATCTTAAACGGTAATATATTTTTATTTATGGGTGTTATATCGAAGACTCTGACACTTTCATAACCTCTGAATTCCTGTAATACCGGATTTCTTGATTTTTTATGCAGTGTTACTATTATTGATTTTTCAGATTTCATTGTTTTTTCTATTTCATTTTTGATATTTTTTGTTGAATTCTCTATTTTACCCAGCTCATCTATTATAATTATATCAGCTTCTTCACGTGATCTCTGTAAACTTGGAACAAATAATTCCTCCAGGGATTTGGTATCAATACCCAGCTTATCAACCTTTACCCTCGACACGAGGTCTGCCCTGGCAAATTCCACCCTCTTTTTTGTTAAAATATCTGTTATATAGTATGATGTGACCCTACCATGTTCATATTTTTCAGAAACCAAAGTTCCTTCTATAACCTTCCCATCATTTTTAAGCATTTCCATAATTTTATTCAATGCCTCTGTTTTTATGGATCCAATTGGACCTGTTATACCTACCTTTACTGCCATGGTTATTCCTCCAGATACATCAGGGGATAATTCAATTCATTTATATATCTCATCCTCGCTTTTATCTCCTGATCGTTATATTTTATGGTTAATTTCACATCCAGCATTTTGCAGTTTAATGTTAAATAATTAAATAAGGTATTATCATCTATATTTATATCCACATTTATATTTTCAACAAATGGCTGTATCCTTGTACCATCCTCTATTGCATTTTTTATTGTGTTTACATTATCCTTATTTACCGGTATCCCTGTATATTGATGGAATATTGCACCCAGTTTTATGCCTGCTTCAAATATAGCTCTTTCACGATCTGTACAATGAAAATATTTCGCTGCTGGATCCATTTATTCTATATTACATGGTGCATAATAAACATTGTTTATATGAGATTAAATAAAAATATGGCGTCAAAATTCTTTTAGGTTTTAATTGACTCAAGCTATTCACTGTTAATAAGCATCCCCCGCTTTCTTGATTACCCGTATGAATGACATATATGGTGTATAGTATACACCAGTATTTGTACACCATGTCCTCATATTAGGAATTGGTGAAGAACCTCAAAATTAGAGCGTTACCAAGACTCGAATGGTATCATAATCAGAGATAAGATCTAAAAGGATTTTGACGCCATATAAATAAAATTAAAAAGTATAAAATTACTATAAATTATAAAATAAAAAATTTATTTTTTGGTTGCCGCTTTTAACTTTCTTATGTCTATCACATATAACGCTGCGAATACGGCTGCTACTGCTGCAACTATGCCTATTACAACATAGTCTAATGTATATGATGGTGCATGGTATGGTTCAACGTAGAATGTTGTGTTGTAATATGTTGGATCGCTTCCACTCTTAGATTTAACACTGATTGTGATTTCCGTTACCTTTGATACAGATGCCGATGTGTATGTTAATTTGTATGATCCTGTTGACCCTGTATTCACTGATGTTTTTGATAATGTACCGTAGTTTGTTGATACAGTTATTGACATGTCTTTATATGATGGGCCTGCCATTGTGTTATATGTTGAGTTGACATACATTGTGTATGGATGATCACTTAATATGAAGTACTGTCCATTTGAGTATGTTGCTCCCAGCATATAGGCAGTTACCGTTGGATACAGTGATGGCGATGTTGTATTATTGAAGACAAATGGCGTTGATATAATATTTGCCTGTGACATGTAATTAAGGGCTCCGGTTCCATTCATTCCTATCACGCCTATTTCGAATTCATCATATGGTATTAAATGCGTTGATGTAAATGGCATTGCCTTGTAGTTCTGATCAACTCCACTTGAACTCGTTGAATATGTATATCCGGACGCAGTGAAATTCACATATGCTATGCCATTTGCGTTTGTTGTAACGGTTATCTCAGGCATGCTTGTTGACCCGAAGTATACATTTGGGTTTACCCCTGATGATACCGCGGCATAATCTGTGAATATGCCTCTATTTGCACCCAAGGCGTTCTGTGCAGTTAACGTTATATTGTAATCAGATAATGGTTTACCGGCTTTTGTTGCTTTTAACATTATTTCAGTTGTTCCATTGTATGCTATGGTACTATGGTAGGTCATGGATACATGTACTTTATCCATGGATGTTTGATTGACCATTACAGGCACTTCAAATGGCTGTGAAACCCCAAATCCGGATGGATTCAGCGATGATGTCAGTTCACCCAGATCCATGTAAGGTGCTTCTCCTCCCATAGGTGCTCCTGCTGAGTAATCTCCCATGAATATGTATGTATTTGCAAACCCACTTGTTATACCGTTTATTGCCCAGTTAAATGTGCTATTATGTGTCATATTCAGGTATATCATACCATTTGATCCAGTTGTACCTGATATGTGTGTCATATTGTAATCCGGGACTGCATTTATCAGCTGTTGTGATAAACCATCGTGCAGAACATAGTTTCCACCATATATTGTTGATACAATTGTTTCCATATTTATGCTCTTTATGGTTGAATTTGTTGCCATATCTATTTCTGTTATATTGTTAGATACATAGTTTGATGCATATAAGTTCCCCTTGTATATTGTAAGATTTGTCGGCATTGTCCCAACCATAATATTCTTGAATAGAGATGTTGACTTATATTCAGTTGTGTTTATTATTCCACTTTTTCTATCTTTTGATGCCAGTGTCAGATTTATAGCTGTAACATTATTTGTAGCTGCATTTGAGACATACAGCTCACCATTATTGTATATAATTCCCATTGGGGTATGTAATAATGGAACCCCAGTTGCATTCATCATTGTTAGATTGCCTGTCAGTTTATTTTCCTTCATATTTACCATTGTGATGTTATTCGAACCTGCATTTGCTATGAACAGATCTATGCCATTCATAGTTATGCCAGATGGATTTGCACCATAGGTGTTTATATTTGCGGTCACGTTTATTATTGTTGAGTTCATCTGTTTTATTGCAGTTACGTTGTGTGACCCGTAATTGGTTATGTATACAGTGTTATTCTTTCCAAGGATCACCCCCATGGGTTCTGACCCAACCTGCATTGTGCGTATTACCTTACCAACCAGTTCCACTCTCTTTGATGTTGTTACGCCATTTAGTGTGACTGGTTTTGTCACATTATACGCACTTGCATTTATTATCGTTACTGTATTGGATCCGGAATCAGCCACATACATTGTGTTATTATATTTATCATATGCTATCCCTATGGGTTCACCTCCTACAGTTATATTTGATATTGTTTTCATTGTCGTTGGATTTATAACAGTGACGTTGCTTGAACCAGCATTTGTTACGAATATTGTGTTGTTATGCGAATCGTATGCCAGCTGCATCGGTTCTGTTCCTACCGTCATATTGGTCATTTTTCCCGTAGTTAGATTATATCTTGTTACATTGTTTGTTCCAATATCGGCGATATACATATTTTTCCCTACAATTATCTTACCATCAGTTAGATGGTGTGTCATGTTATAATAATATCCAACAGTAGATGTGGACATGAATCCTGTATCAGTGGTATTTGATAGTGTTTGACCTGATGATCTCATTAATTTTAATAGCCCAGATAGTGATTCTATACTGTACTGGTATCCGCTTATAGGTTTACCGCTTGTCTGATTATATATCTCAATTTCCATTTCCGTGGATTTATTTGATGTTGATATATAATTTGGAGACTTTATTATCTTATATCCAACGTTATAGGGCGATATATCAATATTGGTATATCCTTTTCCATTTACATAATTTGAATTTGGTGCAAGAGCAGCTACCGTGAAATTAACTGCTCCCATGTAATCGCTAGTAAATACTAATGTATTTGACGATAGTGCCTGAAACTCAAATTTGTATATCCCATTTGAATTGGTTGTGCCTGTAACAGAGGATATATTTACAAGACCTCCCTGGGGTGAATAACCTACTGAAACTGGTATATTAGGCATTGCCTGTCCATACTGGTTTCTTACCTGTATTGTTAAATTACCATATTGACCATTATTATAGATTCTCTGGTTACTTATCACACCTACTTTAAGCTGGTATGGTAATGCCTTGGGCTTTACTACTACTACTGGTTTTTTTAGATGTAGTTTCATAAAGTTCCAGTACCAGAAAGTGGTTGTACCCAATCCATCCTTATCTATACCGGTAAATGTTGAATTTGTTATGGGTATCGGAGCAACACTGTAACCTAAATTCTCAAATGTGCCTTCATCAGCAAGTACATACTGCAGTACATCTATTATCACATGTTCTGATGTTATATTTGTTTCAACGAATGATTCGTTTACTAATTTATTTAGGAATGAATTTACATATTTGCCAGAATATTTGTGGTTATGTATTAATTCAATACTTGAACTTGCATTATATGCACTTGTACCATATACTGCTGAGCTGCTGCTTAGAGCTCCGGATGTTAAGTTTACAACTATGCTTGGACCGGAAGTGTAGTTAAATGATGTAAATGTACCTTTATAGACACCGGTTCCAGCACCGAGATATGAGTTTTCCCATGCTGCAAGGTCAGGTGCAGGATTTAAGTCCCAGCCTGTACAGCCAAGATCAATTGAACTGTATGATGTTTGATCCGACGCTGATAGTGAAACCAGGTTTGATACTACGGTTGAAAATGATTCTTCCTTAACTGATGTAGATATACCAAGTGAGTCCCAGTATGATGCTATTTTATTTGCACCTTCCACTCCTATAGGATCTTCTGACGCAACAGTTATCTGTATTGCTGTTTTTACGGGCTTTCCATTGTAGTACAATGTTGCTCCACCGTATTTTTCTACGCCCTTAGTGCTGCTATATGTCAGCGCACCATGTGTCTGATTTATTGCACTATCTATTTCAGATTTGGCCTTTGCTAAATTGAAATGGTAATACGGTACTCCTGATGCCTGCCATAATGTATCAGTATTTGGCACGGGGGTTGATCCTCCTGGAATTGCATAGCCTTCCGCTAGAACTGATGCAAGATATGTTTTAGGTATTGCATATTCAAGGGCAATTCTTAATGCTGTTATATTGAAGGGTGAATTGCCAGCATACGAATTTACCTGCTGATACCCGAAACCTGTTCCGGGTTTATCGTATATATATGTATTTGGTATAGCCTTTTCAGTTGGTATGAATGTTGGAGGTGGTGCAACGCCTATTATTGAGTATGCCGATCCAGATGCCTCTGCTGCAACTGCTGCGGAATATGATGTGTATATTGACACATATATACTATCTATTCTTGGTGTGTACTGTGCTAAACTCGGTACATACTGTGTGAAATAATCTGGATTTACATATAATTGCCAGTAATCACTGGATATCCATGCCCCGTTTGGCTGCCCAAATCCAGAGTACATCATAAATGGACCTGAACCGACTAAACCTGATGCATAGCCTGTGGTAGGATTGTATCCCATATTCCATGCGTTATAGGATCCCGATGCCGGTGCACTTGGATTGTAATTCCATAATCCAGGGGTTGATGAATAATCGTGTGCAGACCATATATGGTATGGTAATATTAATGTATCTAAGGCGGTTTCATTAAATAATGGGGTTGGTGCAGACATATAATATTCCAGTGTTGTGTTGTTTACAGGTACCATATTAACTATGCCTGGGTACTCTGTTGAAAAGTCTGTCGACTCTGCCATTATTTCCCATGAAAGTATTAAATCTACGGATTGTATGTAATAGGTTTTCATTGTTCTATCTGCTGTAGTTGATGTTATATTTTTACCTAATAAAGTATCATAGATCTTAGTATTGTTTACTGTTATTGATTTTCCGTTTTCCGCTGTGAATTTCTGTATTGCAGAATATGTGTATGTGTTCTTGGAATTTGATGATGTCCAGTCCTGCCATTTTACATTGGATCTTAGATGTAACGTGTAGATATAATTAACTGAAACATTAGCACCTGTTAATGGGTCTATTGTTCTTATATGGTGACTTGCGATATTATTCCCGCTGACTGATGTTGCTACCCATGGACCTATTGTCCCATTCGGGAAATAATTAAACGGTGAGTCGTATACCTCATCTAAAAGTAGAAAATCACAAAGTGTGCTGGCCTCAAATGGATTGAGATGGTTTAAATTTCCAACTTCGGCCGCCTTATATGTTCCACCCGTATAATTATGTGTTGAAAAAACATTACTGGGTATGCTATTTACATTTGCTGCAGTTTGTATATTTGATGGTGTTGAAGTTGGTGAGCTTACAGTATTAATGGAACCCTGAAAAGCTTCTCCAACAAACATTGCAGATACAAGGATGGCAGCTATTACTATCAATATCTTTATTAACTTTTTATCCTTATAATAATCTATCTTCATTAAATTAATAAATGAAAAAAACTATATAAACATTTCTTTTTGCCTATAATTTGCATTATATAATTATAAAAATAGTGTGTACAATTATGAACTTATACTATAATATATATATAATATTATTTATTTACGAATCATTTATATTAAGAAAATCATGTATCCTGTTGTCATATATAATGCTCCGATGCCTATATATATAACTGTCATAATAAATTGCTGTTTATAAATATAATCAATGTCAGAATCCTCAAAATGGGCACCGGATTTAAAAACTGTTGATAAATATGTTTTGGCACCAAAATCATACCACGCCCCTATTATAATAACAAAAAACCCTGCTATAAAGAATATTACAGGCATATAATAAAAGTAATTAAAATTAAAAAGAAAATAAAAGGGTAGAGGTATAACCACCATTGCTAGTAAAACCAGAAGTGGTATAGAAGATATTTTTAACTTTACATTATTATTTAACCCCATTTTTTATTCCCATCAATTCATCCTGCGTAAAATGGCAAACGTATGAATGCCCATTTACATCTTTTACCGGTGGTGGTGTATTTTTACATATGCCCTGATGATATATGCACCTGCTATAAAATCTGCAGCCTTTTTCAACGTTTATTGCATTTCCAATCTCTCCTATAATTTCTATATTCCCTGGGTCCCAATCAGGTGTTGGCAATGGCACTGCTTTAATTAAAGCTTTTGTATAGGGATGCAATGGCCTCTGAATGATTTCATCAGCATTTCCATATTCAACCATAACACCAAGATACATAACGGCAATTCTATCTGATAAATAATATACAGAGGCGATATCATGCGATATATATACCACAGATAATTGCTCTTTCTCCCTAATATTATTTAACATATTCATAAATCCTGCCCTCAGGGAAACATCTAGCATGGAGGTTGGTTCGTCTGCAACAATAAATTTTGTTTTTAATACTAAAGCCCTTGCAGTTGCTACGCGCTGTCTTTCACCACCCGATAATTCATGTGGAAATCTATAGAGATAATTGTCTGGCGGATTAAGATTAACTTTTTTTAAAACTTCACGAACCATATCTGCCATTTCTAGTGGATTATTAGTTGCCTTATGTGCTATTATAGGTTCAGATACAATATCAAAAACGGTCATTTTAGGGTTTAGTGAATCATATGGATCCTGGAATATCATCTGTATATTTCTTTTAAATTCCCGATACTCTTCCTCCACTGATTTGTCCTTTCTGCTGATTTTTGTTATATCTATTACACCCTTATCTAAGTAGTAGTATATGTTACCGGAAGTTGCATCGTATAATTTTATTAATGTTCTTCCAAATGTTGTTTTCCCTGATCCAGATTCGCCAACTATACCTAATATTTCACCTTTCCTCAAATAAATATTCACGTGATCTACAGCCCTTACAAATCTATGTTTCCTGGAGAAAAGCATCCCTGCATTTCCTGCTTTTAAATCAAAATACTTTGTTAATTCCTTTGTTTCAATTATTTTTTCATCCTGAATATTATACCTTTCATTTTCCTCCTGTGGGTTTAACTTGCTTGGTTCTAGGGAATCAGCAAAAAAGCAGGCACTGTAATGTTCCTTTCCTACTTTCATTAATTCGGGTTCGTTCTGTTTGCACTGTTCCTTTGCAAAGTAGCATCTTTCATGAAATCTGCAACCACTGGTTAAATTTATAGGGTCCGGTAACGTGCCCGGAATTCCTGTAACGTGTTTCTTACCGTTTATGATGCTTGGGTAACTTTTTAATAATTCTACCGAGTATGGATTTTTTGAATTTAAGTAAATATCCTGCGAAGTACCATATTCCATTATCTTACCCGCATATAAAACTGCTATATGATCTGCTAATTGTGATACAACACCGATATCATGTGAAATAATTATCATAGATTTTATTTTGTTTTCCTTTTTTAATTTCTTTAGCTGTGATATGATTTCTGCCTGTGTTATTACATCCAGTCCTGTTGTTGGTTCATCTGCTATTACTATATCTGGCTTAAGCGCCAGTGCCATAGCTATTACAGCTCTCTGTTTCATACCACCTGATAATTCATGTGGATATGAGCTAAGAACAGATGGGTTCAAACCTGCCAATTTTATAGTTTCAACCAAGTGTTTATCTATTTCATTATCAGTATAATCTGTATGTATTTTGAATACCTCCGCAAGCTGTTTTCTTATAGTATAAACGGGGTTAAACGAGTTCATGGCACCCTGGAAAACCATAGATATATTTTTCCATCTCATATTTCTTAATTTATCATCCAGAATCTTTTTACTTTTTCTGTTTATTTTTTTATTTTCACTGTATATATATTTGTCATCCTTAAAAGTTATACCTCCATTTATAATAGCATTTGCCGAAAGCAAAGACATTATTGCCATGGCCATTGTACTTTTGCCCGACCCAGATTCACCAAGTATACCCAATGTTTCTCCTTCACTTAACGTTAAATTTATATTTGTAAGTGCATGAACCATACCTTCAAATGTTTTAAATGTAACTGATAAATCATCTATTTTTAGCAAGGGTTTATTTAAATTTCCAATATCAATATTTTCTGTTTCAATCATCTGCGACCACCCGCTACTCTTGGGTTTACAACATTATCCATTCCCCTAGATACAAATATAAACGCCATTATAAATAACGTTATTGCTATTATAGGAGGTATGAACCACCATGGTGCTATTGCAAGATCAAAGGCATCACTGTAGAAACCGTCAAGCATCCCGCCCCATGTGGGCACCGTTAAAGGAGCTATACCTAGTACCTGCAGCGTTGATACTGCAGCAACCGCACCACCAATGTTTATTGAGGTTAAATAGACTAATATTGGCGTAACATTTTTTAACATATGATTTTTCAGTATCTGTAATGTACTTGCACCAGAGACCTTTGCTGCATCAACAAAAGACCTGGTTTTAAGACTTCTGATGATTCCTATAAGTGTAAAAGCCGCAAATGGCCAGCTGAGAAGGGTTAGTACCATTATTATACCAGTAAGTGATGGACCAACAATTGCTGCTACAACTATAAGCAATGGCAAATTCGGTATAAGATATATTGCAAGTGCAAATGTTTCAAAACCGGAACTTACTATACCTGCAAAATAGCCTATTAACATTCCTATAACCAGTGAGATTATTAAAATGCCTATGCCCACTGCAAGGCCTATTTCCAGATCTACTGGAAAACCACCAATAAATTCTGACCACACATCATTTCCACTGACTGTCGTTCCTAGAGGGAATATATTACCGCTTATTGTGTGGAATGTTGGGGGCATTGGGTTTAAATCCTCACCGCTTGTTGAGTATACAGAAATCGTATTACCATATGAAATTGATATCGATTCCCTTGCTGATACCGGATTAAGTAAAAATATTGGCGTGGACGTAACCTTTGATATACTTAATGTCCATATATAGGAACCTGAAGATACGTAATCACCTGGAAGGTATAAATAATCGTGGTTATTGTAAAGAAGGAAATTGCCAGAATAGCGTGATATACCGGTTATATCAACGGGCAATTTCATATATCTCACTATACTATTTGGATTATTTAATACAGATAATGTTTTATTTGAAAGACTTACAAGGAAATACGATGGAAAGCCCGTAGAACCACTGGTACTAGCTATATAATTTATTGTCTGTTTATTGTTAGTATTAAATATTACGGTTTTTGTGTTGTTCAAGGGATAAATACCATAGACGGTATGATTAGTACTGACAAATATTTGATTATAATTATTAGATAAATATTGATATGAACTTGGTATATACACTTCATTTATTTTTGATGATAAATTCTTGTTTGTGCCTATAGTTCCATCCGTATAATAGCCTGTTATATGACTACCCTGAGATACTAAAACCTCTGCTTTGGAGGTTAAACCTGCAGCATAATATTCATCATTTCCAGGCTTTATGTTATAGGGCAATTTCTGTGAGAAAATTGGCTTATGATTTGAAGTGTGTAGTAAATTATACATATAATATTCATTTAAATAGTAACCTGTAGCATTTTTTGTAATTGTGTATATATAAACAGGATAAATTGTTGATGTGTGGTAATTTAAATCATATTCAAAGGTTGAAGTAATTTCCGTAGAATGGTACGAGAAAGCACTTGTGAATGGTGCGGCCACAACATTTTTCATTGAAATAGATTTATTAGACAGGGTAGGTGTACCGTGACCACATATGCTGCTAGACCATGTTGTTTTACCTATAAATAATTCCGACGAATTGGCAGTTATAACATATGAGTATGTGTCTTTTTCTCCGGAATTATAGGCGGTGAATGCTGTTAAATTATATGCATGGTTTATGCTAGCCAAATTATATGTGTGGTGATTACACGTATCAACACCATATACCCCGGATGATGATAGTGTATATATTAAATATGTACCAAGATCACGTGACCCGGAGGTTGTTGAGTCTATATAATTGGCAGTATTTGAAGATGGCAAAGTGGATGAGAACTGTTTATGTGCAGCTGTAAAATCACCTTCCGGTGCTATATATGTTAATGAGTTACTGTGCTGTATTATCAATGGTGAAATCAGAGACAATATAACAAAAACCACAAGTATGTAAAATCCAATTTTACCATATTTTGAACTATAAAACAATCTCCAGCTCTTTTTTAAATTGTATAAACGAAAATTCAACCTTTCCTTTCTATAACTTTTTTTATCCATAAATCACACCTTTATTCTTGGATCTATCCATGCATGTATAAAATCAACTATGGAATATGTAAATATTACTATTAAAGATATTATAAATAATGCACCCTCTGTAAATGGATAATCTTCCTTCAGAGTTGCATTATATATTTCTGTACCCATTCCATGAATACCGAAAATAACCTCCACTATTACTGCCCCACTCATTAAAAATGCGAATTCAAGTGCCATTCTAGTTGACATTGGAACCATTGCATTTCTTGCGGCATGGTGCAGCATAATATTTTTATTACTTACGCCTTTAGCTTTTGCTGTTGTGATAAAATCTTCGCCCAGCACAGAGACCATTGCGGCTCTCATTGTTAATAAATGACCTGCCGACTCTATTACTATTAATGTTAAAATTGGCATGGCATAATCATATGCCACAGTTTTAATACTACTTAATGTTGGATGAGTTAAATAACTTAATGGAAAAACCGCAGTTATTGGAAAAATGTGATAATAGGCAGACAAATAAACCCACACTATAATTGCTAGCACAAAGAATGGAATTGAATTTAATAATGTAGCGGTAGATATTAGCCCACCTTCTGATCTCTTACCTCTTAAAAATGATGTATATATACCCAGAGGTAAACCTATTATAAATGATAAAACAGCTGCTACACCGAATAATAATAATGTGTAAGGGAGGGCTTGACTTATTTTAAATAATACTGATTCGCCATCATAGTAATCCGTTCCAAAATTGAAAGTGAACATATCCTTTAAATATATGAAAAAGCCGGTTAATGAAAATTTACCACCGGACAAACCCAACTCCTTTTCTATTCTAGCTTTATCGGCGGCTGTAGGATGCTTTAAACCGTGTAAAAATAAGTCAACAGGGCTTCCTGGCATTAGTCTAAATACTATATACAGTATCAAAACCACGAATATAACCAGCACAACATCTTGTATAACCTTTCTCATAACTAAATAGGGATTCAATAATATCAATAATGTTTATGAAATCTGGATATTTAATCTTTTTGTATGGTTTATAAGTTATGTTACCTCGAATAGAATTCCTATTTAAGGATTATATAAATATAGATAGGAATGCTAAACCCAGGGTGAGGTTAAAAATAGGAAATTAAAAAATAGTATAACTTAAGTTTCGATGGAGTTTCGTGAACAAATATCCACCCGAGACCCTTTTATTTGGGTTTTTCTGAAAATTTTTGTAAAAATTATATTGCCATTATCCAAGCCACCCTGTTTGACTCCGGCATATTCATCTTTCATGGGGCTCCCCAGCTTCCCCTGATTCATTGGTGATTTCCTTTTATATCCCCTATTGCACTTTCTATATCATAATTATGCTTGGAAAGTATATTTTTTGCATCTTTATTGCTGATGTTAAAATTTTGGACAATAATGTTAATTGCCCTTTCACGTAATTTTTTATTAAAATTTGATTTCATTGAGCCCATTGCATTATCAAGAGTTTTGCCCAGTAATATGGCTATTGAAGTACTCAAAGTATTTAATAATATTTTCTGAGATGTACCCGCATTCATCCTTGTAGAACCCTGAATAACTTCTGGGCCTGTATTTAATATTATCGTGTAATCTGCTATTTTCTCTATTTCAGTACCGTTATTATTTACTATGCCAACTGTATATACATTCAATAGCTTACCATATTTTAATGCGCTCAAAACATATGGAGTTTGACCTGATGCACTTATACCTATAATGATATCATTTTGATTTAAATATTTTCTTTTCAGATCAATAATAGCCTGTTCTGTATTATCCTCTGAATTTTCAACAGATTTATATAACGCTTTTTTCCCTCCAACCATAATATAATCAAAAATGTTATTACCTATACCATAAGTTGGATATAGTTCTATTACGTCCTGTGTGGCGATCCTTCCGCTGGTTCCAGCACCAATATATATTATCCTGCCACCATTAACTGCTTTATTATAAATAATTTCAGTAAGATGTGAGATCTTCTCACCCGCATTTTTAACGGCGTTAAATGACTTATACGACTCATCTATGATCGTGTTAACCATTCTATTTATGGGCATTTTTGAAATTCCTATAGTTTTTTGATCGATTTTTTCGGTCTCTTTCATGATTAACCAGTAACATCAATAATATAATTTTTTTGATATAAATTTTAAAACCATTGATAAGTGTTTGGATTTCAGGTCATTATAAAATTAAAAATTATATAAAACAAAAAATATATAAATTGCAATTTGATAATGTTTTAAATGGTAGATGGAGATTTTTATGTTTTGCTGGGATGTAAAATCAATGACGATTGTACCATCTCAGATATGCAGAGGAGCCGGGTTGATGATCTAATAAAAAATTTGCCCGATAACAATTATTATATAATATTCAGTGGTGGTTATACAAATAGCAAATGTAATAAATCCGAGGCAGAAATCATGAAAGAGTACGCAATTAAAAATGGCATTGATAAATATAGAATATTGATGGAGACCAGATCCATGAATACGCTTGGAAATGCAATTTATACCATGGAACTATTATATGATATTAACATAAAAACAAAAAAATTAAAACTGGTAACATCATGTTTCCATATGAAAAGAGCATGCAATATATTTACTTCACTGTTAAAGGGAATTGAAATAGAATGCAAAAATTGTTCCAAATGGAATGCCGATTACGCTGGAATTGAAAGAATAAAATGGCTTATGGATAAAAAATTTATTGATGAAAACTTAGATAATAGTATTGATATTAGGATAAAAAATCTTGAAAAATATAATAATTTAATATAATAATATATTGCTGATTTTATCTTTAAAGCGATTAATGGATATTTCAATATTGCCAATAAGTTCATCAATATTTTTTCCTTCGATTAATGCTTTCCTAACTTTATCCGTGCCGTTTACCATATCAAAATATTTATCATAAAAAATGATATCATTGTGCGATAATTCAAGCAATTTTTCTATTAACTTTAATGATGTGTAATATGGTTTATATTTATTAAAATCTGTTATACACAGGTATACACCATTACAGAGTTCACATTTGTATTTTGAAAATTGCGGTACAAGTTTTATTTCAACAAATTTTATGCCATCAAGGTTTAATGAATTCATTTCTCTTGCAAGTTTATAGGAGTTTATCCATGGAGATGCAATTATTTCAAATGGTTTGGTTGTTCCCCTGCCTTCTGATATATTTAACCCTTCAAACATTACCTGGCCGGGATATACAATTGCTGAATTTAAGGTGGGCATATTGGGTGATGGCATAATCCATGGCATATAATTATAATAATTTTTATCCCAGTTATCCATTTTTATTACCTTCAAATTCAAAGATGAATTTAAAAAAAAATCATTATAAAAATTTCCGATTTCACCTACAGTCATACCATGCCTCAGTGGTATTTCTGTTATGCCTATAAACGATCTGAACGATGACATTAAAATCGGGCCTTCAATGCTTCTGCCAATTGGATTTGGCCTATCCAGTATTACAAATTCTTTATCCATTTTACTGCATTTATTCATGGATAATATCATAGTAGAAATATAAGTATATATCCTCGTACCTATATCCTGTATATCAAAAAATATTATGTCTATATCATTAAGTTCATCAAAAGGCATGCTCTTTTTTAAATATGATGTATCGTTTTTCCTCATTGAACTATCAGGGTCAATATCCTTATTGTCATTACCGTATAAACTTACAATTTTCATTTTAATGTCATTATCGTAATATGATCTGATATCTGCGCCAGCCTGAACAGCCCCGTATAGACCGTGTTCCGGTGTAAAAATTTTTAAAAATGAGTTTTGAAATAAACTTTTAAATATTGTTATATTACTAACAAAATTGCTATTTAAACCCGTATGGTTTGTTATTAACCCTACCTTTTTCCCTGTACCTAAATTTTTGATATCTTCTATATGATCGAGTCCGATTTTTAACATTAAATAATATATAATACATATATTTTATTTTTTTTATAAATGCAACTTTTAAATATACTATAGCTTTATACCTACAATGATAAGAATTGCTATAGATGGTGGAGCAACGAAAACTGTAGCAGCATTATATGATGATAAAAATATTATATCAATAGGTGTAAGCGGGCCATCAAATTATAGAAATATAGGTATCTATAGGGCTATTTATAACATAAGGAAGGCTATAAATGATGCATTAAAAATTTCCGCTATGGATGAAGATAATATATTAGAATATATATTTGCCGTGGCAGGCGTAAAGGATTCAAATAAATCCACAGAAATAGTAAAAAGTATAGTAAAAAAAATTTCGGGCAATAAAAATTATAAATTGTATAATGATGGCGAAGCTGGATATTTTTCAAGATTTTTAAATGATAATGGTATAGTTATAGCTCCTGGAACAGGAATGATTGCCTATGGCAAATTTAATAATGTGTTTGAAAGGTCAAGTGGATGGGGCTGGCTTATAGGTGATGAGGGTGGTGGTTTTTACATAGGTAAAATGGCGCTGCAGGAATTCGCACAGATTGATGATTTAAGGGATACGAGCGAATCCAATCTGAATTATAGGATAAGGGAAAATTTTAATATTAAAAATAGTAGAGACCTTGTAAACATTATTTATAAAAGCAGAATTAATGTACGTGAAATTGCTGGTCTGGCTGTTATAGTATCGGATTTAGCCAGAAAAAATGATATTATAGCAAAAGATATAATTTTACATGCAGCAGAAGAGGCTGCGAAATGCGGATTATCTCTTAATCGCAGGTTAAAATTCGAAAATGTTATTATCAGTGGATATGGTGGTGTTTATAGATCCGGAGATTTCTACTGGAATGCATTGAAGGAAAATATTTTAAACGAAATTGACAATGCTGAATTTATAAAACCAATATACGGTTATCATGCTGTTGCTGGTTCCATACTTTTATCACTTTATAATAATGATGTAAATATTAATAAAAATGATATAAATTATATTATAAACCAAATAGATTATCATATAAATAAACTTCCGGAAAATGCCAGGCATAAATACCTATATTTTAAATAAATTTTTATAAATCGTAGTATATAGTTATTTATGTTTAATGATTTTTTATACAGAATAAACAAAATTATAAGTGAAAATTATAGAAAAGCTACATATGGACTTACCCTTGGCATAGTTAAAAACCGTAAAATAATCTATAAAAATTCATTTGGTTCAATAGACAAGCTGAATTTCACATATACAAATGATACAATATATGACCTTGCATCGTTAACCAAACCCATTATAATTACTACGTTGATAGGCAAATTACTTGAAAATGGTAAAATAAGCATGGAGGATAATTTAAAGACCATCGGATTTATAAAAAACTCAAATATAGATGATATTACCATTAAATCATTAATAACACACAGTACAGGATTTGTACCTACATATCCTTTATATCTAACTGGTAGAAATAAAAAATCGTATCTGAAAACAATTGATATGTTATATAATGGAGAGATATACAAAAAAGAAATTTATAGCGATTTAAATTTTATTTTGCTAGGGTTTATAATAGAATACTTGTATAATGACACTCTTGATAATATTGCACTTAACGAAATTATCAGACCGTTGAACCTTAAAAATATATCATATAAGCCGGAATACAATGATCTAATAGCACCAACAGAAAAAACAAAACGCGGTATATTAAGGGGAAAGGTTCACGATGAAAATTCATATTACCTTGGTGGGGTTGCTGGCCATGCAGGTTTATTCAGCGATATAAACGATTTAATAATATTTGTTGACAAATTCATACATGGTGAGATATTGAAAACAAAAACGGTTGATATATTTACAACCTTGCAAAATGGATATTTACATGGAGTATTCGGTTGCGGGTGGATGATAAAAACACCAAAGTATGAAACTCCATCTGAGGCTTATGGATATTCAAACTTTATGGGTGATTATTTACCATATGGATCTTTCGGGCATACTGGATTTACCGGTACATCTATTGTTGTTAACAAAAGTAATAATATGTTTTCAATATTGCTGACAAATAGGGTATATCCAACAAAAAAAAATAGAGATATCTTGCACTTCAGGAGAATATTAAACAATACAATATTTATGGATTTTTAATATTGACTATGAAAAACCAAATATTTTATAAATTGCATTGATTATATTATCTATTTTTGTGCTGTATGTCGATATATATCCTATATCATCATTTAATAATCCTGTATCATTGTCTATGCCGGTTGATACATACACACAGTCATTATTTAACGATTTTTCATTTATAATTTTATAGTTGTTATGAAAAACTTCATTACGCCCTATAAATATAATCTGCTTATTCTTTTCAGTAAATTTTTGAAAACCATCGAAATCTATTATATTATATTTCATTTTATACTTTTTTAATTCCGATATAAGCCTGTTATTATTGTTTATGCTTGAATTAACCCGTGTAAGGTTATAAGGCATAAAAATGAGTAATGTTTCCTTTTCTGGGTCCAATATTTTTACTCTTTTCCATTCCACACTTAAAAATGATATGATGCTCATTAAATGTTCCGGTGGTTTATAACCCAATTTTTTATTTATTATAAGGTTTTTTATGCGCATTGCCTTTTGATCTGCATTATTAATTACTGTATGGTTCATACATTCAAGTATTTCCATCACCATATCTGTGTCAACACATTCGATAAAATCGGCATTGCTTATGGTATTGTGCACAATTTCCTTTATGCTGTAATTTTTTGAAATGGCATTCATGTTAACCGAATCGGTAATAATAACACCACCAAATTTTAAATCTTTCCTCAGTATAGAATAAAATTTGGATGATAATGATGCCGGATAGTCATCTATTTCAGGAAATAGCACATGTGACATCATTATGGCATTTACATTATGTGCAATTGCCACGGTAAATGGATACATATCATTTTCAATCTCAGGGTACGATCTATCGTCCGAAGGCAGTATCTCATGTGAATCCGCTTCTACATACCCATGACCCGGAAAATGTTTTGCTGTTGCTGCCACCCCAGATTTATTAATACCATTTATATATGCAGCACCATGAGCCGCTACCGTAATTACATCCTTTGAGAACGACCTTTCCAGTATGACTTTATTTTCTGTATTTTTTAATATATCAAGATCTGGTGCCAGATTCCATTTTATCCCATATGAATTTAATTTAAAGCCGGTTACCATGGCAGCATAACGTGTTAAATTTAAGTTGTTGATCCTGCCAAGTGCATAGTTGCTGGGTATATAATCAATATCCATAATACGTACAACATTGCCACCTTCCTGGTCTATGGCAAAATAAGGAATATCAATATTCAGATCAATTTTATAAAAATGATTTATTTCGTGTATAATATTCTTTAATTCCACTAAACCATGAAAATTATTCTTATTCAGAATAATTGAAGAAGGCTTGACCTTTCCAAGAAAATTTTTTATTTGGTTTATATCATTTCCGCTTATGCCTGATTGTATAAAATAACCATTATGCATATCAGCCTCAATTATTATTTATATAAAAATTTATTTCTTTTGCCTCATTTGCATCTATTTCCTCACCTGTTAATAATATTTCCTTGCAGTATGAACCACTGTACATAGAAAGGGCAGCAAATAGTGATAAAACTCCATGCTCTTTGCAATGGGAATCTATCTTCTTTAGAGACCTTTTCTTCATCGGTTTCCTGTAATCATGATTAGGTATCTGCATCTTTTCATAATGGCATAATGTAAAAATTTATTTTACAATTTTATTTAATTTATCCGGATGATCCGGGTCAAGATCTTTATTTAATGCATTAAAATATGAAAGTAACTGAATAAACATCAAGTATTCAAATATAGAGGTTAGTTCATTATTGCCTTTTATATTAAAATCGTTACTGTTGCTTGATATTTCTATTATGTTTGACCCAAAATTGTTCAGTTTATTTTTATCTTCATATTCACCTAAAAAAACTATTGTAAAATCTGCATCGAGTACTTCCATTGGGCCGTGTAGGAATTCCCTGACAGCGTAACCTTCTGAAATTGTAACCGATGTCTCCTTCATTTTCAATGATGCTTCCAGTGCTACAGGATATAACAATCCACTACCAAGGAATATTACATATTTATGCAATAACGATGCAATGTGCCTTATTTTTTCAAGATTATTTAAAATATAATCAAAATCTATACTGTTATAATCAATTTTTTGATTTGCAATCATTGAATACATTTCAAGGTTGCATATCAGCTGTGCCATATGACTTTTTGTGGCAGCCAAAGCCTTTTCATGGCCTGCGTATGTACATATTCCATAATCTGAGTCTGTATACAGTTTACTCCTATCCTCATTAGTTATACCTACCGTATACAAATTTATAGATTTACCGTAATTCATTGCATTGATTGCATCTATACTTTCACCGGATTGGCTAAATATAATTAGCATTAATTCTTTATACATTTTACCATTAAACCAGTATTTAAATTCTGAAGCTGGAATTGCAATAGATTTAATATTTAACCTATTCAATAGCAACTGCAGCATAAGGCATGCATGATAGCTTGTTCCACTGCCTGTAATATATATTATATCTGAGGTTTTAATCCTGTCGATAATGTTTAAAAGTTGATTTCCAATTTTTTCTGGTAAAGTTTTAATTAAAGTTTTCTGTTCTATAATTTCATCTAACATTATATGCTTAGAATCATTCATATATTATATAATCATAAAATAAATAATATACTTTTGTATTATTTACTATACAAAATTTTCCCGTCTATTATTGTAGAATCCACATTAAAATTATTATCAAGTATACACAAATCAGCTTTTTTACCGGGAATTATATCACCTATATCAGATAATCCCAATAAATTTGCAGGTATCGATGTCAATGATGGAATTGCATTTACTGGCCTTATTCCTATTGAGACAAGATTCCTCAATGCCTTATCTGGCGTTAAAATGCTGCCAGCAATTGTATTGGTACCGCTAATCCATGCAACACTATCCTTAAGTTCTATATTCATATCACCAAGTACACCATAAATTTTGCCTGAATCGCCTATGGATAGTGAATCCGTTACCATTATCAATCGGGATAAGCCCACCTGATTAGCCAAAATCTTTATAGCCTCGCCTGAAACATGATGCAGATCACATATTAACTCAATAAAAACATTTTTGGATAAAAAACCCGCACCGACCATGCCAGGATTCCTGTGATTAAATGGGGACATTGCGTTGTAAAAATGAGTTATGAGTCCGACACCAATTTTAAAGGCATGAAACGATGTAAGAAAATCTGCATCGGTATGACCTGCAGATACTATTATATTTGCCCTGCTTAAAACACTGAATGCATCATCAAACTGATATAGTTCAGGTGCCATGTCTATAATTTTCAATGTATTATTATAATTACCTGCTATATTATTTATTTCTTCCATATTAATTTCCCTGATAAAATTTTTATTGTGCGCACCTTTTTTATTTATACTAATATATGGCCCTTCGAGCCTTGCCCCAAGTATTCTTGACTCATTATAGTTATAATTGTTCATGACATTGTTTATTTTCTTTAAAAAATTTTTAATTTTATCAAAAGGGGCTGAAACACCTGTAGGTATAAACGAGGTTACACCGTGTTCCATAATCTTACCCGCCCAATAATGTATACTAGCCTCGCTGGAATCCATTGCATCTATGCCATAATAACCATGTGTGTGTATATCAATAAATCCAGGTACAACGATTTTACCAGAATAATCCAGCAGGTCATAATTCCTATAATTTTTGTTGTATATTCCATCAATTATGCCATTTCTGATAAGAAGGTAACCATCATCAAATTCTCCATGGGAATTAAATAATCTCCCGAATTTTATGGCAAAGCTGTTATTTTCCCTCTGCAACATAATAGTTCAATATATGGCTATATTTAAATGATGTGCTTGATTATGGGCTCAGGCCTGTACCTATATCGTGGAACCATGCATGACCTGTACATATAAAACCCAGTTTTTTATAAAGATTAATTGCATTGCTATTGTTATTCCGGACAAATAAGCATGCATTTTTTGAATGCCGTGATGCTTCCATTATTGTTGCTTTTATTATATCCGACGCATAGCCTTTTTTTCTTTCAGTTTCTATTGTATAAAAAGCACCAACAGATGCATAGTTGCCGGCAATAGACATTATAGCACCGCGTGAAACGAGTTTTTCATCAATGAATTTACCGAAACATATTCTTTCCCTGATAAAATTTTCCTCATTGCTTATTAGTTGAGTTAAAATTTTATTGCTGTTTTTTATATCAACATTCAATTTTAAGGACTGCAATGCATCATTAGTAGTTAATTTCCTTACACCATCAATATTAACAGCATCCATGGCTCCATCATGTACCATAATATTTTCAATAAAAGTATTGATATTGTTAAATTTTTTGGTAAGTTCTAGAGATAAATCGCACGAGGATATAATTACAGATTCTGTAGGAATTTCATCGATAAAAAGTTGGGAATATTCTTTATTGCCTGAAATCCAGATAAACGGATCATGCCATACATGATCGAGACTGTGTGAAAATTACAATACCCTGTGTTTTACGCCTTCATGAATGGATAGGTTTATTTATGAAGCCGTAATATACGGTGTGATGAGTGGATCATATGTTTCCGGTACAGGCAGAAGACAGCTATTACTTCTTCCAGACATGATTGAGAACTATATTGAAAATGACAATCCAGCCATATTCATGGATACCTTTGTTGACAGCCTTGATCTTTCTGCAATGGGTTTCAGGTTCTCAGTGCTGAAGGATGGGGCGGGAAGACCGTTGCAATAGATGGAACGAAGGTCAAGGCATGGAATGCAAGAGACAAAACGTATACAAAGGATAATGTGGACAAAAGGATAAATGAGATGGATGAAAAGGTCGATAAGTATCTGAAGGAGATAGAGGAAAACGATAAGAATGAGGATGATGAACCAGAGATAACAAACATGAAGGAAAAGATTGAAACCATGAGAAAGAGAATAAATGAACTGAAGGAGATACAGAAGAAGATGAACGGGAAAGATCTGAATGAAATCTCATTGACAGACCCGGATGCAAAACTGATGAAGACGAGAACGGGAATAGATGTCTGTTACAACGCACAGATATCCGTGGATGACAAATATCACCTCATTGTGGATTATGACGTGGTCAATGATCCTACCGATTGTTCCTCTATGGTTCCCATGGCCATGAATGCAAGGGAAATACTGAAAACCAATGATCTTGAGGCCCTTGCAGACAAGGGATATTTCTCTGCAGACAACATAAAAACACTCAGTGATGAGAAGATAGATGCATTCATCTCAGAACCCAAGCACGGAATATCCGGAAAGAAGGGCATACCCGCTCCGGAATTCCACGAATCCAAATTCACGTACAATGTAAAGAATGATACATATATGTGTCCACAGGGCAATGAGATGCATTTCTTCGGAAAGCTGAAACGGGGAGATAAAACATATGCTGTATACACAACCACAGCGTGTACAACCTGCCCTGTAAGATCAAGATGCACAAAATCAGTTACCGGGAGGAAGATCTCCAGATGGGAACACCAGGCACTGTTAGACGAACATAGAAAGAAGATACTCCTCAATGGTTCCGGGAGGATGAAGAAACGCAAGGCATTGGTTGAACATCCGTTCGGAACCGTGAAGAGGGCACTCAATTCCGGTTATACCCTCCTGAAGGGTAAAAAGAAAGTATCCGGAGAATTCGGGTTGATTGCCCTTGCATACAACATGAAGAGATTTGTGAATATAAAAATAGAGGAGAATATGACGGAAAACATGCAGGTATTACATGAAAATAGGCAATCCTTATGTGGGTCTTCCCTTTCTATTGCATAATATCTCCATAAATGGTACTTTGATTTTTATATGAATCAAAAAATGACAAACATTTCATATCACATAATAACAACGGGATGTTTCCAAATATTTTTCACACAGTCTCGATCATTATAACCTGACCTGAAGATTAGCATGCACGCTTTTATTATATCTCCGTCTTTTACATAAAATACATTTGTTCTTTCATTGAAATGTTCCATGCATCCTATCATATTTAAACTGAATGGCAGATTACTATACAGAAATTTATAAATGTCATATTTATTTGCCTCCTCAAACTCTAAAATATGAAACAATCTTATCACTATATAAGATCATTTTCTAATTATTAAATATTCTTCAACGATAATATTATGTATGTTGCACATAATATAAGACTTGAGTTTTATTAGTGTACTGGACCTGATTAGATATACTCAAAAGAATATTTGCTATGATATAATTATTCTAAAATAATTAAAAGATGATTTTATATATTCCATATCATTTTATATGTATGGATTCCGGAATGATTATAACAGGTGTGGCCGATATAAGGAAGGAGCCAATATTTGAATCAGAGCGTTATTCACAGCTTATTTACGGTGAAAAGGTCAGTATACTGGAAGATGGTGATGAGTACATAAAAGTAAAATGCCCGGATGGTGTTACCGGTTATACCAAAAAGAAACTTGTGGGGGAATACCGGGAAAGGAAATATAAAATTATAAGGATGTTTAGAACCAGGACTTTTATCCTGCCATTCGGATCATATATAGATGACCACGATATAGATTATTTCAGTATACCCGAATCAATAATAAGGCTGGTAAATAAAAGATATGATCCTGTTGAAATGGCAGAGAAGTTTGTGGGAACACCATATCTGTGGGGAGGCACATCAAACTTTGGCTTCGACTGTTCAGGCTTAACCCAGAGAATGATACGGTTTTCATTATCGTATGAGATTCCAAGGAATTCCGAACAGCAGCGTGATAAATCAACTACGGTAGATGGCTTTGATAATGCAAAAAAGGGTGATTTGATATTCTTCACCGGGCATGTTGCATTCTATCTTGGCAATTATAAAATATTACATGCAAATGGAACATACTCAAGAATAACATATAATGATCTGAATGATAAAAGCGAGTATTCTAAAAGGCTGTTGGCTCTAATGGAAAAAATAGGAAGATTTGAATATTAATACTTATTTACTATTTATGATAAAATCAATAAAATATAAAAAAATGAATATAGAAATGCTGAAACCATTTAAAATAGCACTTGGGTCAACAAATTATTATGAGGGTTATATTGTTGAAATTATTGCCGATGATGGCGTAACCGGATATGGTGAAGCTGCACCCGTACCGATAATAACAGGAGAGTCTATGGGATCGGTTGAATATGAGCTGTCATTATTTTCAAAAATTTTGGTAAATGAGGATGAGAGTCCCGAAAGATTGAATGAAATCATGAAAAGTTATGCAAAATCTTCAAAGGCTAGCAGATCGGCTATTGATATGGCCATATATGATATAATTGCAAAACGGGCGAATATACCATTATTTAAAATGATCGGCAACTATAGAAATGAGTTCCCAACATCATACACTGTTGATCTGGTAAGTCCTGAAAAAGCAAGGGTTCAGGCTATTGACTATATAAATCTCGGGATAAAAATCTTTAAAATTAAACTGGGTTCAGGCTTCAATGAGGATTACGAAAGGGTAAAAGTTGTCAGATCAGTAGTAGGTGATAAAGAAATATATGTGGATTTCAATCAATCATATGATCAGAAAAAAGCGGTAAAACTTGCAAATGAAATAGAAAAATTTAATGTGACCATAATAGAACAGCCCGTAAATGCCGGAGATGTAAAGGGGTTGAAATATGTACGAAACAATACTTCAATATATGTAATGGCCGATGAATCAGCATATACACCCGAAGATGCGATTAATTTAATCAATTACGATGCAGTTGATATGATCAACGTTAAACTGATGAAAAGCGGAGGAATCACAGATGCATTGAAAATAGTGGATATAGCCGGGGCGGCAAATATAAAGGCTATGATAGGATGTATGGTAGAAACAAAAATTGGTAATACAGCAGCGTTGAATATAGCACTTGGCAGGAAAAATGTCGATCATGTGGATCTGGATGGATATAGCAGTTTAAAATATGATATTACTGAAAATTCAATGTACTTAAAGGATGGAATAAATTACCATTCTATGGAACACGGGTTAGGTTTTAAATTAAAGAAAGAATACAAACAATTTTAATGTGTCTTTTATCAGTAGTAGATGCATAGTATATAATTCCAGGGCCAAATGGTATTAATCTCTGTACCAGTTTAATGCCCCATTTTATATCCCTTTGTTTTCCCGGCTCTCATCACACAGTTCACAATAGATAACACATTATTGATTGTATGTTCATCACAGGTTTTTATAATGCCCATGATATGATATTAAAATCAAAGTTAAATTTATTTTTAAAAAATTTTTAAAAAATATTATTTATTTTTTTAGTTTCATTTTTCTTATGCTGTTTACATATAATCCTATGAAAGCAACAGCTACTGCAGCGAGTGTCCCTATACCAATATAATAATAGGTGTAATCAGGCTTTACTATTTTGGTTTGCGGGATAACGTAGAAAGATTGTGTAAATGTGCTATTGCCACCAGTTTTTATTGTAACAGTTACCAGGGTCATTACCTTTACGGCAGGTGCTTTATATGTTAGTGAATATGTTCCATTGGAGTTAGTTTTTCCCGAATCCTTGCTTATTGTTCCATAATTTACATTCAGAGTGAATGGTATATTTCCATAGTTCGGGCCTGCCATATTATTATATGTTGAATTTATATACATTGTATATCCTGAACCACCGGTTATTACCGCAATATTGTTCAATGATGATTCATCGTTTAGGTAAACAGATACATATGGTACAAGATACGGATTGGTAGTGTTATTAAAAATAAAGGGTGTGGAAGTTATGTATGTCGCATTTGTGTAGTTATGTGAGATTATGCCTATATCAAATTCATCATATGGAATGAAATGTGTTGGTTGAAAATTTACGCCTCTATATCCAACAGTGCTACCCAGGGATGCAGGAGCATATAAACTTGCGTTGAATTCTACTTTTGCATATCCTGTAGCATTTGTTTTAACAGAAATCTCTGGCATATTTCCTGATCCAAGGAAACTATTTGGATTATAACCAATTCCTGATCCTCCAACAAAATATCCCCTATTAGCACCCAGCACATTTTGTGATGTTAATGTTATGGAATAGTTTGATAGTGCATGCCCATTATCTGTGGCGTATAACATTATTGAAGTTATACCATTATACGTTACAGAATGATTTGTAATAACATGTATATTTACATTATCATTTGCCTTATTTGTAATCATTACCGGTATTTCAAATGGCTGTGCTTCTCCAAAGAATCCAGGATACGCATTATAAATTGATGTTAATTCCCCAAGTTGCATATAGTTTAATTTCCCATTAACTGGTGCCTGATTTACATAGTTACCCACAAAGATATATGTGGTATAATATGCTCCATTCAGGGTAAAGTTAAACGTTGAGTTATATGACATTAAAATAGATATGTTTCCTGAACTCCCAGTCACACCGGATATTATGGTTAGATTATAATTAAGTGCAGTTTTATTAAATGGTATTCCCTGTAATGGTATTCCAAAAGCGCCTATATCCTGAGAGTAAGAAACACTCTGATTTTTTGAGGTATTGTAAATATTTAGTGCATTGTTTAATGCCTGAATTTCGTATTTATAGCCTGAAATTGGTTTACCGGTCATTGGATTATATATAGTAATATTAAAGAATCTTTTATCAGTAGAACTGTTAACTAAAGGTAGACTAGATGTTTTGTATAATACTGGCTTTGGTGCAATATTTATGTATGCTTCACCTATTCCACCCACAATATTTGACGACGTGGATGAAGCTGATGCAGTTATTGTAATATTACCACTATAAGCCGGAGTGTATATAAGTGTGTTACCTGGACTTACTTTAAACTCGAGTTTATAAATACCATTACTGCCTGTAACTCCTGTATATGAAGATACATTTAAAATAGCACCTGCAGGGCTAAAACCTATATTTACGGTTATTCCTGGCATGGGCTGACCATATTGATCCCTTGCCTGAATGGTTACATTTCCATATTGGCCGTCATAATATATTCTCTGGCTTGTGATAACTCCAACTTTAAGGCTTAAAGGTATTGATGTTGGCACTGATGGTGTAACCGGTTTTTTCAGATGTAAACTCATAAAATTCCAGTACCAGAAAGTTGATGTTCCCAGTGTATCTTTTATTATTCCAGTAAATGTTGAATTGGTTATCGGTATTGGGCTTATCCTATATCCCAGATTTTCAAATGTGGCCTCCTGTGCTGCCATATATTGTATTGCATTGCTTAATTCATGCAGTTTTGTCATGTTTGATGTGGAATACATTTCGTTTGTCATATTATCCATTAATGATATCACCTGTTTCCCCGTATAATTTGTATTGTGTATAACATTCATAAACGTTACAGTAGGGCCTTCATATTTTACAGATGTAAAGGTTCCAAGATAAAATCCAGTACCGATACTGTTGGTGTTATAGAATAAACGAAGTATGGGCGCATCGTTTCCTTCCAGACCGGATACACCACAGGTTATAACGTTAAATGTATTGGGATCGGTTGGTGATAATGCCACTGTGGCTGCACATGCAGTTAATGAGGCTTCTTCCTTTACAGTTACGGGTATCCCTAATTTTTCCCAGTCTGAGGCTATAACAAAGGCTCCTTCCACTCCAAGTGGGTTTTCTGATGCAACGGCTATCTGATTTGTTACTGACACAGGTTTGCTCCCATAATATAATTTTGCCCCCGGTGCATAGTATCCATCCGGTGTATTATAATGAAGCTGGTACTTTTCCGGTAATTTAGAGGTTTCTTTTATAGTAGCATTTATCTGGGATCTTGCCTTCTGAAGGTTAAAATGATAATATGGTATGCTCGAATCATGCCATAAAGCATCCGATGATGGGACCACTGAAGGGTTTCCGGGAATTGAATAACCCTGATCAACTACATCGGCAAGATATGTTTTTGGTATTGCATATTCCAGTGCTTCCCTTAAACCTGTAATATTGAAAGGTGCATTTGCACTATAGGCATTAACCTGCTGATTTGCAAACCCTGTTCCAGCTTTATCATATATATATGTAGAGGGTATAGATTTTATTGTGGGTATAAACGATGATGATGTTCCCTGAAGTGCATCTACCTGACCATTACGTAAACCCGCAACTGCCATTGACGCGGACGTATAACATATGGTTTTAAGTGAATAGATCTTTGGTGTATACTGTGAAAGAGATGGAACATTCTGAGAGAAAAAGTATGGATTTACATATAATTGCCAGTAATCACTCTGTATCCAAGCGCCTTTCGGAACACCATTACCTCCGTACATCATATAGGGTCCATCACCAACTAATCCGGGTGCATATCCTGTTGTAGGGTTATAGCCCAAATTCCATGTATTATAAGACCCTGATGCTGATAAACTTGAAGTGTAATTCCACAGCGCTTGGGTAGATGCATAATCGTGATTAATCCATATATGGTATGGTAATACATCGGTTCCAAGAGTGGTTTCCGGGAATAATGTATTCTTTGCAGTTAAATAATATTCAACGGTTAAATTATTTACAGGTACAACATTAACAACGTGTATAAATGATCCAGTTTCTAAAAGTGAGCCGTTCAATATTTTCCATGAAAGAACAAAATCGGCCGATTGCACGTAATATGTTTTCATTGAAATTGAATTCCAGCTTTCGTTTTTTCCTGTCATAGTATCATAAAATGATTTGTATGTATGTGATTTAGCCACTCCAGCACAATTTATAAAACTTGTGTGATTTGAAAAGGTGTAAGTATTTCCAGAATTTGATGATGTATAGTCCTGCCATTTTACATTTGGCCTTATATGCACTGTATAAATATATTTAACTGGCTCCGTAACCCCATTCATTGGATCATATGTTGTAATTTTAAGCGATGAAACATTAGATTCGTTATAGGACGTTGCCAGCCATGGCTGATAGGTTTCATTTGGAAAATATGCCAGAGCGGACCCGTAAATTTCCTGAGTCAACATTACATCAGAGGCAGTTGTTCCGCTAAATATACTTAACCCACTTATTGACCCCACCTGTCCTATTTTATACGTTCCATTTGTATATGAACTTGATGATAATATATTATCATTGCTATAGATATTAGGCTGCAGACCCGGAGATACAAGGTTGTTAGAATTAGTATTGGCAATAGATGCCTGAAAAGGTTCCATCATAAAAACGGCCACTACTAATAAAACAAGTAATATCAAAATTGCTTTCTCATGTTTTTTATATAAAACTTTTCTTTGCATGCATCCCTAATAACGTTTTCAATATTTAAATTCTTCTATCCGAATTATGATGACCATCTGCCGTTATTCCTTTTATGGAAAAATTGATGGTTGTTTCTAATTTTTCTACTCTTTCAGGGGAATTATATAATGATAATTATCTACTACACATTTTGATTCTTATATACCGCAAATTTAAGGTTGCATAAGATAAAGATGCAAAAAGTTTAACCGGTAATGATCGCTATAGTACCGAAATTTTATGTGAAATTCATATAATTTTTAATATTCATGTATTACAGGAAAGATCATATAATTTCATACGCAGTTTATACTATGAAAAGCATTGAAAACCTTTAATCCCCAATTCGTGTTTTTTATATACCAGTTCCAGATTTAGATCGGACACAAGGTCTTTTGTTTTTTTTGGGACTTCACTGGTGATTTACAGTTTTTCCAGCCTGGAGCTCCTGACCCCTGACATATATTTTCCATCAATCATGTTAAGGATCTGGAAGTGCAGGTACAGTGATAGAATGTTAAGAACGTGTATGTGAAGAGCATATGGCCATCACTTAAATAGAAACGATCAGCATCAAGGTCATTCTTGCATGCATTGAATGCATACTCAATATGTTCCCTCTGCCTGTATAATCTGTAGATCCCCCGGTTCCTCATTCGGGTCTGAGAGCATGTATAGTTTTCCAAAATTTAACTGTTTCCTGTTTCTCTTCAATTCTTATAGGAAAACCCCACTCCTCCTCAGACTTCAATACTGGATCCTCAAAAATGTATACATCACCATCAGACTGCTCAGTTACAGAAAATAAAAAAATATATGTTTAACCTATATATTAGCATTGAATGAATAAATGGTTAAAAATCATGAGGCCAGTTAACGGCTTTATGGGTTTATTTTCAATATACATAGTTGGATTTATTGCGGTTAATGTCCATATTTTAGATTATATATTTCCACTGACCATGGGTGCACTGAGTGTGTTTTTTGTTACTGCTGGAGGTAACATAATAAATGATATCAGCGATTATGAAATTGATAAAAAAAATCATCCCGACAGGCCATTGCCACAGGGTACAATTACAAAGAAACATGCATTTTATGCCTTTTTAATATTTTTTATTTTAGGGTTTATACTTTCTATATTTATTTCATTTGAGATAAGCATTGTTGTAATAATTGCAGAGTTATTACTGATAAGTTATGAATTTAAAACAAAAAAGATGGGCTTAACCGGTAATTTTACAATAAGTTTACTTATAGGCATGATCTTTTTATACGGTGGTTTTATCACAGATTCATTATTAGAGATGTTTTTATTATTTTTGCTTGCAATGTTTTCCAATATGTCAAGAGAAATTATGAAGGATATTGAGGATATAAAGGGGGATATAGATAGAATTACATTTCCAAAGAAATATGGAATTAAAAATGCAAAAATACTATCCTCTATATTTGTTATCATTACAATATCCATATCATATCTGCCATATTACCTGAAAATATTATCAGTATACTATTTAATAGCGGTAATCTTTGATGACTTCATATTTTTATCAACGATAGTATTAATGAACACTAACATTTCAAGGGGAGAGAAAATATCAAAGTTTGCAATGATATTTGGCATGTTTTCCTTTTTGCTTGGTGGCATCAGTTAATCCGGCATACTCAAACAGCTAAAGCCTGTGTGGATGTCACCGATGACTTTATATTTATAAGTTATATACTTAAAGAAAATACATTACAAAATTCAGGTGAATAAATTGAATGTTTATGATGAAATATTAAGTGCATTAAAATATAAAAAATTGCATATGACATTAATAGACCCGGCGGCACAGCCTGTATCCAGATCTGTTGAAATAGCTGAAAAATCCGATAGGGCCGGTACAGATTTCTTTTTAATAGGCGGTTCAACCGGTATAACCTCATCATTAATGGATAAAACCATAAATGAGATTAAGAAAAAAACAGATAAGAGAATAATAATATTTCCCGGTTCAAGTGCCATGGTTAGCAGATATGCCGATGCCATATATTATATGGTTTTAATGAATTCTAATAATATTGAATATGTTATGGGGCATCATGTAAAGTCATCCATATTACTGAAGAGTATGGGGATAGAAACCATACCTATGGGGTATTTAATTTTTGAGCCGGGCATGACCGTTGGAAAAGTTGGAAATGCAAAACTGATAAGGCGTGATGACGAAGTAACAGCATTATCATATGCACTGGCTGCAGAATTTTTTGGATATAAAATGTTATACCTTGAATCTGGTTCCGGATCACCTACATATATTTCCGAAAATGTTATAAAAAGACTAAAAAAAGAGATAAAAATTCCGTTAATTGTTGGAGGTGGAATCAGGACATGTGAGACTGCAAGGAAAATAATAGATGCCGGTGCTGATGTAATAGTTACAGGAACACTTCTGGAAAAATCAAATAATGTATATACAGACTTAAAAAATATTATAAATGCAATTTAAAAGTAATTTTTTATAATATGCAAATATTAACCATCCATGTACGAAAACGATAAAAAACCCCTGTATTTCCTCTATATAATCCAGAGAAGCAATTATAGATTCGGTGTGAAATGGAGAAATATAAAGGACATGGTAATGAAGCTTTTTGGAGATGATATATGTTCAAGATTAATCGATGATAAAATAATAAATACATGTTCCAATAATAATGCCCTGGAGGTTATAAACCTGCGGGATATAAAGTACGATATCAGCACAGATGATAAAAATGACATATTTAATAAATTTATGAATTATTATAAAAACGAGAAACTTGTAACAGGATTAATGAAATTAACATATGTTGATAAGAAAATTTCAGAGTTTTTTATAAATGTGGTAAAAGAAAATATGAACATAAATAATATATCAAACAAGGATTTAACCGCTTCAACACCCATTATAATGTCCGATGATTTTTATTATTCCGGTGCATTTGCAGATTATTTTGAAAAGGATATTATAAATCTGAAATTTAATATTGAAGACATCGAGCCGTACTTAAAGAAAACGTGGTTTATTGAGATCATCATGGCAATACGGGATGGCATAACGACCTCAAAAACCGAAAAACTGGACCCGGATTATGTGAATGGCTTATTAAATCTGATCAAAAATGATTATTTAACGGAAATAATATTGAATATAGATTCATTTTTAAACAATGATAGGGCTTCAATGTACATCAACAGATATAATTACAGAAGGATAGAGGAAAAAAGATTAAAAAAATTTTATGACTGGCTGGCAATAGGAAATGATATCATGGTAGGTTTTGAATTTGTAATAGGCAGTATACTGTTTCTGCCATATTTACCCCCTGTAGATTCCTTACATGGTGTATACCTGTTCATAGTAGGAAGCTGCCAGCTGTTAATCAGACCAGTTATACAGATAACAAGGAAAATACATCTATTCTTTTTATACAGGAATAGATAAATTTAATTTTATATTTTATATACCTGACTATGAAGATAAGGATTGAAATAAGATACCTGCCGAATGTGGAGGACCCGGAAGCGATGAGCATAAAAAGGAATTTAGACCTTATAGGCTACAGTGGCATAGAAAATGTTTCTTCCTACAGGGTTTATGAATTTGAAACATCATTAAATAAGGAGGATTCACTGAAAGAGTTAGATGAAATTTCTGAAAAAATACTGACAAATCCTGTAATACAGGAATATAAAATCGAAGAAATAAGTGATTGAAATGTATAATATAATCAATTCTGATGAGAAATATTTAAATGATACAGGAAAAGACCTGGGCCTAACATATAATGAAATGTTAATGTTAAAGGACTATTTTAAAGGTATAAACAGGGATCCATCAGATATTGAAATACAGGCAATAGCACAGGCATGGAGTGAACATTCATGTTATAAGTCATCAAAAATATATTTAAAAAAATATTTTTCCGATTTAAAAAGCGATTATACAATACTGACAATGGAGGAGGATGCTGCGGTTGTCTCATTTAATGATGATTATGCATATGTGGTGAAAATGGAAAGCCATAACCATCCAAGTGCCATAGAACCGTATGGCGGTGCAGCCACCGGTGTAGGGGGTATAATAAGGGATGTATTATGCATGGGTGCACAGCCTGTGGCATTAATTGATTCATTATATTTTGGGAATCCAGACAGTAATACCGGTTTTTTAAGTGAGAGATTTATTTTAAACCGTGTTGTTGCCGGTATAAGGGATTATGGCAACAGGGTTGGCATACCAACAGTTTCAGGTTCGGTTGAATTCGATGAACATTATAACAGCATGCCGCTAGTAAATGCCGGATGCATAGGCATAGTTAGAAAGGATAAAATTGTGAGAAGCAGGGTCACGGAAATAGATGATTTATTAATTGTATGTGGTGGCAGAACTGGCAAGGATGGAATACACGGTGTAAATTTTGCATCAAAAATACTGAATGAGAATGATGAGAATAACAGGAAAGCGGTTCAACTTGGGAATCCAATAATAAAAGAGCCATTAATACATGCAATACTGGAAGCAAATGATTTAAATTTAATCGACGGAATGAAGGACCTCGGTGGTGGTGGCCTATCAAGTGCTGTAAGTGAGATGCTATATGCCGGTGGAGTCTCAGCAGTAATAGATCTGAACAATGTACTGTTGAAGGATAATAATATGGAGCCCTGGGAAATCTGGGTAAGTGAATCGCAGGAAAGGATGTTTCTTGCAATAAATAAAAGCAATTTAGAAAAAATTGATAGCGTATTCAAAAAATGGGGGATCGAATATTCAATAATAGGTAAAACCGTAAAGAATAATAATTTAATAATAAATTATAACGGTGAAAAAATCATGGATATGGATCTAAAGTTTTTAACTTCAGGACCGGTGTACTCAAGGAATTTTAAAAAACCTGTGATAAATATGGAAGTAATAACAGAGAATAAAATAAAAAATTACAGTGATTTTATACCAAAATTTATCAGTAACCCAAATCTATGTTCAAGATTTAATATAGTGAGGCAATATGATTTTACAGTACGTGGGAACACGATATTAAAGCCATTTACAGGATTTCCCAACAGGGAAACACATTCAGATGCGGTTGCAATAAAACCCCTGGAGGATTCATATAATGGTTTATGCATAACATCTGGTTCAAGGCCGGGTATGGTAAATATTGACCCATATAATGGAACGGTGGAAACATTAATAGAAGCATATAAGAATATTTTATGCTCAAACGGGGATCCAGATTCAATAATAGATGCCTTAAATTTTGGAAACCCTGAAAAACCAGAAACAATGTATAAATTTATAGAGACAGCGCATGCAATATCGGATTTCTGCAAAAATATGGGATTGCCACTGGTTTCTGGGAATGTTAGCCTTTACAATGAAACAGATAACAGGGAGATAATGCCAACACCGAATATACTGATGATCGGGAAAACTAAGGATATAAGAGAACTAAAAACTGTGGAATTTAAGGATGTGAATAATCCCGTTTTCATTGCTGGAACAACAGTAAATTCACTTGCGGGAAGTGAATATGCAAGGTATTTTAATTTAAATTATCAGGAAATAGATGATATTGACTATAAGGAACTGCTAAAAATAAAGGGCTGTATAAAAAAAGCACATGGATCCATAAAATCAATGCATGATGTATCGTCCGGTGGGTTACTTTTAACATTGCTGGAAATGAGTTTTGGCAGTAATATAGGAATAGATGCAAATCTAACAGGGTTAAATGGAAAAACAGACATTAAATTATTCTCAGAAATGGGAACATCAATAGTGATTGAGGTAGATAAGAAACATGAGGAGAAATTTATAAATGATTTTTCCGGTGTAAATGTTAAAAAAATAGGGTATACAGTGGAAGGCAGTATAATAATAACGGATGGCAACACTGAAATAATAAGGGAGAAAATAGGAAATCTAAGAAATGCCTGGGAACATGGTCTGGACAGGTACATATAAAAATCTATATAATAAATGGTTATCATAAATGATATGGGAGATTACATAAAAAAACTGGAATACATGAAGAATGAGGATATAACAGTAGAATTAACCTACAGATTAAATTTCAATAATGAGAAAGCATGTGGCGGTGTTAAGGTATACAACGGCAAAATCGATGAGAATCAGGAAAACTATGAAATATACATGGAATTATATGAATGTGGATTGAATGAAAATGAGGTTGCTGAAAAGTATAACAAATTAATAAATGAAATAAAAGAGGGAAAAATAGATGTTTCATTTAAATGATATGGATGAAAAATAAATATATACTAACAGGAATAATACTGGTAATAATCGGGGCATCACTTGTACTGGGCGGTTACTATCAAATAGCCACTGAACCTAAAAACACAACGGTTAACCATATTTCCGGAAATGAGTATGCATCCAGTAAATTTAACTTTTCAAAAAATTATATTCTGGTAATAGCATCATCAAATAATACTTCAGGCCTGGTATCATGCGGTAATTTCGGCACTGTGACCATGTCAAATCTAAACAATTATACTGTAAAACCTGATGGGAACGTAGATGGAGAGCCATTTTATTCCGGCCTGAGGGGTAATTACATATTTGTTGAGTTCCATAATAATTCAACGATGCAGTACAATTTTATGCCATTATCACAGTACCATGATATAACGTATTCAGGCTACATAGCTGCGGCCGGCATAGGACTTGCCGGTACAGGTTTTATAACGGCCTTTGTAAGTGTTATGTTCGGAAAATTAAGACGGAAAAGATAACACAAAAAATTTTAAACTATAAGTAATAAGCTTTTATGATCGTTTCTCCTTTGGACTATCGCTATGGAAGAAAAGAAGTAAAAATCATATTTTCAGAAGAAAATAGATTGAAATTGATGCTGAATGTTGAGGCAGCACTGGCTCAGGCAGAATCATATTATAATGCTATACCGGAAAAGGCATACGTAGACATAAAAAAAGTTGTTGATAACAGTGAGGTAAAACTTGAAAGGGTAAAGGAAATAGAGAAAAAAATAAATCATGATGTTATGGCAATAGTTGAGGCGTTAACAGAGAAATGCAGTGATGGAAGAAATTATGTGCATTTCGGGGTAACATCAAATGATATAAATGATTCCGCAACAGCATTACAGCTAAAAATGGCAGTAAATATAATGATTTCTGATATGCTTAATTTAAGTAAAACACTTGTAAAATTAATAGGGGAAAATGAAGATACTATAATGGTTGGAAGAACACACGGGCAACATGCATCGCCGATAACCTTTGGATTGAAATTATCCGTTTATCTATCCGAAATAAACAGGCATATAGAGAGATTAAACGACGCAAAAAAAAGGATAATAGCTGGCAAAATATCAGGACCTGTAGGTACCGGTGCAGCCCTCGGAGAAAATGCATTGAAAATACAGGAGAAAACGTGTGATATCCTGGGTATAACCCATGAAATAGCAACAAATCAGATTGTTGACCGTGACAGGTATATAGAGTATTTATCAATAGTAAATAATATATCCGTTTCTCTGGAAAAATTTGCAACTGAGATAAGGAATTTGCAGCGGCCTGAAATAAATGAGGTATCTGAATATTTCAATGACCGGGAACAGGTAGGTTCAAGTTCAATGCCGAGTAAAAGAAACCCTATAGTTTCTGAGAATATTGTTAGCCTATCAAGATTGTTAAGGTCATTCATTACACCTGAATATGAATCAGCCGTACAGTGGCATGAACGTGATTTAACAAACAGTGCAGATGAAAGGTTTACAATACCGTATGCATCAATATTAATCGATGATGTTCTGAATAAAATGAATAATGTATTTTCAAACCTGTATATAAATAAGGATGAAATGTTAAAAAAAGTAATAAACGATCAATTTATTATGTCGGAGAGCATAACAATTACATTAACAAAAAATGGAATGCCAAGGCAGGATGCACATGAATTTGTAAGGAAATCATCGATGTATGCCTATGAAAATAATATAGGTTTAAAGGACTCATTAATAAAAAATGGAATATATAAATTTATAAGCAATAAAGATTTAGAATATGCAATGAATCCATCTAAATTTACTGGCAGTTCTAAGGAAATATGTAGAATTATTATAAAAGATTCAGAAGAATTATTAAAATATGTCATGGGTGAAATGTATGATCAATAAATTTGAGGAGAAGAAAAAATATAAATTAATATTGAATGAAATAAACGGGGATGAAAAATCAATAACAGGTATACAGAAATCCCTGGAGGAAAAAGGAATAAATATGCACAGGCTCGTTTTAACGGGCTATTTAAATGCAATGGTTGAGCTCGGCATCCTGAAGGAGAGGGAGATAAAGCCTGCAAGGATATTCTCTTTTGTGGAACGGAGCAGAAAGGACATATATTTTGTAGTTGGGGAAAATATGAAAAAATTTGATAATAATAATTCAGGATACAATACATTGCTATTACTATCATATTTATTTGACAGACCGGTATTCACAAAGGAGATGGAGAGGTGTAATGTCGATTTGCCTAAAAATGGCTTTAAAACTGTAAATTCTAAATACAGGGATGAGTATATTAAGAAACTGTCAGAACTTGATATAAAGATACCGCAGAGCAGTTCCCTATATGAACCATTAGAAAAGGATAATAATTTATTATCAAAATTGATTTCGTTTATATTTTATAACGAATATGATATTAAAAAATACTCTGTTGTCAATAATAATCAGAAAACACTGGACTAATATTATAAAAATTATGTCTATCCGGGCATAACCCATGAATCCATTTGCTGGAAGGATATTACAGATAAAGCCTGTAACCATGGCAGGGTTTTAAAGTGTGAAATCTATCCTGTAATATAAAATATGAGCGTACATATATTTTAGGTAACGATAAAGGTTATATTTTAAGTTACACTTATAATTTTTGATATACATGATTTATACATACGTACTTGCTTATAAATTGAATGGAAGATTCTGGGAACTGGATAATAAAAACAAAAATGAGATAAATGACAGGGCAATAGAATTCATTAAAAATTATGGGAAAAAACTGATAAGCATAAAATATTATAAATCCATGAGGCATGATAATGATATTCTATTCTGGCTATCGGCACACGATCCACTGGATCTCGAGAAATTCAAGGAGGGTTTTAATTCTATAATAGGCATATATGGTAAAACAGTATACAGTATGTTTTCCCTGTATGAGAATTCACCATATACCAAAGAAAATAAGAGTTTGGAGGACACATTAAAGGCTGAGCCTAAAAAATATTTTGTTGCTTATCCCATGAGCAAGGATAGGGAATGGTATTTAATAAATTATGAGGAAAGAAAGAAAATTTTATCCGGCCATATAGGCACCGCAAGGTCTGATAAGGAAAGCACCGGAATACTGTCGTATACAACATACTCCTTTGGACTGGGTGATCAGGAATTCGTGGTTCTATATGAGGTTGATGATTTAGGCTCATGGTCACATGTAACGCAGAAATTGAGGGAAGTAATGGCAAGAAAATGGATTATAAACGAATCCCCGATATTTATTGGAATATATAATAACGATAAACTGGTGGTGTAAATGCCAATAAAAAATTATTTCCGTGGATCCGATTATTTCAATCAACCTGATGAATTAAAGAATCTAAGCCCCGAAGAGGTTTATAAAATGATTGATGAATATAAGATAATAGATGTCCGAACAAAATTTGAATATAAGCGTGGCCATATAAAAAATGCGGTCAATTATAAGCTTGGCAGTGAGAGAAATATTGTGGATAATTTCGGCACAGATGCAAAAATAATTTTAATATGCAAAACGGGACATAGAAGCAGGGCGGCAGCAAATAGACTGGTAAGGTCAGGTTATAAAAATATGTATCACCTCCAGGGTGGAATGAATAACTGGAGAAGAAATAAAATGCCTGAAGAAAAATAATTTTTTATAAATAATTTGAATTATAATATACAAATTTAAAATTCTATATTGAATAATCAGGCCAGACCTAACTGTTCCATCTCATTCTTTTCCTTTGATTTCTTCTTAATATTATATCTCGTTATATAACCCGCTATTGCATTTAAAGTCTTTTTCGTAACAGATTTTGCAATGAATTTATCCAGTATTTCCTTATTATGATTGAAATTATCATTAAATAAATCCTTATTCTTGTCTACCAGATCCACTGAAATTCTTTTTATGTTTGATGACCTTATACTTCCCATTCTATCTGTATTTTATAAGTATATATAAACAATTTGTTTGAATACAGGTACTGCAAAATATAAAAAAATTTATTCCTGTTTTGGTGGTACAACAGTAACAGGTATATCTGCATGGGCTATCAAACCGGCACTAACAGATCCAAGGATTAGCTTGCTGAAGCCATGCAATTTCCTTGTACCGGTTACTATTAAATCAACACCGTTCTCCTTTGCAGTGTCCAGTATCATTTTTGCTATTTCATTTCCATTGGAGTTTACCTTTATTAACTCATATTTTACATTTGCATTCTCCAGTTCTGTTTTCGCTTTGTTTAGAAGCTCGTCGGCAGTTTTATCCTGGCCCTCGTAAACCGACGCCGGTATATATGAATCAAAGCTTGCACTTATTCCCACTATTGTTGGAATTATATACACCACTGTATATTCTGCTACATTGCATTTGCAGCTCAGGGCAAATTTTAAAGCTTCTTTCGCACCCTCCGAACCATCATACGGAACTAAAATCTTCATACTAATTAATCCAATATCTATATATAAATTTATCTAAAATCTAATTTGTTTTTTTCAGTAAAGTATAAAAAAATAAAAGATAATAAAATAGGTATTTATATTAAAAAACAATACCATATTACGTTATTAACAATTGAGGTGACATATTGAAGAGAAGTTCAAGAGATTGGAAGAAAAGAGGCAACATGCGCTGGAAATGGAGAAAAAAGAAGATAAGGAGATTGAAGAGAGCAAGAAGAGCAAGTAAACAGTAAGTTTACATTTTTACTTGTTTATTTCAGACCGGTATTTTTATTATCTATACGAAATTTGAAAATATTTTTTTAAAAACTCAGTACGGTTTTCTTTAATGATACGATAAATGATGTTGATAATTATGGAAATGCATAATTATATATTTATGTTATTATAATATTTTTATTAAAAAATTGAAAATCGGGTACATGGCATATGCAAAATATCGTTTAGAAGGGTAAGTTTATATTAAACTGTTATATAACATATATAACAGGTGTAATAGATGTTAAAAATAAATATTGATTACAACCTTGAGGATACGGTATACAGGCAGATATATAACCAGATAGTTGAACAGATAGCTTCCAGTAATATTCATCCTGGAGACAAAATACCATCTTCCAGGGAAATGGCAGGCGTTCTAAATATAAATTTCCATACGGTAAATAAGGCATATCAATTATTGCGTGAAAATGGCATTATTGAACTTTCAAAGAATAAAAGATATATAATATCAAAGAAAAATAAAACCGGAGATGCCGTTGATGATTTTAAAAAAAGGGAAACGGATATAATAAACGAGGCTATGGTTAAGGGCTTAAATAGTGATGATATAATAAAAACAGTAAAAAATATTCTAAATTTAAAAGGGGGGGGCTGATTAAATGGCTATAACGTTATTTACCATTACCGAAACCTTATTTGTATTTATAATAGGAATAATAATAGCTATGATACCGTATATGACTGAAAAATCCGTAATATTTGGTGTAAGAATCCCTCTGGAGTATATTAATTCTGATATTGTAAATAAAATGAAAAAAATATATCTGTTTACTGTTTTAATTTTTACAGCAATTTTTACATTTATAACGTTGATAATTCCATATATATTTATAATATCCCTTATGCCATTATTTATTATAATAGCAGAATTTATGGTATATTTACCTGAACATTACAAACTGGAAAAAATTAAAAGGGATAAACACTGGACAATGAATGAAAATAAGGTTACGGGCGTATTTAATATAGAAAAAGCTAAATTTCCATGGTTTTTTGGAATCCCCGGAATATTAATATCCGTTTCAATATTTATTACAGGATCATTGTATTATAAAAATATACCACATACATTTGCGACACACTATAATGCAAATGGTGTTCCAAATGCATATTCAACAAAATCAATAGGTAGTGTCTTTATTCTTGGGTTTATAAGCATAGTAATCACGGCAATGATTATTCTTCTTGCATTTGCGATATATAAAACTTCATTGAAAACAGATAATGCATCACCGGATGGAGAAAAAAGAGTAATGTTATTCATGGAAAGGATGGTTTATACCGTGCTATTAATTCCGGCATTTATAAATTCTACACTGCTGATCAGCAGTTTTTCTATGTGGGGAATATTAAAAGAGAATATTTTAGTTGATATTATTCCCATATTTTTAATGATAATTCTTATCCTTGTTGTTTCATTTAAAACCGGTCAGCTGGGTAGCAATATTAAGATAAATAATGATAATAAAGTATCCAGTAACAGTGATGATGATTCTCTGTGGAAAGCTGGAGTACTCTATTATAATAAAAATG
Organism: Thermoplasmata archaeon; assembly: GCA_021797735.1. Classification (GTDB taxonomy): domain Archaea; phylum Thermoplasmatota; class Thermoplasmata; order Thermoplasmatales; family Thermoplasmataceae; genus Ferroplasma. The sequence goes on along the minus strand of JAJZZE010000021.1, from coordinate 27,014 downwards.
ATACGCGCCTGATGGTACCGAAAAGATTCGGTGTTGGATATACAATAAATTTCGGTCGTCCAGCGGGGCTTGTTATATTTATACTGTTAATATCTATTCCAGTAGCTGTTGTTATTGTAACTTTTATCTCAGCGGGCATTATATAATTCTGATATTTTTTACACTAAAAATGTAAATTTAAACATTTTTTATTTAGTTCAGGGTTACATATTTCCAGACCTTAGGTATGTTTTTTTACTGCAGTTATTGTATTATTGCCATTTTACTGTATAAACACTATAGATATTTATATTAAAAAATAATATAGTTGTGAGGAAGCATGGGGTAGTCAGGTATCCTAGAGGGCTCCAGTCAGTTTGTGATTAGCTAAAGGTCATCTGAATTTATGATGAATGACTGGAACGATGAAACATGGAAGAGACCCTTAGATCTGGGTTCAAATCCCAGTGCTTCCATATTTCTGGAAGCTTTTTCCATTTTTTAAAACTTCTATTTTTTCCTTCATATTACTGCCTCCATTTCGGATCGAAAAAACCCGGGCTTTTGAACCCAGTTATACATTTTGTACACCTCGCTCTGCACGTCTTCTGTGCGGACGTGGGTATAAATCACCGTAGACGCTATATCTTTGTGGCCTAAATACACCTGGACTTTTCTTATGTCCAGCCCCTGTTTTAATAGGTTTGTGGCACAGAAATGCCTCAGGGCATGCGGGTGCAGTTCAGCTATGCCTGCCTTTTTTCCCGCTTTTTTTATTTCGTAAAAGTCTCGATGCCAGTTTTCCTGGCAATATCTATTGCTATGGAATCAGAAAATCCCCTCTCCTGCAGCTGGTACACCAGGAATTATCTTCCTTCAAATCCCGGTGCTTCCATTTTATATATGGTATATAAGCATGGATGAAAAATAGATGTACCATTTTTAGCATACTATTAATGTTAGCTTCATATATTTATTATATTAATAGAATATTAGTTATTTGGAATCCAGTTATTTATATGCCCTAACAGGAATTTTAACAGTTCTGATTATTCAGTTACACATCGGCACATTGCTGGGGTGATGCATGAACTTAGATATAATAAAAACATACTATAAAGTATGATTATTAAAAGTATGTTTATTGATAGGGAGGATGAATTGAATTCACTTGAAAATTTCAATGCGGAAGAAAGGGCACAGCTGTTGATTCTATATGGTAGGAGAAGAATGGGCAAGACAACCTTACTGCAGCACTTTATTGCAGATAAAAGATCAATATTCTTTATCGCAGATGCCAGTGATAATATACTTGATACATTTTCTGAAATTGCGTCACAGAAATTTAATTATGTAAAATTTTCTAACTGGGATGATTTTTTCAATTTCCTGTACAGTATTTCTAAAAATGAGAGATTTATCGTGGTTATCGATGAATTTCAGTACCTTTATAATGTTTTCAGGGCATGGCCAACAGTATTGCAACGCCACTGGGAGGGATTAAAAAATACAAAAATATTTCTGATACTCTCTGGATCCTTAATTTTATCCATATACAGGATATCACTTGGTTATGGATCGGCGCTGTATGGCAGGAAAACTGGAGAAATGAATATTGCACCACTTAATTTCATAAATTCATCAGAATTTTTTAATATAAGTTATGCTGAAACATCAAAAATATTCATGATACTTGGTGGGGTTCCAAGGTATCTGGAAGAATTCACATATAAAACCCTGAAAGAAAATTTAATAAATAGAATACTGAATAAGAATTCATATTTATATAATGAACCTTTAAATTTATTATTTGAGGAATATAGGGATATAACATCATATTTTTCTGTTCTGAGCTCCATTGCAAATGGGGCGTCATCATTCAATGAGATTTCATTGAAATCACATATAGCCCAGAACAAGCTTTCCAAAGTATTAAATGTTCTGGAAAGATCTGAAATAATTAGAAAGGAGCCTCCATTATTAACTGGAAACAAAAAGAATCATATATATTACATAAAGGATAATTTTTTTGCATTCTGGTTCCGTTTTGTTTATCCTTATAAAAGCCTGCTGGAACTTAATAATATAGAATACGTGTATGATAAAATAAATAAGGATATTAACACATATTATGGCCACAGGTTTGAATTTATTGCACGTGAACTATTATTGAAGTACAGTATCATGCCATTTGATATATTTTATCTTGGTAGATCATGGAAAAAATCAAGATCCGGTGAGGTTTATGAATTCGATATTGTAGTTCAGGATGCTGATAAGATATATACAGGTATCTTCGAGGTAAAGTATAAAAAATTAAATTATAACGGGGCAAAATCAATATTAATTAACATGATAAATAATTATAACGAAATATACCCGGGCAAAAAAGCATTTTTCGGTATAATTGCGTTAAAAATAGAGGAAAAACAAAAATTGACTGGAGAAGGTTATTACTGTATAGACCTTGATGATATCAGATAATTTTGCTATTGATGCACAGCACAGAACGAAAATCCCCCCTTCAATGGAATTCCTCATGCCCTGCTTATGTCACTGGTAAAACATAAAAGTGAACCAAAGTCCCAACTCCCTTTTTACCTCTTCCAGTGTGTAATACTTGCCTTCCCTGATATCCTGTCGGGCCTGAGTTATATTCTTCTTTGTTTCCCCTTCTAACTCTACTGTACCTTCTATGAGATCCCATATTACCTCTTCGCATGTTTCCTTGCCGTACATCTTACACCTGGTTAATTCTTTCTGTAGCTTCTCGCTAATATGTATTGTTGCAGATATTTACTATCACTATACCATACTGTATAGTGCCATAGCATTTATCATTTTTATTTCAGAGAATGTGTAACACTATTCCTCACCTCTGACTATTATTAGGTGAACTTTTCCCATAAGGAATGATGATACGTGCAATTTGTATCCTCAATCGAGATTGGGATCGATTCTGTTCAGATGGACAACTATTATTCATTACATACATTGACACTACCAGTAAATTGAAAGAAACCTCAGATTTGCTTAACAGGATGAAATAAATCCATCTGATATGATATTCACTGATGCACTACTGAGGAGACATTAAAAAATTCAAGATATTCCACGATACAAAGGCTCAATTCGCAGTTACAAACCAATTTTCTCGCGAAACCCGGGTTATAATAAATTAAAAATTATTTGGATTCATTAACAAATTTTTTAATCTCATCCAGGTTCTCAAGAATTAATTTAGCCTTCGCAATGCCAAAAGTGAAAGGATATTTATCATCTTCGTTTACTGATAACGTTATTACTTTGTGCCCCTTAAAGTCAGATATTTTAGCAACCATGCCACAGTTATAAAATCAAAGGATAAAGTTTTTTTGTTTTGAATTAACCGGCCAGTAATGTACGTATAGGGGAAATTAACTTTTCACATAGTATCGTGTTTTGCCTATTCCCTGTGACTCCAAAATATGAGATATAGTATATACATTTCATTTACTTATCAATGTGTATATTATCACTGAAAACACTAAATAACGTTTAAAATTAAAAACCCTGTCTGTAATATAATTTATTTTATAATATCCTTCTAAGGGTTTTACCAATCCTCAATTTTTTTATTGCCTGAACCTATCGTTCTGGCATTTCCATCCAGTAGTTACTGTATATATGGAATTTGACGGATTTTCCTGCACTTTTCTGCAATAAATGTACATACACCATTGCAGTGTAGATGCAGGCATGGCCTAACTGTGTATATCAATCCAATCAGTTAAATTACGTTTTACATATAATGTTAAATATGAGTTATGCGATTATAAAATATGATGGATGTAAAGGAGAATGTCCTAGGAGCCATAGGCAACACGCCCCTCGTTAAATTAAATAAAACAGGTTGCAAAAATATAGAGATATATGTAAAACTGGAATACTATAATCCGGGTTTGAGTGTAAAGGATAGAATAGCAATAGGTATGCTAGAGGAGGCTGAGAGAAAGGCCATTATAAAGCCCGGTGATACCATTATTGGAAAAACATCTGGCAATACTGGCATAGGTTTAGCAATAGCATGCGCTGTTAAGGGCTATAAATTTGTTGCAGTTATATCTGAAGGCAATTCCATTGAAAGACAGAAAATGCTAAGGGCAATGGGGGCCACGGTTGTCCTTGTTCCCCAGCTTCCCGGTGAGAAACCAGGGCAGATATCAAGGATAGACAATGAAGCAGTAGAAAGGAAAACCATAGAATTAATGGAGGAGTTAAATGCCTATAGGCCAAACCAGTATTCCAATCCTATGAACTGGAAGGTACATGAAAAAACAACAGGCCGGGAAATACTGGAGCAAACGGGAGGCAGGATAGATGCGTTTGTTGCATATGTGGGAACAGGTGGAACGTTTATAGGTATTTCAAAGGCACTCAAAAATTTTAATGATAACATAAAATGTTATCCAGTAGAGCCGGATGTAGCACCCTTCCTTGCTGGTGGAAAAGTCATAACAACAAGGCATAGAATACAGGGTGGAGGGCACGCTGTAAAACCACCATACTGGTATGAGGAACTTGTTGATGGATATCTAGCAGTTTCAGATGAAGAGGCAATAAAAACCGCCAGAAATATGGCAAAAGAAGAGGGTATATTTACAGGTTTTTCAGGTGGCGCCAATGTGGCAGCTTCTATGAAACTTGATTCCTCCCTTGATAGTGGAAGTGTGGTGGTAACAATTTTACCTGATACGGGACTTAAGTATCTATCAACGGATTTATATGAATAACATTAAATCCTGGAAGCCATAAAATTCACACATACTGGTGCGTAACCCGGGTTAGAGATACTTATGGACATTCCCTCCATGATAAAAAATGTTATGCCTGTAATTATCCCTACCATAATGATGTGTATTTTTTTATTTGACTATCTATCATTGTTTATTTTTCCTCAGTTTATAAGCCAGATACCCTATTAATCCCGCTCCATTACGCATGATATATTTTGGCATGAATAGCCTTTTTAATTCATTTTGATGGCCAAATTTGATATCCTTATATTTTGCTTTTAACTGACCCCTACCATAACCATTCCAGTATGCCTGCTTAAAAAAATCATGTAAATTGTCCCGGGCTTTATTATACACAAGGCAATCGTTACAGCATGTATACCTTGCACCTGCATTTATTGCCCTGATATTTAAATCAATATCCTCGGCGGTTACAAATTTTTCATCAAAACCCTTTATTTTGTTAAATAACTCCTTTGAATAACATAGATTTGCTGATGGCCGTGTAACCTCAAATCCATTATAGAATAATTTTAGTCTCCCGGCGGAATATTTTTTATTACCGGCATTCAGTGTTTCACCGGCAATTAAATCATACTTATTAATTAATTTTCTCATATTTTTTATCCAGTATTCATGTGCAACGGCATCACCATCTGTAAATGCTATGTAATCATATTTTGAGAGAGAAACACCGTAATTACGGCCCTCCCCCCTTGTAGACCGTTTTCTATAATATTTTATAAACTTATATTTATTAGTATACTGTTTAATTATTTCCGGAGTTTTATCAGTGCTCATTGAGTCAACTATGATTATTTCTACAGGCTGTTCCTGCAGTATCAACGAATGCAGAAGGTCACGTATATTTTTCTCCTCATTATATACTGTAATTACTATAGAAATGCCATACATAGAGTTTTTTACCAGTCCAGTTTATTATTTTCTCTCTCTTTTTTTGTGTTCTTCTTGTATTCTTTATAATGAGCTTTGCATAAATGCACCTTTGTCTTATTATCCTTCAATGAAAATACTTTTTTGGCCAGATCCGCAGGCACTGTCTGAAAACTTACCCCATCGCACCCTACAACATCACATATTTTATCCATGGCACATTATCTATATTTAATTTATAATTTTTGCTTTTTGTTTATCATAATTATAGAATCACGATTTTTTAAAATGTTTGCAAAGGATTCGGTAATATATAAAATGTCATTTTTATGTAAGTAATAGTTTTTATCGGGCTGTGCCACCGGTGGTAAATCCTTTAATATTCTTACAAGAACGTAATTTTCACTTTTTACCTCTTTTTCCATTTTCTCCGGAATTTCTTCAGGCGATGCCTGATTGCCGGTTTTATCTTCCCCTATTTCATTTTCCTCAACCGGTTTATTCTCATTTATATTTCCGTTAATTATATCATCATTTAATTCCACGGTATTTTCTTCTGCTTTGCCGGTACCGATAAAATCATCATAATAATATTTCATTTTGTCTGAAAACTCTTTTATTATGTTTTTTTCCTCATTTGTTAAATTGTATAATGTATCATCTGTTAATTCATATACAGAATATCTTGCTATTTTTTCAAACCTTACCTGAAAAAACGCCTTAAAATTCTTTCTAACATCATCCAGCAACCTTGTTATTTCCATGTATTTCATTATGTCCGTTGATAAAGCCTCTTCTTTCTCTACCTTTAAATCAGAAAATAACGAATAAATATTCTTATAAAAATTAGGATCTATTCTATTAATTTTTCTTGTTTTTCTTTCCGAGAAAAGCACGGATTTTAAATCCTCCAAAGTTTTATCGTATTTATTTAAATCCAACATAATTAATTATGAATATGATACATATTAATTAAAATATTCATAATGTGAAAAAATCCTTTCTGTAAAATCTATATGGTATGTCTATAAAAATTTTATTTAATATTTCCTCATAGTTGCTGTATTCATTTTTAATCATTAAAGCCCTTTTTGGAACAGAATAGGGTGGTATTACCTTCCCGGGTTTTTCTTTCTGGTCTGTATAATCAGTCTCTAATAAAAAATCATTCTTTGATTCCACTGCTATTCTTATATTATTTCTTGATGCTATAACTGATTTAAGTATATTATTTTCATATTTAAGATCGGTTGCATTTGCATGGTGTTTAATTATTCTATTAACCTTATAATGTTTTTTTGCCATATTTTCTATCTGCAGATATCCCTGATTGTCCATATCCGCGGTATGCAGTATTAACGGTATATCATAATCCCTGCAGGAATCCATAGCATATTCTAATATTTCTCCTGATCTGTTATACACATCCTCTGAAATGCTAAAATGTGGATACCCTATTTCACCCAGTGCATCCGCCCTACCATCGTTAATATATTTTACTGCTAGATCTATACCATCTTTCATATAGTACAATGGATCCTTATTACTATTTAAAAAATAGAAATAATCCAGTGGGTATGGCCCTACTGTAATAACCGTATTTATTCCATTGCTATTTATATCAGCAGCGGTTTTTACTGTATCGTCATATAATTTCCTGTAATGGTTTTCAGGTTCATAACTGTATTCCGGGAAATTAACAAGATTTACAGATGTGCCTCCATACTGTTTAAATAATTTTATTGAATCCATGTAAAATCCGGATCTTCTTATGTGCATAAAATTATCAAATACCGATTTGAATATTTCCATTATGCATAAAAAATAAGGTTATATTTATAGTTTTTTTATTTGTTTTCAATATGGAAAATTTTATAATGAAAGATAATATGAAAGCATAGGAAAAATTATAATTATATGATATAATTAAGGAGAGGTGAATATATGCAACAGGGTCAAATGGCTTATGATAGAGCAATAACAGTGTTTTCCCCGGATGGAAGACTATTTCAGGTTGAGTATGCAAGAGAGGCAGTAAAAAAAGGTTCAACAGCTTTAGGTATAAAATTTAAGGATGGCGTATTATTATTATCAGAGAAAAAGGTAAGAAGCCACCTTGTAGAGAAGAATTCCATTGAAAAAATTCAGCTTGTTGATGATTATGTTGCAACCGTTACTTCAGGTTTAGTTGCGGATGCAAGGGTCTTAATAGATTTTGCAAGGGTTGGAGCACAGCAGGAGAAGGTAACATATGGATCATTAACAAACATAGAAAACCTTGTAAAAAAGGTTGCCGATCAGATGCAGCAGTATACACAGTTCGGTGGTGTAAGGCCATATGGTGTTTCACTGATATTTGCGGGAACTGACACAATAGGTCCGAGATTGTTTGATTGTGACCCTGCGGGAACAATAAACGAGTATAAATCTGTGGCCATTGGTGCCGGAAAAGATGCAGTAACAGAATATGTAGAAAGGGAATACAAGGATGGCATGTCACTTGAAGACGCAGTTAAACTTGGAATTGCGGCACTTAAATCAGCAGTTACGGATGAGGGATCTATGAAGGAACCTGAACTTGCATCTATAGTTGTCGGGGATAGATTCCATATATATACAAACGAGGAAATACAGAAATACCTTAATTAAATAAAAATTTTAAAAAATTAAATTTATTTATTATTTACCGTTTTTACAGTATGTTTTTTACTTATTTTTGTGTTTTTGATTGAAAATGAAAATAAAAGTGCTGACGCCATCATTATTACTGAAAACGCCACCGATAGGGCAGTAGATGAAATTGAAGTTGTTCCGAATCCAAATAGATATTTCCAGCCCATGTATGGTATGGCAGCGTATGTGGATGACACAGGAAGCCCAAAAACCGTATCCACGAGCATCAGGGCAAACATTCCGCCACCCAGAATTCTGAATAGCCCCATGGAATAGTTCCTGGTTCTGCTTTTAAACACCATTACAAGTGCGGTGATCAGTAATATTATATAAAGGATTAGAAGCCCATAATGCAATGGTGCTGATGTCCTCAGTACCGGGTCATCCACTGCAAGGTATAGTGACGGTATCAGTGCTGCAGCTGAAACCACAAGCAATGCATGTATTCTGTTTTTATCTACTGCCTGTACCAGTGCCGGTAAAACTGCAGGTATAACTGCCAGTATTAAAGAAACTGCAATGATAATTCCACCAATTTCAAATGGCAGATTGTTTGGGATAACCTTTGGTGGTGGAACTGCTACTGTGGAATTTGTTACGTTTAATGTGTATGTAACGGTGGAAGTACTGGGGTCATCACCCGTTGCCTTTATGGAAATGTTATATATTCCAGGCGATACAGTTTTACCTGCTGTTACAGTCATTGTACCGCTATATGATGGATCAGCGCATGAGTTTGAAAATGCTACAGATATTCCCGATGGAGCTACAGCAGAAATAGTTGTCCCCCATTTAGTACCCGATACAAGTTTAACCGTGTAACCTGTTGAGGCTGAACCTCCTCTTCCGGCTGTACCACTACTGTGATTTAGGGTTATAGATGATGTTCCGTATGAACCAGATCCCGAGGCCTGCGAGGCGGCGGGTATGATCAAAAGCAGGAAAAGTACCGTAATTACTATTATAATTTTTTTGTTCATAATTAAATTATAAACGAATTATATATTTAAGTATATTTTAAATAACATTATTATAACTAATTTTTATATTAGATAAATTTTATAATTTTAAATTTATAATGCTTATTTTTAAGGGTTCAAACTGAATTATAATTAAATTTAAGTATTTACTAAATAGTTAATTTTATATATGCAGTAACATGGTATTTATATTATAATGATAGAATAAATTATATTGTTCCACGGTATATGATAATTATAAAAATATTGGATTATGATAAAAAATTTTATACTTTATTATTATAACTTATAGGTTTAAATGATTTCTGTAATAATGGGATTGCAATTTGGTGACGAGGGAAAAGGTAAAATAACGGATTTTATAAGTAAAAATTATGATGATGTTGTACGTTTTAATGGCGGTAGTAATGCGGGGCATACCGTGGTCATAAACGGGAATAAATTTAAATTTCATCTAATACCATCCGGGGCATTGCAGAGCGATACGGTAATACTTGGAAATGGCATGGTGATAGAACCGGAAGAGCTAATATCTGAAATTAAATTATTAACGAATGCAAATAAAAAAATTATAATAAAAATAAGTTCTGGTGCACATATAGTCACAAAAATGCATAAACTCCTTGATAAAAAGGAGGAATCAATAAGGTCAAAACTGAATATAGGAACAACATCACAGGGAATAGGGCCAACGTATGAGGATAAATATGCCAGAACTGGAATAAGAATGATCGATTTATCAAATAAGAACATATTAAAAAACAAAATAGAAACAATATACAATATGAAGATGGAATTATTAAAGGATTCAGTATACAGTGATGAACAGGAAAGGAACAGGATGATTGATGAACTGTATAACATGGGGCAGTCAATACTGAAATATATGGATTATACTGAAATCACAGTAAATGAAGCCTATAATAATGGCAGAAATATACTGTTTGAGGGCGCACAGGGTGGTATGCTTGATATAGACTTTGGAATATACCCATTTGTAACATCATCAAACACAATATCGGGTGCATTATCAACAGGATCTGGATTTTCCTACAGAAAAGTCGATAAGGTAATAGGTGTATTTAAAGCATATACATCCAAGGTCGGTGCAGGGCCATTTCCATCCGAGATAATAAACGATAGCACCCTGAGGGATCTGGGCAGTGAATATGGAACAACCACTGGAAGGCCAAGAAGGGTTGGATGGCTTGATCTGCCATTATTAAAATATACAGCCATGATTAATGATGTGGATTCCCTGGCAATAACAAAGGTTGATATTCTGGGTAAACTGGATACAATAAGGGTTGCTACAAAATATATACTGGATGGCAAAGAGATAAACTATTTTCCGAAAAGACTGGAGGATTTTGATAAACTGAAACTGGAATATAAAGAGTTTAAGGGCTGGGGAAACATAGAAAATGATGCGGATATAATAAATAATGGTTATTCTGCCCTGCCTGAAAAAATGAAATGGTATATTGAATTTATAGAGAATGAAACACATAAAAACATTGATATAATATCACTCGGTGAAGACAGGAAAATGACCATAGTAAAACAAATATTTAATTAATATAATGCAATTATGTTTTGCAAAAAATAGATATATTATTTATAACTACACTGTTAGGCTCCGGTGGTGTAGTACGGCCAAGCATTCCGGCCTTTCGAGCCGATGACTCGGGTTCAAATCCCGGCCGGAGCACATTTATAAATGTTTAATGCGTATACCATAAGAATGGATAAATATCCTGATTTATACAGTTGTTGCCGCTTCTGGATTGACAGGTATTATAAATGGGAGAATTTAGATCTTTAATTTTTTTGACAGCTCTACGAAATATTTAATGGCATCTGGATTCAGAACAGATCCGTAATTTACTGATTTATTAATATCATAACCCATTAATATCCTCTTTACTGGTACCTCCATCTTCTTATTATTCAATGTTTTGGGTATGTCATCCACAAAAAATATATCATCCGGTAAATACCTCGGTAAATATTTCTTTATTTCGTTCTTTATCTTTGTTTTTAGCATATTATCATCCATATTATTATTTTTAACAACAAATAAGGGCATATAATATCCATTTTTCGTTTCAATGCCCACTATTAAGGATTCCCTAACCTCCGGGATATTTTCAACAATACTGTATACATCCGATGTGCCTATTCTTACCCCGTTCTTATTCAGTGTTGCATCTGATCTACCGTATATTACAACAGTATTTCTTTCTGTAATTTCTATAAAATCGCCATGCCTCCACACATTTTTATAAAAACTGAAATATGAGTCCATATAGAGGTCGTAATTTTTATCATTCCACAGATATACTGGCATAGATGGCATCGGTTCCTCAACCACTAATTCACCGATCTGATTTATTACAGGAATTCCATTTTCATCATATGACCTTACCTTATCCCCCAGAGCTATGCACTGCATTTCACCATCATATACATTTAATAAGATATCCGGCATGAAAAATGCGGAGCATATATCGGTTCCACCACTTATCCCGGAAAACCAGAAGTTTTTATTTATTTTATATATATACTCATAGCCTTCCCTATCCAGTGGACTGCCTGTATAAAATATGCCCTTTATATTATCCGTATTATCGGGCATGAAATTAATCTTCCTTAAATGTGTTATATATGCTGCACTTGTCCCAAAATATTTAACGTTATTTTTATTTAAAAAATCCCATAGAAAATTATTATCCGGATAAAATGGTGAGCCATCATAAAGAACCATTGTTGAACCCGTTAATAATGAACCTATTAAAAAATTCCACATCATCCATCCAGTGCTTGTATACCAGAAAAACCGGTCATTTTCCTTTAAATTTATATGCAGTGATAATGATTTCAAATGCTCCAGTATTATTCCGCCATGGCTATGAACAATGCCCTTGGGTTTCCCGGTTGTCCCAGATGAGAATAAAACCCATAATGGGTCATTAAAATCCATCCTTTCATATTCAATATTGCCTGCGTAATTATTATAAATATAATCAAAGCCAAATAATTTCCTGTTTACTGATATATCACTGTTTATATAATGGTAAATAATTACAGTTTCTATCGAATCTATATTATTTATTATTTCCTTTATTTCATTAATTTTATCGTATATTTTCCCGTTATATGAATAACCATCCGATGTAACCAGAACCTTCGGCTTTAACTGATTGAATCTCTCTATTACACTCTTTGATCCAAAATCCATCGCCGTTGAAGAAAATATTGACCCCATGGCAGCAGAAGCCAGAAAGGTTATAACGTTTTCAGGTACATTCGGCATATACGATGCAATTACATCCCCCTTTTTTATATTGTTTTCCCTTAGAAAATTATATAATTTTGATACTTTATCCTTTAATTCATTATATGTCATTGTTTTTGTTTCCGTTACCTCGGTTTTATATACAATCGCCACGCCATCATGATTTAATGCATTTTCCGCATAATTCAGTTTTAAACCCCTAAACCACATATTGCCCGGCATTTTATGATCGGATAATACATAATCATAACTGCCATATTTTTTAATATCAAAAAAGTTTAATATATTTTCCCAGAAATTTTCTATGCTGTTTACTGAATAGTTATATAGGTCATTATAACTGTTTATATTAATTCCCTTGCTGTTAATATAATCCATGAATTTATACATATTTGAATTTTTTTTGTCATGAGCCGTGGGAGACCATAATATTTTCATTCTTATTTAATATCAAATCTATATTTAAATCTTGATTACAGGTAATATAATGCTTATATTTTATAAAAAAATTAAAAATAAATTTATATATAAAGTAAACTTACCTAAAATAAAGTATATTTGAGTGATCCAATGAAAGATTATGAGGTGTCGTCTCTCCAGGAAAACGTGCACAGATTCAGGGATCTGGCAGCATTATCAACGTCCAGTGTTGCCCCGGCTTTCAGTATAGCTGCATCATATGGTGTTATAGCATATTATTTGGGTTTTTATTCAATAATGGCAATAATAACTGTATTGCCGGTATATTTATCTGCAGCCATTATTTTCCGGAAATTCAACAGATTATACCCGAATGCCGGTGCCTCATATCACTGGGGAAATAAAATTATCTCAAAAAAATATGGATCATTCCAGGCATGGATTGTTACACTGGCATATTTCTTTTCAATACCACCTATAGTTATCCCTGCAGGCGAATACACAGCAACATTACTGTATAATATAAAAATTATAAATTACAGTACATTTTCCAGCAACGCTACAGTATTTATGATAGGCAGCATCTGGATAATAATAACCTTAATAGCATCTGTTCTTGGTGCAAAACCAACTGCGAGGTTAACTGAAATATTTTTATTTGTAGAATTATTTATAATCATCTTATTTATATTTATAGCGTTATATTATATGCCTGGCCATGTTGTAAATAAGATATCATTTAAATGGTTCCTTGATTACGGTAATATTATAAAAAGCCCATATAAGTACATGCTTGCTTTTCCAGTAATAGCAACTATAATGGATGGCTGGGAGATAGATTCGTATGCATCTGAGGAATCATTTAATAAAAAGAAATGGCCGGGAACAACTGGAATGATAGGATTAATTATAGTTTTTATTATTTATACCGTTACCTTAAGTTTAATGGAGATGGAAACGCCCATGAATTTATTATCCGGTAGTGTGGACCCCCTGGCTGTATGGGCAGGATATATAATACCGGAATATTCATTTATAATGGATATAGCTGTGATAGCTTCAACTGCAAGTTCATTATGGTTAACAACGTATATACTGAGCAGGGCATGGTATGCAATGTCCAGGGATAAATTATTCCCTGATATATTCGGATATACACATAAAAAATATAAAACTCCGTGGTCGAATTTACTTATAATAGCCGTGGCAACAGAATCGATCAATGCGGCTATGCTGTTTGTTCCATCAATAGAAAGCCTCTTTGCAGAACTGTTATCCGTTTCCGGCATATTTTTAATGCTTGAGTTTTCGGTTGATGCATTCACAGGCATTTATTTATACAGAAGAAACAGAGGTATAAATTACAGGCATTTTTATTTTTTTATTTCACTATTTGCGTTTACAGGATTTATTACAATGATACTATCAGGGTTAATAACCGATAAATTATTTATATTTTTATTTATAATACTGTTAATGCCATCATTTTTATTAATCCACAGAAGGAGTGAAATATGAAATAAATCATTAACTTAATATAACAATAAATATTATTGCATTGTGAGGGTTTCTGTAATAGGCTGGGAATTACCGCCGGTATTTTCTGGGGGACTTGGTGTCCATACAATAAATATTTTTTCAATACTGAATAGAATGATTGACGTTACAGTATATGTGCCGGATGTAGATGGCTTATATGATAAATACCCCTTCAATGTAAAAAAAATTAGATTTAATACTGAAAGTTTAAGTGAATATTCTGGCACTGCAGGGCAAACTAAAAATGGGGAAATTGAAAATAAACCTGATGAAAATAGTTATTACAAAAATTCCGGAATTAAAAATATAAATTTCAATAATTTTAATTTTAAGGATTTCAATGAGATGATATATTACTACAATAAGGGGGTTGTAGATTGCTTTGATAAGAATACTGATATAATTCACTGCCATGATTGGATAACATTCAGTGCGGGTATAGAATTAAAGAAAAAATATGGTATACCATTAGTTATAACAATTCATAGCACTGAAATAGATAGATCCGGCAATTTCTTCCCGCAGAAATATATAATGGATATAGAGAAAGAGGCAATAAAAATAGCGGATAAAATAATTGCAGTATCGGATTACACCAGGAATATGATAATAGATAATTACAATGCGGATGCAAAAAAAATATATGTTATATACAATGGTGTAAACCCCAATCTTATTGACTCCGGATACAGGGATTATAGTTTACATAAAAATATTTTATATTTTGGCAGGGTAACAACACAGAAAGGACCTAAATTTTTCCTTGAAACTGCAAAAAAGGTTGTAAAATATTTTCCTGGCGTTAAATTTGTAGTTGCGGGTACCGGTGATTTAATATACGATATGAAAAAACTTGCAGTAGAATCAAAAATAGAAGATAATGTTATTTTTACAGGCTTTGTAAGTTTAAATGATAAGATAAAATATTTTAGGGATACTGATGTTTTTGTTTTACCGGCCGTGTCAGAACCATTTGGGATTTCCGTAATAGAGGCAATGAGCATGGGAACCCCAGCAATAATCAGCAATACAACCGGTGTCGGTGAAGCCCTGTATAATGTATTTAAATGTGATTTTTATGATACTGATTTAATGGCAGAATATATAATAGGGCTATTAAAATATAAGGGTTTAAGGGAAACTATGGGCACTAACGGCCAGATAGAGGCAAAAAGGTTTACATGGGAGAATGCGGCAATAAAAACAATGTATGTTTATAAATCAGTATTTTCAGGTGGTGATTATGAGCGATAATGTAATATTTTATTTCGAGGTACACCAGCCAAAAAGGCTGAAAATTTATCGATTAAACAGTATAAATGATAAAGATGATTATTTCTGGCATGAAAAGAACAGGGAGATATTTTTAAGGGTGGCTGATGAGAGTTACATCAAAACAACCAGAATACTGATGGAAAATAATATAAATGCAAGTTTTTCTATTTCTGGAACATTAATGGAACAGGCATTAGAATATAACCCGAAGGTTATAGATGCATTCAGTGATTATTTTAGATCGGGTTTGGGCGAATTAATAGGTGAAACATACTATCACAGTTTAGCCTCAATATTCGATAAGAAGGAGTTTATATACCAGATAAATGAACATAAAAAATTGATGAAAAAAATATTCAACATAGAACCAAAAACCTTCAGAAATACAGAATTAATTTATAATGATGATATATCAGAAACAGTTTCATCACTGGGTTATAAAAATATAATAACGGAAGGTACGGATAGCATAATAAATAATTATAACCCGAATTATTTATATAAAAGCATTTCAGGTTTAAATTTATTGCTGAGAAATTACAGACTCAGCGATGATATTTCATTCAGATTTTCAGACCATGGATGGAGTGAATTTCCATTAACTGCAGATAAGTATGCATCGTGGATAAAGAGAACACCGGGAGACGTCATAAATTTATTTATGGATTATGAAACATTTGGAGAGCACCAGAGGGAAAGCACAGGAATATTCGAGTTTTTAAAATATTTGCCCATTGAATTCAGAAAAAATGATATCGGCTTTGTGAAAATAGATGAGGCTTCAAAATTCGATAACCATGGAACAGTATCGGTAAAGGATACAATATCATGGGCAGATACAGACAGAAATTTAAACCCATGGCTGGGCAATCAAATGCAGAAAGAGGCCTTTGATAAATTAGTTTCATTGAAAGATAACAAAAATAAAAAATTGTGGAGGTATCTGCAAACTTCGGATAATTTATATTATTTATCAACCGGTAACCCCGGAGACCAGGAAGTGCATAATTATTTTAACCCATATAAAACGCCATATAATGCATGTTTATTATATATGAATATCCTGGATGATTTCGATTACAATTATCATAAATAAAAATTATAGTAAAACTTAAAAATTTTTATAAATCGCATTTCCCGGTAGGACATGCCGGGTCAAATGTCGAACTTAATTTTAAAAATTTATCAGGCATTTGCAGTGTTAAATCTATTTTCCTTTCTTCGTCACTTTTTTTTTGATCATCTGTGTTTCCATTGCCGGTATATAATACCTGCTGTGATTTGCTCCTGTCACGGTATACGGTTATGCCCTTGCAGTGTAAGTCCTTTGCCAGTCTGTATGCCTTTGCTATATCATCTGGTGTTGCTTCAAATGGCAGATTTATTGTTTTTGATACACCGGAATCACAGTATCTCTGGAAGGTTGCCTGCATAAGTACATGCCAGTCCGGATCTATTTCCTGTGCAGTTACAAATACCTTTTTAATGTCATCAGGTAAATTAACACCCTTTAATGTTCCTGTATGTGCAACCTTTTCCATTATGTCCTCGGCATATAACCCTTTAGACCTTAAGGCCTCTTCAAATAATGGGTTGACCTCTAATAATTCCTGGCCGTTTAAAACATGCCTTACAAATGCTATTGCAAATAATGGCTCTATTGATGATGAGCATCCAGCTATTATTGATATTGTGCCTGTGGGTGCTATTGTGGTTGTTGTTGAATTCCTCATTTTTATTCCGTTTTCTTCCCATTCCGATCCGTACCACCCCGGAAATACTCCACGTTCTTCTGCCAGTTTCTGTGATTCCGCATGTGATTCATCATTTAGTATTTTCATGATGTGCTCTCCAATTTCAAGGGCTTCATTACTGTTATACGGTATCTTTAATTTTATTAACATATCTGCGAACCCCATTAACCCCAGTCCAATTTTTCTTGTCTTCCTTGTCATATTTTTTATGTTTTCAACCGGGAATTTATTTGCATCAACAACATTTTCAAGGAATATTGTGGCTGTATCTATAACTTCCTTATATCTATCATAATTAAACTGACCGTTTTCGACAAACTTTGATAGATTTATTGAGCCAAGATTACATGATTCGTAAGGCATTAACGGTTGTTCGCCACAATTGTGTACTAAAACGCCATTTGCAATAAATGAGTGGGTTTCTGGCTCAATTAAATCGAACACTTGTTCTTCACCATCATCTTCTAATGACATTACTCTTGCAGTCCACTTGGTCTTGCGTGCTCCTTTAGTGTAACTTTCAATAACTTCCCTCACCTTTCCATTTTTCCGATCTGAAAGGAATCTAATTTTCTCCGCAAAAGCAATGAGGTTTTCTCCACTAACATCAAGCTCGTGATATGCCTGTGTAGGATAAAGCTTCGGGTTACCGTGTGCATCAGGCAAATATCTCATTTCTGCCTTTCTTCTGTTTCTGTATATTCTGCTATAAATGCCGAAGTTAAGCAAAAGCATCTGTACGTCCTGTAATAACCTCTCGCTTACTGAAGTAAGCCTCAAAGCGTGCCTCGACTCTTTGTTAAATAAAACTGTTCCATCCGCCTCGAATAAGGCCTGTATAAAACCTTTCTGCATCTCTTCATTACCGCTAAACACAGTATCTGGTACCTTCAGTTTATCCTCGCCTAAACCAGCCTCAATAGCAAATTCCTTCAACCTTTCAGATTTCACAGTGTTTCTGTTAACACTTTCTGAATTAATAACACCAACTGTATATTCCCTATTATTACTGGATGACCTTATAATTTTATTTACATAGCCCGCAAAATCTTCTGCTAAGGGTTTATCCTGTGCATAAAAATCAAGTACCGCACTTTTATTAATTTTTCCATTGTTAATATAACCGTCACCGACTAACCAGCCAAGTACCCTTCCCGCTTCAAGATTTCCGTCAATTCCAAATCCACCTGGTGCATTCATTATTCTTATAGGTTCTCCAACATTAAGATCTACAGCCTTTATCCAGCCCCTACTATCACTGTAAATAAGGTGATCTGCTGTTACACGTACACTGTATCCTTCCTTTGTGGTTACCTTAATTACAGGTTTTGTGCCTGTACAGAACACAGCTGTGGATTGCTGTATTGTTTGGTTTGTCATTCTTTTATCAACCACAACATCTAAATTATTGCCTTCATTGTATAAATCAATTGCACGCCTTATCCCGTCACCTGTATATATAAGTGTATCACCAGTTACACAAGGGTTTGTCGATTCGATATATGCTATGTTTTTAACTGGGTTTTTCTTGTTGATCTCGTCGAGGAAGATCATTCCTGGATCACCGGTCTTCCATGCCTGGTTTATAATGGAACTCCATAATGTACTGGCCCTGATTTTTGACACTGGCCTTTTATCACGTGGATTTAATAGGTCTATATAGTCATTATTGTCAAGTTTCTCAAAAAAATCATCGTCAGCAGCCACAGATATATTGAAATTACTCAGTACCTTATTATCTGAATCCTTGCTCATTACGAAATCCATTATATCTGGGTGGTTGTAATTCAATATACCCATATTTGCCCCCCTTCTTTTTCCACCCTGTTTTATTACATCGGTTGTAACATCGAATATCCTCATAAACGATACCGGGCCTGAGGCAACACCTTTTGTTGATGCTACAATATCGTCCTTTGCCCTTAACCTCGAGAATGAAAATCCGGTACCGCCTCCTGATTTGTGTATTTCTGCCGTTGCCTTCAGGGCATTAAATATGGAATCGATACTATCATCTACGGGCAAAACAAAACATGCGGATAGCTGTCCAAGGGCACCGCCGGCATTCATCAATGTGGGTGAATTTGGAACGAATTCAAGGTTTGACATGACATGTTCGAATCTATCTATATAATAATTCACCAGTGTTTTTTTGGTCTGTAAAAAGTCCATGAAGTCATCAAATGTACCCTTAATTTCATACTCTTTTTTTAATTCACTGAATGCCCTTTTTAATTCTTCTATCTCTGTCTTCGATACAGATGCATATACTTCACCGTTATTATTTACTTTTTTATTTTTCTGATAATTTATGTAATCGTACAGTCCCTGTATTACACCAAGATGGACAGCAACCCTGTGAAACATCTGCTTCGGAGTTTCTATAATTTTACCCTCTGAATCCTTGAATAGATATCTGGATTCTAAAACTTTTACTGCGTTTACAGTTAATTTTAAATCATCGTTTACACCTATTAACTGCTTTTCTTCCCTTATTGTTTTCCTTTTCTCCCTGTATAATATATATGCCTTTGCAACAGGTACATATGATTTATGATCAATTTTTTCTGTCATAAGGACATTTTCCACTGTATCCTGTATCAGCTCAACGTTTGGTTCCTTACTTGTTTTCTCCATTTCGCCAAGAACAAGATCTGCAAATTTGTTTGCATCCTCCATAGAGCCTGTTTTTACCGATAGCATAGCCTTATATATTGCCATTACAATTTTGGTTTTATCGAACGGAACCTTCGATCCGTCCCTTTTTATAACGTTTTTTATTGTTGTTATCATGTTACACCACAAGAGTAAAAAGAATAGAACTTAAAAGGATTTAAAATTTTTCTTGACTCAATATTTTATCATGTTTGTATCCACTTATCAGCAGTAAGTTACCTGTAATATTATCATATTCTTTACCTAAATAGATAATAAATGCATCTAAATATATTATAATTATATATATAGGTACATTAAATATTTGTTTTTATATCCATTAATAATATATTACAATGAAAATGTTTGAGATAGTCCCGAATTTCAGTACCTCAGATAAAAATGTTATAAATAAATTATCGGATG
Organism: Thermoplasmata archaeon; assembly: GCA_021797735.1. Classification (GTDB taxonomy): domain Archaea; phylum Thermoplasmatota; class Thermoplasmata; order Thermoplasmatales; family Thermoplasmataceae; genus Ferroplasma. Next base: position 6,346 of record JAJZZE010000021.1, on the reverse strand, counting down.
AAATAAAAAAATATGGTGGAAATATACTGGATATAAATGTGGATATAAACCATAACAGAAGCGTCATAACCTTTATCTGCAGTAAAAATGTAATAGATTTATTGTACAGTATGGTAAAAAAGGCATCAGAATTAATTGATATGGATTTACACAGAGGTTTACATCCAAGAATTGGTGCAACAGATGTTTTGCCCGTTATACCCCTGTTTGATTCAACCATGGATGATGCCCTAGAAATATCAAAAATTATTGGTGAAAAAATAGGAAATGAACTGGAAATACCTGTATATTTATACGGTAAATCCGCAAATAGTAAAAATAGAAGAGAGATTTCATATATAAGGAATATGAAGTTTCAGTATGAGGATTTAAAACTGCATATAACCGATATGAAATATAAACCTGATTACGGGCCATTGAGTGTTGGTAAAGCCGGTGCATTACTTGTCGGTGCCAGGGATTTTTTAATTGCATATAATATATACCTGAATACGGATAATAAAAATACAGGTAATGAAATAGCCAGGTCAATAAGATACAGGAATGGTGGATTAAGATATGTAAGGTCACTATCATTGTTCATTGAAAGTGAGAATATGATACAGATATCAATGAATATTACTGATTATAAAAAGAATCCATTATACAGGGTATACGAATTCATAGCAATGGAGGCAAAGAAATATAATGTTTCAGTAGTGAAATCCGAAATAATAGGATTATTGCCGGAGGATGCCATTACCGCCACCCTAAATTATTATATAAGGTCTAATCTGAATAGCAAAAAAGTTTTAGAATATAATATATTAACTAATAATGGATATAAATGAATATATAGATAAATTAAAAAGTTCTTCACCAACACCCGGGGGTGGATCTGCCTCTGCAATAACTTCGATGTTTTCTGCATCCCTGAATTCCATGGCATCATTGCTTTCAGTTGATAAAAAGGGGTTAGTAAAATACAGGGATGACTACAACAGTATAATAATGATAAGCAATGAAAATATTGATAAATTAAAACTCTTAATGACGGAAGATGAAAATCATTTTATGGCTATAATGAACGCATTTAAAACGGATAAAAATGATCCTGATAGGATAGAGAAAATAAATACTGCAATAAAAAATAGTATAATAATATCATGGAAAATAGCAAATATATCATTTATAAATATTAAAAATGCATACTTTCTGTCAGTAAGGGGAAATAAGAACCTGATCTCAGATAACATATCATCAGTATATATGTCATATGCTTCATTCAACACATCAATTAGCAATATAAGGGTAAATTTGAAGTTTTACAGTGGGGATGAGTTTAAAAATAATGAGAAACTGAAGATAAAATTATTTGACGAGATGGTAAATGATTATATTTATAAAATCAAAAAAATTGAAAAAAACTTATAAAAAAATTTATTAAAATTTAGGTTATTACTATATTATGTTAAAAAACATAGATGAAATTCTGGCAGATATCAATGTAAAGGATTATGAAAATTATGGAAAATATATTGCAAAACTTGATTTAAAATTATTAAATAATAAAAACAAAAATGGCAAATTAATATTAATGACTGCAATGACACCAACACCTGCCGGTGAGGGAAAAACAACAACGGCAATAGGGCTGGGCAATGCCATGAGAAAATTGAATAAAAATGCCGGCATTGCAATAAGGGAACCCTCACTTGGACCATGCTTTGGTGTTAAGGGCGGTGCAACCGGTGGTGGAAAATCTACCGTTGAACCATATGATAAAATCAATTTAATATTTACCGGGGATTTCCCGGCAATTTCCGCAGCACATAACCTGTTATCTGCAATGATAAATAACCACATATTCCACGGCAATAAATTGAATATAGATCCAAAGAGAGTGGTTTTTCCGAGAAATGTTGATATGGACGACCGGTCATTGAGATCCATAATTGTTGGCAATGGAGATAGAAATAATGGTATTTTGATGAATGATAATTATGTGATTACCGCCGCATCTGAAATAATGGCAATCATGGCCCTTTCGGTGAATTATGCGGATTTAAAAAACAGGTTAAAAAACATACTTATAGGGTATACATATGATGGAAAACCTGTATTTGCTGGAGATTTAAATGCTGGTGGGGCAATGGCTGCGCTCCTGTCTGATGCCATGAAGCCCAATATTGTCCAGACATCAGAAAATGTTCCGGCAATAATACATACCGGGCCCTTCGGAAATATTGCACATGGGACATCCAGCATCACCGGTGATTATATTGGATTAAAGCTATTCGATTATTTAATTACCGAGGCGGGTTTCGGATCAGATCTTGGCTTTGAAAAATTCATGAATATATTTACCAGGGAATCAAAATTAAATGTGGATGCTGTTGTGATCGTCGCAACATTGCGTGCACTGAAATACCATGGAGGTGCAAAAAATATTGATAGTGCTGATATGAATGCCCTGAAAAACGGCATGGACAATTTATACAGGCATATTGAAATTGTACGTGATTTTGGGATAAACCCTGTAATAGCCATAAACAGGCATACTACGGATACCGGTGAAGAATTAAAATTTGTTTCAGGTGAACTGGACAGGGCGAATATTATATATTCAATATCAGAGGTATATTCCAGGGGTGGTGATGGTGGTATTGACCTTGCAGAGAAGGTTATGAAAAATATAACGGAAAATAAAATAAAGTACACCTATGACATCAACGATGATATCAGAACAAAAATTATAAAAATAGCAAAAAATGTCTACAGGGCCAGCGATGTAAAATTTTCGGGTGACGCAGAAAAGACACTGAAGATCATTGATAAATATAACTTCAATAATTTCTATGTCTGTATGGCAAAAACACAGTCCTCACTGAGTGATAACCCGAAATTACTGAATGCCCCAGATCATTTCACGGTAACCGTGAATAATATAAATATTAACTCCGGATCGAAATTTATTGTCCCGGTTCTGGGTAATATCATGACCATGCCGGGATTACCGAAAAAACCGGCTGCGGAAAATATTGACATTGATAATGACGGTAACATCACAGGATTGTCATAATTTTAAAAATTTGTGATCTAACCCCTGCTGAACGGATTGCAATATCCAGTGAAAATGGGATTGTGCTCACGTTTTCATTTTTTGTTATAGCAGAGATAAATTGTTCGACATCTTTATTATTCTTTTCAATGTAAAATCCCATTAATATTTCAGAAATAACGATAACAGGCATAGTCAAGTAAAAGAATAATATTTCTAATCCTACTCATTCCTTAATCCATTAGTTAGTTTTATTGTACTCTTTTTCATTGGTTTGATTTGATCCAGAATTGAAATCATATCCCTATATTCTGCTTTTTTTAATACTATGTTTCCATCAATGTTTTCAAAAAGTATTTTATCTCCACCCGAAACACCTAGCATATCACGTATTTTTTTGGTATAGTTATCTGCCCCTTTGAAGTGACTTTTCCTATTTCTATCATTTTCATTACATAATTGTAATCTAATCATTACATTTAATTATTTCATATTTGTATAGCCTCGTTGCAATGAAACTAGCATTATACACCGCCAGAGAGAATTTATTGAATTTATTTTAATCGGAATAATTTTCACAGGTAATTTCAGTATAAACAGTTGAGAATCCAGTAATTCACTAATATGGAATATATTAACAGGCGGTGTTTCCATATTTATCAGAATATTATTTAATCATTCATCGGGTGCAGTAACAATATTCGGAAAACTTTTGTTTCGTGGATTTTGAGTAACCGTCTGATGAAACTATACAGAATATTTAATGTATATGCTATTTAGACGAGCATAGTAAAATCCACATAAAAGAATATTTATGCATAAATTTTATCACATGTTATGTTAAAATATGATGATATTGTCGATGCAGAAAAAATTATAGTGGAAAAATTGCACAGGACACCGGTATTCCATTCAAAAACATTCAGTGATATGTTCAGTAATGATATCTATTTCAAAATGGAGAATTTCCAGAAAACAGGGTCCTTCAAATCCCGGGGTGCCATAATTAAATTTTCGAAACTAAGTAACGAGGAAAAATTCCAGGGTGTAATAACTGCAAGTGCCGGAAACCATGCCCAGGGAGTTGCATTTGCAGCCTCGTATTATAATGTAAATGCAAAGATAGTGATGCCTGAAAATACACCACCTGCGAAGGTGAATGCCGTGCAGTTTTATGGCGGAACAGTCATATTAAAGGGCAATAGTTATGATGAATCACATGAATATGCAGTAAAACTATCTGTAAGGGAAAAAAGAACATTTATTGAGGCATATAATGATTATGATGTTATTACAGGCCAGGGAACAATCGGGCTGGAAATTATGGAGGATATAAATCCTGATATAATTATCGTTCCTATAGGTGGTGGTGGTTTAATATCCGGAATATCCTTTGCAGCAAAAAGTATAAAAAAGGATGTAAGGATAATCGGGGTTGAATCAGAAAAGGCTAATTCAATGGAATTATCTATAAAAAATGGCAGAATAGTTCCATACACAAGCAACGATACCATAGCTGATGGCATTGCCGTAAAATATCCTGGAAACATTACCTATGAAATGGTAAAACGGTATGTTGATGATATTGTTACCGTCACAGATGAAAATATAGCATATGCACTCTTTAAACTCCTTGAAAGGGAAAAAATCCTGGTGGAGCCTTCAGGTGCCACTGGCCTTGCCGCAATGATGGAAAATAAAATTAATGTAAGTCATAAAAAGATTGCAATAGTTTTATCCGGTGGAAATATAAACTTTTTACTTCTATCCAATATTATTTACAAATCACTTGAAATGGAGGATAAATTGTTGAGAATTGAATTTAATCTACCGGATCACCCGGGAACAATGATAAAGATAGTCAATGCAATATCTAAGTCCGGAGCAAATATATATCATGCTGAGGTTGATAATTTAAATAAAAATACACCTATAGGATATCAGAATCTATTATTTACAGTAAATGTACTGGATAAGTCAAGAATAAATAAATTATTGAAAAATTTAGATGAACTCGGTTATAAATATAATATTGTAAATTAAAATGTGTAGTACCATTTCGTAACCGAATTTGCCTGTATTGTTGGACCAAAAATAGACGATTCGTATTTACCGTGAACCAGCACATACGACCCTACTGAGGGTACCGACCCGTTATATGCAACAAATATATTTTTCCCGTAATCGTCTACTCTCATGTAACTTCTATTGTTAATTGTTATAACATTTGTAATATTACCATAAACATAATATGATTTATTATCATGCATAGATATTGTACTGGTATTCAATGTTAATGGCAATATGCCATATAATGCTATTAGAATAATTATTATAAATGCTACTGCCATTATTCTCTGATGTGATTTTTTCATAGATTTATATAAACAAATATTAATATAAAAAATTATCTAATATTTAATTTCAAAGGTTTCATAGCTGTCAGATTCTATTTCTCTCACATCGTATTTTTCTACTTTTGATAGGGGAATTTTTAAACAGTAGTTTACTAAAATGCCCATATTACTATCATCACCTGAGAAAACTGCCTCTACTGATCCGTCATCAAGATTTTTTACCCAGCCTGTTATATTTAATTTCACCGCCTTATCCCTAACATGCGATCTAAAGCCAATACCCTGAACAAAACCGTAAAATATAATGTGCTCTGTAACCATAAGTACATAATTGTCATATAATTTAAAAATCTTTTATTGTTTTAGTTGATTACTAAGCAAACCATACTTAACATATTCACAGAAAATGGTTTAATAGATGATCAATGGGATTCAATGCAACAAAAATGTTTATAATGAGCTGTAATGTCAATTCTTTAGTAATTTATGTATATTACTATTATCTTTAAATAGAAATTCAATTCATGATAATATTTATTATTAAATGCATAGCAATATTTATATATTATATTATATTATATTATATTATATTATATTATGAATAAGAATAATATAATAATAGCCATAGCCATTTTAGTAGTTACAATGTTTATCATGATGTCTTTTAATACCGCACCATTAAATAATATTAATCGTATAGATGAGAGAGCTATTTCTAATAATGATACAGATAAATATGTAAAAATAGGTAACATCACATTCATGCACAATTATGCTGTATCAAAGAAGGGAGGTATAAATTTTAACAGTATCAATAAAACATCAATAAATAACATATATTCATATAAGAATAATGTTAAGAATAATAATATTACATCATATAAATCAAACTATATAAAAACAAACAGTACAAATTATTTAGTGCAGTACTATAACAATTCTAATATAA
>JAJZZE010000035.1 GCA_021797735.1 Thermoplasmata archaeon | reverse complement strand
GACACTAAGCATAGGAGCAGAAGATTTCAAACCCTTATAGAAAGACTAGTAACCCTCTCTCTTGGCTTATGTCTCATCGGCACATTACCTGGATTTCAAACCCTTATAGAAAGACTAGTAACCTGGCAACGTTATAGTTGACCATGATGGATATATATATTTCAAACCCTTATAGAAAGACTAGTAACCCAAAAAACGATTGACCAATACGCAGCAATTTTGAAATTTCAAACCCTTATAGAAAGACTAGTAACTCACTCTGGTACCCAAGACCATGTCGGTGCTGTGGTAATTTCAAACCCTTATAGAAAGACTAGTAACTTCAGTTTTATCTTTTGATACTATATTGCCCTGGACAAATTTCAAACCCTTATAGAAAGACTAGTAACCAATACACAAAATGGAGGTAAAATAATGAGTGGGTGGGAATTTCAAACCCTTATAGAAAGACTAGTAACCAAAAAGAAATACGGGAAATCCCTCGGGATTGTTCTGAATTTCAAACCCTTATAGAAAGACTAGTAACCTGCACATCTCCCCAGATCAAATGCACAGCCATTAAAAATTTCAAACCCTTATAGAAAGACTAGTAACTGAATTTGTCCCAAGTGCCAGTGGTTCAGTTGATACAATTTCAAACCCTTATAGAAAGACTAGTAACCCCTCATAACTATATTACTATTGGTAATTTAACATTTTCGTCAAAGTTAACGATATTAAGGTTTTGAATAAAATTTTTTTATGCAGATTTTTATTACAATTATATTTATAAAAAATCAAAATTATTTTTATACATTATACTAAATTGTTCTAGGAACCATAATTTTCAATAAGATATTGAAATATGCATTTTTTGTCGAGGGTTAATGTTTTTGGTGCTATTAAGGGTCGACAGAATTTAGAAAAATTGTTCATCTGAATTCTTAATGATACCTAATGTTTCTCTACTGGTATATTTTAAATCTCTAATAATATAAAATAAGACTGAATCTTCATTTGTATTTATAACTTTTGTTATCTCATTTTTCATTTTCATAAATGAGGAGGGTAAAATTTCACCCTCTAGCACAGAATTTTGAACCCATGTTATATACTTTCTTCCAATCTTTAATATTTTATTAACCCGTTTTTCTGATACATCATAAACCATTATTATGTACATTTTTACCACCTTGTTTTGTATGGCTCATATTTTTGATCACCTAAAATGTGTTTTTCAAGTTTATATACCTCTAGTCGTATCAGTCTTTTATATGAAACCTTATGGGAAATCCCAGGATGAGAAATTGTAGTAGACAGTTTATTTTCTAATTCACTTAATATCAATTTTTTCCCTCTGTCATTTATATATACAAAATTTTCAACATCATTAAAATCTTTAGAAGTAAGCATTTTCTCGTTAATTAGCTTGAATATTATCCTATCACCAATAATGGGCTTAAAAATTTCTGATATATCTAAATTTAAGGTAAATCTTCTAAAATTAGTTTCATGTAAATATCCTATCCTTGGGTCCATATGTGTTTTATATATCTCGCTTAATGTATTAGTATAAATTAGGGAATTTATAAAGCTTATAACTGAGTTTAAACTGTTTTTAGGAGGACGCCTAGTTCGCTGCTCAAATTTAAAATCTGGGTCATTTAATATTATGTCATAGGCACTATAATATATTTCTCTAATTTTCGCCTCTACAAGCATTAGAGAATTTATATCACTCTGTTCATCGAATTTCTCTTTAAATTCAGTAATGGTATTTATTTTATCCTCGAGGGACTTCCCTCGACTGTTATAGTATTTTAAATTGGAAAGTATATTTTCCGTTGCACCTTTTTCTATTAACTTTGCTATTTCCAGTCTTTTTTTAATATCCAAATAATATGAAACTTGATTTATAATGACCATACCAGATAACAAATGTTCCCTTGGATAAATAGTCCCAGAATAATAACCATAATAATTAAAATAATGAATTATTATTCCTTTTTGAGACATAAAATCAAGGAATTTTGTATTAAAATTAATTTCTCCGAACATATAAATTTCAGATGTATTTTCTATAGGTATATACTTCTTGCTATTATTAACTTCAATTGATATTGTATTTGCTTCACGATTAATAGTACCATTACTAAATATATAAATAGATTTTTTCATATATTTTCACGCCCAGCAATATTCTGAATATGAACAATTTTTACAGTGTGGATTTTTAATTAATTTTGGGATATCACCACCTATGATTTCGTTAATGTTGTTAATAGTTTTTTCTAATTCTTTTCTATTTTCATCAGTCAGCTCAACCTTTAATTTTTTCTTTTCAAGTGGAAATCTAAGTTCACCATAAGGCTTTATCCCGTTCCCGTCCAATTCTAATTCTAACATGTAATACAATAATTGCATTTTTGCAGCTTCAGCAGTTTTGCTTGATTTTTTTACTTCTACAATAAGAAGATGGCCATTAACATCCTTTATCATATCCATTATAGAATGGTTTTCCTTAATTTCCTTACTTTCTTTATTGTATGCATTTTCATGCAACTCCTTACCTATACGAATATTTTCATCGTCCTGGTCTGATTCTATTGAGTGGGATATAAGCCATACTTCGCGTTTACAGATATAATAATACCATATCATAGTCCCATTTATATTTAAATCATAGGTCATATTTCAATAATCCCCTCTCCATTTTCTTTAAGCCCTGTTTCATTATCATAATATTGTGAAACATAACTATTTCTAATAACATAAAAATTAGCAAATTTGTTTAATTTTTCATAGTTTATATTACTTAGTTGATTAGGTCTTACTGAAATAATATATTTATATATATCCTTTTTAAGTTTTATTGCTTCTTCACTGTTATAATTCTCACTGGTTTTATTCCTATTTATGTAATTTTCTAAAAGCTCTTCAGAACTTCTGTCTATAGCTATGTATAAACTTATATATTTGTCACTATCAGAGATAATTGAAAAATCTGATATGCAGAAGTTTTTTTTGTCCTCGCTAAATCTTAAATTTTTAAAGGCATCATCTAAATTTGTTGTCGAATTTATATTTATTTTTACTTTATTATAATATTCCTTGATCAAGTCTAGGTATTCCGATTCTTGAATTACTGCATTTTTCTGTTTTAATATTTCAAGGGTTGTATCAGTATGTATTTTTCCATATACTTTTCTTGAGTAGTATCCATCATGGCCATTTTCAGGAGAACAGTTAACAATGTAAATATTACCCTTTTGCATTGTCATATTTCTATTTACCCTACCGCTCGATTGTATAATTGAATCTATCGGTGCAATATCTCTTACAACTGCATGAAAGCTTATATCAATGCCAGCCTCAAAAATTTGTGTTGATACTACAATAGTTTTCTTATTATCTTTTAAGGAACGTATAATTTCCTCTATACGCTTAGTTCTTTGATTTGGTATAATGTTTGTTGATAAATAATATATTTTCCATTGTCTCTCTTTAATTTTTTTTAAATAATCATAGGCACGGATAGAGGACTTTATCGTATTAAACATAAATAAAATGGAACTATCACTGATCTTGTTTATATATTCTTCTATTATATCTTCTGGTGTCAGTTGTGTTAAATTTGGGTGCATGTCTACACGATTAAGAGATTGAAACCTTTTCTTGACATTACCACCAAGCTCTATAGCTTCTGGGATTATTTCTGGTTGTGTAGCAGTCATCAATATAATATATACATTCATTTTACTTGCAGCCATTTTAAGTAAAAACTTAATTTCTTCCCATTTCTCAACCTCAATACTCTGAATTTCATCTAAAATTATTACGGAATTATATATATTATGATACTTCTTCAGATTCTTATTTTTAAATCCAGCGATGGCACTAAATAGCTGTACAAATGTGCTAACTATTATTTCTGAATCCCAGGATTCTACCAGCATGAGGCTTTGATCCAACGGAAGTTCATTCGAATTAACAATTTGATTAGAAATGCTAAGATGGTGATGTTTAATGAGATATCTCTCTCTGTCATTTTCATAATTATCTATATTTTCTTTCAGGATTTTATCTATTACTAGATAGTTCTGATCAATTAATGTTGTAAATGGCATGGTATATATAATTCTAAATTGCTTTTTATAAATTGTTTGCAATTTTTCTGCCAAAAAAGAGGCTGCAAGCATACCAGCAATAGTTTTACCTGCTCCAGTAGGCGCCGTAATTGTAAAGAAATGCAATTTTAGATCTACGCTCTCAATGTTTTTCTTGACATCTATATATAATGAGTTCCTTAATCTATGAATTGGTAAAGTATTAGCGGTAAAATTAATTTCTTTATATTTTTCTATATACTCTGATTTTATGTCCTGTCTGTGATATGATTCTATACTCGCCGCGCTTCTTTTGTCACTATCTATTAAGGACGAATAAAGAAGCATAAGTTCATTAGCATCCAAATTTAATTTATCAAACATATCATATTTAATGAGTTTTTCATTTATACTCACAAGATAATCAAAATAATCTTTATAAGAATTTATAAATTTATCAAGGACGTTAATTTTTAAACCATATTCTTGTCCAGCCTCTACTATTAAATTCATATCTGATAAAATATCTGTTTTTTGCTTCGAAATATCACATAACTGTGCCTCTAAAATTTTTATATTTTCATTCATGTTTGGATCCAGAACCTCATTATAATATTCTCGACCAATATCCTCATCGAAATTACAGAGATTGCCATGATGATGTTTTATTGAAAAATAGATATATAGTTGATAATTTTCAGGCAAATTATTTTCCTTGCCACAGTAAGATGCAAATAATGCAGATATGTATGCATGCCGTTTAAATTTTTGTTTATACCCCTTATCCATTTTTCCTATCAGGTATTTTTGAAAATATGTCGTATATTTGCCAAAATCGTGTAAGGCTCCAATCAAAAAAGCTGATTTTATAAAGTAATCATTTTCTTCTGTGCTTGCTATTTTGGTATAATCTACAGTAGACTTGCCAACTTCCAGCAAATGCCTTGAAAGCTTCCTAGAGTGATAACTATCATTATCTATCCATCTATGTGAAAGATATTCCGTTACTCGCTCACCTCTGGTAGAATAAGGTTATCTACATATTCATGTCCATCTATTTTATAACTTACTTTAATTATTTTTTTGTTTGTTTTTACCTCCATGGTATGACCGTTTCGTTCAAATATATACTCTTTTGTATGAGGGATCCTTTTCTCATCAAAAAATAACGGCAGGATATCCTTCATAATTTCGCCATTTAAGTGGATGTTTTCTATAGAGTCAAGTGACACTGGTGAAGAAATTGGTATAAAGTCATGGCTTTCAGTTTTACAATATTCACCTTCATCTATAAACTTAGAATAACCAAGCATGTTTGCAAATCCCAAGGATATTGGATAATATGGGTTATTATCAATTAATTTACGTTTAAGTTCCTCCATTACATTACCATCGTTTGAATGAAAGAAAATCCTAAAATGTATATTTTTTGAAAAATTTTCTGGTATTATAATTTCTGTTGGAATCTGTGTATATTTATATCCTTTAGTATCCAAATTTAAAATGTCACTTTCTGTTTTAATTTTAATGTAGTTAATATTTTGTACTATTGTTCTATTTTTAGAAATAATTGATATACCAATAATTGAGTTTTCAAGATTAAATTTTGTATAATACGAATCAAAATCCATTCCAAGAATGGCTGCTATTATTCCAGAAATTGTAGTTCTTGGCGGATAAAGATAAGACCTTGTTGATGTGTTGGTATATATTTTACGGAAGCATGCAAACTTGCCAAACAGATCAAAGACAAGTATTTTCATAATTACCCTTACTCTATTAAATCCAAGTTTTCATGTTTCCACATTTTTGCTTTTTCAATACCGTTATTTTTCAGGGCAGATTCAAGTTCTTTTACATCCAGACTGTAATCTTTTATATTCCTGACCGGATCGTTGTTTACTTGAAATTTTAAATAATCTCTTAAGTCGCCAAGAAGTCTATTATCTGAAGATGTCCTCAAATAAAAAACTGGCATCTGGTTTATTTTGCTTCTTGATGCCTGTTCTTGAATGGAATTTAACATTGCATCGTCCAAATCATTTATATCATTTTCTGTTAAACCGGACAGTTTAGCACGATGTTTATTTATTATTCCATAAAAAGCAATAAGGGAATAATATAACCTGTAATCCTTTCCAATGGAGTTATTTTTCTTTCCTGAACTGCTGGTAAATCCACCAGTAATTGAATATGAATTCAAAAGCTGCACTTTATTTAGTGAATACCCCCATGAAAACTGAACTGGACCTACTATTCTAATTGAGTCTCCATTGTTTTCATCTTTTTCTGAATCATTCGTAATATCACCTTGTTTAGTACCTTTCTTTTCATTTTTTTCACTTTTTATTGGAATCATAGAACCAAATAATCTGATATCCTCATAATTTTTTGTCACAAAATCTATGCTTTTTTTACCATCCTTCATAATTTCTTTTAGCTTATAATTATTTTTCTCTAGCTCTGTATTTAATTTCTCTGTGGCCGTTCCAAAATTACCATGATCTATGAAAATATTTTTTCCAGAATCTTTTAAATAGTCACGTATATACCTTTTTAGACGCACATCTGAAACAAGATTTGTTGATGAATCATAATCCATCCTTGGTCTGTTTTCATCATCTATATCACCGTTTGGATTTGTTAACTTTGCCTCATAAATAAATAATATTTCACCATTTTTTATACTGTTTTCCATTTTAATCCTCCTCTTCATCTTCAATACGTACTTCATTTTTATTGCCTGTTGGCTTCACAGATGAGTAACCAGTCATAATGATAAAAACATTTGTGATGTCATCTATAGGCCAATCTTCTTTTCTACTAGAGTATTTAGAAAGTATTGAATGTGAATTATATAATTCATTTAATATATCAGAACTATTTATATTATACTGCCTTATTTTCTCATCTAAATGAAGCATAAATCTTTCTAAGGATTTAAAATTCATTCCATTAAAATTTAACTTTTCAAGTAATGGATGACCTGTAATATTATATACATATTGTATTTTTTCAATTTTTCGCAGTACGTATCCTATACTAAATAAACCCGCCTCTTCTTTACTGTACCCCATTTCATCAAATAAACTATTATTTTCCATATTTATATCACCTTTTATATCATGTTTTTCATTAAAATGTTCAATAACTTCCAGATTTGCTAAAAATTTTAGATAAGAATTCATGTTAAGTATATTGTTCGGATAGACCCTATTATTTTTAAAATAATCACGTCGTATCCCTCCAAGGAACATTGCTATAACCTCTTTGAATTCTATATGCTGGAGCATGAAAATTTTTTTAATTATTAAAAAAATCTTGGAAGTGTTTGCCGAATCCATGCCATTCTTTAAAATGCCTATAAATGACTTTAAATTAATTGTTTTTTGATCTATATTAGTCTCATCATAAATTAAACTGAAATCATTATATGTCTTAGTTAGTTTTTTTGCAATTAATAATATCCGTGATTCTGGTATTCCAGTTATTATATCATAAATTTTAAAAGAATTGTTGATCTTTTCATAAAACATCAAATTTATGATATATTCCTCCTTAGACACATTTTCAATTTCTCTTATGCTATTCATATTATCATTAATTATTGAATTTGTAATTTTGAATATTTTTTCTATTTTTAATTTTTCATCAATGTTTTCTATTTTTATTATTTTTTCTGGGATGATTAAAACATTATTACCAAGATAAGTCTTCAAATTTTCAAAAATAAAGTTCTCTCCACTTAAAATATATTCATAACAGCTTTCGCAAATATTAAAATTGCTTTGGAATTTTCTTAAATTAGAGGCAAAAGAAATTTTGTCACGGTTATAATATTTAAATTCAAATTTTTTTGTGTCGTCTGTAACATCGGTAAACTTATTACAGATAGAACAGTATCCCTTATTTGGGTTATCATTCATTACTTCATCCAATCCAATAGATGATTGAAGTATGTTCTTATAATCACTGTTGCAAATAATTAATTCATTATCTAATGAAATTGTAAACAATGCGATATCCTTATTATATTTATTTAAATTATTAGTAAATTTAACAATTTTGTCTATAAAGAGCTTCTTTCCCTTTATTTTTTCTTTTAAATCCATTTTAAATTGATCTGAGTTAGTTGTATAGTGTTGCGACATAATATCAATTTCGCAATTATTCAAATCTATAATTTTTTCATCTGGGTAATAAATACTAATAATTTTTTCAATTTTATTTTTAAATATTTCATCTTTAACCCGTTTATATAAAATCGGTAGAGAAAATAAGATATTCATAAAAGTATCGGAAGTGGACCTCCATTGAGGAGAGGCTCCCTTCAAATTTCCAACCCATAAATATTTTTTTGCTACATTTTTACTAATATTTGAATTTAACGAGTGCATTTCCATCGATATTTTTTTGTATTTACTATCAAAATTAATAATGCAAAATACGGGTTCTTTTTTCTTTCCAAAATTTATCGGTTTTATTTTACTCTCTAATCCCGTTGAATCAGAAGAAATATCAAAACCTAATTCTCTAATTGCATTAATCATTTTTAATCCCCAGTATATTAAAACAGCCAAATCCTTCAGAATTCTTGGATCCTATACCAGAATAGTATAACAATTTCATTATAAACGGATCAGTATTTACTGTAAATATTCCATTATAACCTTTAATGAAAGTATTCTTAAAATATATAACTTTTTCATCTCTGTGATTAGGTATATTGTTATACATAATATTAAAAGAGAATTCTTTGTTTTCCTGTTTAATTGCTTTAAGTTTTGTTTTTATGTTTTTTCTCAACGCATCTACAAATTCTATAGTATCTGGTTTAAAATAAACTCTTTTCCCATCTTGATTTGTGGAAGATACTGATAGCGGGCTTAACATTTCAATAACATAACTTTTTCTGTTTACATATTTTTCAATGTCAAAAAAATATGGTTGGACGCTAAACACATCTAATTTACAGCCATTTAAATACATATTTTTATCTTTCATTAAATTGTAAGATATATCTGATACAAGTTCATCATCAAATGAAGAAAATATAAGAGTAATTTGTGAGCGAAATGTAATTTCCTTTGAATTAATTTCATATTCACCCAAAAGTCTAGAAAATGTCATTAATTTAATTTTTTTAGACCCCACCATATATCCATAATTATGCAAAATATCTCGTTTATTTGTATCGGATACATGTGAATAAATTAATCCCTGTATTAAATTATTATATGAAATTGGTAATTTTAAGTCTCCTTTAAAATGTAATACAATTTTAACTCTCATAAATAATTAGATAACTGAATTTTATATATTAATTTTTCTATCATAACTATGGCGATCATTTGGCGTTGGAATTTTGACTCCTATATGCACTGCGGACCAGCAAATTCACGAGGTTTATAATTCAAATTTACGTGTTATGTAAGCCTCATTACACTACTTCTTCCAAAAGAATCAGGAAAATTATGAACCCCCTATCAATTTTCTTGCAAAAGAAATAACGCTTAATGATCGCCATAGTATCATAAAGATTGTGCGTGATATCCTGAAATTAGTTCCCACTTTTCCTCATATACCTTCTCCTATAATTATAGTAATATATTACCTCATCCCATGTTATAAAATAAGATCCCAATCTTTTAATTATATAGTTTAACTTTTCTAATTTACTATTGAATGATCTATCATTCTTAATATGTGTTTAATTCCATTATTATCTAAGTACTGTTGGAATTTATTCTTATTTCTTAAACCATTTTTATCATTTGAAAAAACTGTGCTCAACGATCTATTAATATTTCTTCCAGTTTACCATATTTTTCTATAGCCATTTCTAATGTATTTACTGCATCATCTATTATTTTTCTTCCTCATATATTTCCCATTCCTACTATATACCTCGAAAATTCTTTTTCTGCTTAATTATATATTTTATTTTTTTATTATTTAGATGCACCTTTGGTAACATGATTGCTATAGGAGATTTAACCTACATGAAATGAATTAGGGATAAGCCCTAGTTCAGGTAGGGAGAGGGTGAAATAAGACCTTGTGGGTTTGGACCCACTTTATATGATTCACCCTTGATCACAATGGCTAATCAGCAATTTCTTCCCAGTAGGGGGAGCACATAGGTGTATGCTCAGTGATCTTGACTCCCTGCAAGAGTGCAGGCTAAGAAGTGATATAAATGTTATCAGTTGGAATAGACACGCATCAGAGGATGCATCAGGTGGAGGTACAGAACAATGATAGAAAGGTAATGTGGAGAGGGCAGATAACAAATGACAGAAAGGGATTTAATACAATACTTGAGAAATTAAGGACTATAGAGAGAAGCAACAATGATAGTATAGGGGGTATATTTATGAATCCTACAGGCAATTACCATATACCTGTACATTATTTTTTAGAGAACAGTGGCTATAATGTAGTATATGTTGATCCAAGGGTAACAGATTATGCAAGAAAGATGTCAAACCTTGGAAAGGAGAAATCTGACAGGGTGGATGCTGCAATGCTTGCATCCACACCATGGATGGCTCATAATGCCTTTGATAAGCCAGTACACAGGAGAGGGACTGCCTCAGGCCTTACAAGGCTTCATGATTCTGTAACTAAGAATATAACAAGAATAACCAATATAATAAACAGTGATCTTGCCTGTGTATTTCCAGAATTCACGGTTCTGTTCCCTGATGTAGGATCTAAAACATCCATAGCGATACTTGAAAGATTTACAGTACCATCCGGCATTGTAAGTGCAGGTATGGACACCGTACTTAAGGTAATGCAGAGAGCAAGCAGGAACCATTATAAGAAAGAGGATGCAGAGAGGCTTATGGAACTTGCAGGGGACTCTGTTGGCATACCTGATACTGATAACATATATACATTCAGAATAAGGAAGAACATTGCAAGGCTTGTTTCAGAGAATAAACAGCTAAAGGAGATTGATGAGAGGATCATTAAGCTGACTGAGGATAATGAGAATGTGAAGAGAATAGATGCTCTAAATGGTATTGGTCCTGTAAATGCTGCTGCCATTGTATCTGAGATCGGTGGCATAGAACAGTTTGATTCTGCTACAAAGCTTCAATCCTACGGTGGAAAGGCACCGAAGATGAGTGGCTCAGGTGGAAAGGATTATGCAACAGGGCTCTCCATGATAAGAAACTCATATCTTTCCAATACTGTTTATGAAAGTGCAAGATCCCTGGTAAATCATAAGAATGAGGAATTCCTAATGATATATAATAGGGAAATAGATAAGGGGAAGAATAGGAAACAGGCATATATTATTGTTTCCAGGAGGCTGATTTACCACATATATTCTATTATGAAGAATAGAAAACCCTACAGGGTAAGATTGCCCAATACAGGAGGTGCAAAAGGTTCTACTGTAACATCCAGTTAAGTCAATTCATACTCTTATTAGAATTCACATCTTTAACATCACAAATTAACATCAAATAGTTAATCTAATATAGGTGTTTATCTATATCATTGTGTTTATATAAAAACTTAATTCGGAATAGGGTAAAATCGTTATAGATAATAAAACTTGATAACATCCATTAAACTATAATATTTGGATCTATCAGGAAGGCTTTCACAAAAAATTACCAGTATCTTTTTTTAGATTTATTCTTTGGCGCTTTCCACAGCCCTTTTATCTGCTCTTTTGTTTCAGAATAGTTTTTGCCATGATAACTTATATCAGAATGGCTGTAAAAGGTTTTCTATATCTTCTATATATTTTAAATGTAAATGCGATTATTATATCTCAATAATAAATATTGCTGATACAACATTAATTATAATATAAAATTTATTTTTTTTATTAATAATCAGAATAGTATAATGTTAAATTGTTAACCACCATTGTTAAATATTACTGATATATAAAATATAACTATGGAAGAAAACTACAATATGGAATATTCTAAAATAGCCTCTAAACTTGATACAAAGCAGACTACAAGGTTTTACTGGATACTTGTCGCCATAGCAACCACTGGGGGATTTCTGTTTGGCCTTGACACAGCGAATATCGGCAGTGCACTGCTATTTATACCGTATAAGCTTACAGTATTTGAACTGGGTTATTTAGTGGCGGGGGCATCCCTGGGTGCTGCAATTGGTGCCCTAATAGCAGGACCCCTAACAGACAGGTCTGGAAGAAAATACATGCTTATTGCAGATGCAATAATATATGGTGTTGGTGCCATATTTTCAGCAGTTGCAATAAATACGGTATTATTGCTTATTGCCCGTACCGTTATAGGAATAGGTGTTGGTGCAGATTCGGCAATAGCAACAGCATATATAGTGGAAATGGCACCTAAGGATAAGCGTGGAAAGCTTGCTGTCATGCAGCAAATGATGATTATTCTCGGAATACTTGCTGCGTTTTTAATTGCTGTTGGAGTATTTGCAATAAAACCTGTTGTATCCTTTGAAGTTACATATGGCTGGAGAATACTGTTAGGCGTTGCTGTAATTCCCGCAATACTTGCTGCGGCATTCAGGACTAAAATACCAGAATCCCCAAGATGGCTGGTACTTCATGGAAAATTTGAAAAGGCACAGAAATCGCTTAAAATGATGGGAATTACCGTATCACTTAATGAACTTATGGAATCCGGCAAAAGGGAGAAAATAGAACAAAAAAAGCTGCAACGAAAAAAATTCTGGACCCCGGGTGTAAAATATGCTTTCATATTAATGGCATTATGGATGACATTCCAGCAGATAACAGGCATAAATATACCATTATACTATGGGCCCTATATAATATCAAAGCTACATATTTTTCCAACCGTTGTAAATCCGGTAACAATAGCAATATATTCAATACTATCAACGTTTGCCATGGCGTGGGTATTTATCCCTTCGACATATATAATGATGGAGCGGGAGGATAAAACAGGCAGGAGAAAACTTGGACTTATAGGATACATTGGTATGGCAATAGGCATGTTTGTTACGTATATATTACTTATAGAGCATGCTGATATTGGAATTTTATTTTCGCTTGGATTTTATCTAATAATGTTCTCAATAGGCGTTGGAGGTGCAGGCTGGCTGTTACAGGGAGAAATGTTTCCAACAGAACACCGTGGCACGCTTGCAGCTGGAATCGCCGCAGTGGACTGGATAGCTAACTTTGTTATTATAGAGATATTCCCATATATGTTGACGGCAGTAAAATTATCAGGATCCATGCTTATTTTTTCAATACTCTCTGTGATGGCACTAATAATATTCTATTTCATGCTTCCAGAGGTAAAACAAAAATCCTTGGAAGAGATAAATACCATGATGGATTCTATTGGTAGAAGCAAATTTTCACAGCGTATGAGTATTATTAGAGGAACCGCTGAAAAGACTTCCGAAAAGGTTCCTGAGGCAAAAGAGTCGAAATAAATTATTTATATTATTTTTTTGTTAATATTCCATCAAAATTTTTTTAACTTCACAGACATTAAATTCATATTTTTTTGATCCAAAAACACCGTATACCTGGTGTTATATGTTGAAGAAAGAGATTATAATGTCAAATAATTCCTATAAGCCAGATAATTTATAGATTTATTAAAAATGTTATTATGCCATCATCTATATATAAATAAACCTTATATAGAACTCTATATTGATTTATATATGTCAATTAATTCCATAAGGGTCGTTGTGAAACATAATGACTGGACAGCGAAAACAGATTTTGTGAATATTAAATTAAAACACATAAATTTTAAATTGATGAATTTACATGGAAATATTTATTCAAATACACTTCTCTATATTAAAGGCCGGGAAAATGAAAAGAAAAAATTTATCAAAATATTAAAATCATCATCTGGTGAATTAAAACTTAATAATATAAAGTTTTATCAGGATTATCTAGAATTTATAACACCTATAAACGATAGCATTTACAGTTATATAACCTCATTCAGGCCATTATACTGTACATGTTATGTATACTACGGGATCGAAGACTGGATCATTACATATGAAAACATAGATAACATTGTGAAAGAATTAAGACAGGATATTAACAGCTCAGGAGAAATAGTTAAAATGGAAAATGTTGTGCCAAATAGTATGTTTATACCCATGGATTTTCTATACTCAAAAAGTGAGGCAAATATTTTAAATTATGCTATATACCATGGATTTTTCGAAAACCCTAAAAAAATAAGGCTGCATGAAATATCCGAAAATTTTGGGATATCAGGGGCATATGCAAGTAAAATTTTAAGGTCATCCCTTAATAAATTAATGTACTCTGTTTTTTAATTATCTTTTAAATTTAAATGTTCCCTTTATAACCCACCCCGGTTCATCGGAATTAAACGGGCTCATTGTTTTTATTGTATATTCCTCAAGTATTTTTTCATTGATTACTATTCCAAGGCCGGGAATTTTATCCACTATTTTAAAATAGCCATTTTCAAGCCTGAAGTTTGATTTTTTGATCAGGTTAAGTTTCCAGTCTGGCCAGAACCTTTCAAAACTTTCCTGTATTAAAAAATTTGTTAGGGTAAAATCAATATTCAGTGTTGCAGCATTCTGTATTGGGCCATAGGCATTGTGGAATGCAACCTCCATGCCAAAGGACTGTGCCATCTGTGCTGCACTTTTTGCCTCCATTAATCCTGTAAAGTTTGCTATATCAGGCTGTATAACATCAACCAGATGATTTTTCATGTATTCCAGAAAAATATTTCTATTTAATACCCTTTCACCCAGGGCAACAGGTATTTTTACCTCGTTTTTGAATCTGTATAATCCTTCCATTTGATCTGGATGCACCGGTTCTTCTATAAATAATGGGTTAAATGCCTCCATGGCTTTTCCAGCCCTTATCGCAGAATTTGCATTGAACCTGCCATGGCATTCTATCATTATATCAATGTTGCTAAAATTCTTTTTTATAGCTGAAACTATATCAACTGCATGCCTGACATGCTCACTGCCTAAATAATCAAAGGCATCTCCAAAGGGGTCAAATTTCAGCGCACTAAAACCCATTTTTATTGTTTTTTCAGCATTTTTCACAAAATCTCCGGGTTCAATGGAATCGGGGTACCATCCATTTGCATATGCCCTCACCTCCTTATTGTATACTCCACCAAAAACATTGTATAATGGAATCCCGTATATTTTTCCAGTGATGTCCCATGATGCCATTTCAAAGGCGCTCAACGCTGCAGTTGCCTCCATGGATATGGGAAGCCAGTATTCGTGTTTATATGCCTCGGATAGATTCCTCTGTATCTCTGTTACCTCTTTGCCCTGAAAAATTTTTGATATTTCCTTTAACTCTTCATACACAGGCATTGCCATCAATTCTGTTGGTGCTTCACCATAACCAGTATATCCATCGTCCGTTGTCAGCCTTAAAATTAATAATAAGGAACTCCATGGACTTCCTGAATTTCCTCCTATTTCGCCTATTTCAAAAATATCTATATCCTTTATTTTAGACATAAACATTAATTGTTTAAAAACTATATAAAAATACTTGTTAAATACTTAATCAATTTACAGTATTTCTATCTCAATTAAAGTGCTTATTTTATCATATGGTTCTATGTAGTTAGCAGTTTTATTGTTTATCTGCCCGTAAAGCCCTGATGCTGGAAAACTGGTACTCATCTCTATTGCCATTGCATAAATTGTTCCAAACCATGGATATCCGGGACCCCCACCTGTAGGCAGCCATAGCCATAAACATTTAAAAAGATTATTATCGTACCTGAATATTATTTTTCTCTTATTATTTTCAATAGAAAATTCAGGTTTTTTGACCTCTGTGAGATATAATAAATCATTTGTATTATATTTACCCTTATCCGGAAATTTTGATATATCTACCTTACTACCATTATTATCTAATACAAATGGCCATTTTCCCTCATAGCCTCTTTTAAACCTGGCATTTAAATTACCTAAAGAACTGTCTGAAATTATATTGCTATCTGATATATTTATAATGGTCTCTCCAGACAGCAGGTTGGAGCCAAATGTTGGGTGGTGTAACCAGGAATATGGCAGTTTTTCGCCGGAAATGTTTTCTATTGATTCCTTTATCAGTATTTTATTATGCTTCAATTCTATATCTTTTTCTATTTTTAAGGGATATTTGTATAAATATGTAAATGTCGATATATATTCTTCATGATGTTCTTTTACATCCCATGGAATGTAAGGTGTTTCATCATGCAGCCCAAAGGTAGTATTATTTACAGAGCATTTATAGCCGGCATTGGGCACAGCATCGAAGTAACCACCAGAAAACATTGAATTCAGAAGATCCTCATTATAAGATCCACCTGCAATTTCATAATATTTTTTCAGTGGCCTGTAATGATTATATAAATATTCGAAATTTTCAGGCAAATACTTTATGCTTTTTATAATATCCCCGATTTCCGGAACAATGGTTAAAGAAATAATATCATTTTTCAATATGAACCTGTCCACCAATTTTATCACTCCTCGGGCGTACTTATGGGTGCTTTTATGCTCAGACCCCCGTCAACAAATAGCGATGCCCCGGTTATAAATGAGGATTCATCAGATGCTAAAAATGCCACAGCATTTGCAACCTCATCCACCCTTCCTATTCTTCCAAGAGGGTGTTCTTTTCCCCATTCCAATTTCTTTTTATTTATCAATTCGGTGTTATTTCCGACCTCAAGCATTGCAGCCTTGTCCACAAGCGGAGTGTCTATAGTTGCTGGAAGAACGGCATTGCATCTTATATATGGAGCATAATCCAGTGCTATGCTCTTTGTTAATCCTATTACTGCATGCTTTGAAGTTACGTAAGCTGCGGCATTTTTTGTAATTATCTGTGCCTGTACGGATGACATGTTTACTATATTTCCCCTGTGATTATTCATCATAAGGGGGATGCATTCCCTTGATGTGTTATATATCCCCTTAACGTTGATATTCATTATATTATCCCACATATTTTCATCGGTGGAGCTTAAATTCGAATATTCTTCAATGCCTGCATTGTTTATTAAAATATCCACTGTTTTATACCTGCCAATTACCTCATTTATAGCAGATTTAACATCGCTGAGTTTTGAAACATCAGTTTTCATATAAAATGCACCATCAATCCGATCTTCTGGGATATGCCTTGATAATGATATAACTATTGAGTTTTCATTTACAAACCTTTTTACTATTGCCTTTCCTATTCCTTTTGATCCCCCTGTCACAATTGCCACTTTGCCACTTAAATCTTCATACATAATATAATAACAATAAAAAATATTTAAATGATGCAGTTAAATTATTAATCAAATTATGACTCCGAATTTTTTTAAGTAATAGGTCTTTCTATTCTTTCCTTTATAAATCCTATTTTTTTATTGCTATATAAGATTTAACTTATATAAATTAGGGATAGACCATAGTTTGGGTGGAGAGATGGTAAAGAGGATACTTATGGGTCTAAATACATTTTTCCCTGATTTGTAATGTTGTTGCATGTGCCGGTAAATATATTTTTATAGAAGCATGCTGGAAATGGATTATAATGTTAAGAAGTTAATATTATACTTTATTAAATTGAAATTAATTATATATTTATGAACCTGAACTTGGCAGAAATAATTCTGGAATCGAAACCGGATAAATTCTGGAAAATATTAAAGCAGATTGAAGTAGATAATGCTGTTGGTGTTTTGCCCAGGGCATATGCTGACTGGAGAAACTCCCTAGAAGATTACCCGTGGGATTATATTCCATTATTAAAATATAAAAACATGCTTGAAGAGAGCGGCTTAAAACTTATAGCAATAGAAGATAACCCACCAATGGAAAATATCATGTACGGCACCAATCAACGTGATAAAGAGATGGAATATATTTATAAATTAATAGAAAACATGGGAAAATTAAATATAAAAATATGGTGCTATAACTGGATGGCTGGAAGCGGATGGTGCAGGTCAAGACCGGATATTATGGGCAAAAATGGAGAATATGTATCTGGTTTTAATGAAAAAGATATCAGGAATGCAGATCCGCCGTTAATGGGAAAAATAACATCTGACCAGTTGTGGAAAAATCTTGGATATTTTCTGGAAAATATAATACCTGTTGCAGAGAATAATGATGTAAAACTGGCAATGCACCCGGATGACCCTCCATTAAAAAATTTTAGGGGTATAGACCGGATAATGAATTCAATAGAATCCTATGATAAATTGCTTAATTTAAAAAAAAGTGAATATAATGGAATAACACTTTGCCAGGGAAATTTCACACTGATGACCGATGATTTGCCTTCAGTGATAAGGCATTTTGGTCAGAAGATATTTTTTGTGCATTTCAGGGATGTAGATGGGGATAAGCATAATTTCCAGGAATCCCTGGTGGGCAATGGCAAAACAGATTTAAAAAAATGCATGGATGCCTATAATGATATTGATTACAGTGGCATAATGAGGGTTGACCACACACCCACACTTGAGGGTGACAATGAAATAATACCTGGATATTCATATTCAGGAAGGATATATTCAATAGGATACTTAAAGGGCCTATATGACTCAATTCGCAGTAAAAAAAATTAAACAGTACTGACTTTTCCTAAAAACCTAATCAGGTTTTAAGGTTCTGTCTATCAATTTTAGCATGCATTTATTGTTGCAGAACCTGTAATTTCCTCTGTTTGTAACAGAAACATTTATATATACGTTACCGATCAAATGTTATGAACCTTGTTAATTACAGCCTCACAGGAAAATATGATGAACTATCGAAGTATGGGGATAAACTCTATGAGATGGGAAAACTTATAGATTGGGAATCATTCAGGCCTATTCTCAGTGATCTCTATAAGAATAATACAGACAATGGTGGAAGGCCAAATATAGATCCTGTAACCATGGTTAAGATACTGTTCCTGCAGTCCATATACGACCTTGTGGATGAAGAAATGGAAAAACAGCTCCATGACAGGATATCATTTATGCATTTTCTTGGCTTTCCCGACATAATACCGGATTCCAGGACAGTATGGTTCTTCAGGGAGAGATTATCATCCACCGGTAAGGATAAAATGATCTGGAAGAGTATATGGGAACAGTTTGATAAAAAGGGTATAACAATAAAGAAGGGCACTGTACAGGATGCAACCTACATCGAATCCGATCCCGGTAAGCATGGAAAGAGGCTAAAAAAAGGGCAAAGGAAAAGAAGATAGAGAGAAGAGCACATATCCTCTAAAACACGCAGATCAAAGGATGACACATGGGCAAAGAAGGGAAATAGATCACATTTTGGCTACAAGCTGCATACTGACCAGGGAACAGATATTCCACTGATAAAGGAATTTGTTGTTACAACAGCATCACTGCATGATTACAGGATAGACCTTGGAATACCGGGCATAACAAATTACCGTGATAAGGGTTATTCTGGAAAAGATACCAGGGGAATGGATGGAACCATGGACAAAGCATCAAGGAACCATCCATTAACTATTGATAAAATAAGGAGAAATGGAAGAACAACAAAAAAGAGATCACCGGGTGAGAGGCCCTATTCAGTAATCAAGAATATATTCAATGGTGGCCATGTATTTGTTACAATGATAAGAAGGGTAAGGGTAAAGGCAATGTTCATGTGTTTAGGCTACAATCTATTCACACTTCTATCCATGAAAAATAGGGGTAAGATAGCGGTAGCTATGGAAAAATAGATAAGTATAAGGGAAAAAAGAGAAAAAGGCAGGAATATATCAGGAAAAAAACAATACACGGCATAAAATCCGATTCTAGCTTGAGAGAAGAGAACAAACATACTGAATAAATTAGTTAATAGGAAACGTCATAAGAATATCGGGATGTGTAATATTAAAAAATATGGGTATTTTATAAATTATTATTTAATATAATCATTCCTGTTTACAACATTTCCGGGATTTCCATTGATGTAATTTTTTATGTTATTGCAGGCTTTTTGTACAGGAAGCATTACATTATCCGACATTCCTGCCATGTGCGGTGTGATTAGCACATTATCGGGTATTTTTTCAGTCATGTTTATTTCGTTATACCATACATCGGTTAAATAATAAAAATTTTTATGGTTTTTAAGATGATTCAATATGTCATCATGGTCGACTATTTCACCGCGGCCAGCATTAATAATGGCAAATCCTTTAAATAAATTAAGCATATTTTTGTTTATAATACCCATAGTGTACTGATTTAATGGGAAAGAAATTAAAACAAAATCACAGTTTTCCATAATATTTTTAATATCCATATATTCAGAATAAACATCCTTTTCATATGACCTTGAATATACATATATTTTCATGCCAAATGCACTTGCAAGTTTTGCTGATTCCTTCCCAATGCCACCATAGCCCAATATTCCAAGTTTTTTATTATACAATGTTAAATAATCTTTGTCTTCCAGTTGTTGGTATATGCCGTTATGTATCTCATTATTTGAGAAACATATTTTCTTTGCGTATGATAATAATAGGGCAATTACAGTTTCAGCAACAGGGATAGAATAGCCATCTGCATTGCTTGAAATTAATATATTCTCTGATATTTTTGAAAAATTTAAATGGTTTACGCCTGCTGATATGCTCTGCATAAACTTTGTGTTCTTTCCGGGTTCTGGAGTGCCTGAAAATAGTACAATATCTGCATCATCCGAAAAGCCTTTTATGGTTTCTAAACCAGTTATTTTATTGCACTCTTTCGATACGTCGTCATACCAGTCTTCACGATAATACCTTAAACTGTTAAGCTGTACTGACACTTTCATTATATACTATGTTAAAATTTTATTAATACTTTACTTATATAGAAAATAAACGTTTGAAGCTATCCTCTGATATTGATACAGGAATATACGAAAATGGTAGGGTTGTAACGGATGAGCAACTGAAAGAGGCGAACCTGATAAGAGATGAATTCCATGGTGATTGGAATTATATAATCGGATCTAGAAATAAAACAAATAGGGATGTTATTAATTAACAGCTACTTAACTACACCATCTACACCTATATAACTCCAATTACTTCATTGCGGCCGTGTTTTCATTTTATTACATTTTATAAACTTGATAAGTTATAATACTAAAGCATTATGCTTTATTTTAGTCCACTGATTTATATCATCATTTAATTTTTCAGGGTAACTGTCCCAGACTGTAAAACTAGAACAATAGCCATTTTTTATAAACCCGGTATT
Organism: Thermoplasmata archaeon; assembly: GCA_021797735.1. Lineage (GTDB taxonomy): Archaea > Thermoplasmatota > Thermoplasmata > Thermoplasmatales > Thermoplasmataceae > Ferroplasma. The sequence continues at coordinate 14,876 of JAJZZE010000035.1, read as the reverse complement.
ATTCAATTCCAGATCATATGAACTTAATGATGTATACGTTTTTAATGCATCATGTATGCCTATTTTTTCTTCATCGTCAAATATATTTTTTTCATTGCTATTTTTTATTTTCCTGTAAATGCTTGAATATATACCATAAAGTGGGTCAAATGAAGTGACTGGAGTATCAGAGCCATTTGATATATTTACTCCCTGGCTAATCAATGTTTTAATAGGAAACAAACCAAAACTTTCAGAATCCTTTAGATTATTCTGAATGACATCACCAATAAAATAAATAAACGCTGCCTGTGTTTCAAGATTGATTTTTTCATTTTTTAAATTCATAATATCTTCATTATTAAGTTTATATGCATGTACAAGTGAAAATGTAGACTTTGTTCCATTTTTATTAATTTCTTTTATAATATCTATTGCAACTGAAATAGCTTTATCTCCTATAGCGTGTATACTGATATGCTTTCCAGTGGCTGCCAGTTTATTCACCGCTTCTTTAAATTTTCCTATATCCCACAATGGAATTCCTCTGACCTCTTCAGTATCAAATTTTTGTATTCTATATGGATTTTTCATCCATGCTTTCCTTGACATTATAGACCCATCTAAAAATATTTTAAATCCGCCATTTTTTAGCTTACTGTTTTCCTTTATTTTGTTTGATAAGCCTATTTTTTCATCTACATCTTCCAAAGAATATACAGGCAGTGCTATTACCAGGCTTAATTTTATCTTATTATTTAACGTAACATTATTAAATGCATCAACTCTTGTATTTTCATTAATGTCCTTTCCGGTACCTCCTGTATCCTTTATTGCAGTTAATCCCGTGTTTAAATACTCTGCGCTTCCGTTTATTATTGCATTTTCGTAATCATTTAATGTATATTCCGGTATATGCTTTTTAACCAGGTCCATTGCCTGTGCCTCATACAACGTTCCATCCGAGATTCCACTTTTATTCCTGCCTATTTTACCATTGCTTGGATCTCTTGTTTCTTTATTTATGCCTGCAATTTCCAGTGCCTTGCTGTTGCAAACTGCATAATGTTCTGACATGTGTGTTATAAAAACGGGAATATCGCTTATTACCTTATCTAATATATACCTGTCAGGCAGTTTTTTTTCCTTTAATTCATATTCGTTTATCCCGAAGCACTGTATCCATCCATGGATTATTTTATTTTTATTATTTATCATATTAATAATGTCATCAAAGGAATGTGTATTCACAAGATTAATCTGATACATTAATTTTAGTGCAGTTAATGCAAAATGGTTATGCGAATCCATTAATCCAGGTGTTACAAATTTATCTCTTAGGTCATATGTATTTTTTTTATTTATTAAATCCTTTATATTGTTTTTATCCATTTTTACTATATCTTTTATTAATCCATTTTCTGTTTTTATTACCCTTTCTTCACTGTATTTTTTATCTCCATCAAAAAAATTGTTTACAATAATGTTATAATCCATTTATGTACACCTTTAAAATTACTATAAAATTTTTATATTTAAACGTTTGTACAACTACTGCTGTGTTGAATAAACCTTGCCTTATTCTCTTTCAGGTACTCAACTATCATGCTGCTATCATCTTTCTTAACAGGTATCCTGGAATGATATTTTCCATAGTATGATGAATTGTTGTATTCATAGATCTTCCTGTATAACCTTGAGCCCAATTAATAGCCTTTTTAATGCTATGGATATCTATTAAATCACTTATTGCAAATGGATAATCCTTATCTGTAGTTCCTTTAATACAGCACTATCATTCAATATATCTTACCATTTCAGCATAGAAAGATCCTGCATTCTGTATGTTCTGAGAACAGTATGGGAATCAGTCCTCTCTATCTCAACTATAGAACTGAGGCTATCCCATATATTTTCATATTTTGTTTTATCACTGCTTGCTGTAATAAGAACAAAATCTATGTCACCAAGAAGATAGTAAACAGAAAGTATTCCTTTAATTTTCATAATTTTTTCAGCAACTTTTTCTTTAGATTCTGGCGAATAACGGATCCTTACAAAGGTTACTGTAATAAAATTGTAACCCAGTTTCTTGAAATCTATCTCTGCCTTAAAACCTTTTATTATACTGTTTTCCTGCATTTCCCGTATTCTCCGGCTAACTGCCGAGGGAGAGAATATTCCTATAGATTTTCCTATATCCCTTAATGGCTTTCTTGAATTTTTTGAAATTTCTTTTAAAATTCTTTTAAAATTCTTATATCAAAGTTGTCCATGAACAAATATATAAATTTTATATAAATATTTTTCTTTAAATTGTCTATTTTATAGCTATAAATATTGCTAAATATAAAATTACAAGAATATTTTTCTTTAAATTTGCAGTATAGAAGAATTATAGAAATGATTATATCACTTAAAATCTTACATTTGTTATGGAATTAAATGAATATAAAAATTTACCAAAAATTATTACAGGAATACCAGGACCAAAAAGTAAATTATTACTACAGAAACAGAAAAGATATGAAACCCAGAGCGTGGTATACCCGGATGCATTCCCTATAGCCATTAAAAGTGCAGATGGTTCGGTAATAGAAGATGTGGATGGAAACAGATTTATAGACTGGGTTGCAGGAATAAGTGTCCTGAACCTTGGATATGGAAATATAGTACGCGATGCCGTGACAAAGCAAATTGAAAATATATGGCATGCACTTGAGATACCAACTGAGACCAGAATTAACTTTCTGGAGGAGTTAAACGATAGTTTTCCAGCAGCTATGAGAAACTATAAAACACTTTTTGGAATAAGCGGAGCAGATGCATGTGAAGCAGCAATTAACATTGCCCATGCAGTACATAGTGGAAATGGGAGTACTATTGCTTTTGAGGGGGCATATCATGGAATTGCTGGCGGAATTATTTCAGCGACGGCCGGGGAGAAATACAAAAGATCATCATACAGCAAAGGGTTTAATATTTTAAGAGTTCCATACCCATATAGCATGTGGTACCCATACTCCGTTAATGATATAATTGATATGATAAGGAAGGTGATGACAGATCCTGAAGCAGGCTACAATAAACCCGATTCCATAATAGTTGAACCCATCCAAGGTGAGGGTGGATACATTGTTCCGCCTCAGGGTTTTTTGAAGGCTATAAGGGAAATATGCAATGAGTTTAACCTGACAATGATAGTTGATGAGGTTCAGACTGGCCTTGGAAGAACAGGAAAAATGTGGGCATTTGAACATGAAAATATCATTCCTGATATCGTCTGCGTTAGCAAGTCCATAGGCGGAGGCATTCCAGTGTCACTTGTTTACTATAGGGATGACTATGACTTACAACTTCCGAAGTCGTTCCACATAGGCACTTACAGGGCAAACCCACTTGCCCTGGCTGCTGGCGTGGAGATATTAAAAACGCTACCAAATTATCTGGAAAGGGTTAGAAGAGACGGTGAGGAACTAAAACGCAATTTTAAATCTATAAATTCTGATCTAATTGCTGATGTCAGGGGTTTAGGTTTTATGATTGGTATAGAGCTAACTGAAGACAACAAACCAGTGTCGGCTAACAAAATGGTTGAATTGAAACACAGTTTGCTTTCAAAAGGTTTGATTATGCATACGTGTGGCCACTGGGGCAATGTATTCAGATACATTGGTGCGCTAAATATACCCGACGAACTCAACCAGAAAGGACTGGAGATATTTACAACAACAATAATGGAAGGTGTCAAATAATGGCTAACAATATAGATCCACAGGACAGTGATATTCTTTACAGGCTGGACAGCCTTAAATACAGGCCATATAATGGAATGGTCGTTGCATTGGTAGCAATAAGTTTTTTCCTGGTTTTCTGGGATGTGTATAATATCGGATTCATCCTTCCTGTTGCCGCCAAGCAGCTTAATGTTCCTGTTTCTAGTTTCATTTATGCACTTCCAATTACTACTGGCCTTATCGGATATGTGGCCGGTGAACTTGGTCTTGGTTACTATGCCCAGCGTATAGGAAGAAAGAATTCACTTTTAGCTACTCTTATAGTGGCTACTGTAGGTTCATTACTGGCTGCCCTTTCAACGAACTTTGTTGAAATTACAATTTTTAGGTTTATCATAGGAATTGCTATCGGAGGGGACATAGGTCTAACATCCACCTATATGGCTGAGATAACACCCAGCTCTATCAGGGGAACATATGTCGGCATGACCACGGCTGTTGGGATGATAGAAATACTTCCTGTCGGTGCATTAGCATATTTCGTTGTACCAACAATATCGTGGGGTTGGAGGCTTATGTTTGGCATTGGGGCTATTGTTGCAATACCTATAATAATTATGCGACTTACATATCTTCCTGAATCACCCAGATGGCTACTAAAAGTTGGTAGAAAGAAAGAGGCAGAAGAGGTTATATCAAAAATGGAAGAATACATAACAAAGGTACATGGAAAAATTGACAGGGTTCCAGCTGAGAAAATATCTGAAAAACTGGAAGAAACAAACATGGGAATAAGATCCCTTTTTACTAAAAAAAGTATAAGCAAGAGAGTAGTACTGCTTTTTACGGTGTGGTTCTTTTTTTATACCGGTGATTATGCACTTGTATCAGTAGTTCCAACACTATTCATATCCCATGGATTGACTGTTTCAACCAGTATACTGTACTTTTTCCTTTCAAGTTCCGGAGATTTTGTCGGCTCGTTTACGGGCATGTCAATATCTGACAAAGTTCAGCGTAAGTATCTAAGTTTAGGAATAATGGTGCTTAGCATGATTTTCTTCATACTATGGGGCGTTATTACATCACCAGTGCTGCTTATTCTTGCTGGATTCCTTGTATTCTTTACACAGGGGCTCTGGCTGCCAGTTATGTTTACCTATACCGCGGAGCTATTCCCAACAGAGGATCGTTCTACAGCTATGGGCATGACAGATGGATTGGGACATATAGGTGGTGCCATTGCGCCATACATAATACTTCCAATAGCCCTGTCTGCAGGAATAGCTGGTATAAGTGGATATACATGGGCTTTCATAGCCATGGGGTTGACTGCGCTAATTGCAGGTCTTATCGTTGGAATACTTGGGCCAAAAACTAAAAAGTTAAGGCTGGAACAGATAAATGACGAAAAGATATTAAAGGGTGATCTGGATAGGTAGTGAATCATTTCTTAAAATGTTCCACAGGTTAACATCTGTGGGCTACACTCCTGAATCTGGTGTGAACAGGCTGGCTCTTAACGAGTATGATATAAAGGCAAGAAACAACCTGGTTGAGGAACTAAACAAAATCGATGTAGAAATTGAAATCGACGACGCAGGCCTTATAATGGGTTCGGAAGGAACTGGAAACGACATTACTGCAATTGGTTCACATATGGATTCTGTACCAAATGGTGGACGATTTGACGGTTTCTATGGCGTAATGTCGGCTCTAGAGATATTGATGGAATTCAAGGAGAGACTGAACCACAGAAAAATAACGGCTATTGATTTTACAGATGAAGAGGGTGCCAGATTCCAGCCGTCACTACTTGGGTCTGGCATGTCCACGGGCAAATTTACAAAGGAATTTACATATTCCAGGCAGGACAAAAATAACATTACCTTCGGGGAAGCACTCCAAAATTCAGGATATATGGGTATTGAAGACAACAGGGTAGTTAAACAACAATTTTCAAGGTATCTTGAGCTTCACATAGAACAGGGGCCCGTGCTTGAGCTTGAAGGCTACCAGATTGGCATCCCACGTGGAATTGTAACCATGGTAGTTGACCATGTTGAGTTTTTAGGGGAATCAAACCAAGCAGGCCCAACACCCATGAATACAAGAAAGGATGCACTTGTTGCAGCTGCCAGATTCGCAGTCGAGGTTAGAGATGTAGCAAAATTGTCCAACAAAGAACTTGTCACGACTGTTGGTAAGTTTAATAACTATCCCAATGCTTATAATGTCATTCCAGGAAAGGTTGAACTTAATCTCGATACCAGGAGCCCTGATATGGAAACTGCAGAGGAATATTCCAGAACTGCAAAAGAGGCTGCGGATAAAATAGCTGGCGAGGAGGGTGTTTCAGTAAAATTTCAAAACGAATGGACAACAGAAACCACAATGTTTGATGAGGATCTTAAAAAGCAAATAGAAAAGTCATGCAAGGCACTCAACCTCAAATATAAGTACCTTTATAGCTGGCCTGGACATGATGCCCAGTATATGAACAGAATAGTTCCAACAGCAATGATATTCATACCATCCCATCTGGGTAGGAGCCACACAAAAGAAGAATATTCATCAGATCAGGATGTTCTAAACGGACTTGCCGTTCTCAGGAAAACTGTAGAAAACATATAATGTTATATTTTTTTCTTCTTTAATTATTTGTACCAATAAAAATATCTTGAGGGCGACAATGAAATAATACCCGGATATTCATATTCAGGAAGGATATATTCAATAGGATACTTAAAGGGTCTATATGATTCAATTCGCAGTAAAAAAAATTAGACAGTACTGTATGAACAAATTCAAGCATGCCCATGTCAGTATCTTTTTTATATTTGTTCTCCGGTACTTTCCACAGATCATTTATCCACTCTTATGTTCCAGCCGGGTTCCTAATTCTAATTAAATCCGTAATACCCTACAGAAAATTCAGAGTTCATAAAATTTAAAATAAAACATTTCAGTTCAATTTATTTTTAGAACTTATCAGGTATAAAAATACTGATATGGGAATTGAAACCTTATCATTACTCATAGCAGGCATGTCGTTTCTTGAAAGTAAGTAACCTTTATCATAGTGTAATTTATTTATTTTTTTATTTCCTGATTTGACCTCTATACCAATATTTTTGTAAACAAAATCAACCTCCTTTCCATTCTTTGTTTCTAAATAATAAATGTCATTAAATGAATTCGATAAATGTATTCCAACTATACCTTCAAGAATTTTAGACTCCTCATTTTCGCGAAATTGCGACTCACCAGAAACATAAAACTTCATAACCCTGTAAATAAATGGATCTGTAAAATATATTTTTTTATTGCTTCTATACATTATTTTTCCGTTTAATTTCTTGTAAAATATTTTAATAATAAATAATCCTTCCATTATTTCAAGATAGTTTTCTACTGTTTTGTGTGAACCAATTGATGCGGTTTTTGCAATAGAGTTTGCTGACAGTCTGGATGAATAACCTGTTATTATCTGGTCCATTATGGCCTTAAAATATTTCTGGTTTTTTTCAAGTTTAGAAATATCACTTAATAATGCATCTTTATATATTTCAAATAACTGGCTTAAAGGATCACTATTTTCAAGTAAATACGATGGCCATAAGAATCCACCACTTAATAAATAATTGTTTAACGCAATATTTAGATTATCTATATATGGTATTAAATTTTGAGCGGATTTATAAAAATTTTCCATGTCCTCCAGATTTATTTCAGTGTTGCAATCAATTTTATCATAAAATAAATCAAAATATTCCCTAAACTGCATTGGCAAAAATACAATTTTTAATATATCCCTGCCAGGAAACGTTTCCTTTAACAACGAAATTGAGGAGGAACCGGTTAAATAAATTCTTTTGTCTTTTAAGTAACCAGAATTAAACAAACCAAGTATTAAGGTATTCCAGTCTTTAACAAAACTAATTTCATCAAGAAAGATGTATCTTGTATTTTTTTTATCAGACTGTTCATCAAAAAATGTTAATGCGTTTTTAATATCTTCTTTACTGTCAATAAAATCACAGGTTAAATATAAAATGTTTCTTGGATTAATATTCTTATTTATTAATAAATCCATTATTACTAATTTAATGTATGTTGTTTTGCCAACCTGCCTTGGTCCCAATAAAATTATATTTTCATTTTTAAAAGTATAAACATGCTCGGGTTTTGTTTCTAAGGCTTTTTTAACCTTATCGTCTTTTAAAATCTCCGATTTGTTTTTCCACCATGGATTCTGCATGGTTACCGTGGTTAAGTCCATATTTGGTAATATACTACCAAATATTATTAAGTTTTTGGTAGTAGGTACCAGGTTTATAGGAATATTTGGTAATGAATAACCAGGATATGAATTAAACTTAATGGCTTAATCACATTTTCTTAGGGGTATATATCATTTCATGAATTTTAAAGCTTTCCATCAAGAATGTGATAGGCAGAGGAAATATTAAAGATCGGGGATACTTTTCAAATAATAAGAATGGGTGCCACAAATAATTATGTAAAATTATAATTAAATATTATAAATTATTTTTTTCCTGTAATATGCTTATTTGCCATACTGGAATCCAGACCTGACAGGCTTTTTGACTGTGTTTCGAATCCTTTCACCTGCCATAAAACAGTCATGCCCAGTGATAATACAAATATAGCCATCACAGTAGTAGCCGGTATGATAAATGGTAGTGTGGTATATGTTAATAATACCATGACCAGACCAGCACCAACCCATACAGAAAATCTTACCAGTGAAACATATGTTCCTCTATGGCGTGTGGGAAACAGTTCTGGTTCCAGCATTCCTCTTGCTGCCCATGTTAGTTCACCCGGAATAAATAATAATGCCATTAAGACAATCAATAATAATCCAGTTGAACTGTGTGTAATCGCCTCAAATCCCCATAATAATGCCCACAGACCTACTAATATTCCATATGAAAATATTGTGAATGATTTTCTGCTGATCTTATCAACAAAGAAAATGCCAAATACTATTCCAGCAACAACCATTGTTAAACCGCCAAGAACCGGTATTTCTGATGCTATAGTATATGTGAAGTAACTGTAACCGACACCGTAGGCAAAGTAAAGAAAAGCAACATCCTGGGCAATGCCAATCACAATTAAAATTAAGAAACGCATTGGAAGGCTGATTCCGGCTTTTACTGGTTCAGCGGTTCCATCCTGATCCTGCCATGCATTTTCTATATCTGTAACACCGTGAACTGCACGCCATGGTGAGGTTTCCTTCATATAAAGCCATGAAATTCCCATCGCCGCAATAGGAGCAACAAATAGGAGTGATATTGCAGTTTTGCTTACAAATGATGAAAAATGTAATAATACAGGTATAAAGGTAACAGCAACACCAATATTTCCAAAATTTTGAACTATTACAAGGGATTTACCCCTTATTTTGGCAGGGACCGATTCAACAATCATTGATAGTATTGGGGTTTCTAAACCAATTGCCGCCATTCCGACTAAAATAAATGATATTATTAATGCAATTAAATCACTGGAAAAAAACACAAAAATTGCTATTCCAGTTACAATCATGGCGGATGTAACCATGAATGACCCTTTCCTTCCAATATGGTCAGCCAAAGTACCGGCGAGTAATGCTCCAACCCCTCCAGCAATATAAGGCAAACTCAAACCCAAAAATAAATATTTTGATGGGAGGATACCCCCAACAACAGAAACGGGACCATAACTCTCTGCAACACCATAGACAAGCATGCCCATAGCAAGTGCAACTAGTACCGCATAGGGAACTTTATTTTTTTCTCCAGTTTTACCGGAATCAACAATATAGCCAGCTTCTCCTTTTTTTTCTGACTTGGAATCTGCTTCCATTATCTCTTATTCAAAAATATAATATATATTTATCTATAGTTATATAGTCGTAATGTCAGAATTATTTTATTTTATGGCCGTGTACATTATTTTGTGCGTTTATAAATGGTACCTCTAAGTAATAGAGCCCATTATTCACGTCCCCGCGTTTAAAGTAATCGTTCATATTCCTGAATGCATGCTTTGAATTAAAACCTACAAACTTGGTAATGTATTACCAGGATCTATTAAATTAAATTTTATTTATTAATTACAATGGGTTTATACGGAACTTAATTCAGGATATCACAACAAAACGATTGTATAAAATAAATTATATAGATTAATTCTTATCACCACTAAATATTTATATACACTATACGTATACGTTATATATATGGTTAAAATGGTTTCACTCTCAAATAAAGCTTATGAGGAATTAAAAAAACTTAAAAATGATGATGAATCATTTTCCGATACTGTTTTGAGGCTTATACAGAAAAAAGATATAAAAAAATTTGAGGGTATTTTAAAAAATAATTCTAAACTAACAGCAATTGAGAAGCAAATAGATAATGATAGAACAAATAATGTGGGTAGATACCAGTGATCGTTTTAGATACAAATATTGTTATTGAATATTTAAGGGGCAATCACCATGTTACTGGTACTGTTAATGAATATCTTGATAGGAAAAATGCATCTATAACATACATAAATGCCTATGAATTATTGAAATACAAAATAAATAATGATGTAATTTATGATTTTATTAACAATGTAGATATCATATATCCCGATAAGGACTCCATAGCCCGATCTTCCGGAATATTTATAAATTTAAGATCCAGGGGAAAACTGATAAACGAAAATGATATTTTAATCGCCGGAATAGCATTAACTGGCAATAACAAATTCATTACAATGGATCATAATTTCGAGAATATTGAAAATAAAAATATAATTATAATCTAATATTCTTGCAAATGTAATGGCATACCAACTGAGGACGTTTACTTCCTGAATGAATGCGGGCATACAAGAAAGTTCGTAAAGATCATGATAAACTATGTATTATTTTTTGACCGTATACATATTAAATTTAGTATACATTTATGTTTATAGTTGGGATAATATCAATGAAGAAGCCAGGGGGAATTATAAATCACTATGCTGACTGAAATAAATTACGAACATTAGGAAAATAATATATAATATATTATTATTTTCATAAGATGCCTGAGGTTGAATCGCATGAAATATCCAGTATATTTTATAATCATAAAAATGATGCTGCCTTTTGTGCTCCAAACTCTTTATACATTCAAATAAACTCTATTATGTATAACTATACAAAGAATGAGGTCATATCTCTTGACTATATTGCCAGATTTATCGGATACACCACACATATGGGGTCACAAATAGATGATGGCCATTTATCAAAACTATCAAACAGAATAAACAAAATAATCAATCAAGGAAAAAGGCAAACTCTAAAAATTAAACTGACTGCAATACGATATACAGAATTCCAGAAATTAATAAAAAAGCATCCAAAAAATTAGATATATAGTATATGCCTTTCTTACTACAATTATATTAAATTCATAAAACGCAGTAGTATTCAAAATAATTATTATTATAATGCTGAAGAGCCAGGAATAAATTCAATTGACCATTGTTTTACATTTATTACAGGGGATAGCGATGATCTTATTATAGATCCAAATATGCCATTACGTGAAGGGAAAAATAATATAAATATCAAAGATTTATTTAATAAAGGTGATAACAATATTATAAAAATTAATAAAGGCGATATAGATATATTAATAAATATGAGATATGATTCATACGATGATGATAAAATCATTGTTGAGGCTACTTTAGAAGTGGATAAAAATTCGAATTTGGACAAATTTTAAACGGTGATTAAAATGGAAAGATCAATGTATATTAAAAAATCGTATAAAATGGAGGATAATGTATTGCCGTTGGCAAACAAATTTATACATAGCTATTACGGCCAGTTTTTGTATACATCAAAGATAGATAATTCTGGCTTCATCTTAAATGCTAGCATCCCCTATGAACTAATTGACGGCAGTGATAAGAAGCTAAGATTTGATAATTTTAATAATTTGGCTGAAATCCAAATTGAGAAAAAGGAGAGTAAAATAGTCTTTAATGGCCTTAGCAGGGAAAATATTAGAAACACTGTCAGAAAACGGCAGGATGAAAACTTAATAAAATCAGAAAAAATTTTATTTCAAATTTCGAAAGCAAAATTTTCAAAAATTCCGGAAGCAAATGTATTCTTTAAACCAATCAAGGAAATAATACTTGAATTGAACAGGCATAGTACTTTAAAAATTAGTAACGAAAAATCTGGGACAAAAATTGTTAAATATGCAAAATTTCTTGAAAGTCTGGGTATTGTTAATATAAACAGTCACGATAATTCATATTATATATCAATTGGCAATGAATATAAATTGATAGAAAGAAGCTCTAGCAATGTCGCTTCTGATGTTTTTGATTATGTGTTAGATAGAGGGTATGATTATTTATCACAGACCATGGGAATAAGGAGCCTAAACCCATACATAAAAGTGGCAAATTCATTATATTATAATATTTTAAGACTTAAAAACAATGTAAAAGTAGACATAAGAGATTTAAACACATTCTATAATATGATATACAATAAAAAAACAGATCCATATAAATTTGATCTTTATGTAGAAACATTATCGCAGGTAAAGATATTATCCAGAAATAATGACGAAGTTTCAGGAGATAAAGAAATCACTGAAAAGATCATTGAAGCACCTAACTGACCGCCATTAAGTTCTATACATATTAATTTTATATGTATTACTTCGGAAGTGTACTTACCATTCAAAATATTATAACTGCCAAAAACTCACTTCCGGAGAAGTTGAAGGGCGATTTCCGGTTTATCCGTTCCGATAGCATCAACACCTGCATCTATCATATCCTTTATCGATTCCATGCTATCAGGTGCCCACACACCTACATTTATATTCCTTTCATGGCATTTCGCAACATAACTCTCAGTCAATCCCTCATAGTTCAGGAGCATGGAATCAGCCCGGGAATCTCTGACAATGCATTCCGGGTTCACTGGAAAACCTGCAAGTATTGCACCTGTTTTAATGTCTGGTATTTTATTCTTAACGTTCAGGATGGCCTCATGGAAGAATGATACAGCCACTGACCGTTTCCTGTATTCCTGTTTTTCGGTAAAGAACTGTATGAGGCCTTTCATTACATTTACGGATTTTATTTCAATAACTACCGGAATATCTATGGCCCCGAAAACATCCTGGAGCAGTGGTATTTTCTCACCATTTCTGAGTCTGATGCTGTTTAATTCTACGGCATTCATTCTACTTATCTCTACTGATTTCCCGGTTGTCCTGAGTAAATTGCTGTCATGCATTACTACAAGTTTCCCATCAGCAGTTGCATGGACATCACATTCCACAGAATCACACCCGATCTCCTGGGCATGCCTGAACGATTCTATTGAATTCTCTGTTGATGAGCTCCCGCCACGGTGTGCAACAATTAAAACCCTATTTGCCATATGAAATAAATGGATTAAAGCATATTATTTTTACTATGGTGTACAGAAATAAATTACTGAAAGCCTCCATGTTTTTGAGGGCAATATAGTCTGCCGCAATATCTTCAACAAAGCTATGTGTATAATTTTGTGTATGTCTATATAGTATATAGTGTAGAATATATATTATTTGCATAAGATATATAAACAATATATAAATAATAACGGGATAGAGATGGTTCTTAGTAGAATAAGTAAAACATTACATCAATCAGAAATAATGTCCTGGCCAGTTATAACCGTGAATATTGTGGCACAGAATGGGGGGATTGGGTATGGCAGATATTAGTTTCTGGGGTGGGGTTGGGGTTATAGGTGCCAGTAGAATTCTAATTGAGCAGGATGGCTGGCGTGTTCTTCTGGATTTTGGAATTGACCTTACACCACCGAATGCAGAATTATTTCAGCATGGAGTGGCATTGCGCCCCGAATATGCTCTATATGACAGGCTACGTACCGGGCAGGCCCCACCACTGCCACATATTTACAGGGAGGATGCAATGCACGGATTTCCACTTCCTGCAGGATCGGATCAGCACACAGCGGTATTTATTTCACATGCCCACATTGACCATATTGGATTAATAGGCTGGATAGATCCGGCTATTCCCATATACAGCTCACCGGAAACAGCCCGTTTGATGGATGCACTGGCCCATGCAGGTGAGACCCTGGAGGGATATTCACGAACACCAATTCCAGTGGAGGAACAGCATCCTGTCACCTTTGGGCCATTCAGGATTACACGTTACCCTGTTGACCACAATGTCATTGGTGCTTCAGGGTATGCCGTTGAGACGGAGGATGGTGTGGTGGCCTTTACCGGTGATATCCGCCTTCATGGAAGGCATCCGGAATTAAGTGAGAGTTTTGCCCGTGCGGTTCACGGGGCACGTGCACTTGTGATTGAGGGAACTACTCTATCAGCCGGTTTCCGCGAGGCACCACGTTTTGAGAGTACGGTTGATAAACTGTTTGCTGATGCATTAAGGGATACACCGGGGCTGGTTCTTATGTCGTTATACCACAGAGACCTGGAACGTGTTGAATCATTTCTGAATATAGCAAAGAAAGCTGGAAGGAAAATTATATGGCCTGAGAATATGGCTACTCTCTTTAAAACATGGGGTTTTCACGATATACTGGAATTTGGCAGTGATGTTGATGTGGCGACAATACGTGGCAATCCATCAAATTTTATACTCCAGGTAACACCGGAATTCTTGCCATGGTTACTGGATCTGCCAGTAGGCCCCGGATCCTGCTTTCTCCATGCCAACGGTCCACCGGGAGCCCGCAACCACAGGTGGGATGTTCTACAGGAGTGGTTAAAATTTCTTCATGTGCCATCATGGTCCATTGGCAACAGGGGACACGCAAGCCCTGATGATCTGAACCAGCTGGTGGAGTGGGTGCAGCCGGACATTCTTTTCCCCCTTCACAGCCAGGAACCCGACCGTATTATACCACCCCCGGGAACGGCAAGGTGGCTGCCACAGCGGGGTGGAAGACGTTATTCACTTGACTTCGCCAAATGAATGTGCCATAGTGCGATTTGCCAATTTACTTTTTTACATTATTACCACCTCAAATTCAATGTTTTATCCTCATATCTCTTGATGAAATCACCAAATAGATCTGTTATC
>JAJZZE010000051.1 GCA_021797735.1 Thermoplasmata archaeon | reverse complement strand
ATTCTGATATTTCATTTGCCGGTTTTTTCAGTATCTTCTTCACTGTTTTCATAATAATTGAAAATTAAATCATTCTATAAATATGACATGGTAGGACAAAGATTAAGTATTGGAAACTGGTAAGATATAAATAAAATATTTATGTTAAAGATTTCCATATATAGTAGAATCGAAATCTGTACATATGTTTATATCTATGATATTTTTTCCATACTTCTCCTTGCTACATGAAAATATAATCTGGAGGTATTCATTGAGCCGGTGTGATGAGATAACAGAGGAGGAATACAATCTACCATTCATATATTTAATAATTATATTCGCCCTGTAAATCCCGCGGTCATTTGCTCTGTCTTTTATCATATTCAGAAGTGCATTGGTGCTCTCTGTCTGATAAATCATATCGCTTTTTGAGAGGGATATAAAATCATCCCGTTCCTCCAGTTCATGCTGGGAAAAAATTAGAATGTGGAAATTACTCTTATCATAGGGATTCTCCACAACTTCTGCCAGGGCATCATACTTCATAAGTATTTCTGTAGGATAATCTACATTGTGTGTGGATATTGGAACTGAATACTGTATTATTGACATTGGTGTTCTCTTATTCTTTTTATCCATCAGAAATACAACATCTTCGCTTTTTGTCAGTGCAATATCATCTATAAAATAGGGGATTTCAAGATATTTATTTAGTATCAGGGATAAATTTTTTTTATAGAGGCTATTCAACCTTATCCTCAAAATCATTCTTCCATTCTCTACAGTTATTTCACTGAACTGCAGACTTGGAACATTCCACAACTCCACTATTAAATCCAGTATTTTCCGGTTAATCACGGGTCTGGATATTAAATAATAATTTTCAGTTACAATAGGGCTGTATGATTCTATTAAATTTATTGCAAAACTATCCATATTGACTTTTGTGATAAATGCCTCGAAATAATAGTTGCCTGTATCATTATCACGCTTAATGAACAGTCCAATTATGATATTATACAACCTAGATAATCTAAAAACATCAGATGTCCCATTAATCATCATTTTTAATTTCATATCAAGCCTGCATCCGATATCTTTTATGCGCATCAAGTTATAATTATAATTACCTATATATAATTATCCTATAATTTCCGATAATAGATAATGTATAGAGCTAATATTAATTTAATTAAGTATTTATGATATCTGATAGGTCCTGGGGTGATTGTTGCAATTTATTTGAGATGGTTTAATGATTTTAATAATTGGTAAGACCACGTAGATGATGTAAATACAGGTAAGGTAACTAGAAGGAAGCTCAAATATAAATATCTGAACATAGTAAGGAGACTGCGAAAAAAGAAATAAATAATAGCAAATATATTCGCATAGAAAATATATGCAATGTTTAAGAACAATATAGAATACCTTAATCAGAAACAAAGGAAACCATTAACCCTGATGAATTATACTATAAAAGGCTTGAATAAAATAAACAAAATGAATAAACTTGCAAACAATGGTCGAATACATGACGATTCAGCAAATTTACTATACTGTATAGGCAAAAAATGATAAGTAAAGGTTTTCACCGGAAATATCAATATTAAATATGACCTTTAGACATTTCAATGTGTTAGCATTATAAAATGTCTGGGCAATTTCATTATAACCTTTCTATCTTCTATGGGTAATCCAAAAGATGATGATCTGGCATTCGTTATGATGCTAAATTTGTCTCTAATGCAATATCCTATCTCAAAAAATTAAATATAGGAATATATTATCCTATTAATTAATTTGATTTCAGTTATGATAAGAAAATTGAGAGAAGATGTGCTAAAGAACTCTAACCATATTTAGATAGTGAGAAGATGACAAATTTAATACTGACAATATCGGGAGATAAAAACGAAGAAAATAACGTTCTGAAAAATATAATAGATATAAATAAATGGATTAATGATATGGATTACCAGTATCTTGTTTATACTAACTATGAAATGTCTAACACAATATTTAGTAAATTTACATATTTCAATGAAATGTTTTATAACCTTCAGGAAAAAATAAAAGAATATGATTTTCTTATGCTTTTAGATGGGGATGATGAATTTTTACCTGAAAAAATAGGATATATAAACAAACTTCTCAAAACGGATAAATACGACTATATACATAATTATGCTATCTATGATAATAAAAATTACAAATGGAATGGCATTAATAATAATAATTCATGTATAACTATAAGGACGTCCAAAATAAACTTCGACTTTTATAAAAATACAAAATCATTATCTGATTATTTCTTATGGCTGTCTGTGTGCAGTGACAGAAAGAAAATATTGGATTTAGAAAAGGCTTTAACTTTGATACATAACAAAAGTTACAACTATACCCGATATGCCGATTATATGTCTAAAAGATATTTTTTAAGATTGAATGATTTGCAACATCTATATGAAAAATTTAAAATGACAGACTATGCTAAAAATATCAAAAAAGAGTATTTAAAATATAAATATATACTACATGCAAAAAGCACAATCAATGGCTTTCCTGATTTGTTTACATATCTTCACCGGAAAGAAGACACTGATTTTTTTATTAAAAGGGAATATGATTTGAGGGTGAAGTAATGGGCAACTATATATTAATAACAAATTACAACAATATTGATGATTTGAATAAGGCTGTTGATAACTGTATTGATATCATAAGCAAATCGGATTATAAATTAAATGAAGATATAAAAATAATAACGGTCAGCAATTATGGGTATGAAAATAAAAATTCTTTTCATCATATTATAAGTGATGGCAATCATTATATTGCTGGTTTAGAATTTATTAAAAATTATGATAATAACCCTATTGTAATGTTTTTAGATAGTGATGATGTCATATTAGATGGTAAATTGGAAATTTTTAAGGAAGACTTTAATAAATACGGATATATAAGCAACTACCTAAAACAGAGCAATAATGGTAAACTAATAAAATTTCATGATGGAATTATATTTTCAGGTTCAACTATTAATGCCAAATATTATAATTTGAACTTTTTAAATAAATTTGGTATTAATGGATCTGATTATATTTTTTACTTATATACAATCGAAAATGGAATCAAAATTAAACAAATAGAAAAATGCTTTAACATCTATACTGTAAATCCTAACTCTATTACTCATAGAGACCCTGTTCAATTTAATAGAAATATAATAAAAATACTTAATTATGCTTTAACGCAATTTAAAAATAAAAAAGTGACAAAAAAAATTAAAAAACGCATATTGGAGATGGAATTACGTGTTAAATATGACACTCATGCAAAACTTACAATAGTGGATATTATAAAATATACGAAAGTGTATAACCTAAATTTACGGGAGGATATTATTTCAACTGTAAAAATGGTTATACTATTGCTACCATATAAATATAGAATTAAATTATACCCATTAAGTAAGTTCCGGAGAGTGAAGAATTGATAATATATTATGGTTCAGATATCAATAAGACCGATAAAGCTTCGCGTTATGAGTATGACATTTATAATGATTTAATAAATAACCGATATATTGCCATCAAGATGAATGTAATATTAATAACAATAACAAGTATTTCATGTTTTATCAAAAATCTGCAATCAATTTTAAAACATTAGAAGTGAGGTAAAATGAGTAAAAGTATAACATTAATAGGATATAATATAAAAAGTAGTGGAGGTGTTGCACGATATAGTAGGGATTTACGTTATAATATGCCCAATGTGAATTATAGAGAATTGTTTAAAAAAGAAATAATATATAACAACAAAAAACATTTCGGATTTATATCAAATATTTTATATCAACCATTCTATCACATCAATACGGATATAATACATACGTTAACAACAACACAATTTTACTACAAGGCAAATGTAACTACATTACATGATTTATATTATAAAAAGGATTTACAGACCGTAGCGGTAAAAACTGCATTAGCACCAATGTTATTTAAATGGAAAATGGGAAAATTAAAAATAATTGTCCCGGATGAATTGGTAAAAGAACAGGTTAAAAAATACTATCATACTACCAATAATATTTATGTTGTACATCATGGTATAGATTATAAATATATTGATAGTTTAAAATTGTACAATCCTTTCACTACAAAAAATAATATTGTAATTGCAGGTGGTGTAGATTTCATGCGGAGAAATCAAATATATTTATTAGATAAATTAAGAAACACAGAGTATAATGTTTATGTAATAGGCTATGGCTTTATGGATATTTTACAGGAAAAGTACAAGAATTACCCCAATTTTTATTTTTATAAAAATCCAGGTGATATTGACTTTTACAGTTATCTCAAATATTCTGATCTAAATTTATATAATACAATTGGCGAGGGATTTGGATATATTATTTATGAATCACTCTATTTGGGAAAGAAAATTTTAATCAATGATAATCCTGATAATAAATTATTATTTGGCGATTATGTGAACTATTATAATGATGGAAACCTTCTGGAACTCGTAGATTATTATTTCAAAAAAACAGATAATTATAAGAATGACTTATTAAAAAATTATTCTATAAAAAATATGGTTGATAAAACCTTAGAGGTTTATAATATTTAGATTAATTTTGGGTCATGCATCAGATAATAAAAAACGTATATTGATAATCCTATCGCAACGCCCCATAGAGTAATAATTAATCCAGTAGCCCAATTCTTTGCCAGAATCGTTTGGTAATCTTTCATGATAAACCATAATTTAAATATGCTTTATATTTGTTATAGTTCAAAGTGATTGTGTACAATATTTTTATGTAAATATAAGAACTAATTATAGAATACTGTAACGCAATGGATAGATAACCATCTACTAAGATTATTTTACACCTCGAAAGGTATATTTCTGGCACCACATTATATGACCTTTCATTATCTGTCAGATATTACAAAGAGTCATTCTAAATTTACAGCAGGATAATTACATAATCCAGATATACTGTAATATAAAGTAGAAATTACTCAATATCCATATATTGTCGTGTTTTGACTTAGTACCTTTCCAGAAAAACTAAATACTAATATCAATTGTATTTCATATGAATGAGACACTGCCTATGGATGAAAAATACAAGGTAACCCTTTCTGGGTACCTGAAAGAATATAAAGAATCGCTGGAATCCACCGAGGAGTTCTGGAATAAAAAATCCAGGATAATCGACTGGTTTGAACCTTTTACAAAAGTTCTGGATGATAAAAACAAACCTTTTTATAAATGGTTTGTGAACGGAAAAACCAATATGTCCTATAACTGCCTGGATAGATATATGAACACAGAGAGGAGAAACAAAGTTGCTTACATATGGGTTCCAGAGCATGGAGAAGAGAAGGTTATTACCTATTTCGGGTTATACCGGAGAGTAAACTCATTTGCCAGGGCTCTTCTGGATCTGGGAGTTAAAAAAGGAGACGGGGTCACAATATATTTACCCATGATCCTGGAAGCCCCAATTGCCATGCTTGCCTGCGCAAGAATCGGTGCTGTATTCAATGTTGTATTCTCTGGATTCGGTGAAGAAGCTCTGGCACAGAGGATTAATGATTCCAATTCAAAGACAGTTATTACTGCAGATGGTGGATACAGAAAAGGCAATGTAATCCAGCTGAAGAAAATCGTTGATGCAGCAATTGAACTCAGCAACGGTGTTGATAATGTCATTGTTGTCAAAAATGTGCACAATAAAATAAATATGGTTCAGGATAGGGATTATTACTATGATGAAATACTTCAGGATGGTTATGTAAAGCCAGCCGAGCTTGATTCAAACGACCCATTATTCATATTATACACATCTGGTACAACAGGAAAACCCAAGGGAATAGTCCATGGCAATGGTGGATACCCCGTATGGGTGGCAAATACAATGAAATGGGCGTTCAATCCCGGAGAGGAGGATAGATGGTGGTGCGCAGCTGATATTGGATGGATTACCGGGCACAGCTATATAGTATTCGCACCTTTGCTTTTAGGTGTAACATCTGTAATGTATGAGGGGGCAATAGATTTCCCGAAGCCGGACAGGATGTGGGATATTGTAGAACGCTATGGAGTAAATATCCTGTATACCTCGCCAACTGCAATAAGGTTATTAATGAAATACGGTGAGAAATATCCGTTGATGCATGACCTTTCCTCATTGAAGGTTCTCGGCACAGTAGGTGAGCCCATAAATCCTGCCGCCTGGCACTGGTTCTATGAGGAAATAGGAAAGAGCAGGTGCCCGATAATCGATACATACTGGCAGACTGAAACCGGAGGTTTTACCATAGCACCATCGAGAGAACTGGGAATGCCGGATCTGAAACCGGGTTCTGCCACATTCCCCATGCCGGGCATCGACCCTGTAATACTCAATGAATCGGGAAAGGAGGTACCTCCAGGTGAAAAGGGGTATATTGTACTTAAAAAGCCATGGCCCGGGCTCATGCTTACTGTCAATGGAGACCCGAAAAGGTATGTAGATACGTATTTCTCTAAATTCAAGAATATGTATCTAATGGGAGATTATGCAATAAAAGATAAGGAGGGTTATTACTGGCTCCTGGGTAGAAGCGATGAGGTTTTAAAGGTTTCCGGCCACAGAATTGGCACAATCGAAATAGAAGATGGACTGGTATCCATGAAGGAGGTTGCGGAGGCAGCTGTTTTCGGAAAACCTGATACTATCAAGGGAGACACGATAATCGCTTTCATAACCTTAAAAGATGGCTATGATAAGAATGTTGACACCATTGTAAGCATAAAAAAGAGGATGAGATCTGAACTTGGCCCGATAATGGTTCCAGAGGAAATACATATAGTTAATACCCTTCCAAAAACAAGGTCAGGCAAGATTATGAGGCGTGTCATAAAGGCAGTATACCTTAACCAGGTAACAGGAGATATCAGTACCCTTGAAAATGAAGCTTCTGTTGAGGAAATTAAAAAGGCAATGGATCTTATAAGAAAGGAGGAAGATTAAATGGAAAGCAATAAGGATATAAAAAATGAAGAACAGGCCATGAATAAGATGAAGCGGGAAGATTTGCTGAATGTAAACCAGATAAATAAATCATTTCTGGCTGATCCTGCCCCTCTGGGTCTGGCAGCATTCGGTTTCACCACATTCCTCCTGAGCTTTGTCAACGCAGGAATTCTTTCAGCTGCTTCGGTTTCGGTTGTCATGCCACTTGCCTTTGCTTATGGGGGATTTGCACAGCTTCTCACAGGGGCATTTG
>JAJZZE010000023.1 GCA_021797735.1 Thermoplasmata archaeon | reverse complement strand
ACTCCAATTTTGTCCATATAATATATTATCCTGATGGAAAGAAGCATGCTCTCTCATTCTACACAAATATGGATGTAAATGAAAACAATGTCAGGGAACTTGCAGAACTCTACAGGAATAGATGGGGAATAGAGAATGGCTATCTGGAGAAAAAGGACATAAAGGAAAGGACACACTCACCGGATATGAAAATACGCTATTTTCTGTTCTTTTTCTCAGTTCTTCTATATAATCTATGGTTACTCATAAACCTGGTCAGGATCAGATCTGGATCTGCATGGATCACACTCATGGACTTAATGATAGCCATGGGAAGGGGTAAATGGGTGAGAATTATGAACGACAATGGATAAGCATAAATGCCTGGTGCTATACTTATTACGGTGATTAAATGCTTTCATAGATGAGGCTATGGCCATGGAGAATATAATTCCACAATATATAATAAAAAATGGTAATTATAGTAGGTGATGTAGCTACATAAAACCCGTTTTAGCCCATACAGTTTCCCGTGATCAGGCAGAACACTGGAGATCGGTAGGAATTACGTATCATCTCAATAGACATGTGGAGAGTCTAAACCGAAATTAAGATTTGTTTCATCAGTATATGACACTTAGATTATGGTATATTATGCAAATAAAAGATGCACATCTGTAGCGACATTAGATAATAAAATTACATGTAATAAACCTGATAACAAAAACAATTGAAATTAAAAAATTTTTTAATATTTATACCAGCAATTGGGCGAATTGAGAAAGTTTTTGTAATATTTTCTATGGCAACAGGTATATATGCACAATAAATTCATAAATAAGCCCTAAAAAACATCATTATAATCTAAAAGAATGGGCCGGGACCGGGAATCGAACCCGGGTCCGGGGATCCACAGTCCCCAAGGATGTCCATTACCCCACCCCGGCCATGTTACATTCCATGATTACCAATACATATAATTATTTTTTTAATTTTTTCCCAATTATAATATCGAATTATTATCTTTTGATAGTGTTAAATTTCTGTAAAATTGTAAATGTAAATTGTGGCAATTATGGTAGATATCTACGTTATCTATATTTTAAAATAAAAATTATGCATACTATCATTAGATGTGAAATCAATGATTACAATATAATTATTCCTTTGTTACATATAATAAAAACGACTTAATCTCATATAAATCCTTCTTATGGTGTTTGTATATCCTCGGTGTAACTATAGATATTTCCTGCTCCCTTCTTATTTTACCCACTTTTGAATAATAATCTATAATAAAATCATGGCTTTTCATATTGTGTATTGAGTATATATTATCCGATATTTCAAGAGCCTTATCGATAAATACCATATCATCGTGTTTTATAATAGAACCGAACGGTGGATTCATAATAACCGTATCATAATGCCCGGAAACCTGTGAAACATCCATATTATAAAAATCAATATCCATACTATTAGATTCTGCATTATTCACGGCAATATCTACCATATTTTTATCTATATCAACACCGGTAACCCTTTCTGCACCGAGGTATTTTGAACCCATTGCCAGAATGCCATTGCCGGTACCAAGGTCTATCACATTTTTACCGTATATATTCCCATCAAAATATGCGTATAATAAAAGTATAGATGCGCTATTAGCATCTGTAGGATACTGCTCTAGATCGATGTTATACGTTTCAGGTTTATTTATATTCTGTAAAAAAATTTCTAATTTCTTTTTATTTATATTATTCCTGTGTATTTCCAACCGCCATCTCCACTATATTTTTTGCCATAACCTTTGCAGTCGGTAGCTCTGTGCCCCTATCTATCAGTATTCTCTCTATCTTTCTGATAGCCCTCTGCCTCTTCCAGGTTCCGTTCTCATGTGCAGCCAGAACTATGTATTCCGCAATTTCCCTGTCAACATTAATACCAAATCTTTCCCTAATCTTAATCTGCCATACAGGTACAAGAATTGTAGGAATGTCCTTTAAAGGATTGTTATTTCTGGTTCTCTCCATTATCTTATTAATATTGTCTGACCTTGACATAATAGTTCTATTATGAACATGGATATAAATTTTTACTTTTATATAATTTATATTTTAAACTAAATATAAATTAACACTTATTATATTGGCTTTAGAATAAAATTATTCATGAAATCGAACCAATTTCGGATAATAATGAATTGACACTATTTGCTGAGCGTGTTGGAATTATATAAACGGTATATACCGAATCCTCACGAGAAAATTCCACCTGAGTTACGTATTGTGGGTCTAGCCCTTTGATATCAAACACAATGGATACTACATCTTCATTTTTAGCATTAGGATCCAGCCTAGGAAACTGTACTTCATCCTCTATATAATCATTGAGGAGAACTGTAACATATCTGAGAATAAGGGTGATGTCTTTATTGAGTTTTATCTCCCTATCACCAGGTCTTAGCTGTTTTACTTTAGATAGCAGGGAATCAAATTGCCCCTTTTTCATGGACATTTTCATTTTTCCACCTCTATGTGTTATTGATAGATAACTATTAAAGGCTTTTGACAGTCTTTTGAACGCAACCTTCAGGGCAAAGAGTGTTAGATCATGGAAAAATATGCTGTATGATTTCACCAATAATACACGGGAACAGTTAGAGCACTATCACATGCTGCACAATCCAGGCAATGTAATTATCTAAAGCGTACGAAACCAGATCTGATTAAGAATTACAGGGATATACCGGTAAAATAATATTGTCCCAAATCCTATTATATTAGCAAACACCATAATTTTATAGCATTAAAAAATATAATACAATGTATTACCTTATAAAGTATGGATATGATGGTTCAATGTTTGATGGTTTCCAGCGTGACAATGGCATAAACAGTGTTGAAAATACCATCATAAAAACACTCGGGGAATATAATATTACAGATAACATTGAAAGTGCAGCGAGAACAGATAAATATGTATCTGCCAGGGGTAATGTCTTACTCTTAAAATCCGGTGATGAGATCAACAAAATAATGAAAATATTAAACTCACAGATAAAATATATGTTTTTTTATTCATATTCTGTTCTGGATGATTACTTTAATCCACGGCATAATGAAGCCAAGCAGTATTCATATATATTATATGGGAAATATGATATGGATCCAATAATAAACACATTAAAAAAATTTGAGGGTACCCATGATTTTATCAATTTCTGTAGAGCTGATAAAAGAAATACGGTAAGAACCATAAAAAGAATAGACTACAGGGAATACCCCGGTTTTCATATAATAAACTTCTATGCAAAAAGTTTTATCTGGCATCAGATCAGGAGCATAATTGAATATTCATTGAGGAATACCGGCGGTGACCCATTTTCCATAACTGCAAAATTTCCATATCTGGCAGATCCGGTTCCGCTTATTTTAATGGATATATCGTATAATAATATCACATTCAATAATTTTGATTATAAAGGTTCAAAAAAATATCTGCATTCACTGATAAAAAATATAAAATTAAGGTCAACATTTTATGATATTTTCACGGATGATTTATAGGAGATATTACCGAAGGCTATGGATGGATTACAAAAAATGATATAAAAAGTGAAATGCATTCGGGATTAGAACCCATGGATGAAATTACAATGGGAGAATTCTATGCAGATTCCAGAAAAGAAAATATCATGGTTATAGTATACCGTAGCCGTAGATCTAAAAAACCTTTGGCCCTTATAGAAATAGAACGGGCAGAAACAGAAACATGCAATTTTATAATAAATTATGTGAAGGTAGATACAACTGTACAGGGGCAGCGGATAGGTAGTGGTATGATTACTAGGCTAACAGATAGAATAACGTGTAAACTATATAGGCAAAAAGAGTTTGAAATATGTTTAGAGGCGGTAAAAACCAGAACCAATTTCTATAAAAATAAGGGTTACAAGCAATACGCTCAAGAGACATATAGCCCTGGATGGGGAATCCTTGTACCCATGAAGAGAAATGTAGGCAAAGAATACTGTAGGGAACAAAAATCCCAGGAAGAGGAAAAGGGCAAAAGTACTAATGGTAATTAATATTAGCATTACTATAGAGTTGCTATGGTATTACCTTAGTAATGCCAAAATTAATATAGTATTATGTATATGATATATTGATAAAAATGGTGGAGACAAACTCAAAAGAAGAAAAAAAAGCAGAATCGGAAAATTTGAATGCAACCAAAAAATTTACAATATCAATGACGATGGAAACCTATGAGGCATTAAAATTGGCATCACTGGGAACCGGGGTAAAAAAATCAAGAATAATAGAAAACGTGCTCAGAAAGGATACCTATATAGATAAATGCATAAATATAATCAGGGATGACAGTAATTACATTAGGGAAGCAGGTCATGATATATTTATAGGAAAATCTAAGGGCAGAAAATAAAATTCTATCCTTTTAAAAATAATTCTGGAAGAATGGCATTATTCTATCAGTTATAATGCATAATACGATTACCAGCATATTTTTATTATAAATTATTTCAATACACAACTAAAAGGCATGGAAAATAAAATAAAATTAAATACAAATTAGCTCTTATGATATTAATGAAAACCAAAGAATTATCCCTGGAAGATTCCTACTTAAAGGAATGCGACAGCAGTGCAGTTAGTGTAGAATTTACGGATCTGACTGTAGATAAAACAATATTTTACCCAACATTATATGGACAGCAAAATGACAAGGGTGAGGTTACAATAGATGATAAAACCTACGGTATCGTTGATGTATGGACCGACGGTGATTATATCCATTTAATTTCACTGGATACATACCCGCAGGATTTAACCGGTAAGATTATACACCAGAAACTTGACTGGGATGTGAGGCATATACACATGCGATTCAGAACAGCATTGTTTATAATTGCCGGACTTGCATATAAATTTTATAATGCAAAATCAAGGATTGGGCAGACCTACGATGATAAGGCGTGGATAGACCTGTACATAGATGATATAACCCAGGAAATTGTCGATAATATCACCACAGAGGCAAATAAAATCGTTGCCCACGGTGTTGATGTAAATGCAGAATATGCAGACAGTACAGTTTTCCCAAGGGAGAAGCAGATGTTAAGCTATTCAACCGGTACACTGCCATCAGAGGAGCCACTCAGGGCGATTAATATTTCAGGCCTACCATTGCAGGCAGATTACGGTCTCTATGTTAAAAACACAGATGAGGTCGGTGAAATTGTTATAAAAACATCGATAGTCAAGGGTAAGGTTGATAAAAGATTAACAGTAACATTAAAATAAAATATACTGATAAATGTTATAAATTATGAATGGACTGGATTTAATAAATAGGGCCAACAAATTTATTTCATACGGAGGTATAGTTATAGCCATTATAATGTTCTCCTATTTACTCCCATTTACATTTACAGAAATACATAGTTTATACAGTATACCATCAACATACCTGTATATTCCAGTAAAAATGAATTTTACACTATCATATTTCATTCTTGCTTTAAGCCTTGTACTGATAATATTATCATTTATGCCCCTGATATTTAAGAACAGTATATCAGAAGGATTTGATGGTGATAATAATAAATATTATTACTCATTCTTTTCCATTTACATAGCCATATTAATATTCTCATCCATGATAATGGAGTTAATAGACCCATCAATAACAGTATCAGTGGTCTCAACATATAAATTGGGGGTTCAGAATTTTATATATGCCACAAGCTCTGTTTTTCAGGTTATTGTACTTGAATTTATACCGGTTACAGTATTAACTATAGTGTACCTGATATCTACAAAAAATTTAAAATTATCATCATTGCTGCATCCATATAAATATGTAAAGGATGTTATGTATGTATTCATTATAATAACCGCAGCCATATCCGTATTTATAACCCATTTTAATATCTATGAAAGCATTCTGCTGTATATAAATACATTAATACTGAGTTACGTATATATCAGGTTCGGCTTTTTAAGGTCAATCAATATGAGCTTTGTCTCATCGATAATAGAACTGGCATTAGTTTTCTTCTCACCGGATATATTATCCACGGTACTAACATTATTTCTGTTCCTGTGGGCTTTCCTTGGATTTTACACTGTAGTCATATACTATTCTGAAAAATCTAAAAATGTAAGTAAGACTGAGGAGAAAACTGAAGAGGAGTTAAAGGAAGAGAAGAATAATGAAATCCTATCAAGGATAAAAAAGACCAATCCGGATAAATTATGGATAAGGAGTGCATGCCCGAACTGCAGCAATATTGAATTCAAGGTTAATGATGATTATTCATTACAGTGTACACGCTGCGGGGAAGTTATAGCAAAGGATGCATACGGTCCGTACAATATAGCTATAAACAACAATTATGTATATAATAGAAATAAAAGAGCATAAATTTTATGAGAATTATAAATGTTTTTATATCGCTATGAATTTATGTATAGATTATTATGGTAACTAAACCAGCAAGAATGTATTCACATGCTAAAGGACCTGCATATACACGTAAGGAGTTTATGGGAGGTGTTCCATATCCAAAAATAACAACGTTTGTGCAGGGAAATCAGAAAAAGGATTTTGAAATTGAAATGCAGTTAATAGCCGAGGAAGGATGCCAGATCAGGCATACCGCACTGGAGGCAGCAAGGATTTCTATAAATAGAAAATTACTGGAACATGCCGGTGCAGCCGGTTATTTCCTCCATATAAGGCCATATCCACATCAGGTAATAACGGAGCATAAAATGGCAACCGGTGCCGGTGCAGATAGGATATCAAGCGGTATGAGAATGGCATTCGGCAGACCCGTAGGTACAGCCGCAAGAGTTCATCCGGGAGAAATCATCGTGGTTGGCAAGGTAGATAGTGCAAATGCAAAGATATTAAAGGATGCACTGCACAAGGCATCGATAAAACTTCCAACACCATGCAAGGTTGTTGTAACAAAGGGCAAGGATATAACCTCAAAACTTGGAATATAAATATTATATTTCATATAAAATTTTTAAATATTACTGGGTAAAACTATAGATATTATAAATTGATCTGCCATAATTTTTTGTTTCCATTACCCGGTTTAACATAATTAATATATTGATTTTAGGTGTTAATATGAGCATCTGCTGGCTATATAAGCGATACAGGCTTTATACTTTCCATAGTAGATATCATGAAAAACTTTATTTGACCTCAGCTATATGACGGTATAGCTGTGAGAATCGAAGGTGGCTGTCATATTTCTTGGCCTTCGAGGCCGTTGCATAGATTAGCCACCCTTCGACTCGATAT
>JAJZZE010000040.1 GCA_021797735.1 Thermoplasmata archaeon | reverse complement strand
TAACTCGCCCTCATGAATCTGGATTCCGTAGTAATCGCGGGTCAACAACCCGCGGTGAACATGCCCCTGCTCCTTGCACACACCGCCCGTCAAACCATCCGAGTTGGTGTTGGATGAGGTTTAGTTCTAGAGGGCTAAATCAAATCTGATGTCGGTGAGGAGGGTTAAGTCGTAACAAGGTATCCGTAGGGGAACCTGCGGATGGATCACCTCCATGAAAGGCAGCTTTGCCTTACATTTTTTATTTTTTTAATTTATTTTATCAGCATCAGGTTATAATATCATATTTTTAAACAAAATTATGTATAATTTGCAGAAAATAATACACGGTTTCTATTTTTTAGATTTGTTTTTACCTGCTGGTTTTCAATTATTATAATTACATTGTATAAATTAATAAATATTTTATATTTTTTTAAAAATTTAGAAAAGATTTTATTTTATGTTTATCTTATCTATATAATGGATAAAAGCGTTCAGGATAAATTAGTTGAACAACAGGATAAAATCGAAAGAAAGTTTCAAGGAATTGGTAAGGGTAAATACTCGAGAATATTAAAAATGGCAAAAAAGCCGAATGGTGATGAATATACAAAGGTTATATTAATAGCCGGTTTCGGCATAGTATTGCTTGGATTAATAGGTTTTGCCATATATTATATAATGCAGATAATGTTTTAAGGTGAATTAAAGATGATGGAATATGATTGGCTAAAATGCGACATAAGGGATGTAATAGATGCCGGTTGCAATAAAAAAATTAAGAAGATAAATGAGAAGGATATAAATTCTGATGTGATGCCTATAAATGTGGTTATTAAAAATATCCAAAACACAAAAAGAAAATTTAATGTAAATTTAAAATTTGAGTTTAATCAGAAAGACCAGCAGATAGAGTGGAAAATTATTTTAAAAAATGATTATACCATTTCACCAAAAGATAATAAGGAAATAGGTGAGGAGGTAGATATTGATGGTAATAAATCAAAGGAACTGGATCTTGAAATAGACACACCAAGAGGTGGTTATATAAACGATGAATTAATTGCCACCCTTAAAATTGATTCTGAGGATAACATAAACAGTTTTGAAAAAAAATTTACGGTAAAATTATCGCCTGTCATAATAATAGCAAAATGTACAATAGGGAAAGAACTGGATATAGCAATGGATTTATCAAATCATGGTGAAAAGGATAAAGAGGAAAGAAAGGGAAAAAATGAGTATGCTGAGAATGAGGTAATGGCAATTATGTCCCCCCATGAGATAAAGGGATATTTCTTTATAGAAACCATGCATGTCGATAGAATAGAGGTATTATCAAAGGATATAAGGGGATTTAAGGGCCTTGTAAAGGGTGATATAGACATATCCGAAATAGAGAAGTATTTAACACCTAAACCTGCAGTAACAGGCCTTGAAATGGGTACCCTTGTGGAGATAATTGAGGGTCCATTTAAGGGGGAAAGGGCAAAGATTACATCAATAGATGCTGCCAAGGAAGAGGTAACTGTTCAGTTAATAGAATCCATGGTACCTATCCCCGTAACTGTTAAGGCAGAGGCCATAAGAAATCT
Source organism: Thermoplasmata archaeon (assembly GCA_021797735.1). GTDB lineage: Archaea > Thermoplasmatota > Thermoplasmata > Thermoplasmatales > Thermoplasmataceae > Ferroplasma. The sequence continues at coordinate 6,987 of JAJZZE010000040.1, read as the reverse complement.
TGATAAAACATGAAAATAAAGACTAATTCAAGAGAGAATGAAAAAGCGTTCATAGAAAATATTAGAAAATTTTTTGAAAATCCGTATATAATTTTACCGGAATGCACCGGTAACTGCTTTCTGTGCCCAATAAAGGGGTATAAAAAGAAGATAGACAAAATGAAAGAAAGTGGCAAATACAGTAAATATCATAATTCGGCAGACCAGTTTTTAAGCAGCATATCGGAAACACATAAAATACTTGAAGATGAAACTGCCCCAATGATGGGATTAATAAAAACAAACTATGGTAGCGTAAGTTACTGTAAAAGAGGAAACACAGACGAAACAATAATGTCCGGTGTCCAGAATTATAATAACGAGATGTACAGATTACTGGCATTTACAAATACTGTAAAATTGAAAAAAATAAGCGTTTTTTCCACAAAGAATTATTTTACAGCAACATGCAAGAATGAAATATCCATGGATTTCTTAAAGGATTTATTTAACGAGGAAAATATTTCATTTAAATATGATAAACACATTATACTCGGTGATAACGGCAATAAATTAACACTGAAGCTGTATGACCAGGAAATAGATGTCTATGAGGATTTTGATCACAATATAATATTTTTACTGCTGAGGCATATGCTTATACCTGATATGAAATTTGATATAAGTACTGATTTTATGGAATATATACCTGATGATAAGTCTCTGATAAATGATTATATAACTAATAAGTTGAATACAAAGCAGTTTATAAGTAAAACCAGGAGTTATAAAATAAACTATGCCATAAAAAACAGGTATTACATAATAAATAATGATAACTATGACATAGATGATTTTATAAATGCACTCAACTTTGATGAGAAGATAAAACCATTCATAAGGGAAAAATTGATGGAAAGAACTCATGGTTTTTACCTTGAAAGCATAAGCCAGAGGAAAATTCTGGAATACCTGTTCCCTAAATATAGGAATGAGATAATAAAGATAATGTATGGCCTGGATGATAGTGAAATAAAGAAATTACATGGGAATCCACTGGAGATAATGGAAAATGCAAAATTAACAAAAAATAAGGAAATTATAACATCTGGTATTACAAAACCATGGTCTGAGAATTCCGAATATTTAATAAATTTAATAACAGATTATTTTAACTATGGAAAAAACGATGCAGTAATCAATGGAAGAAAAAATATGAAGAACGATATCCAGAAATCTATTTATTATGCATTCCTGGATTCTCTAGAAGAAAAGGAAACATGGCTATTCACAGATAATGAAAAACTGCTCGGCAAAAGATTTAAACCATATATAAAGAATATGATAAATAATAATAATATCAATGAACAGCTGGAGAAAATTAAATCTATGTTGTGATAAAAATGTCAAGGCATGTAATATCAAAGAAGGATTATAAAAATTTAAAAGAGAGGGTATCGAAGTATAATATAGATATATCAAATTTAGAGAATATAGAAATAGATAACAGCAAAAAAAATGAAATATATTATTTCTCTGGAAAACCAATTTTTTATAACGGTATACCAACATTATATTTAATAAATTATTTAAAGGTAGGTAATAAAACGGTTACAGTTGATGATGGCGCTGTACCACATATAGAGAATGGATCTAATTTATTTGCTCCCGGAATAATAGATATGGATAAAACAATAAAAAAAGATGAGATGGTATTCATAAAAAATAAGGATAACCTATTCATTGCAATAGGAAATGCAAGCGATGATTATGATAAAATAATTGAATCAAAGAAGGGAGAGGCAGTAAAGATAATACATTATTTCAGGGATAAAATTATGGAATCATAGTAAATAAAAGTTGTTTTTAAAAAATTATTAACAAAATTTTAAACAAAACCATTATTTATATAATTAATATGTATAATTATGGAACTATTAAATATAGGTGATAATGCACCTGATTTTGAGGCTGTTGATCAGAACGGAAAAAGGGTTAAACTGAGCGATTACAGAGATGGTGTGGTTGTTTTATATTTTTACCCTAAAGACAATACACCGGGATGCACTATAGAGGCAAAGAATTTCAGGGATAACATAGATTTATTCAGGGAAAAAAACATACAGGTACTGGGTGTTAGTGTTGATTCCGAAGAATCGCATAAAAAATTTGAAACTAAATTTGACCTTAACTTCACACTGGTAAGTGATAAACCAAAGGATATTACAAAGAAATATGGGGTCTTAGGGCTTGCAACTGCTAAAAGGGTTACGTACATAATAAATAATGGAAAGATAGTATATGTATATCCTAAGGTAAGTCCAAAGGAACATGCAAAAGAGGTATACGATAAAATACTTGAATTAAAACTTTAAATTAAATTTTAATGGTCTTAAAATTTTCCTGAATTTACCAGATTACTTTTTGTATCTGCGGTTATTAGTGTTAGTGTTAATGAAGCAATAAGCCAGATAATTGATATAAGTAAAAGCAGTGTATTAAAAATCACGAGAGATATTACAAGAAATGCTAATGGTAAAACGAATTTAATAACTGACCAGAAATATTGATAAAAATCCATATACATCAAAAATATAAAAATATTTATCCGAAAAGAGATCCGAGGCCAGCCATTGCGTCTGAGTCGCTTTCTTCTTTCTTTTCTTCCTTTTTCTCTTCCTTTTTCTTTTCTTCCTTTTTCTCTTCCTTTGCGGGTGCTGCTGCTACAGGTGCTGCCGAAGCATTTTTAAGGACTTCTTCTATATTTACGCCCTTCATGCTCTCTAGCAAAGATTTTAATCTTGCATCATCTGCAGTTACACCGGCATCGGTTAATACCTTCTTCAAATTCTCTTCATCTATTTCTTTTCCCGCTGAGTGGAGTAATAATGCTCCATATATATATTCCATTTTATTTCACCTCATCCAAATAAGGACCCGAGTCCTGAAGATGCATCATCTTCATTACTTTTCTCCTCTTTCTTTTCTTCTTTACTTTCCTTTTTATCCCCTATGTTTTCATTATTTAAATCTTTATTTATTAATGAATTTATAGTTGCGGCATTTATTACAGCCTTCCTTATAAAAATATCTATATGCTTTTCATCAACAAAGTTTGTACTGAATGCCAGTGCCTGAGCATGCATATGTGCCTTTGATAGTAGTTCAGGCAATATTTCAGGTACCATGTATGATATATTCAATGCAAGACCTTTTGCCTTAAGGAATGCATTTGCCATATCGTTCTTTATCTGTTCCACCGTTATTGATAATGCTTCAGCGCTGTAGACAAGGCCATCGCTATATGCTGCTATCATATTCAATCCTACTGTCACAGGCAATATTTCAAGCTTTTCCAGTACATGGGCCTTATCCTTTGGTATAACCTCACCCTTCCCGACGAGTGTTACTTCACTTTTTATCACTATTTTTCCCTTTTCTATTCCCGCTGGAATTCCAACTTTTTGAAATACAGATATCATTGGCCCGGGTGGGAATGATGTTTCCTTTGGTTCTATTACTATGTCATCCTCTGATATTTCACCACCACGTGCTGCTGCTTTTGTTCTCTTTGATATTAATACATCATAAATGCTTTTTGGTGTTTCTGCTGTTGTTATTAATGCTAGCTGACCCTCTGATAAATCTATTAGCTTCCCAATATTTTCCCTATCTGACTTTCCAAGTGCCCTTTTAAGAAAAAGTGTTCTTACTACCCTTATTTTTGCCTCTTTTCTTATATCATTTCTTATTTTCTGGAATTCCTTATTCCTTAACCCTCTGATATTGACAATTGCTATTACCGGACTATTTTTTATTTCATCCGCAATAGTGTTTACAAGATCTACTTTCCACTTTGCCGGTGCTTTTTTTGTTTCCATCATTCTATATCACCCAGATCTATTTTCACTGCCTTACCCATTGTTGTTTTAATATAGGCTGAGGATATATTCCCTTTACCCTTATCAAGTCTTGATATGACTCTTTTCAGTACAGTATTTATGTTTAAATATAATTCATCATTGCCCATATTCAATGTACCGAATGGGGCATGGAATGTTTTTTTATCCTTGCTTCTTATCCTTATGCTTTTTTTAAGATTATCTATCACCGCACTGGGATCCTGCCCTGGTGGTACCGGTTTGGGCATTTTGCCCCTTGGACCAAGTATTATACCAAGATTTTTACCTATTGTTGCCATCGTTGATGATTCAGCAACAAAGAAATCGATATTTTTAACTATTTTTTTGAAAGCCTTTTTATCATCTGAAAAATTATTTAAATCATCTAAACTGTAAGAAAAATCTGCATTCTTTGCCTTTAGCCTCATTTCTTCACTTGCTATTATGGCAACCTTTATATCTTTGCCTCTTCCATTTGGCAATATAATTTCCTCCGCAATTCTATTCTTTGGATCTACCATATCCACGTCCTTTAAATTTATTCCAACTTCAAAACTTTCTATAAAGTTCCTTTTCTTGGAATTTTTTAATTCTTCTATATTTTTTATGATGCTATTATCCATTCCTATTCACCTATTTCTATTTCGCCGTTCTTTATTTTATTTTGAATTTCTCTTGGATTTTGATTATCAACTGTTATTCCAAGTGATAATGCGGTCCCGAGAACTTCAAGAACTGCTCCTTTCATACTGTATGAAAGTAAAGATGGTTTTTTCTGTTCTGCTATTTTTTTTATCTGGTCTAAGGTTGCATTGCCAGCCACAGCACCCTTGGCTTTTGATCCTTTTTCTATGCCTATCTCCTTCTTCAGCAATGCTGATGTTGGAGGTACACCTATTAATATTTCATATTTTTTTGTTGCCGGGTCTATGACATTAACTGTAACAGGAACCTGCATTCCTGCGAAAGACTTTGTTTTTTCGTTTATATCCTTTACAACCTGACCCAGATTCAATCCTAACGGACCGAGAGCAGGACCAAGTGGAGGACCAGTTGTGGCTTTGCCTCCTTCTACCATTGTTTTAACTGCAACCATTTATTTACACCTTTAATTATACCATATTTCAAACTTATTTTTAATATTTTTCTTTTTAGACCATTTTCAGTAACATATTGATACTGAGGATAAAGTCAGGTTATTATCACTCATAATGCTGTACTGAAAGCTCATAACCTTGACATTGCTGTGATTATAAGTTCTAAATAAATTTAGGTATTTTACATAATGCATTAAGTCATCTGTTTATACCATTGATACCCCAGGCAATAATATAGTGTATACACATAATACAGCGTAAATCAGCAATGGAACTACCAGCAAAACCTGAGGGGTTAATTAACATGTTATAATAATATCCCATTGTTTGATAACAGCTATATAGGTGCAAATATATAATCAATCAGATTTTATCATTTATAGATATATGCACTAATCTATAATATAAAATCCATGAAAGTGGCAAACATAATAAAAGAGGCAATAAAATTAATAATTCAACCGGTTTATCCAGAGGATTTACATACCTAAAATTGTTCATACTAAACCATAGAATCACTGAAAGTAAAGAAATGTATATTGTTAATACTTTCAGTCGTTGTTTAAAATCATTACCGTATTGCCCTATTTTTGGTCTTATTTTATCCATAATGTACGCTATATATAACATTATTGGAACCCCTATATCAAGCTCGGCCGTCATAACTTTAAACATTAATCCGAGGGTTCTAATAGGTATTATTTCAATAAAAACTATAAGCAAAATAGTTATAGTAATACCAATTATAATTAGCAATCCTACTAATATATTATATACAATCTTATACTTATTCATTTAAATTACCTATACTGATGGATTCCATGTTGGAAAGAATGATGTGTGCCATCCTGGTTCATACATGAGAACGTACTTAATATCTTTGTAATGTGGTATCTGATAATAGTCTGCTATTACAAATACAGGTATATATGTACATGATATATGCATAACTCTTCCGGTAAGTATATTGTGTATTTCGTTTGTATGGTAACCGACTTCTAAATATGGTTCATATAGCCAGCTTAACCACCATGCGTATGGATGCCAATATCCTGCCTCAATGTACACAACATCATTATAATTACTATTATAAAACACTGAATTCATTAGTACAAGTATACCCGCTATTGGTGCAACATCACCTATAGCCGAAGACAGTGTGGTGGCGACCTTTTCAGTCGAAGACACCATAGCTGCAAGTAGCCCATATATTGTGGTAGCAATCACCGGTCCGCCAATGCCTGCAGTATAAGGTATACTTGCACTGTCCATCCACATATATTCATACCCACCATTAATGCTTCTACCCTCACTCTGCGGGTCAAATGTAAAGTTTACCGGGTCCGTACCTGTAGATAATGTACCATTGCTGTTTACTATATTTATCATAAACCTTGTATTGTTGTTTTTATTATTTATTATTCCTGTCATATTTTCATATCTATTTGTATTGTTATTTATTTTTATTGTGCTTGAATTGCCATTTGCCGATATTTTCGGGGATGAGAATGAAAACGTTGTGTTTGTAGAATTTTTAGAATTCACTATCGTTTCATATGCCGTGAAATGTTTTGATGATTTGATATTATAGATTACACCCGGTGATGGTAATGGCAATACAGGCAATCCAACTCCATTAACTATTACATGCGGACCCGGTATAACCATATAATGTACCCTTGTTGTGTTATTAACATATATTGAACTGCCGGCAGTATCTGTATTTTTATTTAATGATCTGCCACCATATGTGTATAAAACACTTAATGCTGTTCTGTTTGAATATATATGGTTTTCAGCATGGCCGGATTCCCTTGAAGTTGCATGTCTGCATAATATTAAATGTTCCGTGGAACTGACATTTCCAGTATTATTGTATTCTGTTAGATGGAATGTATATTTATATGTTAGATTATTTAATATAATATTGCCACGGGATATTAATTCCTTATTTGCACTCGCATTAAAAAAATGTGCATTATTTAATTCTATCCTTGAATAATTAGGAT
>JAJZZE010000011.1:18572-127321 GCA_021797735.1 Thermoplasmata archaeon | reverse complement strand
AGAAAGATAAGCAGGATGGAACTTGCATCCAGGTTTAGGCCCGATCTAATGGCTATCGAGGATATAACAAAATTAATATACAACAGGAGGATTAAGAAATGTTAAGTAAAAGTTTTTCATAGTAGAAGATATAAAGAAAAAATTTAATATTAAAAAGGAAGATGCTGATTTATATCCAGCATTTACTGCGGAAAAGGCGAACTACAAAAAAAGAGCTATTTTCACATTTACTTCCTGGTTTCTTAATGATTTAATATTTTATGGTATAGGCATATACACAGCAACTTTGCTTTTAGAACTGAGTTATTCATCACATTCAGGTGCATTAACATTAACATTGATACTTTATATTATCGGTGTTATTGGGACACTTGTTTTTGTATTCACAGCAGATATATTTGGTAGAAAAAAATGGCAGGAATATACTTTCCTTGCTCAGGGAGTATCATTATTTGTACTGGGCATATACTTCATTGTTGTAGGTGTTGCACCGCCAATATTGTTACTATTTCCAATGTTTGCAATATTTTATTTTGCAAATGCGGGCGGTACCGGTGAAACAACAGGTATATTTGTCAGTGAATTATTCCCAACAAGAATGAGGACAACGGCAATGGGTGCAGGAACGGCTATAAGCAGGGTAGGTGCAATTATATCTGCGGTTGTATTCCCAATAACATTGAAATTATACGGCATAGTCCCAATGGAGATGCTCCTATTTGTAGTTGGAGTTTCTGGATTTTTAATAACATTTTTCCTTGGGGAAGAAACAAAGGATAAAACACTGGAAGAACTATCGAGCTAATAATAATTATTTATTTTTAAAATATTTTTAACAATTTTATTTTTAATTTATTTTATGATCCTCTAAAATACTTTTAGCCCCGATAAATTCCTTATCCATTGTATATAAATTATCAATGTTATACCCATTTCTATTTAATTCCAAACAATATGAAATACGTATCAGGTCAAGAGTTCTTAGTTTTAGTTTTTCTGATAAATTTAGTGCATTATAAAATATGCTGTTAACCTCAATAAATCCAGAAATAGAGGAGTTATCAATACTGGATAACGGATCTATTTTTATTTTTTAAGTATCAATGTAATTCAAAATCTATCACGTTCCATTAAAAATTTATTCAGCGCATTGTCTAATTTTTTTGATACTTCCTTACCATAATCCTCATTATAGCTATTTTATTTGTTAAGTACATCGAACCATACATTAAAATTTTTTATGCCAGTCGTTAGTATAATGTTTTGTTTCTCAACTTAAACATGCTGGATTTTACCATTCCGCCTATTTTACTCAACGTTGTTTTATTTATTCTTATTGACACAATGTTGGTATTCATGTATACTAAATACGTACACTTTTTTATAGTTATCATAATGATTATATTCTGCCAAATTTTTTAATAAATTATTTTGTTTTATAAATCATAAACCACATTTTATTATTCTGTATTTTATATTTATTTTTTAAGGCATAATTTTTTACTGTACTCATGGATTTTTCTAATTCTTCAGAAGAATGCGGATTTGATATTCCAGATGATGCAGGAGACCAGTCGGCAATGATAATAGTCCCTGATGTAACATTTTCTATTTTATTTATGGCTTTTAGAGTATTGCTAAAGTGATGCGCTGAAAATAATGATATTGAGGTTGAAAATCTATTATCCGGAGAATTTATTTCCTCTATGGATGTTTTTAATAACTTTAGTCTGCCCTCATATATTTCATTTAAAAAGGTGTTCTTTAATTCATCAAATCTCCACATTTCCGGGTCAATGCTTGTAATATTTATATTTTTATTGCTTATTAATGCCTTAATTACAGTTCCAAATCCAGTTCCTATATCTAAAATATCATTTCCGGTTATTATGGGAATTATCCCATTCATTATTTCACTCATTGATGGTTCATTCATAATAATTACCTCAATTACTTTTTATAACATGCAGTTCCTTAAAGCCAAAAGCTTTTTTGCCTTCCCATGGTATAACAGTATATTTTACACCATTATATTTATAAATCCCATATGCATGATAACCGGTGCCAAAACTTACCGGATAACTTTTCCCAGTTTTTTTATAAAATGGATATGGATTTAATTTGACCCATTTTTCCTGCATTATTTAATATTATTATGTGATATTAAATACTATTGTTATAATATATTGTTATAATACCTCATAAAAAGTTATTCTAACATAACATCCCATTGAAAATTTAGTTATAGTCATTATTTTTATACTGAATGATAATATTTTGAAGCAGTATATAAAAATAATTTAATTTTTTAATTTATTCATTATTTCACTTAAAATATCATTATCCATTTTAATAAGTTTATTAACCCACCATTCGTGGATAAAATCCAGATTGTCATTTTCCCTTCTTGGTATTACATGCATGTGGTAATGAAATACTGTTTGATTTGCTATTTTACCATTTGAGTTTATTATGTTTACAGCATTTATACCCATGTTCTCTTTCAATAATTCAGTTACTGTTTTTACAGTTTTTATGATTTCCGTTAATATATCATTATCCATTTCATATATATTTTCATAATGATTTTTTGGAATAATCAGTATATGCCCATAGGAAATTGGATGTATATCTAAAAATGCTAAGGTTTTGTTGTTTTCATATATTTTATAAGATTTTGCCCTATTATTGACTATATCACAGAATATGCACATAATTAATCATGATTATATTTTATATTAAATTTGTTATTTATAATTCTTCAATAAAAGTATAAGAATAAATTCATATTCAGAAGCATTGATTGCCGTCTATATATCTTCATATATAGATTTAGATACATTTTTAAAGAATTTTACTGTTGAATCTATATTTTTTATATCATGGCCATTAACACTTAACGGTGTTACCGAAATATTTTTCTCGTTAAACAAAACATTATAATCAGAATTTTTTTCACTGTACAGATCTATTTTATTGCCGTACCTGTAGCTATTAAACAAATCTGATTTAAAGTCTGTTACCATAAATGGATTTTTTAACATTGGAACAATTCTTATCCTTGTATTATTATCTATTTTCTCTGGATAATTTATATTTAACACATCAACATTTTCTGGAAAACCGTTTTTATTAAACTCTTTCATTATTGATTTTGTAATTAATGAAGCTTTTTCTATATCCCCACCGTTTTCAATGTTAAAATCATCGGTACGTATTGAAAACGCCATACTTTTTATACCTGTTAAAGCAGCTGCCATTGCTGCACTGAGTGTACCGCTTGCATACAGCGATATTAATGATACATTAGGCCCATAGTTTATTCCGCTTAACACCAGATCTATTTTTTTATCCTTCAGTATCATATTCTTTGCAAGGAATATACAATCTGCCGGATAACCTGAAATTGAATAACCATTTATTCCATAATTTTCAAGTGAATTTATTTTTATAGAATCTGAAAATGATATACTCATACCGGATGCACTTCTCATGCTGTCTGGTGCAACCATAATGGTTTTATCAAACTGTGAAGCAATATTATACAAATTTTTAATGCCTGATGTATTATAGCCATCATCATTTGTTACTAAAATCATGTAAACCTGTATTTATATTAAATATATAGTTATATCTGTGTAATTTTAGCAAATTTATATTAGTTTAAATTCAGTTTTTAATTTATTATAAACCTTCAGTATACTTAATACACTGTCATTATGAAGGTAATTAAAAATCTGGATATAAGAAAAAATATTCATAAAAAATGCGGAATAAAAGTTCCAGTAAAAATTATTTAATTTATGGTGAGTTCAGGTATTCCCTCCATGTTGTTCCTTCCATCATAGGATTTAATAATCTTATATATGGCCCTCTTATTAAAGTATCCAGTACCCTGCCATGTATTTCTCTTGCCGAATGTGAGAATAACACCCTGCCAATACCAAACATTGCATCCTGGGGTGAGGCCCACTCCATGTGCACTACATATTCAGGTGGTATTGGCTTTGCTTCTGGATATTTAAATGCGCCTTCCTGATGTACTGGCACCTCACCGTTTGATTCCAGTACCTCATGTGTACCCTTTGCCTTTAACTGGAATGACCCAAGTGCAGATACACCTTTCTGTTTAAGTACCATATAACCAAGGTAACCCGGTACATGTACAAAATCTTTCATTACCTCTTCTATACCTGATTCGAATTCCTTTTCCATCCCTGCTTTTACCGTATGCTCTGACATTGCTATTGTTCTCTTTCCATAGGGCATCGATATGGGTGGTACTCCGGATGGATCACCAGCAGCAAATTTCCTGCCAAACATTGCTGTAAAATCTGTTAATTCTGTATTTAGCGGTATATCCGCATTCCGTATTTCATAAACTGGCTCCCACGGGCCATAAACCACCTGTGACAGGCATGCACTACACAATCTGAATATTGATGTAAAATTCTCCCTGTGCATATCTTCATGGTCTTCTATTTTTTTCCAGAATGTGTACTGATACACGTTTACAGTATCCATTTCTGTCATATCCATTGATCCACCGCCATATCTTGCTCCTAACGGTATTATTCCTGTTTGAAAATGATTCTGAAAACCAATAAATCCAGGATGCCGGGCTGTTACCTGACAGACTTTGGGACCAACCTGCGCAAATATTTTTCGTGTGTTTTCATTGTTTAGCAGTTCAGCAAAATTAATTGCCACTTCAGGTTTAGGCATTTTTTTGTCACTAAATATCAATTTACTGATATAATTTAATATTTATGAAAGTTTTGAATATATCCGTGAGAATAGAAAAACTGAAATAAATATAATAGAAAGGGAAATTATATTTTATTAAGTAAAATATTATAAATTTTTACAGTAAAAATTCATATAATAATTTATTGATTGTTCTTTTGAATTTTTTAATTATACACACAACCCCATTTAAAGTGTACCATCAATATAATCTGGTTGTTTTCCAGTACCATTACTAAATTAATGGTATATTACAATAGAAAACTTATATATTAAATAGTAATAATATTTACGGAGTGTGTAATCTATCTATAAGGTTGAAATACATAATGGATATGATTAAAAAGATATGGAAATCAATGAATATATAATAAATATAAGGGAATACTTTCATAAACATCCTGAGTTAAGTTTTAAGGAATATTCAACAGCAGATAAAATAGAAGAAGAACTGACTAAAATGGGATTAAAACCACAGAGAATAACAGAAACTGGCATTATATGTGATATAACGGGAAATGGAAATAAAACCGTTGCAATAAGATCCGATATCGATGCTTTGCCAGTGATGGAGGAAAACGATGTAAAATATAAATCAGAAAATAGCGGTATAATGCATGCATGTGGACACGATGCCCATATGGCAATGTTACTGGGGGCAGCAAAATTATTACTTGAGGATAAGAATAATTTAAATGGGAATATAAGGTTAATTTTTCAGCCAGCAGAGGAAACACCACCTGGCGGTGCTATAGAAATGATAAAAAACGGGGCATTAAAAAATGTTGATTATATTATAGGCCAGCATATATGGGGAACATTACCGGCAGGAAAGGTGGCAATATATTATAAAGAAATGATGGCAAATGCAGATGAGTTTACAATAAAAATACATGGTAAAGGCGGCCATGGATCTGCTCCACAGGATTCGATAGATGTAATTTATATAGCATCGCATTTAATAGAAATGGTAAATACTATAGTATCCAGAGAGATAGACCCGCAGGAGGCGGCGGTTATAACTATAGGCAGGTTAGATGCGGGATATAGATTTAATATAATAGCCGCCCATGCCGAATTAATGGGAACAGTAAGAACACTTAATAAGGATGTCCAGAATAAAATAATAAAAAGAATTGAAGATATATTAAAGGGCCTTGAACTAACATACAATATAAAATATGAATACGAATATAAAAAGGGATATCCTGTCCTGATAAATAATACGGAAATATCAAAAATAATAGAGAAAGCTGCAGAAACAACATTTGGAAAAGATAATATAACCCATCCAAAACCAAATATGGGTGGTGAGGACTTTGCATTTTATCTGGAAAAAATACCCGGAGCCTATTATGTACTTGGTGGCGCAAACGATAAAATAAATTCACCAAATCATTCTCCAACGTTTGATATAGATGAAAGCGTATTATACAGGGGTGCATTGTTATTAAAAAATTCCGCAGAGAGTATTTTAAATATAAAACCTAACCTGAATTCTATTTAGGAAACTACTGAACAATTTTTCTCTGTTTAACGTAATATTTACACATATATGTGTTTCCCATCTACAGAATATTATAAGGGAAATAAAGACAACAAAACTGGAAGCACCATTTTTCGATGTTATTATACCCATTTCTATATACCTGACGCCCACACCCAGAATGGCGTATAGCTTATCTCTATCCCATCCATATATTCTTTTCCTTTGTAATCGTATGTTATAACCGTTCCTTTTCTCAGACCAAGTTTTTTTGCAGCTTCTACAATAGCACTGATTTCCCTCTGTTTTGTTTTCAGATCCGCAACAGTATATGAAACCTGTATAATCTCTTTTTCCCTGTCACCAACCAGGAAATCAATCTCTTTTCCTGATTCCAGTTTCATATAGTGTATATCTTCACTGTAACCGTTTCTTATTAAAAGTTCAAAATAAACTGCATTCTCCAATGCCCTGCCCCTGTCTATATCTGAGAATAATCTTGATATTCCCATATCAACCACATAGCTCTTGGATCGGTGGGCGAATCGTTTCCTGGCGCTTTTAAGGTATGGTTCCAATACCTCAATCAGGAAAACCGAACGTGAGTACTCGAGATATTTCAGTATTGTTATTCGGCTTATCTTAAATCCTATGCTTTTGAAGTAGTTGTAGGACTTCACAGAACTGAAATATGATGCATAATTGCTCACTATTATTTTCAGGAATATATTTAGCTCGCCAGTTTCTCTTATACCGTATCTTTTAACTATATCCCTAAAAAATATTGCATCGAAGTATGAAGAGAGTATATTTCTTTTTGCATCATGGGTAGAAGCAAGAGTAACCTCTGGGAATGATCCATATTCAAGAAATTCGTCCAATGCTTTCAGTATTTTACCCCTTGATGTGGAATATTCATGTGTATTTTCAACTTTAATACCTTTCGCAGAGAGAAACTCTCTGAATGAAAATGGATGGACAGTATAAGAAATATTTCTCCCCGCAAGTGCGGTGGCTATTTCCTTGCTCAGTAGGCTGGATGACGAGCCTGTTATAATTATATGGTACTTCCCGGTTTCGTATATTTTTCTAACCCATTTGTCCCAGTTTTCAACATTTTGGAGTTCATCTAAAAACAGGTATACCTTGCCATTTGAATTAAACATTTGCGAATGTGCAACAAGAAGATTGTCCAGGTCTATTGCCCTGGTGCCAACCAGACGTTCGTTCTCAAAGTCAACATATACTATGTTGTCTTTTGTTACACCCCCGGCAAGAAGCATTTTAATATTCTGGAACTCTGTGTAAGTTTTTCCAGAACGTCTTACGCCTGCGATAGTTATGATTTTGTTTAAATTAAAATCTAATTTTATGTTCCTTGTGATGAATTCTGGCAGTTCCCGCTCCTTCCACAGGGTTAATACATACTTAAAATCCTCAATGGTTACCATATGTACATTATACTGTACATATCTATATATTTTTCGTATAGTATACTATACATAAAACAATTGACACTTTTCATCATGTTTTTATTTTCTATACTTTTTTTCAGCCTGTTTAATATGCTCTGCATTCTCCAATGAAACTGCTGAAGAAGATTATATAAACAGGAGGATTAGTATGGAATGCTCCTGCAATTGCCAAAAATATACCTCACAGACGTGGGAAAAGAACAGTAATGACTGGTATATCTAAAAATGTTCTGGAGTAAGGATAAGCCATAAAAATATAATAAACTAATTCGACAAAGAGTCAATAAAATAACAATTATTCTATTTTTATTCAAAAATAATTATATACTGGGAAATTAATATGTGTCTATGGAAAAGGTTGAAACAGTAATTAATGACATACGTAAAAGCAAGTACAAACTTGCACTGTTTGCCGGTATAGTAGTATTTGGAATGTTTCTCGATGGATTTGATGCTGACCTATTTTTCTTCGGAGGCACATTTATCTTAAAAATAATTAATGTACATCCATTTTTGCTTGGGGTTGCCGGTACCGGTTTTGCTGCCGGTATAGCGGTATTCAGTTTCGTTGGTGGTTACATATTTGATAGAATGTCTGTAAAATACGGGTTAATAACAGCAATGATATTATTCTCTATATTTTCTGCCTTTACAGGTTTTGTTACAAGTCCATATGAACTGGTTATATTTAGATTTATAACCGGTTTCGGTGTTGGCATGGTTCAACCATTAATATACACATTTATGGGCGACCTTATTCCAAAATCAAGGGGGAGATTTATAGCACTGCCAGCAATAATGTTCGGCACGGGCTTATTTATAGCACCATACGTTTTTAGCGTATTCAGTACAAAAACAACATTTGATATACCATTTATAATATCAGGTGTACTCGGGGTTATTCTAATACTCATGGTTTTCTCTGTACTGCCAAAATATTATATGAAAAACCAGAAACCCAAAAAGGGATTTTATAAATACCTTAAAATTGACATGCTGCTGGCTGTATTTTCAATGCTTGCATGGGGAGTGGGCTATTTTGCATACAATAGTTATTATTCCGCATTTCTGGTAGGTATAGGCTTTACCACAGCACAGGATACTTTAGTATTTTCATTATTCGGCCTCGGACTTATAATAAGTGCGTTACCCGGGTCTTTTATAGGTGATAAATTTTCAAGAAAGGGTGCACTGTTAATTGCCTCTTTATTTTATGTTGTATCAACATCCATGATGTTTTTCACAAAAATGAATGAGGCTGAAGCTATAATCGCAACGCTAATGTTCGGATTTGGATATGGAATATACGGTGTAAATATAGCTGCCATAGTTCAGGAATTTGTTGAGGTTTCATGGTCAGGTTCTGCAACCGGCTTCCTTTTTGGCATATTTAATATAGGTGCTATAATGGGTGGACCATTATTTGCTATTGTGTTTTCAGGTACAAAAAGTTATTTTACATCCGGCATATTTACAATATTTTTACCAATGGTAGTTATATTAGTAATGCTCATTGTAATGAAAAGCCCGGATTATAAAAAAGTAGATATGGAGGATGAAAAAGCCGAATTATCTGAAGCATAATTAATTTTTATATAATATTTTATTAATAAAATAAAAATAAATTTTAATGTAAATTAATACTTTGGATTTATGGAAGATGTAAAGCTATTACTATGAAAAAATCCAAAAACAATTAGATTTTAATTTTCCTGTATTTTATATAAAATATAATATCATAGGATAGTTTCAATGTGCCTGCAGCAAAGAACATGAATGGTGGAAAAATATATAGCATATATCCTACTATTCCGGGTCCCGGGATCTGTGAACCATTTCTCACAGCGGAAAATATTGTATTGCTTTTTACACGGTAATCTTCGTCTATTATTGTATTTATTAATGTATCTCTTACAGGTACGTCCATCTGGCTTGTTGTCTGCCGTAAATACAGAAAAACCTCGCTTAATATTAATGAATGGATTACCGGCACCAGAATTAAAAAAATATTGCTAACGGAATGTGTGTAAACCATTGTTCTTATTAATCCTATTCTACCTGATATTACCGATGATAACAGTATTGATACTGTTGTTATAACATTTACAAATATGAATATAAAACCGGCAGTGCTCAGCGATATGTTATATACAAACTTAAACCATAAGGATATCATTGAAACCGTTACCATTCCCCCTGCTAAAGCATCTATTGAGAATAGCACAGATAATGATTTGACGTGATTTTTAGTTTCTATGTTAAGATCCTTTGTTCCTATTCTTTTATTCTGTGGGAATTTTATAAACAGATATAAGATAAACTGTAATAAAGCCACAATAAACAAGATTAAAAATATTGTTTTATAATTAACATCTGTATATAAAAAAAGAAAAATTGATGAAATTATCGATGAACTGTAGGATAAAAAGTTATAAAATGAAAATGCCGCACTTCTGCTTTCTATATCTGTTTCATATGAGCTTATTGCATATTGCTCTACTGGTTGATTTGGACTGATATCCCTACCAGATAATGATACTGAACCCAGCATCAATGAGAAAATAAATACATAATAATCCATAAAAATATAATTTAAAAGCATTGCAATTGCCATTAGAGATGAGATCAGAAACATCTTTGAATTATTTTTCAGTTTTATTAATGGAAATAAATATATGATTAATGTGGAAAAAATTATGCTGAATGCAACGACTATGCTAACATCAAACACATTTATGTATTCTGATAAATAAAATGGTGTTATTATCGCCAGAATGGATAGTATAAAGGATCTGGACGCCTTGGAAAATGATACTATTATGCTTTTGCCTTTCATCTATCTGCATGGTATTATGTTAGAAATATTTTATTAAAAAAAGGTGTTTAAAAAAGTAAATTGTTTATGTACCACTGTGTTATTAATCTAATATAGGCATTTCCGATCGTGTACATAATTTTATGTAAATATAAAACCTCTTGATTTATCCTGTTAGCACTCCCTTCTCAATAAAGAATGTTAGGGACCTGGTATCATTCAGACAGTGTGATAATAGGCTATGGAGGATAGAGACGGTTAAATTATCTGAAATCCCTGATTGCCGGTTGTTCTTTCCAGGTGGATTTTAGTGAAATAAATTAAAGATTATTTTAAAATAAGGTTTTCTGCTTATCCATTTTTAAATTTAACTGGCTCAACCCGAGTTCTCCTCTTACTATATTTACTGTTCCGGGAGTAAATCCCTGAAAATGGTTATTTGCATAAATAAATGCGGTTTTGACATTGCTGATATTCCTATTTATTATATTTGCCCATTCTTTTATTTCCTCTGTCCTATCCAGTTTAATTGATCCGAAATCCTTTTTGTGCAGTACCGATTTATCACCCATTAATCTTAAATAAATACAATCCGATGTCAGTATATCAGATATTCTAATTTCAGGCCTTTCCACCCAGCTTAATATTATATTTTTATCCCTTAAAAGTGAATAAATATCATTGTTCAGCCACGATTTATTTCTAAATTCTATTGCAAACCTTAAATCATCTGGAAATAATTTAATAAATTCCTTTAATCTGCTAATTCCATTATTATAAGCTAAAAATGGTGGAATCTGTATTAATGTAACACCTAATTTATTATTTAATGTTTTTACTGAATTTATATAGGATTTAAACAGGGTTTCTATGTTCAAAAGTATATTGTCATATGTTATTATTTTTGGCAACTTCGGGGAAAACACAAAATTATCCGGTGTTTCATTGTACCATTTATCCAGTCTTCTGGTATCTGGCATGGCGTAAAATGTTGATTCTATTTCAACAGTATCAAACACATATGAATATAATTTCAATAAATTATCTGGTTTTGAATTACGTGGATAAAATGGTCCTATCCATGGATTATAAGCCCAGCCAGAACAACCAATTTTATACACAGAATATAAGTTATCATCAATATTTAAAATTAATTTAATTTATAAAAATTAATAAAAATTTTTATTCTTTACATTGCCATAATTTTTTAACGGCAACCAATTCAGTACCTTTAGATATAATTTATTATCAATATGCGTAAATATTGAGATTGAACAGTTGTTTATTTCAATTTTTGTTAATGGCAATCCTTTCGTTTCTGTTGCAAGTGCATACATTGCCCTTACAGGTTCTAAATGCGTTACAATCAGAACATTTTCATAATTTTTACCCTTTATATCATTGATAAAATCATTTATCCTTTTTTTAACATCGTCGAATAATTCAACGTGGTATTTATTACTACCAGTATCCTGGAATGTTGAGTACCATGACCTGTCATTTTTTGATGTTTCTGCTATGCTTTTTCCCTCTAAATCACCGGTATAAACATCACGTAACCTATCATCCTTTATATAATCTTTATCTGTAACTATCTCTGTTGTTTCAACGGTTCTTATAAACGGGCTTGAATAAACCGCATCAAAGTTTATATTTTTTATATATTCGTTTATTTCTTTAGCCTCATTTTTTCCTTTTTCTGTTAATTCAGTAAATTTATCCGGAAATACTCCTTTTACATTATTAAATGTTTGCCCGTGCCTTATAAAATACAAAATCATTGTTGGTGATACAGTAAATATAGTTTAAACTTTTGATTGAAATATTTTAAGATTAGCAAGGTTTAAATATAATTATTAAGTTTGTATATAAATAGTTATATTGCCTGTATAAATTTAATAAATTTCATGCACATATTATTTATTTTTATTATATTTTTATATTTATTTATTCATGAGATTAAGAAACTCTTAAATATAATTTTATGTTAATCAACTATGTACCCAGACAAGTTTGAATATTTTGCACCGGATAACATAGAAGGATTGGAAGAGCTGTTAGATAAGTACAAAGATGATTCCAAGATACTGGCAGGTGGACATAGCTTAATACCACTTTTGAAATTAAGGCTAACAAGTATACCTTACATCATTGATATTTCAAATATTAAGGCTCTAAGTTTTGTGGATTATAATAATGCACTTGAAATTGGCCCTATGGTGAGAACAGGAGAAGTTGCCTCAAATAAAATTATAGGGGATAAATGCAAATTATTAGCCGATGCGGCATCAAAAATTGCTGATCCACAGGTAAGGAACATGGGCACGGTTGGTGGAGATATATGCGAGGCAGATCCAAGAAATGATCTACCTGCAGTAATGTTGGCATTAAATGCTGAATTTGAGGTAACAAATTCCATGGGAAAAAGAACAGTAAAGGCTGAAGATTTCTTTAAAGATGCCTATACAACAGCACTTGAATCGAATGATATTTTAACCAGAATAGTTATAAAAAATACGGAAAATTATTATGGAAAATATTATAAATATACAACACTATCCAGTGATTTCGCCGTTTTTGCCATAGCAATTAATATGTCTCTGAATGATAATAAAACAGTAAAAGATATTGGCATAGGATTGACCAATTTAAATTCAACAGCAGTTAAACCGGTAGAGGTGGAAAATTACCTGAAAAATAAAAAAATCGATGATAGGGTTGCCGGAGAGGCATTTAATTTATTATTAAAATCATGTGATATTGAGGATGATGTTAATGGAACAGAAAAAAACAAAGAGAAAATACTTAAAAATATATTTATAAATGGATTAAAAGAAATATATGAGGTGCTTTAAATGATGGTTAATATTAATGTAAATGGCAGGGAATATAAAAAAGATATAGAACCAAGAATGCTACTGGTTAGTTTTTTGAGGGATGAACTGAATTTAACAGGTACACATATAGGATGCGACACGTCTAACTGCGGTGCATGTACAGTATTAATGGATGGAAAATCAGTTAAATCATGCACAGTACTGGCAGCACAGGCAAATAACCATGAGATAACAACTATAGAAAGCAGTGACCCGAAGCTGGATGTAATTAAACAATCGTTTGTTGAGGAAAATGGATTGCAGTGTGGTTTCTGCACACCCGGGATGATAATGCAAACATTTTACATACTGGAGAACAGTGAAGATGCTGATGAGGAGTATATAAAAAAGAATTTAAGGGGCAATCTCTGCAGATGTACAGGGTATAAAAGTATTATAGACTCTGTTAAAAAAGCAGAAGAAAAGGTAAAGGGTGAGATAAATGTATCTAAATAGATTTGTTAATGGAGAGGGAAAATATGTAGATGATATTAAATTTGACAACATGTTATACATGTCTATTGTAAGAAGCCCCTATGCACATGCTAAAATTAAAAAAGTAAAGGGTGGCTTAAATTCTAGCGAATTAAAGGCATATTATGCTGGAATGGACCATGCAATGCGCGAACCTGTACTGGCTATTGATGAGGTCAGCTATGTTGGCCAGTGTGTTGCAGCTGTTTTTTCCGAAAACCGTTATGAATCCGAGGATTTATTAAATTCCGTAGAGGTTGATTACGAACCCCTGGATGCAGTATCATCAATAGACGATGCGTTAAAAAAACCGGCTATACATGATGGCATGAAGGATAATATACTGGATACAGAAGATGTGGGAAATAAATTTAATGAAAAGGATATAGATTATGATATCAAAGTTTCTGATACACTCTTCATGGATAGAATAAGTGCAAATCCAATAGAAACAAGAGGAATAATAGCTGATTATAAGGATAATGTACTGCATATATACGCATCAAGCCAGTCCATACATAGATTGAAGGGCGGCATAATGAAGACCCTGAATTTAAAGGATGATGAGATTGTAGTGCATCACGTTGATACTGGTGGTGCCTTTGGATTAAAGGCATTAATATTTCCGGAATACATTATAGCTGCATACGCCTCTATGAAATATAAAAAACCTGTAAAATGGATTGAAACCAGAAGTGAACATTTGCAGGCAGCACATGCGGGAAGAGGCATAAAAGCAGATATAACATTATATGCCAGAAAGGATGGAAAAATTAATGGACTTGATGGGACGGTTTATCTTGATACCGGTGCATATTTCACAGATGATGATCTGGTTGACCTTGGAAATGCAATGCATGAGGTTACAGGGCCATATTTTATAGAGAATGCACATTTAACAGGAAAATATGTATTGACAAATAAGGCTTTAAACGGCTATTACCGTGGCGCTGGCAAACCTGAGGCGTCAAGAATAATGGAAAGAATGATTGATTTATTAGCTGATAAGCTAAAAATGGATATTGCCGATATAAGAATTAAAAATGCAACAGAAAAACCATTTAAATCACCTCTGGGATTTGATATAAATTATCCAACAAAACCATTACTTGAAGCCGCATTAAAGCATTTTGATTATTATAATTTATCAAAAAAGGAGAAGTTAGGCATATCTTTATTCATACTTGATGAGGATACCGCACCAGGAGAATCGTGCAGGATAACTGTAAAGGATGGAAAGGTAAAGGTATATTTCGGTGGTGATGTATCCGGCCAGGGCCATGAACTGTTTGTGCAGGAAATGTTAAGCGAAGAATTTAATATAGATAAGGATTTAATATCCCTGGATTACGATGATACTGATACTTTAAAGGACGGAACAGGTACATGGGGATCCAGATCAGCCATAACACATGGTTCGGTTCTGATGAAAACTGCGGAAATAATAAAAAACGATGTAATAAAAAAATTCGGCAAATATGATAAGGATTTATTATTAGACAATGAATTCAATGAATACTACTATTATAAAATAGATTACAATGCAAACTCTGTTAATTTTAATATGGTTTCATGCGATGTAAATGATATGAATTCAATAAAGATATATACGTATTACGACCTCGGTAAGATCCTTAACCTGAAAAACGTTTTAGGATCCATACATGGTGGCGGTTTACAGGCACTTGGAGAGACGCTATCAGAAACGTTAAGATATGATGAGGATGGGCAGTTAATAACAAATAATATAGCCGATGCAGGTTTATTAACAGCAGATAAGATCCCGCAGTATAACATAAAGATTGTAGAAAACAACTCAGAGTTCCCGGATAAGGCAAAGGGCATCGGTGAATCAACAATGATAGGAATACCAAGTGCACTTGCACGTTCAATTGAACTTCAGACGGGAAAGAGAGTTACAAAATTCCCTATTGATGATCTATCTCTCTTCAACAAATGCATGGAGTGAAATTGTTTTTATTTTATTAAAACCCTGTTGATAAAATTATTTTAAATCTATTAAAAAGTCAGCTAAAGAACTGATTATATTATATAATTTATTGCCATTTTCTGTTAATGAATATTTAACCTTTACAGGTTTAGATGGAATGATTTCTCTTTCAACTACATTATATTTTTCAAATATTGATAACATGCTTGATAGTGTTGTGGAATTTATTCCCTTTATACCTCTTTTTAATTCATTAAAACCCGAATTTTTACTGCCCAGAGATAATATTACCGGCATTGTCCATTGCCTTAATATATCATGGTATTTAGCATTTAATTCCTCATTGTTTATAAGGTCATATAACTTTAACAAGGTCAATTTAAACTCACCTGCTATAATATAAAGGACTTTCTAATATATAAACGTGTCTGTAATAACATTCTGATAGAAATGGATTTAAAAAATATGGAAAATGATATAATAGAAGTTGTTGACAACGCCATGGAATCTGTTGTAAGCATAAACAGCACCCTTATGGCCAGAAATTATTATGAGCCAGTAAAGGGGTCTGGAACAGGATTTATCATAGACAGATCCCATATAGTAACAAATAATCATGTGGTTGAGAATTCAGAAGAGGTAGAAATAATACTTAACAGTGGTGAGAAGTTAAATGGCATTGTTACAGGTACCGATCCACAGACAGATATAGCAGTAATAGAGGTTAACAGGAATGATTTAAGGCCATTAAAACTTGGAGACTCTGAAGATATAAAGGTGGGGCAGATAGCAATAGCCATAGGGAACTCTCTTGGACTACCAGGAGGAAACACGGTTTCAATGGGAGTCATAAGTGCAAAGAACAGACCTATGCCATGGGCAAATTTTGTCCTTGAGGGGCTATTGCAAACAGATGCAGCTGTGAATCCCGGAAACAGTGGTGGTCCCCTGATGAATTTAAAAAATGAAGTAATAGGAATGAATACCGCAATAATACCGTTTGCACAGGGAATTGGGTTTTCAATACCCGTAAATACAATTAAAAATGTAACCGATGAGATAATAAACAGTGGTTATGTTAAAAGGAAATATCTCGGAATAACCGGTGTAGACCTTGAAAACTATTCAAATAGCAAAAAACATGGAGTTTTGATAGTAGACATGGACAGATCTGGACCTGCCTATGAATCCGGACTAAAGCCTGATGATATAATAATATCCATAAATGATAATAAAATTGAAACAATGAGGGATTTAATAAACAATTTATCAAGGGTTGAGGACAGTGCAGAATTAATAATATTAAGAAACGGGGTTAAATATAAAAGCAGTATTAAATTTAAAACGCCAAAAATAATAAAAATAGATTAAAAAATTATTTTGCCGGTTTTTTTATATTTCTCTTTTTATTACCCTCTATTTTTATATTGTGAGTGTCTATGGCTTCTTCCATGGCCATCTGTCTTTTATGCCTTTCAAAGGAATTTAAAAATAAGAATACTATTATTATTGGGTATCCAAAAAAGAATATTGCATCGTTCCAGTATATACCATATGCTGCAAGTGATATATAACCAAACTGGTATGAAATAAAGAGCATAAAATTTATTGCAGTTATAAAGTCAAATAAAACTATTAATGAATGATAATATCTGTTTGTCAACATAAACAGTATTGAAACCAGATAAATTAAAAAGAACGAAAGCATATATAGCTGCACCCCTGATATTTTAATGGTGTGAAATATAAGTGGTATATTAACAAGTTTATCTATTGAAAAATCAATATTCCATAATGATACTGAAATGGCTATGAGCCCAACATAATTTATCAGCTCGTTTACCGGGTATTTTTTTGCAATCTCATTTAACATGTTACTGAACATGTTTTATGTAATATACTGCATGATATTTTAATATTTTCCCTATCTATATAATATGCAATTAAAATATCTATAATCGATATGTCTATGCCATAATTTATATACAGTAATTATAATACACTTACGATAATTATGGCATGGAATACTGTAGGCAAACCTGAAGATATAGAAAATGGCAAAATGAAAGAATTTGATGTAAGTGGCAAGAAAATAGTTATATCAAACTTTGATAATAAATACTATGCAATAGATGCCCTGTGTTCACACATGGGCGGAGACCTCGGAAAAGGCAAGACAAACGGCGGTGTAGTTGTATGCCCTAAACACCATGCACAGTTTGATTTAAAAACGGGAAAGGTCACAAAAAACATAAATGGATTATTCAAGATGATGACAAAAAAAGATGCAAAGGATTTAAAACTGTATGACACAAAGGTAGAGGACGGAAATTTAATGATAGATTTATAAATATTATTTTAACAATAAAAATTTATATTTTATAACTATTTAATAATTAATGATAGATATAACCAATAAAAATATTGTTTTAAGGGAAGCCCGGGCTTCAGGCAAAATAAAATTAAAAAAGGAAACTGTAGAATTAATAAAAAATAAAAATGTTAAAAAGGGTGATACAATAGAAACTGCCAAAATTGCAGGTACCATGGCAGTTAAAAATACATGGAATAATATACCGTATTGCCACCAGGTGCCACTATCGTCAATAGATTTTAATTTTGAAATAAATGAGGATAATATTGTTGCATACTGCTATGTAAAAGCAATATATAAAACGGGTGTTGAAATGGAAACGATAAATGGGGTTTTAACATCATTACTGACAATATGGGACATGGTAAAATATCTGGAAAAGGATGAAACGGGAAACTATCCGGAAACGGGGATCAGCGATGTAAGAGTACTCTATAAAAGGAAGGTAAGCCTGAATGCACCATCTTGAAAAACATTATGGCCTGAGATATAAAATTATTACGGTATCATCATCAAGAAATTTAGAAAACGATTTATCGGGCAAACTGATGGCAGAATTAATAAAAAATTCGGATAGAACAGTAGTAAAGGATGATGAGGTTCAGATATTAAATGAATTGTTTAAGGATTATTATAACTATAATGTGTTCATATATATCGGTGGCACGGGCATATCACGGCTGGATCAAACATCTACTGCAGTAAGGAAAATAGCTGAAAGGGAAATAAAGGGCTTTGGCGAATTGTTCAGAAATAAATCAGGCGGTACTTTTCCCTATATTTCTGATGCATCACTGTTTATCTATAAAAATAAAATAATTTTTACACTGCCCGGATCGGAAAACGCACAGGAGATAGCGTATAATATAATAAATGAAATTATAGACCATCTATATTATGAAATAAACAAGGAATGATTGAAAAATTTTTTATATAATATAATGTTTACTTTTTAATGATAATTACAAAAACACCATTGAGAATTGGTTTTGTAGGTGGTGGAACGGATATACCGGAATATTACAGAAAACATGGCGGTTTACTGGTTTCTGCCGCAATAAATAAGTATATTTACATTGTTGTAAATAAAAAATTTGATGATGAGATAAGAATATCATATTCAAAGACGGAAATGGTAAAAACCGTAAATGAAATTGAGCATCCCTCGATAAGGGAGGCATTAAAATTATTGAATATAGATGGTGGAATAGAAATATTAAGCATATCCGATATACCATCAACCGGCACCGGCCTTGGATCAAGTTCAACGTTTCTGGTTGGGTTATTAAATGCATTACATGCATATAAATCCGAATTTGTTTCCAGGGAAGACCTGGCAAGAGAGGCTGTAAAAATTGAACGGGAAATTTTAAGGGAGCCCGGAGGAAAGCAGGATCAGTATATGGCAGCATATGGAGGTATAAATTTATTAAAATTTAATGAAAATGACTCGGTTAATGTGAATCCTGTTACATTAAACACCGACATAATGGAAGAACTGAAAGATAATCTGTGCCTATTATATACTGGCAAAAACCATAATTCAGGGGGTATACATAATAACCAGAGGAAGGATGTATCAAAACATATAGATGATTACAGTACAATGAAACAGTATTCTCTGGAGTTTTATGAGGAATTATATAAAATGGACATAAAAAAACTTGGCAGTACCCTGAATGAAAACTGGAATTTAAAAAGAAAATTATCAGATGGCATAACCAATAAGGATATAGATAACTATTATAATAAGGCCATAAATTTGGGTGCATACGGTGGTAATTTAATAGGTGCAGGTGGTGGCGGTTTCTTCATATTTATCATAGATAAGGATAAGAAAAAAAACCTGAAAGCACTGGGTTTAAGGGATATTGATTTTGACTTTGACTTTGAGGGATCAAGGGTTATATATTTTTCTGAATAAATGCTTTATTATTCTGTATTTCTATGCGATATAAAAATTATAAATATTATGTAATGTTATGTATATATGGATGAATTAAATTTTAATTATATTGATGAAAATATTAAAAATTATATCGGAGATGAAAACCGGAAATTTACGGATATTATTGGTGAAGAATATAACAAAATACAATCTGATGTAAAGGATTATGTCTATGCAAGAAGAATATATATGGCAAAAATATCCAATGAGGATATAATATACATAATCATTGATAACGGCCTCTATAAAATAATATTCGATGATGAGGTAATATACTCAACAAAAAATATAATACAGTGGATAAAGTTTGATGGAATAAAAAAAAGAATAGCATTTTTTGAGACATCCGGTTCAGATAAGGGGATGTTAAAGATAATACAGGATGATAAGATAGTATATACCGAAGATGGATATATTAACGATATAATATTTTCTGATGAACTGTATATTATAAAGGAAAACCGGGATGCAAATAACGAATCCCAAAAAATTATGCTAAACAATAATATAGTTTTTGGTAAGGATATGAAACCGGGCATGTATATTTCCGGTGATGCATATAATGGCAAAATAATAATAAATGTGAGTGATGAAGCCTCCTCAGCAATTTACACTGGTGATATAGACAACCCGAAAAGCTGGAAATTATTTAAAAACTATTCTAATGTGGTTAAGGTTCTTGGATACAGAAATAAAACCTTGTATATCCTGGATAAAATAAATTATGGTATAATTGAATATAATGAAAATAAAATAATATTTGATATGCCTGTTGAGGATGCTTTACTTGTCCATGATGGTTTTCTTGTATTTCATTTAAATGATGCAAAGATAGAGCCCGTACTGTATGATTTTTCTGGGAAAAAGCTAAGGGAATTTAAAATGGATCTGCCATACGGTATTGTTACGTCAGATTCAGATATGGAAAATGCCCTGATGGTATTTTCATCCTTTGGGATCAGTTATTCAACATATAAATACAGTAGTGGCAACCTTGAACACGTAAATAAAAACATTGTATCCGATATAAAATATGGTGAGGATTTTATAGAATATGACAGTAAGAGAATACATTATTTTATGTTAAAATCAAAAACTGAATCAAAAAATGTACTGGTTTACGGATATGGTGGGTTCAATGTTTCGCTTACACCTAAATATTTTCCATTATTTTCATTTCTGTTAAACAATAGTGTAAACATAGTAATGTGCAACCTTCCTGGTGGTGGTGAATACGGTGAAGAATGGCATAAATTTGGGATGAAAGAAAACAGAATAAACGTATATACTTCCTTTAAGAAAATAATAGAGAAATTAAAGGATGATGATTATAACGTTATATGTTATGGTGTAAGCAATGGTGGTTTATTATCAGCGTATACTTTTACGGATATACCCGAAGAATTAAATGGGGCAATTATAGGGAATCCTGTAATAGACCTGACAGTATTCAATAAACTGCTGGCCGGAAAATACTGGGTAAGTGAATATGGAGACCCTGATAATTCTGAAGATATTAAATACTTAAAAAAGTATTCGCCATTGAATAAGATTGCCGATAAAAAATATCCACCGGCACTTATATACTCAAGGATTAATGATGACAGGGTGCATCCCTCACACGCATTGAGATTCTATGATAAATTAAAAAAGTATAATGATAAATCATATTTAATGCTATCAAATGGTGGGCACATTGGGTCTTCATTATCAGATGTAGCAAAGGAGATTTCATATATTGCATCGTTTATAATTTTAGTATTCGAAAATAAAATTTAATGAAACATAAACTATTCAATCCTGTGTACCTGGTGATAATTATTATTCGATGGAAATATTGAGGAAAAGCCGAAAGGATGGCAGAAATATCATTGGGCAATCAGTAGCACTATACTGGAAGAATAAATTGCATATCAGACTACCAGGTTACAAAATATAAACTATTTAATATAATAAAACATAATGTATTATGCAAATAAAAAATGAGGAGAATGTAATTATTGTAAAATTTGAGTCGGGCGAGGATGTTATAACAGATTTTAATAACGTTATAGATAAATATGACATTAAATCTGGCCTCATAGATTTTGCAATAGGAATGATAAAGGATACAACAATAGGTTACTGGGACAATGACCATTATGAAAAAATGAATATACCTGAAAGAATTGAAATTGTATCTTTCCATGGAACAATAGCAGAAAATGACCCCAGATACCACATACATATATCAGGTGCCAGGGCCAACCACAGAATATTTGGTGGCCATTTCTTCCTTGGAACTGCTGATCCACTGCTTGAAGTAAGAATAACAAAACTAAATGATGTATCTTTAACAAGAAAATTTAATGATAATTCAAAGTTAAATGAGTTAAATATAGAATAATATTTTCAGGAATTATTGTAAAAATTTGTATCTATACTTTTTGTTTTAGCACGGTAGGGTAATTTATTATACCCTATAAATATAAATACAATTCCAATAAACATTAATAAAAATCCGATTAATATTACTGTTAATATAAGCCCTATTAATATTAAAACTGCACCCGTATGGAAATCATCTATTCCAGTTAATCTTGATATTTCATCATATGCAAGGTATAAGAATATGGATGATAGAAAAAGTGTCAGTATTATTAACCCTGCCGCAAAAATAAGGGATAAAATACCAAAACCCCGGACAAAAAAGGCAGGCAATATAAAAAATAATGAAACTAAATAGCCTATAATTGATATAACAAGACCTGTAATTGCATATTTAAACGGGGTGTTACTGCCATAATAATCCGAGATAATTTTAATTGAAAAAGCAAGTAACAGTATGCCAGCTATATTCAGTATAAATGAAACGTGTATAAAAGGTGATATTATCATACCTATTACATTAAGTGCCATACCCAGTAAACCGTAATCACGTGCTCTTATTAATCCGCTATCTGCTGTAAACATTTAAAAATATAAAGTGAATTGGCATACTTAAAGTATTCGTATTAATATATCAATAAAATATTATACACAACCGAAATAAATAAAAATATTGATAGAAAAATAAGATCTATTGATAAAAATATTAACATAATGGATTTAGATTCACTGATGCTTTACAGGAAAATTTAATTAAATATTAGCTATATTATTCATAAAAAACTTTATTTTTTATTACCGAATGCTGATGAATGAAATTATTTGAGCCGAAAAGTATAGGGAATGTTGAGATTAAAAACAGGTTTGTAATGTCGCCGATGATATCAAATTTATGCAATGTTGACGGAAATACCAATGAAAATCATATTGCATATTTAGAGGATCGGGCTAAGGGTAATTTTGGTTTAATAATTACAGAATATACGTATGTTGATGAATTTAATGGTAAGGGGTCACCTAACGAGATGGGGATATTCTCATATGATCAGGAGCCGAAATTTAGCAGATTAACGGAGAGGGTACATAAACATGGTTCAAAAATATTTATACAGCTGGTACATGCCGGAGGCAAGGCAAATGAAAATTATAACAGAAAAGAACCATTTGCACCATCCTCTGTGGATTATCTGGGATATAAACCCAATAAAATGACCCTGGGTGATATAAATGATGTTGAGGAGAGATTTTACAGGGCAGCTGACATTGCATATAAATCCGGTTTTGATGGCATAGAGCTGCATGGAGCACATGGGTATTTACTGGACGAATTTATATCTCCGGCATTGAATAAAAGAAGTGATAAATACGGTGGAAACTTTGAAAACAGGATGAGGATAATAAATGAAATATCTGAAAACATAAAAAAATATTATGATTTTCCTGTTGGAATAAGGCTAAGCCTCTATGAGGACGATAGTGATGGCTATGATGCAAATTACGGTTTAAAGGTGGGTGAATCATTAAAATACGTTGATTATTTACATTATTCAGCAGGCAGATTTGCACCACCCGGTTCATCCGCATCATTTTATTATAACCATGACCATATATTAGATAAACTACCCAGGAAACCAGATAAAACAACAATTCTTGTGGGATCTATCGTTAATTTAAGGGATGCCGAAAAAGCCCTTGAGAAAACAGATTTTATTGCACTTGGAAGGGCGGCACTTGCTGATCCATATTTTCCGTATAAAATTCAGAACGGCATAGAAATAAGGCCATGCATTAGATGTAACCAGGCATGCAGAAACCTTTCAAGATCAGAGGTAAGATGCACTGTAAACGTTGATACAGGCCTTGAGTTGTATAAAAATTATAATAAATATTCCGGAGAAATAATAATAGATGGTGCGGGCATAAAAGGCCTTGAGGCAGCCCTGTATTCGTTAAAACTTGGATTTAAGCCTGTTGTCTATGAGGAAAATGATACTGGAGGACAGTTAAATGAAATAAGGGACGAATACAAAAGAAGAGAGTTTAATACACTTATAGATTATTATAAAAATATACTGAAAAAAAATAATATTGAGGTTAACAGATCCAGGGATAATTCTGGAATCAACTGTTCACCTGATATAATATATCCTGATATATACGGTAATGGCGATATATCCATAGACACAAATATTTATAGATATTTCGATGATGTCCTTGAAATCGCAAAGAGAAATAATGTTGTTATGAGCAGTAAATCGTTACTGTCAATTGAAAGGTCAAGAAGGGATGTTTATAAAAAACTTGCAGAGAATGCGGGTGTTAAATTTAAGGATGCTGATAAATATGATTTTGTTATATATGATAATGATCAATATGACATAAGAAAAGCAATGATCAGTGGAAGAAATGCAGTTGATAACCATATAATGAAAAATTTAACAGATATATTTTAAGGTGATTTTATGTATGAACTTAAAAATAAAACAGCAGTAATAACAGGATCAGGAAGGGGAATAGGTAAAGATATTGCAATAGCACTTGCTAAAAATGGTGTTAAAACAGTAGTAAATGTTAAGAAAAGTATAGATGAGGGGAATAATACTGTAAATGAAATAAAAAAGTATAATGATTCTATACTTTCCATTTCAGATGTATCCGGAATAGAAGGGGCTAAAAAATTGTTTAATGATGCTAAAAATGCCTTCGGCAATGTTGATATTTTAATAAACAATGCTGGTATTGGGTTATTCAGTTTATTCAATGATAGTGAGGAAAAATTAATAGATAAAATAATAAAAACAAACATAGACTCAACAGTATACTGTTCACAGTTATTTTCAACCATGTTTAATGGCAGTGTAATAATAAACATTTCTTCCCTGGCATCAATTGTACCCTTTAAGGGATTATCAATATATGGCATGACAAAGGCTGCAATAAACGGTTTAACAAGATCAATGGCACTGGAACTGTCCGGAAAAAATATACGCGTAAATGGGGTTGCCCCGGGAATAGTAAAAACAAAGATGGGCAATAGCCTTTTAAAAATCATGAATATAAATGAGAATGATTACTCTGAGAGATACACATTAACAAAAAAAATAATAGAACCGGAAGAGGTTGCCGATGCTGTCCTGTTTTTAACCAGAAATGAATCGATAACAGGCCAGACAATTATAATGGATTCAGGCCAGCTATCAATGTTCCTGCAATGATATACTGGCAACTAAAATATTATAAATTATTGTTAATTTCATCAAACCGGTATAAAAAGAACCACATCAAACTCTTTAAAAGTATTAAATTTTCTGTGTTAAACAGTTTATTAAATCTCTGGTCTTTCTTTACCTTTACAAAATAGTGCAGTGCTATTCTCGCCTTGGTATATGCACTGTACAGTAATTTTGATTGCCTGTTGCAGTGCATTAAAATTTCGTCTGTTCCGGTTTTTTTTACAGGAAACCAGTCCCTGAAGGCATCTAAAATCTCAACATTTTTATATTCATAATCGGGGATTGTGTATGCAATTCTTATGAGGTCATCATAATGGTCATATCCCGTATCATCGTCCTTTATTTCCGATATTAATGCAACTAATTCATCCATTATTGAGAAATACAGGAAAACATCCTCGTCATATCCCATTTCACTTTCTGTTATTTCGCAGAAAAAATTTTCATCATTCATTAGTAGTGATAAAAAATATGCTTATAAATATACTGTTAATAAAATAGTTCTATCTATTATATAATGCTATGAGAAGTTCGCCCACTTTAAATATAATATAATCATTATAATTTTATTATTTTTACCATACAAAATTAGTTTATGAAATTATTCTGAATTCAATTTTTTCAGGGACTCCTCCATATTTTTTTTAACATGATTTTTTATAACCTTAACCGCAAAACCTTTAATGAAAGAGTTGTTATTTATCAGGATATAATTATCAGCCACATTTATAATATTTCTTAACTTATAATTAAATTCAATTTCATTTCCCATAGCATTTTTCATTGCTGTTTTACCGGATTCCCTTGCTATTTCCGCAGTCATTGGAATACTGTTATCCATAGTCATGGAATCCCCACAGGCATATACATCATCATAATCTACCGATTTTAAATATTTATCAACAACAATTCTCGAATCTATACTTTTAATTTTTAGATTATTTATTAAACTATTTCCAGAAATGCCACCGGAATAAATTGTTAAATCCGATTTAATTTCATTATCACCTATTATTACTGAATTTTCTTTTACTTCGCTTACCCTTGAATTTAAAATTATATTTACATTATTATTTTTTAATAAATTATAGATGTAATTCGAGGATTTTTCATTTGATCCAGATAATAATCTATTGTTTGATTCTATTAGATTTACATGTTTATCTTTAAAAACACCGGCAAGTTCAACGCCTAAATATCCCCCACCTATAATATTTATATTTTTAGCACTTTTTAACGATTCCACTATTTTTAAAACATCATCTACTGTTTCAAGTTTATATAAAAATTCACTGCCCTTTAATTTATCTATGTTCTGTCTGTGGCCCAGGGCTATTATCAATCTGTCATAACTGTAATTATTATTTCCAGTTATTATCGTTTTTTTATCAAAATTTATATCCTTTATCTCTTCGTTTATATCTATATTCCTTTTTTTATACCCGTATGATTTTTCCTCCCCTTTTATAATATATATTAATCTTGTTGATAATGTTATAAAATCACTTTTATCAATTAATATTGAATTTTTATTCTCCAGTTTAGAATAAATGCCAGATAAACCAGCACCCAGAATATATATTTTTGACATTGAAATGTAATATATAATTAATATATCTAATTTTGTCCTGTGAATGTTTCTACACATCTTAAAAATATTAAAAAGCTATATAATTAAATAATAATATAACAGTAATCAATTCACCTCTATTTTATTTACACCCTCACCTTTTACCTTATTATCCCATGATATTATTGTTAATAAAACAGCAACCAGTGAAATAAATGTTATTATGTCTATAAGCAGTAAAAGTTTTATTGAATAACCAAGAAAAGTTTCAAAAAATCCAATAATTAATGATATAAAACCGCCTATTAATGCACCTAAATTATAGGATGTGCCTGATAAAGCACCCCTTACCCTTTCAGGCACTTTTTCAATCAGTAATAATGGAATTAACGTCCAGTCACCTGCTCCGAATGAATACAACAGTATTCCTATTACTGAGAAATTAAATATTTTAGCTATAAATGGCATTGATAAAAATGCCGCAAACATTAATATTATCGTGGCTATTATAATTAAAAGCTTTTTATTTATTTTATGGCTTAATTTCCCGAATAATATAAATGAGAATGCCAGTACTATATTTGCGATAATCATTAATAACCCTATATATGACTGCTTTATTCCATACAGGGGTGCAATTGTGGGATAATATGAAAATATTGAAAAGTATGCACCGAACATGCCTGACATTATTATCGTTATTTTAATCAGATCTTTTGCATAATTTTTAATCGGTATCTTTTCCCTGCTTTTTATTATGTTTTCCCTGGGTATTTTTAAAAATGCGTATGGTATAATCATAATAGGTATAAAGCCTGTAAATAAAAACAACCTCCAGTTAACCGTTATTGTTGATAAAAACAGTACATATGTTAACCCTGTTAATGCATAACCTATGCCATAACCACTCTGCACTATTCCAACAATAGTTCCAGTTATGTTTTTGGGTGAAAATTCATATGCAAGAACCGTACCGGAAGCCCATTCACCGCCCATGAATATGCCCTGGATTAATCTTGATAAAAATAATATTATTACAAGGGGAGAAAATGCCATTATACCGGAAAATATTGCATAACCTGCTGTACTTATTATTAATACGGGTTTTCTTCCAATCTTATCCGAGATATTACCGAAATATGTTCCGCCAAAGAATCTTCCTATTAAGCCTAAACTGAATAATAGCGATACATACAGTAAACCTATATTGTATGCTTTTTCAATTTCAGAATAAACGTATGTTACTAAAACTAAATCATAAATATTGCCAGCCCATGCAAATGTTGAGGATAAAGTAGAATGTATGTAAAATTTCATTATATCATAAGTTAATGATTATAAATAATATTTTTTATAAGGATTTTCAGTTTGAACAGAGAAAAGAGGCATCTGGTTTTTGGGAACTGCCGGTAAACCTGACAACCCTAACTCCCGGGATTCATTAAAAATTAATGGCGGTAAAACCGTGAAGTCTGGGTCAATAGCGTAAATTGTAATCGATATTTATTTCAAAATTTTTTAATGATAATCTGGACAGCCAGCGTATGATACTATCTATCATATAAGTTCATAGAAAAGTATAAATATGGTTGCGTATATATTATAGCCATGTACCGGGAGGGAACGTATAGTTTATTTAATGAAATTGATCATATAGAATTTTATGTAAGCAGTGCAAGGACGTGGTCATACTTTTTAAGGAAAAGTATGGGTTTCAATGTAAACGGTTATGCTGGCCCGGAAACCGGCATAAAGGATAAAATATCATATTCACTGAAGCAGGGGGATATAGATATGGTATTTTCATCCTCAATGAATCCGGATACTGAAATAAACAAATCTGTGAATTTACACGGTGATGGCGTAAAAGATATAGCATTGAGTGTTGATGACTTAGATTTTACAAAGAAAAAACTCGAAGAAAAAAATGTAAGGGTTTCCAGGATAGAGAACCTAAAAGACAGATATGGAAAGATAAGGAAGGCATATGTGAAAACGTATGGAGATACGGTACATAGTTTAATAGAACGCGGCGATTACGGTGGCATATTGCCAGGATATGAGGAAATCAGCAATAAAGAAGAAAATACAGGCATATATAAAATAGACCACGTTGTTGGCAATGTCCATGAGGGTGAAATGGACCAGTGGGCAAATTATTATATAAAATCAATGAATTTTAAGCAATTAGTAACGTTTGATGATAAGGATATAAGTACTGATTATTCAGCATTAAGATCAAAGGTGGTAAGATATAATGATAATATAACATTTCCAATAAATGAACCTGCAGAGGGGTTAAAAAAATCACAGATAGAGGAATACCTGGATTATTATAGATCAGAAGGCGTTCAGCATATAGCACTGAAAACTGATAATATTTTAGATACAGTTAAAAAGATGAGGGCAAATGGCATTGAATTCCTGGAAACACCGGAATCGTATTACGAAACATTAACAGAGAGGGTTGGAAATATAGACGAGGATATAAACAGATTAAGGGAGTTAAATATTTTAGTCGACAGGGATGAAAAGGGTTACCTATTGCAGATATTTACAAAACCTCTTGTTGACAGGCCTACACTGTTCTTTGAGATTATAGAGAGAAAGGGGGCACAGTCCTTCGGTACTGGCAATTTCAGGGCACTGTTTGAATCCATAGAGAGAGAGCAGGCAAAAAGGGGCAATCTATGAAGATCCTCAGGGCAAAAATAGATAATAATGATAAAATATGCATTTATAACAGTAGTATATATGATTTATCCCTGCTATTAAATGAAGAAACAGATTATATAGAGAATAATTTTTTTGACCTGTATGATAAAATTTTAAAATTAAAACTGGATGATGATGCAGTTATACACTATAATAAAATCCAGTATAAAATTCCTGTTCCTTTTATCAGGTCTTTAAGGGATTTTTACTCATTTGAGGGGCATGTTAAAAATGCAAGGAAGAATAAGGGTTTATCAATGATAGAGGACTGGTATAAATTCCCGGTATTCTATTTCTCATGCACACCCAATATATACCCCTCCGGGTATAAAATAAAATATCCTGGAAAAGCAGGGCATTTGACTATGAAATGGAAATTGCAGCTGTAATAGGCAAAAAAATTATTAACTGCCAAGGAAACGATTGCCTGAGATCAATTTATGGATTTATAATAATGAATGACTGGAGTTTAAGGGATATTCAGAGGGAGGAAATGAAAATGATGCTTGGGCCGGCAAAGGGAAAGGATTATGCAACATCCTTTGGTAGATATTTTGTTACGGCGGATGAGGTGTTTTCAAAAATGGAGGAAAACAGAATTAATTTAAAAATGGAAACGTATGTAAATAATAAATTATACTCCTCAGGCAATTTAAATGAGATATATTTCGGCTTTTCCGATATGCTTGAACGTGCTTCTGAGGATGTTGCGCTACTGCCCGGGGATGTTATAGGGAGTGGAACATTTAATTCTGGTTCAATACTGGAGACCGGCGGGGAGTGGTTAAAGAGAGGAGATAATGTTATTATGAAATCTGATGTCCTGGGAATTCTGGAAAATGAGGTGGTTTAATGGTTTATTATGTAAAGCGTGGTAAAATGCCTGAATTAAGGCATACATATACAGATAAGGATGATTTGTTGAGAGAGGAATTATTTGGTTTTGATGCCTTTGATAGTGAATATTCCCTGCTGTATCATCTGTATGACCCTGCTGAATTAGAAACAATTCAAAAGGAGCCAAAAAAACTTCCTGGCAGAATAGATGAAACAAGGCACAGGCACATAAAAACAGGCAAATTTGAAAAATATTCCGATTTTGTTTATGGCAGAAAGGTATTGTTTTTTAATGACAGGTTATCGATAGGCATAATAAAGCCTGAAGATAATTCTGATTATTATTTCAGAAATGCAATATGCGATGAATTATTCTTTGTCCATTATGGCTCCGGTGAGGTGCTATCACCATTCGGAAGAAATACTTATAAAAAGGGTGATTATATATATATTCCACGGGGGACAACATATAAAATAAACATTAAGGAAGAATCATATTTCCTTTTTATAACATCATTTGACCACATAAAAATACCGGAAAAATACCTTAATAAATACGGCCAGATAAGGGAAGGCATGCCATATTATGATAGGGATTTTGGTATTCCAGAATTCATGGAGCCAGAAAAGGATGGAAAATTCGATTATACTGTAAAGGTAAACTATAAAAACTGTTACATGAACATAAAAAGGGATTACCCCATGTTTGATGTTGCTGGCTGGGATGGATACCTGTACCCATTTACACTGAACGTAAATAAAATGGCACCGATAGTTGGTAAATTACACATGCCACCCCCGGTTCACGAAACATTTGAATCAAAAATGTTCATGGTTGGAACATTCTTACCGAGGCCCTTTGATTTCGATGAAAGAGCAATACCAGTACCGTATTACCATAATAATATAGATTCAGATGAATTAATCTTTTACTCATCGGGTAATTTTATGAGCAGAAAGGGCATTGAAGAGGGTTCAATAACATTGCATGTTCATGGAATGATCCACGGGCCGCAGCCGGGATTACTGGAAAAAAGCCTTGGCAGTAAAGGCACAGATGAAGTAGCAATAATGGTTGAAACCTATGAAAAGTTATATGTAACAAACACAATGTTAAATAATGAAGAAAAGGATTATCCTTTATCCTGGAAGGATTAATTTGAGTATACTATTAATTAAAAATTTATTTTTTGTCCGATAATCCAAGCCAGAATTTTTCTTCCAGGTTTAAAATATCTTTTGACCCGTTAATAAATTGATTTTTTTCATCATTACTATGTATTCCTATGATATTCTGTGTTGCATCCTCGTGCTTTGATTCTATTTCCCTGTGAAATGTAAAATATAGCATATCCATATCATGGTATTTTTTTTCTTTCATTGTTTTTAATCCGGGCAATAATTTATCCCACATTGGTATTGCCATGTTTTCCAGCCCAAATTCGGCACCAAGGGCCACCGGGTAATCGGATGAAAAATCCTTTCTCATTCCATCTAACCACTTTCTTGTTGTCTCTAACTGTTTTCTTCTAACTAAATTTTCGGGTTTAAGCCCTATTGACCTTAAATATTTTCT
This sequence comes from Thermoplasmata archaeon, assembly GCA_021797735.1. Classification (GTDB taxonomy): domain Archaea; phylum Thermoplasmatota; class Thermoplasmata; order Thermoplasmatales; family Thermoplasmataceae; genus Ferroplasma. The sequence continues at coordinate 94,878 of JAJZZE010000011.1, read as the reverse complement.
ATATAATAATTCATGCCTGTGTTCTGGCATATCATCACCCAGCTCAGATACTAAAATCTTTGTAAGTTCATATGCATCATCTTCGTTTGATGTATTTACAAGCAATGTACTCAAAATCTGCGGCCATTCCCTTGTAAAATGGTAAAACTCAATAGAAAATCTTATAAATTCATCGTCAGATATGTCTCCACGGGAAAATCTGTTTATGAAATCATTATTTATTGCTGCGTGCTTTTTTACTATGTTTTTTATTTCTCCATAAAAATCTGTAGATTGCATAATATTATAAGGTAAATATTTTATTTAAAGTTTGTGTAAAGCGCATATCAAATTGTTACTACATATCATATAAAAATAATATTTTTTTACTTTTATATTTAGTTATTAATATCATTATTAATTTATAGCATATTTAAATGTAACTATTAACCTATAAAATTTATGTTATTTTAATATTTTTTTTGAAAGTATGTTTTTAGGTTCACTTTTTATTTTTGATGTTAAATTCTCTTTTAAATATGAGATTTTTAAATTTTAATCCTTATCGTTTTTTATTTCATCCTGAAATTTTTTTAAGTCCTTTAAATTAACCTCAAGAATAAATGAACCAACATAATTGCAATCATCGCATTTATAAACAGGACCGGCTATGCCACCGGCTATCCAGTTTATTTTTAAAGATCCACATTGTGGGCATATTTTAACCTTTTTATAGCCATCAAGATTATCCATATATATATAATTAGTCATTGTTATTTAACAATTATTACATTCTAAAAATTTATTGGTTTTTATAATAGCCTATTTTTTTATAAAAGTTGTAATATGTATCATAACAATTATATCTATAACTATTATTCCAAATATTTCATCTTCTGCAACGGATTGCCATGGTATTATCGAATATAGAATCCATGATAAAATCAGTGTTATAATTATTATATAGCCACGTAAAAATTTATTAATTATCAGAGATATTCCTATGGAAAAATATGAAATAGACGCTAATATAAAAAACCATATTGATACAAAATCGTGTGGATATGTCCCCTCATGGTATATTCCTATCAATGCAAGGAATAATCCCGAAATCATAAAGAATGATAATCCATTTATTTCTATTTTGTTTCTGCTGTTTATTATTATCATTGATGAAAACAAAAATAATAAAATCCCGGTTATTATCATTCCATAATTATAAATGTATGGGTATAATGGTGCAGGGTGATTGTTATTTATTAAATTGCCACCGCCAAGATCGCTAAGTGCGTTTTTTGTTACGGAAAACCAGGGATTAAAATGTATTGATATAATTATAGTTAGCCATGCAGATATTATTGCAAGTGCCGAAAATAAAAATATTAATTTTATGGAATAGTTTTTATTCACATATAATAATATTTAAACCAATAATTAAATATTTTGTTTATCCATAAAATACACTAAAACTTTTATAAAAATTATAAATTAGTGAATATACAATAATTATTTAAAAGATAACATAATTAATAAATATGTCAACAGTAGCAGATGTTATAATTAAAACACTGGTAAATTTTGGTGTTAAGAGAATATATGCCATTCCAGGGGATTCATTGAACCCGATAATCGATGCAGTAAGGAGAAATAAGGATATTGAATATGTACAGGTCAGGCATGAAGAAGGAGGTGCATTAAGTGCATCATACGAATCCAAATATTCTGGCAAATTATCCGCATGCATGGGTACTTCCGGCCCGGGATCAGTTCATTTATTGAATGGATTATACGATGCAAAAATGCAGCATGTCCCTGTAATAGCATTAACAGGGCAGATAGAAACAGATTTGCTGCACCATGATTATTTTCAGGAGGTTGATCTTGTAAAATTATTTGATGATGTATCTGTTTTTAACGCAAGGATTGTTAATCCAGATAATGCACATTATTTAATCTGGAAGGCATGCAGGGAAGCCATAACAAAAAAAGGCGTTGGCCATATAGATATGCCTGTTGACATATTGAGGGAGGAATGTAAGGAAGAGGATTTATCATATTATATTAATCCGGTAAACTATAAGCCGGATGGCATTGATGAAGCGTCAAATTTAATAAATAAAAGCAAAAAACCATTGATATTCATCGGCGGGGGTTCAAGGGATTACCATAATGAGATAAATGATTTTGCCGAAAAAATAGGTGCTCCTGTAGTATATGCACTCGATGGCAAGGGAGTATTCAATGATAATGATAAAAAAGTAATGGGTGGCATAGGATTGCTGGGAACAAAGCCATCTGTTAAGGCAATAGAAAAATCTGATTTAATAATATTCCTGGGAACAATATTTCCGTATACCGCATTTTTAAAAAAGGTTGATAATATACAGGTAAATAATAACATTGACGATTTGAATAAAATAATGAAAGCGAATTATTCATATTTATGCGATATTAAATATTTCCTTGATAATATAAATGTTAATACGAAAGATGATAAATTTTATGATGAAATGCAGAATGAAAAAAATAAATGGTTAAACGATTTAAATAAACTGATAGGTAATAATAAAAATCCTATAAGAGCAGAAATATTAACAGATAAAATATCAAAAAGGCTCGAGGATGATGCAATAATAATTACAGATACGGGCGATGTAACCTTATGGACAAATAGATTTATAAATGCAAATGATAATAATAAATTTTATTTTTCATCCTGGCTTGGTACTATGGGTTCCGGCATACCCGGGTCAATAGGCCTTGCGTTTGCATCCGGCAAAAAAGTTTATGGCATAATTGGTGATGGCAGTTTTGCAATGACCTCTATGGAATTAATCACAGCAAAGAAATATAATCTGCCTGTGAAACTAATAGTTTATGATAACCATATATTAGGCATGATCAAACTTGAGGAAGAAGTAATGGGATATCCTGAATATGGTGTTTATTTATATAATCCGGACTTCGCAAAGCTTGCAGAGTCAATTGGCATAGAAGGCATCAGGGTTGATGATATTAATGAACTCGATTCTAAATTAGATGAATTTTTTACACATGATGGCCCTGTAATCCTTGATGTTGTAACAGAAACAAATGAAACACCAATGCCGCCAAAGCTTGAATTTAAGGTTGCAGAAAAATATGTTACATCAATATTAAGGGAAAAACTGGAGCCGAAGGGTTGATTTAAAGATTAAATATAATATTTATATATTCTATTTACAATGATGGACATTATAAATTTGGCAGATGACAATAAATATATTGTTGAAGAATTTTTGATGAAAGAGCCTTATAAAAATGCATATATGATTTATGATTTGAATGATAATAATTCTGAAATAAAAATAGTATATGAAAATAATATTATACGTGGAGTATTAACATTGCACCATAGCAGTAATGAGATAATATGGTTCTATGGAGGCAGGAATTCCTGCAAATATGCGATAAATACCGTAAATTATGATAACTTTATAATGCTTGTTGATGAAAAGAACCTTGATATTATTCAATCTAAATTTAAAATTGCATACTATAAGGAATATGTTATGAGATTAAAAATAAAGGATTTTAATTTTATCGATACATTAAATGTAAAAAAACTTGATGAAAATTATATAAACCAGTATAATAATTTTATAAAATGCTCCGGCAAGGTGGTAAATTCAGGGGAATATATAAAAAATTCCGATGTTTTTGGCTATTTTATTGGTGATAAAATTATATCATCAGGTGAAATAGTTGCAAAAACTATGAAAACTTATGTCTTCGGTGGCATATACACATTAAAAAAATATAGAAGTAATGGATATGCTAAAAAATTAATTTCATATATGGTAAAATACTGTTCAAATAAAACAGAAAATATAATATTATATGTCAGGCAGGACAACATAGCTGTTAATTTATATAAAGAACTTGGATTTAAAACAATTGGTGAGAGCATATTTGTGGATTATAATACTGGAGTCGTTCCATGAAATGCCTATAATTAATATATTTGATTTATTTTTTATTGAAATTTTATATTTTAATACTAATTTCTTTAAAGATACGTTTATATAAATATCTGGCTTTTATACATGTATGAAATATGATATTGTTGTTGTGGGATCTGGAATTACCGGGCTTAGCTCTGCTTACCATTTGAAGAAAAGTAATTCTTCATTGAAAATTTTAGTTGTGGATAAATTCAAAACATTTTCGCAGGGAAATACAGCAAAAAGTGCTGCTGCATTCAGGGATTTTTACTCATTGCGGGAAAATCAGGTAATGGCACAGGCGGCAATAAGTTTTTATAAACATTTACAGGATGATATGAATGTGGATCTGGGTATGAAATTCTGCGGGTATTTATTTTTGTTTGATCATGAAAAGGATAGCGAGTTTATTTCAAAATATCCGAATTCAAAAATAATATATGATGATTTGTCGGAATTCTTTAATGTTGCTGTAGACGATGAAACAAAAAAAGTTATGGATATTGATTCAATAAAAACTGCAATTCTTGATACAAATGCTGGAATAATAGAACCGGATTTACTATCAAAATTCTATTATGATGAATTAATAGAAATGGGTGTTGAATTTAAATTTAATACAGAGGTAAAGAGACTGGTTTTATCTCCATATAAACCACTAAATTATCCGGGTGAACCGTTTAACTGGCAGGAATCAGATGTAAAATATCTTGAAACCGATAATGGAATAATAGAAGGTGATTTCTATGTTTTATGTACAGATGTGTGGACAACAAAGCTTTTAGATCCACTTGGCATAGATTCACACTTAAGGCCAAAGAAAAGACAGGTGTTTCAGATAACATCTCCCGGAATAAAAAATACAGTACATAAAAACATATTCAATGATTCTGGTGTTTTTCCATTCACAATATTTCCATCCGGTGTCTATATAAGGCCATATCCACAGGCATCATCATTCTGGACAAGTTTAGCAGATGATTATAACAGGGATTTCTCATTTACAGAGAATCCGGAGCCGGAGCCGGATTTCTATACATACAATATAAAACCAATTCTGGATAATTATTTTCCTGCAGCGGATAATTCACGGATTACATCATCATGGGCGGGCTATTATTCATACAATACAATAGATTTCATGCCATACATATTCAATTCTTTAAACATAATAACCGTATCCGGCACAACAGGCAGCGGAATAATGAAAGGTGATTCCATAGGCAGGGTTGTTGCATCAAGGTATAAACATGATAGGGCTACAACACTGTATGGTGGTAAGAAAGTAATAAATACATATTCAGGAAAATACAGATTGTCAAAAATAGAGGATATGATTTTATAAATTAAAATATAATTATTTTACTTCGTTATCCATAGTTTCTATTGATATATTTCCTGCATTTATAACATTTTGTGGATGTATTATGTATTCTATTAATGTCAGCAATCCGGATATTAGAATCCATGAAATGCCAACGTAAACGGCTATGTTATAGGGATATTTTTCGGGTGCCATTAATGTGCCCAGCATTATTATTACAAGAATTATTATTCCAACCACAGGTATTATTATGTGTTCTATAATCTTTAGTTTTTTAATCCTGTGCATAAGGAATGGCAAACTTATTGATGCAATAATATGTTCCATATAGGCTGCATAGGCGTTCATCAATAACATTATTAAGCCACCGGCAACAGGGCCAAATTTTAAACCAAATATTACTGCAATGACAAATGATAATATAAAGATTATAAGTGCAGAGTTTGATGGTGTTTTATATTTTTTATGTATTTTTTTAACGGATGCCGGCAGAAACAGTATGCCATCCCTTGCAAAGCTATAGAATATCCTTGAATCAGCATTGCTTACAGAGATATTATATCCCATGAAACTGTTTACCGTAACCATTATCAGTAATATATAAAGTATATAATTCAGATGCTTAAATAATCTTAATCCTGGATCAGGTGAGGTTGCAAATGAAGCCATGTTTGCTGGACCCCAGCCTATAGTAAATGCGTATGAAACCAGGAGTAATGTTAATCCTGATATTATAACAGTTCCAATCAGGGCTTTTTTTATAGTTTTCTCGGGATTTTTTGCCTCCTCTCCCATTGCAGTTATTGATACTGTTGTTCCAAAATATAATATCATTGAATATATCATTGCAAAAAACAGCTGTGAAATATTACCGATATACTTTGTTGTAAAAACACTCAGTGTGTTGAATTTACCGGCATTTATTATTATAGCAATGGATCCTATTACCAGTACTAATACCTCTATTAAACCTCCGGCTATCTGGTAATCCGTTGATAATTTCATTCCTCTGTGAGTAAATAAAAATGATATCAATGCAGCCACAAAAGCTACTGGAACCCAGTACATAAAACTTGAATATGCTGGGTCTATCAGGGTTATAAATGATGCTAAACCGAGAAAACCAAAACTGCCATAACCTAAAATGCCGTAAAACGCCATATTCCATGCCTGAAATGTGGCCATTATCCCACCTAGACCTTTACCGGCAAATGTATAATATGACCCTGCGGAATTAACATTTTTTGAAAACTGATAACCGGTATTCATTATAAGCAAATATGCGAAAACACCCAGTAATAGGGCCAGTGGTGTGGCACCCAGAGAGTATTCAACAACACCAATTAATAGATAAGCTGCATCAGCAGCAATAGATAATGTTCCCATAGCCTGCCATATTAACCTGAATCCGCTTAGATAATTCCTGTTTAACGTGTAACTATCTGTCATAGAGAGTTAATTTTATTTTATATATAAAAGTTTTTATAAAATTTATAATTTGTGATATCCTGTAATTAGTTCCCATATATACTTATTGTTCCTTAACATTTAATTTATTTGCGTTTTTATCCGGTTTTTTGATAAGTAATGTAAATATAAATCCAAATATTACAAATATTACACCGATAAGATATATATAATTATAGGCGGTTGAATCCGGAAATTTAGCAGTTATATTTACTATTGCTCCGTGGACATCTGCATGGGCCACAACAACAGGAACTGTATACATTGTCTCTAAAGCTCCTCCAACTGCGGGTGCGAGGGACATTCCGATATCCCTGAAAACTGTGTTAATTCCCGTGGCCTCACCGGCATGTTCCCTTGGTGTCGATGTTAACAGTACATTAATTATTCCCACTAACATCATTGATATACCGGCACCGACAAATATGGTATCAAACAATATTTCAGGTATGCTTGACCTGAATGAAAATAACAGAACAAAACCTATAAAGTCAACGGTTAAACCTATCAGCAATGCAGGTTTTGGTCCTTTTTTCCTTATTACCCTTGCCGCTACCGGTGCAAAAATCATATTCATTACAGTTGCCGGGAATAAAATTAATCCAGAATCAAACACGGTTTTGCCAAAACCTGCAGGAGCCGGATCCTGCAGTAACGTTGGAACAGTAAAGAAAAGAAAGTACATTGCTGACATTGCAAATAACCCGATTATATTTGCAAGTATAACATTTCTTACCCTTAATAGCTTCATATTTATAAATGCATATTTATAGTGTGATTCAAAGTATGTAAACACAGAGAACATTATGAGTGAAAATATAAACAGTGATATTATTAGTTTTGAAGTCCATCCATATTTCTGGCCCTCAGATAATGCGAATATAAATGTTACCAAGGGTATTCCAAGCAAGGCTACACCGGCATAATCAATTTTTTCCCTATGTGTATGTGAATAATCCTTTAAAAATACGTATGTTAATACAAGCAGTATAACCGCAACAGGTATTGCTGTGTGAAAATCATACTGCCAGCCCAGTGTTTCAGTTATATATGCACCCAGCACAAGCCCTATCCCTGAACCTATTGCAAACGTTGCACTCATAATACCCTGGGCTAAAGCTAACCTTTCCCTTGGAACAACATCGTTGATTATTGCAAAGGCTATGGGTATCATTCCAAAGCCAAGTCCCTGCACAGCCCTTATAGCTATCAGTTCATCAAGTGTGCTTGCAAACCCACCAAATGATATTGCAATGGTATATGTTATGCCTAAAAGCAAAAATATTTTTTTCTTGCCCACAACATCGGCAATCTTTCCAAATATTGCAGCCGATACAGTACCACTTATAATATACGCGGTTAAAATCCATGAAACATCATCATATTTTGAGTGGAAAAATTTGATGAATACCGGTATTGCAGGGACTATCATCGTTTCAACGTATATAATTAATAACCCTGAAAATGCCATTAAAGCTATTGTTATGTTTATATCTCTCTTACTTGGAGTGCCTGTATTATTCATTGGGGGCTTATCAAAGCTTTATTAATAAATATTACGTATACAAAACATTAACAAAATAATAATAAATATACAGTTCCTAACGTATAATTTCACGGATAATTAATTATATAGCATATACTCGAAAATTTTTAAATCGTCCAGTATATCTGTTATCAGGCAGTATTCGTCTGGCATATGTGCACTTTCTATTACCGTAGTTGACCACACAGCAGCAGGAATGCTTCTTTCCCTGAAAAACGATGCAAAGGTTTCACCACCTATTCCAACTGTCACTGCATCTTTACCCCTTATGTTCCTTATTGCCAGTTTTAATTTTTTTATTACATCTGAATTATCATCGGTGGGCTGTGGGGAATTTATTTCATCCATAACCTCATAACTTATCTTTGATTTATTTGTTAATTCAAATTTGTTTATGAGATCATTTATGTAATTCTTAATCTCACCTAAATTATACTCTGGCAACACCCTGCAATCAAGATAAAAAACATCGGTGCCCGGAATGGTATTTATATTATCTATATTCTTTTCATGCTTTGTTGGTTCAAATGTTGAATATGGCGGTATGAATAGATTATTTTTTCCATAGTATTTCTCATGCAGGTTAAAATCCAGCATATCAACAAATTTTGAAGAATCCCTGAAGGCATTTACTGAATATTCTGGCATGCTTGCATGGCCCTGCGATCCCTTAACTGTAAATTTTAACTGCAAAATGCTTTTTTCTGCCGTTTCTATCATCAGTCCATCCTGTGAACCTGCATCCGGCACAATGATTAAATCGTCATTATTAAAAACATTTTTATCCAGTAAATATTTTATTCCATAATTATTGCCTGTTTCTTCATCTGATACAAAGGCTATGCCCAGATTTATTTTTAATCTGCTTTTATATAGGGTTTTTAATAACAGTAAGTCCATAAATATTGACTGCCCATTATCCTCCGATCCACGGCCATAGATTTTATTATCTATTACTGTGGCCTCAAATGGATTGTAATTCCATAGTTTTATATCGCCTTCAGGAACTGTATCCATATGTGAAATAATCCACAGGGTTTTTTCAAAGTTTCCTATTTTCACTGTTATATTTGATCTTTTTACATTTTTATTATCGATAATATCATATCTTTTATAACCATAGCCCAATTCATCCAGAATCTTAATTATTTCATCCGCTTTTTCCGATTCCCCACTGCCTCCGGATTCCGGTGATATCGCCTTAATTCTCAGTAACCTTTTTGCCACAGTTTCAATAAATGGTTTATCATCTAATTTAGATAATTCCATCTACTTCTATTTCATTTTCAGATATAAAATTTTTCAACCATCACATAGTTTTATCTCATTTTTAAAGTATATCGAACCATTCTTATAGTAAAACACTAGAAACTTAAATTTAACACCACAATTATATGCCTCATAAAATGTTTTTGCGAAATCCGGATCCCTTTCACTGTTTGGCAAAAAGCAACATGCATTTTCATTAAAAATTAAAAACAGGACATACGATTTATAGTTGCCCTTAATTAAATCCATTAATGTCATCAGATGTTTTCTGCCTCTTGCTGTTTTTGCGTCCGGGAATTTTGCTATGCCATCTTCAACCAGTGTGCATGATTTAACTTCAATAAACGAATTATTATACCTAAAATCTATTCTGCTATCATTTACCTTAACTTCCTTTCTATAGCCATCCTTTATGAATTTTGAGGCAATTTCTGAATGAAACCTGGCATCGTTAAATGTATAAATGTCCCCGTCCCTGATAAAGGTAACTGAATAGTTAGTTTTTTTGCCCTTTGCCTCCCTTATTAGCATATGGTTTCCGCCATAAATTAATTCCTCCAGCCTCCCGGGGTCGTGTAGGTGCACATTAATAATATTATTATTTAGCTCTGTTCTTACAATAAATCTATTGGGTCGGTCAATAATGGCTGTATCAATTAAATTTTTGAATTCCATCACCCTGTAATTTTCCGGTACATTTATGAAAGGTGCCATGCCTGTAAATTAATTATAAATATAATATATTTTATTAAGTAATTTTAATTACCGTGAGAATTAATTATTGCCCTATGGTGGAAATAAGTGGTTATTCATTTACTCTTGTATAATTCATAGTTGTTTTCACCCCGTGTTTTTACCTTTTTACAATTAATGTCATGTATCACATATGTATGGAATACGTATAAATCCCCCTCAGGTAGTATATCACAGGGTCAGAAAGAAAAATTATACGAAATTCCTAGCGGTTTATTTCCGCCATAGTATCACACAGATACTAAAACATGGGTTTTACAAAAACCGAATCAAATCATGTGCCCAAAAAATTGAAGAATTCAGGATAATATTGTGCGTTATTTTAATTTATATTCCGTTTATGATTTTTATATATATTTAAATAGGAATGCACATATACTGGATTTGTGGATGTTAAAACTGTGGTGCCTAAAAATTCGTGATAGCATAATGGCACTGAAAACCTAAAAATATAAATTCTAATAGTTTATAAGTTTATAGCTAAATTACTTCAATTCTTTTATTTTTTGCTGTATATCTGAAAGGTAATCATTAAAATTAAAATTAAAATTAGAATCTGGATATATGTCTTCTACCATCCATAATTCCATAACGCGGTCTAATAACTGTGGGCATCGTCTATTATGCGATATTTTAATGATATTAAGCATTATTTGTTCCTGCATTCTTAAAATTTTAATGTTTGATAACCTGTTATTATAATATTCAGAATGGGAATGAATCCATCTAGCAATATTTTTTATTAGAGTGTTTATTTCGTCCTCTTTATTTGCCAGGCTCTGTGCAGTTATAATTGTGAATCTTACATCACTTGGAAAAGCATTAAAATTTATTTTATTAATTTTTAGGAATATCATTAAAGTTAATAGAGCAGTTCTTTTATTTCCATCTATAAAAGGGTGCAATCTTATAATACCCTCAAACAAAACTACTGCTTTTTCATAAATATCATTATAAAAACTTCTATTGTCAAATATTAAGTCCATTTTTTCAACAATTGACTGCACAACGTTTTTATTTATGTATGAATTGATTAACTTAAATTTTTTAGCAACATCATCATGAAGATCAAAAATTATTTTGGATGTTATTTTTTCCATTTAAAATTAAAGCTTTGATAACCTTTCAAAAATGGCTTTGGTTATCGGATCTTTATTTAATACGTAGTCTACATATTCCTCTATTTCTCTGTTCATTGGATCCTCGTTTATTTTTTCACTTACCATAAGTGTTTTATTGCTAAGATATACATAAACTTTATGGATAAAACTGTGGAGGAAAATATATTTTTACGGATCTGCCGGGATTTGAACCCGGGTTCTCGGCTTCGAAGGCCAACGGGATGTCCTGACTACCCCACAGATCCAATAGTATATTGTTAAAAGTTATTTAATCATTTGATTTTTAATACCGCCCTTCCGTTGATATTTCCATGCTTTAAATCCTGCAGTGCGATATTTGCATCCTCAAGCCTGTATTCCTTTGATTCTATCTTTATTTTACCCAGGGATGCCAGTTTTAGAACCTCGTTCATATCCTCTCTGCCACCTATTTTTGTTCCCCTTAACTCTATTTCTGTGGTAAAATCATAATTCAATTTACCACGCACTCCCTGAACGAGGATGCCCCCATCCTTTACAAAATTTATTGAATTCATTACAGGTGCATCATATGGTGCAAATAAAATTAATGAGTCTGCGGTTTTTTTGTATTTATCTATATCAGAATATTCCCTATTTACAGATATTACGTCGTCTGCTCCCATTTCATACGCCAGCTCCTCATGGTTTTTTGATGTTGATACTGCAACCACTCTGGCACCGTATAATTTTGCTATCTGTATTGCAACATGGCCTACCCCGCCTATGCCCACGATATATACTGTTTTATCTGGAGATGGTTCTGCCTTTTTCACTGCACAGTATGCCGTTACTCCGGGGCAGAATAGTGGTGAGTTCTTTACATAATCAATATTATCAGGAACCTTATTTACATATCTTGAATCGGCCACTATGTTCTCTGCATATCCACCATCAACCGTTTCACCTGCCCATTTGCCATAGGGGCACAGATGTTCCCTGCCGGTAATGCAGTATTCGCATTTGCCACATGCCTGATATAATGGCTGTATGCCTACTACATCTCCTATTTTTAGATCATCGACAAGATTGCCGAGTTTTGATACTTTCCCTATTATTTCATGCCCGGGTATCAGTGGTAACTTACCAGGCAATCCATATTCTGCCCAGTCTCCCTCAATCATGTGTAAATTTGAATGGCACACACCACAGGATATTACATCCAGAAGAATCTCATAGCCCTCTGGGTCCCTGATATTAACATCTTTATACTTCAGGGGGTTATTTTCCACCTGAGCTGTTTTGTCAAGAACCATTGCTTTCATAATATTAACATACATACATTTTATAAAAACATTATTAAAATTTCATTTTTCATAGCAGTATTGATATATGCTACACTGAAAAAATCAGGCCTTCCTGATAATACCTGATTTTGTATAATACAGTATTACAAATATTATGGAGGAGAGTGAAAACAGTGCAGAGAAGATCAGATAACTGCTAACCGCTGATCTGATATTTATAGAAATGTTATCCAGAAATATGGAACCTATTGATACCTTTACTTTAGAATAATACATAATAAATAAGGGCAGTAATGATATTGACATTATTAATCCAATATCTCTTAAAATAAACATAGAATTGTTTGCCTGATTTCTGTACCTTTTTCCCAGTGCATCTATGACCAGTGTTGTCGACGGTGCCCAGAACAGTGATCCCCCAAAACCAGAAATAAACAGTAAATACGGTATATATTTTAAATAAATTGCAATAAATAATATTGGAATAACCTCCATAAGTGCACCGGAGATCATTATTATTACTGATTTTTTGAATCTATCAAATAAAATTCCACCAAGTGGGGATGAAATTATCGAACCCAGTGGGTATGTAAATAATATGAGTCCGGCACTGAATGAATTTATTCTCAGGTCACTTTCAAAATACAGGCTCAATGCATATAAAACCGAGAAAAATGCAAATGCTTCAAGAAATGATGCTATTAATATAAACATAAACTGCCTGTTTTTTAACAGTTCTCTATCTATTAATGGTTTTCTATACTGAATATAAATAAATAGTGGGAAGATTATCAGTGCAATTATTATATATTTTATATTTATAAATGATATCCCTATAATTAATGGTATCAGGAATGCTGCCATTGATAATGATGGTGTAATGTTGATATCTGATTTCGTACTTCTATCCTTTTCTATTATTTTTATTGCAAGTATTATTGCCACTATGCCAACAGGAACATTTAATAGGAATATATATCTCCAGCTATAAAGTACAAGCAGGCCACCAACTACAGGGCCTATTAATGTGCCCATAGACCATGCTACTGAATTTATTCCTATGGCTTTTCCACGCTCATTACCGGGAAAGGCATTCAGTATTATAGGAATGTCAGAGGATGCCATTATTCCTGCCCCAATCCCCTCTATAAACCTGAACAGTACAACCATGGTTATATTGAATGATATACTTATAATAAATGATGATAATACAAAAATGGTAAAACCGAGTATGTAAAAATTCTTATTGCCAAATCTTTTGATTATTTCCATTGATGGAATTAGCATTATTGTTGACGATATTATATATGATACAACTATCAATGTTAAATATGATATTCCGGAATCAAGGGTTCTGCCCATCGCAGGCAATGCCAGATACACTATCGTTGAGTCAAGTGCCGCCATCAGTGCACTTAAAGTGGTTACCGCAAGCACCCTGTATTTTTTTTCCATTCGTGGTTAATTGTGTGAAAATATAAAATCATATAGTAACACTATTTTTTATACATTAATTTCATATTATTATACGATGCTATTATTAGATATCCTATTACAGGAACCAGAAAAATGAACATATTTCTGAACCCTATAAAATCTTCAATTACTCCGCCAAGCAGTGGTGTTATCATGCCTATTAACATCATTACCGAAAAGAAATAGCTATTTGCCATGTTTCTATATGATACATCAAATGACCTGCTTATTGAAACTATTGATAATGGATATGTAACCCCGTGTGGAATTCCAAGTAAAAGATATGCAATTATATATATTACATAATCGTAGCTGAAGAATATCAATATTATTCCTGTTAATGTTATAAACATTGCTGTACCCAGATAGTGCCATAGATTTCCTGGATCTTTATATGATATAAACAATCTTGACGAAAATGAAACAATAAAAAATCCGGTGAATAATAAGGATACCTGGGGCAAATCCAGCTTTAGAACACTCTTTGCATAGATTCCACCGAAGGCAATAAGCAGTGCAAATATTGTATTATACGCTAAAATTGCATACACCGAGACACGGAATCCGGGTTCCCTAAAAACATTTATTTTTTTATTTTTTATTTCTGATTTTTCATCGGGGAATTTCAAAAGTGGTGATAATATGGATGATACTATGCCGAGCGGGACAAAAAATAAAAATATTAACCTTAAGGGCTCAAATGTTAATATATATGATTCCAAAGCCGGTCCAGCAATTAAACTCACACTCAATGATAGGGTATATATTCCCAGTACTCTCTCCCTTAATCTTTTATCATCTATCAGGCCTGCCGAGGTAATTATATTTGGCATTATGGCACCAAATGCAAATCCTGCAATAAAAATAAAGATCCAGACTGTAATAAAATTTGAGAACTCCATAATACCTAAAATTAAAGTAAATACGACGTTTGATAATATAAACATATATCTTCTTGGCCTTACACTTAATTTTGAATTTATTAATGCTGTGGTTATAAATGTTGCAAATGCAAGAACTGATTCGGTTAAACCCACTTCTACTGGATTAAAGAATAGGTTATATTTTGAAAATAATGATACTGTTGTCATCATCATATTATTTGATGCACGGACCATAAATGTTATTACTATTATAATAATCACAGAGTATATAATTGATGTGTTTCTAACAACCTTATTATTCATATTATATAGTAAGTCAATTATCTATAAATAATTTATCTACCCAACTATTATCATATTATGAAAAAGGAATTAATATTAAAGGGCACAATAAATATTCTTATACTCGTTGAATTAACAAAAAATGAACTATATGGCTACGCTATAGAGAAGAGGATAAATGATCGATTAAATTCAAAACTGCCCACGGGAACAATATATACATTATTACATAGTTTGGAGAGCCGGGGTTATATAGAATATAAAAATAAAAAAAATGCAAACGGCAGGCAATCAAAAACGTATATAATAACTGATGCGGGATTAAAATTTTTAAGTAGCCATAAGGAGCCATTATCAAACGTGAGGGTTGTATTAGATTATTTAATAGATGAGATAAATAAATTATAATTTTTTATCCACCCCTAAATACTGATTTGAAGCTTTATAATTATTTAAAAATATTAGTATTACAAATGCCGAAAATATTCCAAATACAGCTATTAAAGACCACGTTATCAACCCATTGTAGTGGAATGTATACATGATATATGTCCCTATTGATGGCCCGAAGGCCCTTCCAATTGAGTTAAACATTGCATTAAAGCCCATGTACCTTCCTGTTCTGCCTGCCGGAGCAATTTTTGATATTACAGTATTTATTGTTGGTGTTGTCAGATTTTCCCCTACTGTTATTATAACCATGTCAAACATTAAACCGTACATGTTATATGAGAAGGCTATTATAAAATAACCCAGGGCATAGAATAATGCACCGAATATGAATGTGTTTATATCACCAAACCTTGAAAAGAATTTTATCAGGGGATACTGCCCCAGTACCACTACCAGACCATTGATGGCATATATATATCCAAGGTCATCAATATTTATTTTTATTACTAATTCGCTGTACAGTGGTAATGAAACCGAGAACTGTGATGATAATAATATAATAAAAAAGGTTGCTATACTAAATACGAATAACAGTTTATCATAGACAAAAAAAGGATTTTTATTTCCCTTCCCCGTTTTCATTATATTATGTTCTCTAATAAACAGTACTATTACGGTTTCAAATATACCGGCTATTGACAGTACATAGAAAATATAAATTATTCCGTATGAGTAAATTAAAGACCCTATTAGTGGACCCACAGACCAGCCTATATTGGATAATATTCTGTATATGGAATAACCACCCTCTCTTCTGCCTGTATCGGTAACATCGGCTATCAGCGCTGTTGCGGATGGATATATTAATGAACCTGAAAATGAAGAAAATATGAACAGAATAATAGTTAATGGATATAGTTTATAGATGAATGTTACTGCTATTGATAAATATATGAATATGCTGGATATGCTTCCCAGAAACAATGTAAATTTCCTTCCCTTTAAATCCGCCAAATATCCGCCTAAAATGCTGAAAAACATTGACATTAAGGATAATAATGTGAAAATTAACCCGACAATATAAATGGCTAAATGAATGTATACACTTAAAAAAATTGCCATGAATGGCCACGAAGCCCCCATTCCAATTGAGCGCATCATGGATGACAGGCTAACTATAATAACCTGTTTATTCTTAATATCACCGGAAAATGAAACCATTTACCATTATTATACAAACTTATAAGAATTTTATTTATTAACATATTTTAGTTGTTTATTTTATAATGGTTTATCTGCTCAATAAAAATATTTTTACCCTTTTTTATTGCTATATCAGCTGAATATAATAAATAATATATATTGCTATCTATGGCTACTGTTATATTGTTATTCAGGAAATATAACATAGAATTATCATTATATTTATCCATTATTTCTATATCAATATTATTTATCCTTTCACATAACCCGGAATCACAGTTTACTGTTTCCCTATTTGATTTTAGAACAATTACCTTATGCTTAAGGTCACTGGATAATTTATCGCATATCTCTATTTTTCCTGCATTAATATTAAATATCACAGTAGCTCCATTGCAATTCTTTATTTTAAATTGCTGGTACTTTTTTTAACATATTTAAAATGAATCATAATGGCATGCAATGGCTATTCCCACACACTGGATAACCATCTATTAAATTTAATACCAGACCATCAGAGACAACGCTCCCGTGCCGGAACATTCAGGTCCAGTTATATGGCAATAATATTTTAATTTTGAATACCTTTTAATAATTATTTATAATTATTAATAAATGATCAGTGTATATAGCCCATTAAGAGTAAGTTTTGCAGGCGGAGGCACGGATATAAGCCCATTCTTTGAGAAGTATGGCGGTGCAGTTTTTAATACAACAATAGACCGGGGAATAATGATAAGGTACATAGACGATAAATTGCCACTGGAAATATCATCAAGGGATTTTTTAAAAAGTGCGTTAATATCATCCGATAACAGTCCAATGGAGAACAATATAATAAACTTATTTACAAAAAATGGCATAAAAACCGGTAGATTGATAATGAATAGTGATGCCCCTCCCGGATCCGGACTTGGTTCAAGTTCAGCACTACTAAATGGTTTACTAAAAATCATATACAGTATAAAAAATGTTGATATTAACAATTATGATCTGGCATATGATTCATATAAGACGGAAAAGGATGATTTTAAAATAATTCTGGGCAAACAGGATCCATATGCAATATCCATTGGGGGATTTAAATTTATGGAATTTTTAAATTATGGGGAAATTGCAGAAAGGTTTGATACTGATAATGAATTTATAAATGATATAGAAAAATCATTATTGCTTGTATATACAGGAAAAACCAGGGAAAGCTCTGATGCCCTCCGTGAACAGGCAGAAAAATCTGGAAACGATGATACTGAAATAATAAATAAATTATTAAAATTAAAGGGTCTGGCGTATAATATGCGTAATGCCGTAAAAAATAATGATATAAATGATTTTTGCAGTATAGTAAATGAGGGCTGGGCAGTTAAAAAAACTCTGGGCAATATGGTAACAAACGATAACATAGAAAAAATAATAAAATACGCACATGAACACGGATCAAAGGCTGAAAAACTTCTGGGCGGTGGTTCACAGGGATTTATTTTATTATATACAGATTATAATAATATACATTACCTGCAGAAATCCATGATGGGCTTATCCGATTTTGTTATAAGGTTAAAATTTGACAGTACCGGTACAAGAATAGTAAAATTATAAAAATTAGATAAATATTTATAGTTTAGTATAATAATAATTACATATGAAAAGCCTCACACTAAAAATAGCGGTAATTATAATGGTAATTTTATTGCTGGGCATGGTTACTGCCGGCTTCATTTTCTAAAATGTTTTTTATAAAATATTCATGTATACTGGAATCCCCTGTTAGTTCGGGATGAAATGTTAATGCAAGTACATTTTTATTCCTGACAAATACCGGCTTATTATTATATTCAGATAATAATTCAGAGTTTTTATATTCCTCTATTTCTGGAGCCCTGATAAAAACCGCGCTGAAATTGCCAATGTGCTTTATATAGATGTTCTCTATGAATGAATTTATTTGCCTGCCGTATGCATTCCTTTTTATTTTTATATCGATTAAACCCATGCCTTTTACCCTTATGTCAGATGTATCCTCTGATAAAATTATTGCACCTGCACACGTTCCCATTATATATAACCCATTTTTATTTAAATTTATTATATTATCATACATATTATTTTTGACCAGTATATTATAAATTACTGTACTTTCACCACCGGGTATAATTAATCCTGATACGTTGTTTAGATCATTATTATTTTTAACCAGTAAGGGTGAAACACCATATTTTTTTCCAAGCTTTTTTATAAAATCATAATGCTCGGAAACATCTCCCTGAATGTTTAAAATACCTATATTCATAAAAATCAATAAAAAATTATATTAAATTTAGTTGCCGCGATCCTGCAATTTTTCTATATTTTCCATTTCAAGTCCCTCCATACCTTCAAGACCAGAAGAAACATCTGCTATTGATTTGTAATCCTCATAGTTTTCTGTTGCCTCAACCACTGCACGTGCCATTTTTTCTGGATTTTTAGACTTGAATATTCCACTGCCAACAAAAACTCCATCCATGCCCATCTTCATCATCAATGCCGCATCGGATGGTGTTGCAACACCACCTGCCGCAAAGTTTACCAGTGGCAGTCTCCTCATTCTTTTTATCTCCTTTAAAACCCTGAATATATTATCATTGATTGTTTTGTAATCCATGTCATAATATACATTGTCATATGGCAGTTTATTCTCGTTTCCCAGCAGCTCACCTGATGTTATGTCCCTCAAACTTATATAGGTTTTTGATATATTTTCTGCAACCTTATATAATTCATCATTTGTTAAATCCCTCAGTATGTATATTCCATCCTCAACTGCACGGATATGCCTCATTGCCTCTACTATATTGCCTGTTCCGGCTTCACCCTTTGTCCTTATCATTGCCGCTCCTTCAAATATCCTTCTTACCGCCTCAGGGAAGGTTCTTGCACCACATACAACGGGAACCTTATATAATTTTTTATTTATATGGTAAAATGGGTCTGCGGGGGTTAAAACCTCACTTTCATCCAGCATATCAACACCAAGGGATTCAAGAACATATGCCTCACTTAAATGGCCTATTCTTACCTTAGCCATTACAGGTATTGAAACACTATCAAGTATCTCTTTTATTTTTAATGGATCTGCCATTCTGGCAACTCCACCCTCCTTTCTTATATCAGCAGGAACCCTTTCTAATGCCATAACAGCAACTGCACCGGACTTTTCAGCTATTTTTGCCTGTTCCGCAGTTGTAACATCCATTATAACCCCACCCTTTGTCATTTTTGCGAAGCCACGCTTTAATAATTCATCACCAAATTTTAACGTTTTTAAATCTAACATGGTAATCATACATTAATTTTACGTATTTACACTTTTTTAAATTATTGCCAGAGGTGATACTGGAGATGCAGTTGCACCCCTGAATGGTATTGGTGAACAAATGAACAGGAATTCGTGGATATTGTCATTGCTTAGTTCATATAACTTTATATTATCTATTAATCTTATTCCACATTTTGTGATTAAATACTGGTGTACTGGCAACCTTGTATTCTTTATTTCTGATGGGGTTACCTCACTTGAGGGTGTATCAGAACCGGATAATGATATATTTTTGCCGTTGAGGTATTCTGCCAGGCCATAACTTATTCCCGGTGAAGAATCATAATACTTATCATACTTTTCAGGGTTATTGAATAATTTTGATACACCGGTATAGAAGAATACTGCATCTCCCTGCTCTATCTTCAAACTGTGCCTGTCCAGAAATTCTTTTAATTCGCTTATAGTTACTGCATGCCCCTGATCCAGAAGATCTGTTCCGTATAATTCAGTTATATCTATATTTAATCCCCTTGTAATTATTGGTTTTACTGTTTCTATTCCCAGTTTATCAGAACCGGAATTCTTTGTGTTATCAAATGCATCTATATTGTTAAAAAATTTATTGTTATATGCCATATGATTTAAGGAATCAATATGTGTACCTGTATGGTCACACATTTCTATTCTTCCAAGGCCCGGGCCATATTTATTATCATATGCCTTATAATAATTATTATCATACGGCCTTAACAGCATCTGGAAAAAATATGGTCCATGTGTTATTCTATCTGCCATACCATTATATATTTCATGGGCCATGCTATATATTTTCCCTTTATCCACCATTTTCAATGATTTCATTACCTTGACATTATCTATATAATTTAAATTGCCAGATTCATCATTCTTTCCAAATTTTGATGACAGGTCATCGTTTTCATCATACCACATAAATATTTATTATTAAACGATATTTATATATTATCAAAATGTTTTTATTTAATTATATTATTCATAACAATGAAATTAGATGTACAGACAGAGGATTTTCCTGAATCCTTTTATGCGTTTATAGAAATACCAGAGGGAAGCAACTGTAAATATGAGTACCATTTTGATGTGGAAAATGTTGTTCTGGATAGGGTACTGTTTACATCCATGAACTATCCTACAAACTATGGTTTTATACTGGATACAAAGGGTAAAGACGGTGACCCCCTGGACGTCCTCGTATACTCATCAGTGCCGATAAATTCCGGTATGGTTGTTAAATGTAAACCGGTAGGCATTGCAGAAATGGATGATGAGGAAGGATCGGATAACAAGGTTATAGCTGTACCTGTTAATAAGGTAGATCCAATGTCAGAGAATTTTAATGATGTGGATGACCTGCCGGAATATTTAAAAAATAAAATAAAGCACTTCTTTGAACATTACAAGGAACTAGAAAAGGGAAAGTTCATGCACTTCACAGATTTTAAGGATAAGGAAGAAGCAAAAAAACAGATAAAAGAGTCAAAATTATAACTTTTCTATTATATAATATAATAGATATGTTTTAATAGAAATATTTTAATAAAACTGTAATTTATATTATTTATGAACAGATACTTTTTAATATCCGGCATAATAGGTCCGGTAATAACATTATTATTAATATTCACCAATATTTCATTGTCAGGATATTTTTCATGGCATATTAACTCATTAAGCAGTTTAGGCATACACGGTTATTATTTATTTGATTCAGCTATAATGTTTGATGGAACTATGAATACAGTATTTGCAGTTTCGTTATATAAAATATATCCAATAAAATTTTTATCAATAGGAATTATGATCACAGGCAGTGTTTGCCTTTTCTTTGTGGGGATCTTTAATAAAAATTATGGTATTATACATCTAATATTTGCATTGCTCTATTTTATTATGCTGCCACTGGGCATAATAATTTTCAGTTTATTCAAGATAAACAGGTACATAAATATTTATGGCTATATTACAGGCATACTTTCACTGGTTATAATAATATCCGGCATACTGATAAATTTTCATTATATCAATATAAAAATAGGGCTGTCCGTAACTGAAACATTAGAGGCAATATTGCTTGGTTCATGGTCGGTTACCATTAGTGGTTACACAATAAAGGATTATAGCCATCTAATATATAATTTAAATGCTGCCTGATTATGTTTAGTATATTGAATGAAATTATAAACATTATATGACATAATTGCATTAATATCTGGCATGCCATTTGCAGTTACAGTGTTTTTTATGGACTACTGACATAAAAATCCGGACAATATAAAACATTAAAAATCATTCTGCAATATACATGGAATGAAAATAAACGAAATATTTTTTAGTATTCAGGGAGAAGGCATATATACCGGGGAAAAAATGCTATTCATAAGAACTGAATACTGTAATTTACGATGTTCATGGTGCGATACAAAATATTCATTTAATGAGGGTTATTCCATGACCATAGAGGAAATTTTGAATAAAATAGAATACTATAGAAAGAATAATAATTTTAACTGGCTGTGTATAACCGGTGGTGAACCCCTGTTACAGAAAGACCTGAATGGTTTAATAAAAAAGCTATATAAAAAATATAAGATACTGCTGGAAACATCAGGCAGTCTGAACATAAAAAGGTTTTTACCACTGTATAATCTGGTTTACAAGGATATAGATTTTAAATTGCCCTCATCCAGTATGTATAATAAATTTAATTATAATAATTTAAGATATTTAAAGAAGGGTGATTATATAAAATTCGTTATAAACGATGAAAACGATTTTAATACAGCCATAAAAGAGATAGAGAATATAAATATTGAAACGCAATTCATTATACAGCCCGTATGGGATTCAAATGTTGGATGGCTGGCCGATAAATTTATGGGATATAATATTAAAAATACAAGATTGATGCTGCAGGAACACAAATATATCTATGGTAATAAAAGAGGTGTTTAAATGGAAAAAAATGATGAAATTATATTAAGGGAAAGTATTAAAAATTTAATATATAATTTACATGAAAAATATGGATGGTTTAACAATGAAGAATTAAATAATACCCCGGAGAGAATAGAAAATTTTTATAAGGAATGGTATGAAAATAATGGGTTTAACTTTACGAAGTTTAAGATAAATGGAAAGGAAAGTATGGTTATATTAAGAGATATATCGTATTATTCCATGTGCTCGCATCATTTATTGCCATTTTTTGGAACAATAAGCATTGCATACCTGCCAGGGCCTTCGGGATACATAGCCGGTGTAAGCAAACTGGTAAGGTCTGTAAATAAAATAGCAAGCAAACCACAGTTACAGGAAAATATGACATCTGAAATAGTTGAATTATTATATAAAAATTTAGATCCCCTGTTCGTAATGGTAATAGCCAGAGGACAGCACATGTGTATGATGATGCGCGGTGTAAAACAGGAAAATGCAACAATGATTACATCTGCAGTAAAATATAATGAAAAGATAAAAAATGAACTGGAATCATTAAAAAATGAGGCTTTAAAATCAATGGGTGAATAATATGTACTCAATAAAGATAATAGGGTCATTAAAAAATTTAACATGGAGTTCAGGCCATTTCGTGCCGGATAATGTAAAATGTAAAAATCTGCATGGACATGATTATTCTATGGATATTGTATTAAATAATCTGGAATTAAAAGATAATGGCATGACTGTGGATTTTACCATTATAAAAACCATTATAAAACCGGTAATAGAAAGACTGGATCATAAATTCATTGTGCCTGAAATAGATTTAAAGGAGAATAAAAATAACGGTTTTTATGATATTTATGTAAATAATGAATATAAGGCAACAATGAGAAAAGACGAGATATATGTTTTTAAATATCCTGTAGGTTCCGCAGAGTACCTTGCAAAATATTTTTATGATGAAATCTGGACAGAATTAAATAAAATGGATAATAACGTTAATATGGAAATAATAGTACATGAGGGGCCAGGAAATATAGCTATTTATGGCGTGTAATTATTACTGCTGGTAAAATTTATGACCATATATCACCAGAGAGCTCATCACTATATTTATCGAATTTTTCAAGTGATATCTGTTTTTCATAGCCGAGTTCAGTTATAGTTGAATATGCCAGTTTCAAAAACTCCATGGATCTGAACTCTGGCATTATTAAGGTTATAACCGGTTTATTATTAACGAGCTTAATAAAAACATAATCCCTGAAAATATACATGCTATTTGCCCTGTTAGATAATTCATTAAACAGGTCATTCTCTATTCTGGTTTCGTAGATCCCGTCCATGGATGAAACAGTATCTATATTATCACCATTTATTTTGTCCTTTGAGTATATTAAAACCCTGAATTTATTATTCTCTGGATAATTGTCGATAAGTTCAGCTATGGATTCGTGGTTATTTAATATATTAATCAATTTATCATTACGAAATAATTCAGGATCTATGCCAAGGCTAATTACTGATAAGGAGTCACGGTTATTCCTGTCCTTCAATACATTGAGTAAATCGTTATTATATATTTTTAGATCATTGATTAGATAATCGTTAATAATATTATTATGTATTACACTGCTTATTCTATATTTTGCACTCTCGTGCAGCGATAAGCTGACAACAAATAAATCTTTATTAAGGGAAAAATCACTGATCTTTGTTCCAGCAATATGGTTAACCCTGTTGATAAGATCCGTAATGTTTTTATTAAGCCTTTCCGTAACTATATAATAATCCTTACGCTCCTCTACATCAAGTAATGGAAATAAATGTTTTACATTATCATTGCGTTCGCCTTTAGGCATAAAAACTTTTATAAACATATCGTCACCGGACTTTACCGCAGCAGCAGCCCCACTAAAATTATACTGTTTTGAAAGTAAGAACATAGGGGAATCCTGCTTTAAACCGATTTCCACATTTACATTCATTTTATTTTTTATGTCCCTTAAATCCATTGTAAGTAATTTTTTATTTACATATAAATTTATTTAAAATTATCCGATAACTGGTTTATGTATTTCATATCCTCATTTTTTAAATTTACATCCAGGGCATTTATATTATCATCGAGATACCTTATATTGGTTATTCCCAGTAATGGTATAATTTTTATGTTTAATTCCACAGACCTTTTCAATAACCATGCTATGGCTAACTGCGATAATGTAATGTCTTTTTCGTCCGCAAATTCTTTTAATTTCTTTACAGTACCCATGGTTTTTTCTATTTCGGTTTTTAGTTCTGGATAATAATTAATCCTTGATTTCCCATCATAATTTTTTAAATATTTGCCCGCCAGTATTCCCTGATCAAGAGGTACATATGCCAGTAAACCCAGATTATATCTCTGTGCATATACAATCTTATCGTTTTCTATTTTTCTATTCAGTATATTATATGGTTCCTGCATTGTTATATAATAATTCAGGTTATATTTCTCTGATAACTCCATAAATTCAGGCATATCACATGCATTAACATTGCTCATGCCAATATATCTTGATAAATCAAGGTCTACAGTATGGCTCATTGCCCTTAATGTCTCTATCAAGGGCGTATCATTATCTGACCAGTGAAACTGGTATAAATCTATATAACCGGTTTTTAATCTCTTTAACGATTCCCTGACTTGATTCATTATGTGTTTTCTTGACAGACCAGATGAGTTGATAAAATGATCCATTGGTCCCCTGACCTTCGTTGATATTACCAGTGATTCCCTATCATAATCCTTTATAATGTTTCCAAGTATTTTTTCCGAATTGCCGGTGCATTCTATGCAATCCTCATTATGCTCTACCCTTCCATGGTAAATGTTTGCCGTGTCATAGAAGTTTATGCCATAATCATACGCCTTTTCGAAAATTTTTTTAAATTCTTCCTCATTTACTGCTTCAACATTGTTTTTATTGACCTGCCCTGAACCAGGTAAATGCCATGTTCCTACTGCCACCGCTGAAACTTTTGTTCCTGAATTGCCCAAATTTACATATTTCATATTGATAATATTTATAGATATTATTTAGTTTTTGTTTTTTATGTAAATTATTTCTGATATGATACTTATTGCTATTTCTCCTATAGTTATGGCATTTATATCCATGCCAGCCGGGCATTTTATTTTTTTTAATTCATCCTCCCCGAAATTTTTCCTTAAAACATCCAGATCCGAATTAAATCTATTTTTGCTTGCTACAAGGCCGGTATATTTATTTTTTTTAGTGAGAAAATATGATAAAAATTCCGTTTCTGCTGGACTTTTAGTTAACATTATTATATAATCATCATCAAAGCTGTCGTTGAATATCCTGTCCTTATCTGTCATGATGTTGTATTTTATTACCTTTAGATCAGTATAGTTTTCCATGCCAGATATTGCTTTCATTAATTCATCATCATCGGATTCTGTAACAATTACTAACCTGCTGGAATAATAAGGCTCTATATACAGTTCTATTATTCCACCACATGTTGTGTTCATTGAATAATCACAGTTCTTATTGTCCTTATCAAGGGCTATTTTCAACGTTTTCGTTTTTCTATTTTTTACTGCTGCCATGGCCTCTTTTAATACCACGTTATCTAAAGATGGGCTTCCAAGGGTTCCATATAATATTTTATCGCCGGAAATTAATAATTTGAACCCGGGTCTTGCTATAGATGATCCGGAGGTATTTATTACATATGCTATTGCATATTCCACATTATTATTTTTTAAATCACCCTGTAATTTTATTAAATCTTCATACATAAATATGGAATAATTATTACATTAAAAAGATTATCAAAAGAAAGATTATAATAATTAATTTAAATATATATAAATGAAGAAGCTCTCCGGAATAATTCTGGCTTCTGGCCTGTCAAGAAGATTTGGCACTGATAAATTACTGTACAGAATTAATGGTAGATATATAATATCATATATAATTGAAAGTGTAAATAATTCAAATTTAAATGAAAAAATTATAGTGGTGAATAACCGTGATAGATATAAAAATATTGTACCGGAAACCTTTAAGATAATTGTAAACAATGATTATTTAAATGGCATGGCATGTTCGATAATTAATGGCATAAAAAATATTCATAATAGTGATGCTGCCATGATAATTCCCGGTGATATGCCACTGATTAGCAGCAGTATAATAAATGAATTAATCGCATATTTTAATGAAAATAATTATGGCATCGTTGGATTAATTGGTGAGGGGATTATAAAAAGCCCGGTAATATTTTCCAGGGCATATTTCAGCGAACTTTTAAATTTGTCCGGGGATAGTGGCGGCAAATCTGTAATTAAAAAACATTTAAATGACTTTCATGGAATAGATGTGGATAAAAACATTTTAAGGGATGTTGATTATATTGATGATATAAAATTTATTGAGGATGCATTAAATAAAAAACATTAATAAATGATTATTAATCAATAATAATGGTATTTAATATTAGAGCCATACAGGTAAAGAGAATGAATTATGGTGATTCCCTGGATTATATAAAAAATCTGGAAAATAACGGTGATGAGATAATAGTACTGCCAGAAAAATTTATAACGGAAACAGTAGATGAGGCGGGGCTATATAAAATAATTGATAACTTAAACATAGATAATACAGTAATATTAGGAAGTTTATCCTATATGGATAGGTATTTATATAACAGGTCATTTTTAATAAACAATAAGAAAATCATAGGTTTCCAGGATAAAATAAATTTATATAATATTGAAAAAAACAGGTATAAAAATGGGGATACGGTAAAAATATTCAATGTAAATGGCATAAGAATTGGCATATTAATATGTTACGATCTTGATTTTCCACTGTACCCAAGAATATTATTTAATAATAAATGCGATGTTATAATAAATCCATCATTGATAAACAGGAAATTCCATGATGAATGGCATTTATATGTAGAATTAAGGTCACTGGAGAATAGAATACCGGTGATATCTGTAAATTCAATTTCGGATGATTTTAGGGGCGATTCAATAATAAGCATACCCTATAAATATGAAAATGGCGTTAAACTGAAAAATTATACGGAGGAATATAAGGATATATGTGTGCCGGTAAATGATGATTATAAAGAACAGAGAAATATAAGATTGAGTGAGGAAATCCCGGTAAATAAAATTAATTTCCAGGAACTGTAAAATCAATAAAAGTTTAATATTAATTTATAATTATTATGTTATGGTTTCTGTTACGTCAGAATTATTCGTAACCATATCAACGGTAATAATATTTTTATTAAGTGCGGGCTTAACATTTTTTATTGTAAAAAAATATTTAAAAACAAAAAAGCTGAATTTATTATACTGGTCCATAGCCCTGACAGTGTTTACAGCAGCAGTATTGCTTGAGATATTAATGGCAAATAAAATATATTCTGAGTTAATAATAGACCTATATTTATTTCTGGTTGCAATTCTTGTGCAGTTTCTGGCTTTAGGATCATTTGCCCTGTATAATAACAGGAAATTCCTATCATATTATTATATCTATTCCGTGCTGGCAACAGTATTCCTTGTTATAACGTTAATATTATATCCTGCTGGTAACATCATAAAAACACACATAGTTTTTGGCGTATTGCCGCTGGAAATAGTAATATCATCATCATTTGTAACCTTTCCCGCAGCAGTTTTTATAATTTTAATAGCTGCAATAAGTTATAAAAAATTTAAAAATAAAAAACTGTTGAGTATAATAGCTGGCGTAATTATCGTTGCAATGGCAGGAACATTATACATAGCTGCTGTACCTGTGTTCCTTTATTATGCGGAGTTTATAGGCATACTGTTACTGTGGATCGGGTTTATGTGAACTCACAATCACAGGTTACCAGTTCAGATTATAGCAATTGCGAAAATAATTAATATTATTTATAATAACGTTTCATGGATTACAACTACGAGGGAAGAAAAATATTGGAAAAATTAAGGGAGCATGGATTATATAAAAAACTAAGAAAATACAACGGTAATGTAGAAAATAATAAAATTACAACCGGTTATAGTTATCCAATAAAAGCATTTGAAAAATTTTTGGGTTATTACGATGATTACAATAAAATAGCATATAATCCTTCAATATCATTCAATACAGACTTTTCAATATGTTTCAGTGCATGCAGGTATATAAGTGAGAAAAATAAGGATTCGGTATTGCTTGATAATTATTATTATAAAAATGATGGAAGATACAGAATGCCAATAAATTTTCTGAGAAAGGAATTAAAAATAGATGGGAGCTTTCAGTTTTTCATAAAAAGATACAAAAAATATGAAAATGCAAAGGGCATGAGCGAATCGTCTGCTGTGGCATCTGCGGTTTCAAGAAGCATTATAAAAAATGTTTATGATAATAATGCCTATAGGGATGATTCATTTGTATCCAGATATGCAAGATTTGTTTCCGGTTCGGGTACAAGGGCATCCATAAATGGCCCATCAATGTGGTTATCATACCCGGGTATAAAGGAGAATGATTCATTTGCATTTGAAATACCATTGAATGCAAAAAAAATGAATTATTATATATTTCCAAAAAATATTGATTACGAAACTTCAAATGCACATAAAACCGCAGTTGAGTCAATATTTTATGAACGGTGGGTCGAGGGTAAATATAATAAAATAAATGAAATAATAGATAATGAATTCCCCCTAAATATTTTAATGAAAAGGTCAATGGAAGATATGTTTAACCTTAATTCTGTACTGTTATCGGAGGGTAGTGTTATACAAACTCCTGAAAGTATAAATTTATTAAAAAAATTTTTAAAGTTTAAGGAAAAAAATGATAACATTTACATAACCGGCGATACCGGCCCCTCATTAATGGTAATATCAGAAGATGATTCCTTAATAAAAGAATTTATTGATATGGTTGATGATAAATATATAAAAGGCACCCACAATCCGGATGCACACAATATAATGCATAAA
Organism: Thermoplasmata archaeon; assembly: GCA_021797735.1. Taxonomy (GTDB): domain Archaea; phylum Thermoplasmatota; class Thermoplasmata; order Thermoplasmatales; family Thermoplasmataceae; genus Ferroplasma. The sequence goes on along the minus strand of JAJZZE010000011.1, from coordinate 64,629 downwards.
AAATTTGAAACTGAAGCAAATGAATACTTTGATTCACTTAAAATATAATATAAAAATTTAAGATTTATAAACAGTTATTAATCTGGTCGAATCTAAATAAAAAGAATTTCATTAGATCCTTTAATATGATTAAATTTTCATCATTAAAAATCCCACTAAACCTTTCATCACCATATAATTTTGCAAAGTAATGCAGTGCCTGTGATGCCTTTGAATATGCCAGGTATAATAATTTTGATGCCTGATCACATATTGCTAAATTTCATCCGCCCAGTAAGAATTATCGGGGTTAAAATCCTCAAGATTACTTATAATTCCTATATTATCATATCCTGAATCAGGCAGATTATATGCTATTTTTATCAGTGTATCATAATCTTTATACTCCTTATCGAGATCTTTAATCTGAGATATCAACGATGCTAACTCTTTCATAATTGAAAAATATAAGAAAATATCCTCATCATAACCCATTTCACTTCCGGTTACTGCACAGAAGAAATTTTTATTTTCCATGCTGCATAATATACAATAGTATTATTAAATATTTTGTTGTAGATATAAAGAGACAAATTATTTTATAACGATAAATTTCCTGTTGTCAAGGTCCTTCTCTATTGACAGTTTATTATTTTTTTCCATTAGTTTTATTTTTGACATAAGGTAATGCTTATTTATTCTATCCCTTTTTGACTCCCTGATCAGGGCCTTTACTGTTTTTCCATTTGCGTTTTTTATTATATTTTCAACGCTCCTGTTATCGTAATATATAGTATTTAAAAGAAATATAAAAACCAGTATAGATATGAATAGTGCCGAAATATAATATGGAATATTGCCGGGAACTACCACTGTTTTATGCACATTAATGGTTTTGCCATCATAAACGATTTTTGCAGTAATTCTGTCTATGCCAGCCGGTAAAGGTCTGTTTAGTTTATTGCCAGAATTATAAAATTTATTATTTACAAACCATTCTACTGTAACATTTTTTGTGTTGTTGCCACTTATTTTTATATATACATTATTATTATTTTCCACTATATCTGCATGTTGGATCTCTGTGAAATAGCTTATATTGAATGTTTTATTATAATAATTATTATTGCCAAAAATATCTGTAACACTTATATTAGTATAATAAAGACCATTCCTGGAGAATTTCTCTGTTAAATTAAAATTATCCGATGTTATATTATAATAATTAATGGAGCCATTGTCTGAAACTATGCTAAATTTATTTATAAAATCCTTAAATGTATAATTCAGGTTCACGGTATTATTTATTATCTTATAATTTAATGCAATTCCCGGTTTACTGGTAAAATAATATATTTTTACATATGTATAATTAAAGCTTCCATATTTATTTTCATCAAGTATCTTTATTTTATAAATTCCATTGTGCCTGAATGTAATATTTTTTGTATAGCCCGTAATATTATTATTGATTATATAATAATATTTTAAACTGCTATTATAATTTGGAATGCTTATTGATGCATTTTTATCTGTGTATACTGTACTATTTTTGACCAGTATTTTTTCTGGAACTGTATTGTTTACATGAATTGTTATATTTCTGTATGATGTTAAACCTGCACTGTTTTCCGCCATAATGGAAATATTATATATTCCGCTGCCCAGATACAGGTTTTTTAATGATGTGCCTGTATATTCACCTGAATGGCTATAAAATATTTTACTGCCAGTATGTATATTTACATATATTGATGATGTCATGTTTGTTATTACAGTTAAATTTATATGATTATTTTTTGAATTGTTATTGAATGAAAAATATAGCGAATTTATAGAATAGCTTATCGCAGGTTTGTATGTTACTATGTGTATTTCATATTTATTATAATTTATTGATGTGCCATTTATTAAATTTATAATAAAATCAATAGAATAATTACCATTATTCAATGTGAGGTTATAATAATTATATTTTGTTTTCACCGTATTATTATATATTATTTCGTAGGATGATGCATTGCCTATATGATTCCATGTTAGATTTACATATTTTTTATTGAAATATTCATTATTATGTATATTTATATTTAATGATGATAAATTAACCCTTATTATGTGATAGGTTAAATTGTAATGAAATTTTATACTATATATATTTACAAGTGATACATTGATTTTTAATGCTCCATAGAAATTGCCCAGATTTATCTTAAGTGTATTATTTTTATCAAAGTTATAATTAAAATATGAGGAATTGAAATATATTTCCTTAAATTCTGAATTTACATTAAAACTTATATTATATTTATTATTTATAAACGAATTATTAACAGGATTTGTGGATACTGCCGGTATTTTATTATCATATGCAAAACCGTATAGATAATTATATTTATAACCGGCTAAATTTACTGCTGTTGCATTTAATTTATCTGTGGCATTACTTACATTTTTTATATAGGTATAATTTATATTATTTAATTTAATGGTGTAATTTCCAGTATTTATTATTATTTTATAATCGAGTTTTGAGGTTATATTAAAGGATACAAATGTTTTATTAAAATATATTTTCTGTTTTTCTGAATTGATTTTTATATGATACTGCGAGTAGATATCTGTAACGTTATAAATAAGCAGGTCATGGTTATTATAAACCATTATTGAATTGTTGTTGTACGAAACAAAGTAATTCTCATGGCTTATTGATGTGTTGTATGTTTTGTTATTTTTATAGATATATAGATCTTTGCCTGAAGAAAATAAATTATTGTTTACGTTTTTTATACTGTAAAATATATTATTGAGATAGTTTTCCTCTGTGAAATTTTTATATATTGTGGAAGACAGTCCATTATTGATATGAACATATTTTAAATGAAGTCCATATGCTGTCTCATTTTTTATAAATTTTAATCTATATGTACTGTTTATATCATAATAATACATGGAATTTGTTGATTTATTATATGTTATTATATTTATATTATTTTTTATATCTGCCTGTATTAGATCCGAACCCAGTGAGATATTTTTTATCTCATTATTATGATATACTGTAAAATCTGAATTTTTATTGTATAATACATAATTAGATCTATAGTACAGTAAATGGTTTTCACTGTATGACCTTAATCCTAATGTTTTTAAACTCAAATTATATAAATTAATTTTTATTATGCTAATATTTCCATTATAAAAATAATATATCAGGCTGTTGCTCAGCTTTATTGATGATCTGTATGATACATTGCCAAGCCGGTTATTATATAAAATTTTAAACGAATTATTATAATAATTGTATATAACAATATCATAATTACTGTTTAAATATATTAATGAATTAAGGTTATGGTCAATAACCATAGATGAATTCATAGATATGGGGCTATAGAAACTATTTTTAATATTATTCCTGCTTAAATTGAATTTTATATTTTTATTCGATGGCATTATTATTTTATTATATTTTTTCACATTTAGTTCTGATACGGTCTGATTCGAATATTTGCCTCCAAAAAGCATTGATATATTGCCGTAATGGTATTTATTCATCAATCCAATTTTCAATGGCATTTCAAATGAGCTATTTTTAATAAAAACGTATGCATAGTTATTAATATTTTTATCAAAAATAAAATGTAATGAATAATTATGATTCATTTTATTAATTTTTATAAGATTTTTAAAACTGTTTTTGCCCGTTATATATGTATCACAATTATTAGATTTGCCGTATTTTATTTTTAATAATGTTTGATTGCCCTGTTTTATTATAATGTTATTCTCTGTACTGGCATCATTGCCATAGCAGTTCCATGATAGATTAAATGAATACAGTGTTTCATTATAATAACTTAAATTCTCTCCTAAATATGATGGTATTGAATTATCTGTAAATATATTTAGCTGGCCATTTATAGATTTAATATGGGTTGAGGTGCTATTATTGATTATATAATAATCTGGAGAATTACTGTAATTATTATACACAGGATTAATATTATCAGTATTATTTAGATTCAAATATGAAAATAGCAGTATAAATATAATTAATGCTGCTATTATTTTGTATCTCATGTTGGGGAATAAAAGAAGCATTAAAAAACTTTTCATATATTATAATCGTTTTTTATTTTTTTTACTATTTTTTCAAGGTTACTTATATTATTTTCCTTTATATTTTTTGCAAGATTTAAAATATCAGTATTTATATTATAATATTTTACATCGGAATTATACTGGCTATTGGCAAGTTCCTTTAACCTGTATAACAGGTCATCTGCAGAATTCATTATCAGTGCCATCTTTTTCTTTTCATTATCCACTATAGAATACTTTTTAAGGTCATCCTTTATTTTCTTTATTTTATCCTTATCTATATTTATTGAATTTTTTATAATTATTTCTTTTTTTGAACCGGTTATAGAATCAACTGCTGAAACTTGCAGAATGCCATTTTTGTCAACCTTATATGTAACATCTATCCTCGCTTTCCCCCTTGGAGCCGGCTTTATATTCTGCAGTATAAAATTGCCCAGTAATGAATTATCCGAACCCATGGGCCTTTCACCCTGGACTATTTTTATTTCTATCTCTTTTTGATAATCCTTTATTGTTGTAAATGGCCTTGTCACATTGCATGGCACTTTTGTATTTGCAGGTATCATTGGGACAACAACATCATTTATTATCACATTGCCCAGGGTTAACGGTGTAACATCATTAAATTTTATCGGGCCCGAAATTATTTCACTTATGGATGTTTTATCAGCTGCTATTATCGATGCCCCTCTGGCAACTATTTCCATCGGGTCAATGCCGTTCATGGATTTTAAAGATAAATAATTTTCAATTGCTTTCCTTACATATGGTATCCTTGTAGGACCCCCTGTTAATATTAATTCATCTATGTCCTTCTTTGTCAGTGATGCCCTCTCCAGTGCTATGTTTATGGCTTTTATGGTTTTATCCACTGTATCTTTTATTAAATGCTCAAAATCATTTCTTGTTATCCTGTAGATAATTTTATTGCTAAACCTGTAAAACTTACCTAATAAATCATTTAAATAAACTTCATAGGAATCGTATGTGGATAATCTTATTTTTATATTTTCTGATATAGAATCAATGTATGAATCATATTCATCATTATTTTTTACAGATATGTTATTATTTTTTAAAAATTCGGTTATATGCAGTTTTATTGCAGTATCCATATCTATTCCACCTATATTGGTGTCGCCTGACGTTGATAATACATTGAATACCCTTTTATTTATATTTATTATTGTTACATCCACCGTTCCTGCACCCATATCATAAACAAGAATGCTTTTATTGCTATAATTTTCATTGTTTAGAAGTTTTTCAAAACCAAAGGCTATTGCTGCAGCTGTCGGCTCGTTTATTAACCTTTTTACCTTTATGCCGGCTATTTCAGCGGCGGTTTTTGTTGCGTTTCTCTGGTTATCATTAAAATATGCAGGAACCGTTATAACAGCATCTTTTATTTTATCGTTCATATATAATTCTGCATCACTCCCTATTTTTTTCAGCAAAAGTGCTGTTAATTCCTGCGGTGTATAATACTTATCATATGCTTTATATAAATAATCTGTACCCATTTTTCTTTTAAAATGTGAAAACACAGAGTCCGGGTATAGTAACTTTAGATCCTTTGCCCTTTTGCCAATATATATGTTATACTCACTATCAATCATCACATAGGATGGGAAGGATTTCCCGTATATTGATGGGCCCTCTATCGCCGGCAGCATTATCTGGGTTAACTTATGATTATTTACACCTGTGACTGCTGCAGCAGAGTTTTCTGTACCTATATCAATGCCTATAGAAAAAACCATTTATTACACCGCTTATTCAATGATTATAATATTTTACTATATAAAAGCTTATTTTATCGTATCAAATAATTACAATTTAGTATGACTTCTGAATGCTATAGTGATCATAAACCACCATTAAACCTGCTGTGTATATGATTGGGGTGGGTTTCATTACATAACGCCTCCTGTTAGCAGGAAAATTTAGGATTTTTACTGGCTTTCCATGGAAAAAATAACGGCTGACGACCACAACGGTCTGCATGACAAAATTTAAGTACAACTAAATATTATAATGGTGTATAGAAATGTCATGGTATGAAGTTGTAAATGGATCAAGCGATGAGGATTATAGCCAGAGATTGTCCAGCGTGATAGGCCAGAAATTTGGTTTATTTTACTTTAACGACAACGGTAAACTGCATATATTTATAAGCACAAGTACAAGATATTCGTTTATAAAAAAATCTGTTGAACTCGATCCAATAGATTCCCTACCAGTAATGACCGATTTTGCTGTATCAGATATCCAGAAGGATAAGGATTATTATGATACCGGCATAGAAATTCAGAACTTACATGATTTTATAAACAAGTTAGGCAATGGCCAGGGCATATTATTCTGGTTTCTGTATTATAACAAAAATGAAAAAGAAAGCATATATAAAATAAATGAGGACAAATATTTATTAAAGATAATCCTAATGGAAAGAAATGAGAAATATAAGAAATTAAAGGATGGAAATGCAAATAAGGATTTGCGTGCACTTTTTAATGATTGCATAAAAACCGAACTTGTATGGAAGAATATGAGAAATAAAAGGAAAAAGATTTACTCATCAAAAATAAGAAAACCATTATTTAAGAACAGTAATATGATGTACACATATAAGGCAAAGATACCTGAGTTTCTTCAAATGGATTACAGTATAAGTGATACAAGCAGGCAATTAAAAAATAACAGTGAAAATGAGGTAAAAAAGGCCATAACATTTCACAGGGAAGAATCCGATAATGGAGCTGTGCTTGATACAAAATCAGAAACACTGATATCGCTGGCAATATCTGAAAAAAAAATTTTGATAACAGGCAAAAAAGGAGATGGTAAAATAGAGCTATCAACAAAAATAATGAGAGAATCCATAAGGAATAATAGAAACATTGTACTGCTAACAACAATAAAATTTGACCCGTATAAAAGCTTTATAGAAAATGAGGGCACAGATAAAATAACAAGATTTGACCTATCCATAGACTATTATAATAGAAGAATAGTTGAATCACGGGAGGATTCATCCGGACTTGCGGAAAAATTATGGGCAGAGATAGTAACAAAAATGGGAAATCTGAGAGATCCGTTTCTGGTAATATACAATATAAATGAGATATTGCCTATTTCAGCATCCGGCAACCTATCATATGATAATGAATTCTGGAGCACATTTTTCAAATATTATAATGCAGGTAATAAGGGCATCGGAATATTATTGCTCTGCGATGACCTGAACAATGAGGATAAAAATTTAAGGCTGTATGCGGATAACATTATAAAACCATATACAGATGGCAATGACATATCATTTGATGTTTTAAAATGACCTGTTATAACCATGTATTTTTATAAATTTTATGTTTAATTTTTTTGCGAGCAAGCCATCAATGTCATCCCTATCTCCGATAAAAACTGAGTTTTTTAAATCTATGTTGTATTTTCTGACAGCCTCTTCTATTAACCCTGTTTCTGGCTTTCTGCAATGGCAATGCTCCTCTGGCCTGTGCGGGCAGTAAAAAAACTCTTTTATCTCTATTCCATTTTTTAAAAATATTTTTTTTATTTCATTATTGAATTTATCCATATCACTGACTGTGAAATATCCCCTATTTATGCCAGATTGGTTTGAAATTACTATTATCAGATAATTATCATCATAATATTTTTTTATCAGCGGTATTATATCATTATATATTTCCAGGTCTTCTATTTTATGGGTATAACCACTATCATAATTTATTGTGCCGTCACGGTCAAGAAAAACTGCCTTTTCCATATGTAAGAAATAATATTATTATAAATTAATCTATTTATTATTTCATTTTTGCATATAGATATAAATTACTGTTTATATTTTTATCGTAGGTTTTTTCCTTCTCTACGGTTACTGTAAATCCTAAATTCTCAAGTTTGTTTTTTAACTCTGTATAATCGTTATGGCATAATATCTGCATTCTTTTAAACAGTTTCAGTGTGTCCTCTTCCTCATTAAGCAATGCCTTTTCTCCAGATGTGGAATCCATTTTTAAAATAGATGATGCGAATTTATATTTTTTTATTATATCCTTTAATGTTATGTCCTCACCGTATGAATTATTTAACAGTGTTATTCTGTTTTCCAGGTCATTTGCCTTTATGTTTTTTAAGGCTATTTCATAAAATGTTTTATCAAGGGCTATTACATTTTCTGCCCTGTTTAATGTGAAATATATTGATGAATCTCCTATATTTGTACCTATATCTATTACATTTTCATTTTCAGGTTCTAAAAATTTGTACTCATTGCCGAAGAAGATGCCAAAGAAATTTGAACTCTGGTCTATACTGCATACTATAAACTGTGCATATCTGTACTTAAAATTTATACAGTGCTGGATCTGTGAATTCTCAAACGTGAAAAAATCTACATCATCATTTGACAGATGGTTATTTACAGCCAGTGAATATAAATCAACCTTATCACCATTCCAGAATGATGATTTGTCATTTTTCGCTATAATTTTTATATGCTGTTTATTCCTGACCCTATCAAAAGCTACGTGAAAGGGATTTTTATATGCAATTTTATACTGTTTATATAATTTTAGAAAGCCCATGAGGGGTGATATGAATAGGGTTTATAAAACTATATTTGCATTATGTATGACAAAAGTTAATTAAATATAAGTTTCAGCCCTTAAAATATATACACAGTAATATTATCTAATAGCGGTTTGGCCATCGAATTCTTTATTCCCGTTGAAATTAAATGTATTTTTCATAAATAAAAATATTAAAGAGAAAAAAACCATGACAGCTCCAGAAATAATAAATGTTTGAATAATGCCATAGAATAAAATTAATAAAATACCGGCAACAATTGATAATGGGCCAAAAATAGATGTAAAAAAATTATCGGTTGCAAAGTATCGCCCACGCATCTGGTCCGGTACAATGTTCTGGGCGGATGTTAGCCATATATTATTTGAAAAACCAACGGAAATACCGATAATTATATAAAATATAACCACGGTAAAATCACCGGGAAAAATACCCATCATGATAAACGATATGCCTGATATTATCCCATGCAATACCCAGATTTTACCGGTGTATTTGAGATTAATATATTTTCCTGATATGGATCCGGCAACATATCCCAGTGGATATACACCAAGAACGACCCCGTACATTAAGGAATTGCCATGGATCCCTGAGATTATATAAACTACGAGATATGTGAATGTTATTCCAAATGATAAATTTAAAAATGCGGATAGCAATGTTAATTCAAACAGGCCCTTTTCCTTAATTATATACCTGAAGCCATCCCTTATGCCATTAAAAATTTTAATTTTTTTCCCTGGACTGTTTGATTTTTTATTTTTTATAAATGGATAGATAATTAAAAATGAAATAATACCTGCAATAAAATATGTTAATGAACTGTACAGGAATGCAAAAAATATACTATACAGTATTATTATTCCGGCAACTATGCTTGACACTGACCTTATTCCGTACATTAATGAATGGTTTATACCATTGCCCTGTGATAATGAGGATGTGATATCAGGCAATATAGAACTGTTTGTTGATCTGAACAGATTCATTGCCAGTATTCTGACTATTGCAACAATTATTAATAAATATAAATTAAAACCTATAACTTTTATATAAAAAGCAAATATAATAAAGATTATACCACCAAGAAAACCCGATATGGATAACAATAAACCCCTGTTGAGATGGTCTATAAATACCCCTGCAGGAAGTGAAACAATAATGGTAAAGATCGATGTAATCATTGCCACTATGCTCACATCTAAAGCCGACCGTGTATAAAAATAAAGAAAATATACTATAGAAACATTGGCAATTATGGAAGCAGATGATATTAAACCATTATTTGTGATAAAACTGTAAAAAATTTTGGAACCTTTATTTTTTAAATGCATTGAGGGTTATTATAAATACATATAATAATTTCACAGTAATAAATTTATATAGTTTTTATATGTTTCCAATGAACAAACTTATAATATTTAATATATATAATGAGTTATGGCATTCTGCGTAATGTATAATATCAGGTCCGGGTTTAATAAAAGTACAATGTGTGTACCATTAATGAAATTTTATGATAGCTTTAATGAGTTGTATAATTCAATAGGGGATGTAAAAAAATTTATTGAGAAGTATAAAAATAACGATGGGATTTCATCCGGTGATACAAATATAGGAATGGTAATATTTAATCAGGGCAAAAAGATTGTCGATATATCATTTTCACAGAATCTTGGAATAGAAAAAAATAGGGTAAATGAAATTGCAGATAAATTCAGTAATGAGAAGTTTAAGGTAAATATCACATTTCCGAAAACCCTGTTTTAATATGCATTATCAATACTGATATGTATGTCCTAATAAAATATCTTAAATATTATATTTTAATTGGATAATATGGAACCTGAAAAAGCATTCAGAGGAGTGTTAATAACAATTATAGTATTGCTAAATTTCAAACCCTTATAGATAGACTAAACACCCCACAAATATTATTACTATTTATGATATAAAATTTATTATGAATTCTATGGCGATCATTAACCGTTATTTCTTTTGCAAGAAAATTGATAGGGACTCATAATCTTCCTGCTTCTTTTGAAAGAATTAGTGTAATGAGGCATACATAACACGCAAATTTGAATTAGAAATCCCATGAATTTGTTGGTCCGCAGTGCATATAGGCGTCAAATTTCCAACGCCAAATGATCGCCATAGTATGAATTATCTTATTTTTACCTGTTATAAAAATTATATAATAATAATTGATTTTAACATGTAGATCCCTCTGGTCATTGTTGCTTTTAGAGCGGGATTTTCATATTTATCTATTAATTTATATTCGCTGTTAATTATTTCATAGATGTGTATTTCCATAGCTTCTCCCGGACCGGTTATATGATTATCTGTAACTGGCAATGCGACCTTCATGATATGTAATTAACAGGATGAATTAAAAGATTGCCATTATAAATGCACGGTAAAATTATAAGTCCCTAATTTGTTATTGTTTAGATTGGCATGAAAACTTTTATTAGTTTATATAGCATATAAATTATAGATGCTTAACCTTAACGAATACAGGAATGTAAAGCCATTATTAAAATGGGCAGGTGGGAAAAGACAGATAATAGATGAATTATATAAAAAAATACCAGAAAAATTCAATTATTATTATGAACCGTTTGCTGGTGGGGCATCATTTTTAATTCATTTATATAATAATAACATAATACATAAAGCAACCATATCCGATTTAAACAGTGAATTGATAAATTTTTATGAGGTAATAAAATGTAGTTTAAATGATTTTCTGGATTATATAAAGAATAATAATTTAAAAAATGATAGTGATTTATATTATAGTTTAAGAGATAGATATAACGAAATTATTGGCAATGGCCAGTATAAAATAGAAAGGTCTGTGCTGTTTTTATATTTCAATAAACATGCATATAATGGTCTATGGCGTGTGAATTCAAGTAACAAATTCAATGTTCCATTTGGAAAATATAAAACGGTTAACATGTTCGATTATGACAATATACATGATTTCAGCATAATGCTAAAAAATATAGAGATATTAAACTCCGATTTCGAATTAACCGTAAAAAATGCAGGAGAAGGTGACTTTGTTTATTTTGACCCGCCGTATCAGCCATTAAATAAAACCTCATCATTTACAGGATATACAAAAAATGGTTTTGATTATAACGAACAGAAAAGGTTATTGAACGTTTTTAAATCACTTGCGGATAAAAATGTATATTTAATATTAAGTAATTCTTATAGTAATGATATAATTGATTTATATAAGGAATTCAATATAACAATTGTCAATGTAAATAGATTTATTAACAGCAATCCCAGTAAGAGAACCGGTATAAAAGAGATAATAGTAACAAATTATTAACTTTCCATACTATATTTATATTTTGACAGGTCATTGTTTAATGGTTTCTCAAATAAAAATAAATGCTCATATGCCAGAAGCAAGAAATTATTTTTTATTGACATTTTTGACCAGTAATTCCATGTTTTGGTATTATGCTGTATTTTTATTATATCCTCCTTTAAAATAAATCCTTCTTTAAGAAACAAATTCATTATTTTAAATGATAATGGGATATGATGACCATTTTTTCTTGAATCACCTATTAGAATTGCGCAGTATTTGCCATTTTTAAGAACCCTATATATCTCTTTAATAACTTTATCCATTTCCTCATAGTATTGATTTATAGATTTTATTGATGATAAATCATCTTCTATAATGTTTTCTTCAGAGTATGATATAATGTTAGCATATGGTGGATGTGTCATTATCAAATCTATACTATTATCTTCTATTTTATCCAAAAACCTTGCATCACCATGGAAAATTTCCTGGTCTACAAGAGTATTATCGTTATTATTAAATTTTAGCCGATCAATTGCAATCATTACGGATCCTAAATTTATATCTATTCCTATTCCATGCCGGTTCAATAATTTTGCTTCTATTAATGTTGTACCGGAACCGGCAAATGGATCAAGAACAGTATCATTTTCCTTTGAATATCTCAAAATTATATTCCTGGGAATCTGTGGTGCATAGTTACCTCTGTATCTGGCATTTAAATAATGTGTACACCATTTCCCACGATCAGGAAAGCTCCAGACATTATCAATTCCCAGATTAAAATTTTCCGGCTCCAGTTCATTTATAATATTTTTTTCCCCTATTTTTATAATGTTTTTTTCTATTGTTACATTTTTATGCAATTTTACATACTCAGTATAATCATCAAGTGTTATTTTTTCCATATTTTTATACATTATCTTACACCATTATTTAACCATTGATTTATCAACGTGTTTATCTTTGTTGACATTTTAAAATCTTCATTTTTACATTTCTCCCTAAATCTTTTATATGTATTTATGTCCAGTGTTATCGTAACTTTTTTCTTTTTTATCATGATATATAAACAATAATACATATTTATATTTACTTATATGTATCATAAATAAAGTTATTTATTTAACAAACAATAACTAATTTTATGGATAAAAACAAAATATATGGTATTGTAAAGGAATTGGAATTTGATCATAAAAAGATTGTTTATTATAGCAATAATACGGAAATATATATTATAAGACCATCTAAATTATCAAAGAATTTTAGGGACTATGATTCTTCAAAGAATTTCCAGATATGGATAGGTAACAATAACATAGAATTCAGACCAAACCATTTGAGAGTATTAATAGATTTAAATTTAAGGGTCAAGAGCAGGCCGGATATGAAAAATGGATTGCTATATACCTTTGATTCAATATACTATGGAAAAGATCCTGAGGTAATATTGGATGAGTTTAAAAATGAAAATTTTAGGTTATACTTAAATGATATAACCATAATAGGTGTACTGCATCAATTGTTTCTGGTTGAGCAGGAATATGCATATAATAAGGAAAGCCATTTTGAACCACCAAGTTTGTTTTTAGAAGGCTGGGTAAGGGAATTTATTGATGCACAAAAGGAAATAGATAATATGTGCATGAGTGTAGCACATGGCCAACCACCAATGAAAAAATATGTTTATTTAGAAAATAAAAAAGATAAATATTACAGGGATAATTTAAAAAGTTTATGGTATCTTGAATAATTAATTAAAATTTGCAGGGACATTTACCAGAGGGCTTTAATTGTAGTTTTGATTCCATTGAAACTGGAAATATATTCATGAACTATGTTGCTTATAATGGCATTGATATTTATAAAATAAATAATAAATCAAAGTCCGAAATTACCGGGGTTTAAAATATCATCTGGATCAAATAGTTTTTTTATGCTTTTCATAAGTTCATAATTTATATCCATATTCCTCCTATGGAATTGTTCCAGCAACAGTTCAGTTTTTATTTTTCCTATTCCGTGCTCACCTGAAATTGTTCCATTTAAGTCTATTGCTATCCTATTTATTTCCAAAACCTCCTTAAATGCAGAGTCTTTATATTTTTCATCATAACCTATCTGAGGGTGTAAATTACCATCACCTACATGGCCACATATTGATAAAAATACATTTTTATATTTCTTTCTTAAATTATTCAATCTTATCAGTAATTCCTTTATGTTTGACAGTGGAACAACAATATCACCATCAATAAAATTTTTATATAAAATTCCCGGAGATGTAAAGGCTATTCTTCTTACCTCCATGATATTATTTATTTCCATTTCAGAATCTGTATCAGTAATATATACGGCATTGTTATCTTCAAATATTTTATAAACGTTTTTTAATGAATCAGACATATTGCATTCATCTGAATAGGAATCTATATCAGTAATTACAAGGCCACCTTCTGCAGCCGGATAATTAAAATTCCTGATTTTATTTGCGGTCTCTATGCCGGATTTATCGGCATATTCCAGAACTAAAGGATTTATTCCACTTTCCCTTATATTTAATACCGACAGGGCTGCATCATCTATATTCTTAAAAAAGGCAGCAATTCTAACAACCTTTCTGGGCAGTGGCATAATTTTTAGCCATGCCCTGGTTACAACACATAGCGTTCCCTCCGATCCTATTATTAAATCAAGAATATTATATCCTGCCCTATTTTTGTATGTTTCCTCTCCAAAATAGGTTATTTCCCCATCAGGTAAAACTGCCTCTATTTTTAAAACCCAGTCCTTTACAGTGCCATAACGCGCACATCTCATTCCACCGGAGTTTTCAGCTATTGCACCACCTACAGTTGCAACACTTACACTTGACGGGTCTGGCGGGAAAAAGAAATTGTATTTTTTTAATATTTCATTTAGTTCCTTTAATGTTATGCCCGGTTCACATATAACGTAGCCATTTTCTATTGAAACAGCAACATTATTCATCCTTTTCATATTTACCACTATTCCACCATTTGAGGGTACAACCGCACCTGTGGGACTTGAACCACCTCCCCTGATTATTAATGGTATTTTATATTTTTCTGCAGTTCCAACAATTTTCTGTATATCCATGGTATTTTCCGGGTACAGTACAAAATATGGCTCTGCCCTGATGCGATCGATAGACCCGGTACTGTGTATTATTAAACTGTTTTTATCGTCATAAATTTTAAAATTCTTCTTTAATTCCTCAATAGCGTGTTGTATATCCATCTTTAATAAAATGTTTATTTAAATAAAAATCTTTGTTTTATCTGTATAATTCATTATATTTTTTCAGCAAATTGTCTTTAATGGTTTCAATAGAACCGGCTACATTCTTTTTATTATCAAAATCATTTAATATACTATTGCATTTTTTATTGTTATCCCTGAAATATTTTGATTCCTTAATAAGTTCTGGCATAACCCTTATAATGTTATTAACAATGGTAATATCCGCTATCATGGATGTTCTTGATAATGGGTTCAGATCTATGGCAATAACCTTTTTTCCCATTTTAATCAGGGATTCTGTTCTATCACCATCCTCCAGCGGTATTAAAACAACATCTGAGATAAATATGCCATTTTTATCAACAATTCTACGGTCACTGTCTGGTTCCGGCAGTTTTGTGGAATTCCGCTTATCTATACCCAGAATTTCGTTTGCACCATGTTCAATCAGGGTATTATATATAGATAATTCTCTCTGTTCCGTGCGATAGAATAGATTTATTTCAATTTTTGCATTTACAATTTTTGATAATTCAATAATTTCATCAGGGACCAGTGAAGCGGCATTGCCATTTACCGATATAACAGGATATTTAGCATTCAGCATTAAACAGGCAGCTGCCCTGATTGCATCTGCAGAATATATATCCATTGTCTCACCCAGAAGGTAATCAAAGGCTTCACCACGGCCATGTGCAATTAGCCCTTCTGCAGCCACATATCCATCCTTATAGGAGTTTACAATTTTTTCACGGGTTTTTAATGATTTATACCTTGGATGGGAATTTGGTATATTCATATAACCACCATCGCATCGGCATTAATTAATTTTGTTTATAATTTTTTTATGACAATCCTTAAAAATATTAATAATATCGTTTAAATTATCTTTTTTTATAATGGTAAATATACCAGTCTATCTATAAGGATTTGAAATATATTATGGTATACTGTGATGTTATAATTTCTGATTTTGCTGATTACTGGTATTAAAGACTCTTCGACTTTAACATGTGCAGTAACACCATTATTGGGATTTATTCCAGTCCCATTTTATCCCCTGTATAATGGATTCTGGCTATCAATCACCCTGAATGTTCCGGTTTAAATTACATATGTGATAGGGATATAAAGAAAATAGTGATCAGCTATAACTGGAATAGTTATATAAAATTTAACGGATTAAAACAATAAAATTATATTTATATTAAATATTTCCTGTCATGGAATTAATAAGAAAGGGTAAGGTCAAGGATGTTTATTCAGATAAGGATAGTTTAATATTCAAATTTTCAAACAGGATATCGGTTTTTGACAAAATTATACCGGATGAGATACCGAATAAGGGAGAATCATTATGCAGGACCTCCTATTACTGGTATAAAATTGTTGAATCAATAGGGATAGATACAGATTTAATAGAATTAGTAAACAACAGTGAAATGAGGGTAAAAAAATATAATATTTTCAACAAAGGTTCAGAATTTTTTATAAATTATATGATTCCTTTAGAGTTTATAACCAGATATTATGTAGCCGGTTCATTATATGATAGAATAAAATCAAACACTATAGATTATCATAAGCTGGGCTTTAAAAATTTCCCGGAATATGGAGAGAAATTACCGGATCCATACTTTGAGGTAACAACAAAATTCGAGAAATTTGACAGGCCATTAAATTTTGATGAAGCTCTGGAAATATCGGGATTAAAATTGCATGAGCTATATGAAATTAAGGAATTAATATTAAAAATAGATAAAAGAATTAACAGTGTGGAATCAAGGGGATTAATCCATGCAGATGGGAAAAAGGAGTTCGCTCTCGGACTGGAAAGAAAACCCGTTATAATAGATACCTTCGGCACACTGGATGAGGACAGATTCTGGGATAAAAAGGATTATGATAATCAGAAAATTACAGAATTGAGTAAGGAGATGGTCAGACAGCATTACAGGGAAACAGGTTATCATGATTTACTGTACAGGGCAAGGGAAAATAATGAGACGGAACCGGATATAACACACCTGCCTGATGACTTAATAAAGAAAATATCTGATTTATACAAAAATATGTATGAAAAAATTACCGGCCTAAAATGGTAGATTATAATTTTTTTAATTCTTTTTATGTGTTTAAAATACATTCTGGCTTCACTGCTGTCCATGTTATGCCTGCCATTTAATATGGAACTGAACAGGCAAATCCCTGAATTGCCATCTGTACTCTTTACCCAGTGCCAAAAAGTTACATATACAGTAACCATGCCGTATATAATATTATATTGATAAAAAATTTTAAAAATTTTCCCCAGTTTAACGGAAATTAATCACGTTTCATAATTTCCTGACCCTCAGGGAACTCCAGATTCAACCCCTGATCGGATGGTCATGGCAATGTGACTCGCAATATAGCTGTATCCGAAGCCCATTTAAGGTTGAGCCTATTTTACATCCCGGTCGTCATATATATTCATAGATCGTATATACTTTTTACAGGACAATACGGTATATTGTAGAAATATATATAAATATTCTTTACAGTTAAGAATGCCCTGATAAAATGTTCTAAAACTTGTCATTATAGTAACTATATAAAATACATTATATTTTTATATAGAATTAATATACCATTTTTATGGTAAAAGAAGGAGATAAGGCACCGGATTTTGAGTTGCTGGATACTGATTTAAAAAAGAGAAAACTATCTGAGTTTAATGGAAACGCTGTTGTGCTTTCATTTTTCCCTGGGGCATTTACTTCGGTATGCACAAAGGAGATGTGTACATTCAGGGATTCAATGGCAAATTTCAATAAGGTTGATGCTAAAGTTCTTGGCATAAGTGTCGATTCACCATTTTCATTAAAGGAATTTAAGGTAAAAAATAATCTTAACTTTGATTTATTAAGTGATTCAAACAGAGAAGTATCAAAAATGTATGGGGCATTATATGATGATTTTTTGAACCTGAATCTGAAAGCATCAAAGAGGTCCGTATTCGTTCTTGATAAAAACGGCAAAATCGTATATGAGTGGATAAGCGAGGATGCTGGAAAGGAACCCGACTATAAGAAAATAGAAGGGATTGTTTCAGGATTGAATTAATTATTTTTATTCATTCATAATATAATTTATAGAAAATTTATGATGCTTATTTTTGGGGAAAATGTAATTAATATAATAATAATTCTTAATTAATGCCCAGAAATTTTCCCGCAAGATTCACAGACCTAATCGTGAAAAACAGTAAAAAAATAATAGTTATATGGATAATTGCAGTAATTTTACTGGCACCGTTTTCATATTTCTTTTTTACAGATACATCATATAATGTAGCAAAATCAATAATAACAAAAAGTTCAATGGCGTATAAGGAAAATATTACCAACGGGAAGGAATTTAACAGCAGTAAATCACCCGGATTAATAATAGTGTTAAACCAGACATCGTTAAATAATTTAAGTAGTAATATAAAAATTAAAAATTATATAAACAGTGTTTTAGAATATTTAAAAAATAACAGTTTTAAAAATGTAAGTATAAATGACATATATACCATTGAAAAACCATTGCTGTTAAACTATTCAGATAAAATAAGGTATGAAGAGAATTTAACATATAAATTATTATATAATGTAAATAAAAAGGTAATATCGTTTTACAATAATATTACAGGCGCTACCGGAATAAAATTCAGCAATAGAAATAACATATTATCAATAATTGCAGAAAATTTTATAGCCACCCAGCTGGATAAGAACAGTACCGTAAAAAATTTTATAGATAATGTTATTCATACGAGTGCATTAACAATAGCAAAAGATGCATATAATGCAGGCAGTAAAAATATAAGTAGTAATTTAGATAATTACACTGTAAACATTTTATATAGTTCTTCAAAAATTAATTTATCAAATAGTCCTGTATTAAAAATAAATTATGGCTATAAAAATTATTTAAATGGACTGATAAAAACAGATAATACAACCAGTTTTTCTTTAAAAATATTGAAAAATAAACCGTATAATAAATATCCCGTAGTGCCATCGAAGTATATATCAGATCATTTCCTAAACAGCAATAATACAACATCGATAATTTTTATAAGTTACGGCGGAAAACTAACAAAAAACGATGTGAACAGTTTAAATACAATTTCTAAAAATGATTTCAGTGCAAAAAAATATTATCTTACAGGCACGGTAATAGAAGATTACCAGTTAAGCAAAGAAACGGTTTCAGGATCAATTATTGCAGTATTAATAGGGATAATAATATCTATTATAATCGTGGGTTTATTTTTTAAATCAATAATATCGGCATTTTTGCCTGTATCTATTTTCTTCACATCTGCAATAGTAACAACCGGCATTAATGGAATTCTATATGAATATATATTCAGAACCAGGGTGTCGTTTATTACACCAACGCTGGTGATAGTTTTAATTCTGGGCATATCCTCGGATTATTCGGTATATTTACTATCGAGGTATAAAAGGGAAAAGATAAATAAAAATGAAAAACCTATAGAAAATTCAATAAGATGGGCAGGTCATGCAATATTTATATCCGGAACAACATTAGCATTATCGTATATAGTTTTGTGGCTATCCAATGTACCGCTGTTCAGTGAGGATGGGCTGGCAAATGCAATAGGTGCCATTATAACAATAATAGCTGTAAATACATTATTGGTATCAATAATTTCAGTTAGGGGCAAAAAAATATTTTATCCCGATCGATTAAAAAATAAAAAATTTTTATTCGAGGGAAAATTAAGGGCCACCGGTAATTATGTAATAAATAATAGAAAAAAGATACTTGTAATATTTATAATTATAACATTTTTATCATTATATCTGTATTCAAATACCCCCACAAATCTTGATGTTTTTAAACTTGTTCCCCAGAGCAGCTCCTTTAAGGCAATTGAGGTTACAAATAAATCAGTGGGTTACGATCTTTTTGACCCGGTTACGGTAATACTGAATTTAAAATCTCCACTTTACCATAATAATACAGTAAATAAAACAGAGTATAATTATGTTTCAGGGGTTGAGAAAAATTTAACGAATAAAAATTATGTTAAAATGGTATGCGGACCCGGTTACCCCTATGGAAAATATATATCATACAATAATTTATATTCAAATAATTTTAAAAGTGAATATCTGAACAAAACATTATCTTACCTGGGGCATAGTAAAAATTATGTTAAGATAAAAATTTACCTATCAAATATTGCATGGGGAAGTAAATCATCGTATTATATAAGCCATCTAAAAATCCATAAAAGTAAATATTTAAATTCGTATTCTGTGGGTGGATTAACGGAATATTTAGATAATTCATACAGTTATATATCAAATTCATTTTATAAAATATTACCAGTATTGACATTGTCCATATTTGTTTTATTATTTATACAGCTGTATTCAGCATTTACCCCATTGAGACTGATATTAATGGTGTTATCATCAATAATCGTTTCACTGTCGATATCGTTTGTTATTTTATATTATATTTTAAAACTGAACATAATAATATTTATGCCGCTATTTGTATTTATTACACTGCTTGCCATAGGCCTGGACTATGATATATTCATGGTAACCCGGGCAAAGGAAGAAATTATAAAGGGCAATAACAGCAACGATGCAATTAAAAATACAATAAAGGAAAATGGAGGAATAATAATGGTTCTTGGTTCATTATTATTTTTTACATTTATATCATTAGTATTCAGTGGAATAGGTATAATACAGGAGATGGGTATTGGCCTGGCTATGGGGGTTTTAATAGATACATTTGTAAGCTGGTTCTTCTTTGTGCCAGTAATAATGTCATATTTATCCAGATATAACTGGTGGCCCTCAAAATTATAACACCCTATTTATTCTGTAATATCTTACTAATTTATCATCATGGTCGTATATATCACGGTATGAAACTTTATCCTCCCATATTAGCCTTGTTAGATCCATATGGAGTAATACATCATCGATGTTGCCCCTGAAGTTTTCCTTTATTTCCTTTAATGTGTATGCATTGTTTTTATTCTTTAATAAAAAATTATATAAATCCTCCTTCAGGTCTTTTTTATCTGCCCTATCAAACTCCTCCTTTTTAATTGACATTATGCATTATTTATAACATAGATAAAAATTTAATTGTTTCCCAGTGTTTCCTTATATGTATCAACAAGCTTTGTTATATATTTATTTATTGCACTCTTCATCATTTTTCCACCCATGCTTGCTGCGGTACCTACAACGTTTATGTATGCATTCCATCTTACTTCAGCGTTATCATTATTCTGATTGAAATCAAAATCCACTGTAAAATCCACGGCCGCTCCTGATCCATTACCCTTCCCCCTCAATGTTATGTGCTTATTCTCTACCCTGTGGTCTATTCCAAGATCCAGGTCGAATTTACCCTTTATAAAAGAAACGCCGGCCTTGGCAGTTATTTTTAAATTGTTGTCATCTATCCTATTATACTCTATTAAATCCGGTATAAGTTTTATCAGTGTATCCGGGTTTGAAATGTAATCATATGCATTTTTTACCTCGTTTT
This sequence comes from Thermoplasmata archaeon, assembly GCA_021797735.1. Taxonomy (GTDB): domain Archaea; phylum Thermoplasmatota; class Thermoplasmata; order Thermoplasmatales; family Thermoplasmataceae; genus Ferroplasma. The sequence goes on along the minus strand of JAJZZE010000011.1, from coordinate 42,740 downwards.
TTACATTAAAATTTCCATCAAGATGTATCATAGAAGCGTATATAATTATTATAAATAAATTTTTACATATATTATTTGTTTACCATGACCGCCTTGATTGCGTCCGAAATATTCCCCCTGAAGGCATTTTCAACATTATTTATGTCTATGATTTTATTCAGCATTATTCCAAAATTAATTGCCTTTGATGCTATCAGATTTAATGCCCTTTCCATGGTATAAGGATTTGTAAATTCACCTGTAATGGTTATCTCCTTTCTAAAAATAACTGATGGTTTTATCTTAGCATATGCATCCGGATCATAAACGGCGAATGCAAGAATTCTACCGGTATTACTGATAATATCCAGTGACCCTTCAAATAGTTTCATATTCCCTGTTGTTTCAACTATAAGGTCCACACCGTTATTATCTGTTTTTTCCATAACATAATCATATAAATTGCCAGAAACTATATCTGCACCCAGACTCCTTGCAGTATTTAACCTGTACTCATTTAATTCAGAAACCATCAACGGGTTATAACCCATATTTTTTAATATCTGCAGAAATGTCAGGCCAATAAATCCGGCACCGAGAATCAGGGCAGATTCGCCAACCCTTGCGTGGATAATATCTAAACCGTGAATTATACATGCCACTGGCTCTGTTACAGATGCCTCTATAAATGATACATTATCAGGTATTCTATATAACTGAGAATCAGGTACATTAACATATTCTGAAAATCCACCATGTATATTATTGCCAATACTGACAAAATCCCTGCAGAAATTCTTCCTGCCTGAAATACAGTACCTGCATTTATTACATGCTATATTTGGGTCTACAGCAACCCGGTCACCGGTTTTAAATGATTTGCTTCTTGATTCAACGATAATGCCGCTGAATTCATGCCCCGGTACAACAGGATAACTGATTAGCGGATTTTTCCCAAAATATGAATGGATATCTGAACCACATACACCGCATGCTTCAACCTTTACCCTTACCTCATCTTTATCCAGGTCATTTAAACCTACATCTTCAATTGAGATATTTTCAACACCGTTTAAAAATAGTGCTTTCATCCAATAAATAACATAAATAGCCTTATAAATATTTTTAACTCTACTTATTGAAAAATGTCCTGCTACTTTCTGGAATTTCAGCCCATTTACCTTCAAAATGCCTGATATTCAGATCCGTTTCCGGATGATTAATTAATTTTTTCATTATACTGTATGGTAGCGTAACAGCATCGGCACCGATTAAACCGCACCTCATTACCTGTACAGGGTCCTTTATCGCTGCTGCAAGTATTTTTGTTTTAACTCCATAGTTATTGAACATGGTTCTTATTATATCAACAGTTTTTACCCCATCAGCACCGGTATCATCAATACTACTTATATATGGTGCCACATATTCAGCATTATTTTTTGCAGCTATCAATGCCTGTAATGAATTAAATATTACGGTTGCCGTTGTTTTTATATTTTTATCCGTTAATGTTTTCATTGCCCTTATTCCACTGTAGGTAACAGGTATTTTCACTATTACATTCATGCCCACTGAATGTATTTTTATTGCCTGTTTAATTATATCATCGTAGTTATTGGATGTTACCTGTATATGCACCTCACCGTTAACTATTTTTGTTATATCCGATATAACTCTTTCCGTATCAGACCCTTTCAGGACCTCATTTGCTAAAAGCTCTGGATTTGTTGTAACACCATCTATAAAACCATAATCTATAATTTCCTTTATCTCATTTATATCTGCACTATCAAGAAATAACTTCATTACAATCACTATTATATACCATTTTTATATATAATTATATTGATATTTTATTTTTATTGGGATAATTGTTAATATTTGCTATTATTCAGATGTAAAAAATTTAGGAAAAAATTAATATACAGTTTATAATAACTACACTGTATGTCTGTTGAAAGCATGAAGGATGTTAAGGTAATTACGGAGAAAAACATAAAGGATATGTACGGGGACAGTATAGAAAATTTTACAGTTGGCAGCATAGTACATAATAGTGATGAATATGATGTTTCAACAGAATTTGATTACAGGGGTTATAACTATACTGTTTATTTAAGCATTAATAATGATGGTGAAATAATCAAATTTACTGAAGTAAGCAAAATAAAAAAGTCATAGAATTCTTTCGTGATGTAATATTTTCCTTCCAAGTATTGAATATATTATTCCTGCAATTAACCATGCTACGAATGTATATGATGCAACTATAATGGAATAATTTATACTTATAAAACCTCCATAGAAAACAAATGCCAATATCAGTATGGATACTGCAGGCAATATTAAATCAAGTAGAAAATTCATTTTTGCCCTAAACTTTCTCACTATTACAGGCAGGGAAGCGTTTGCAAGTATATGAACGATTAATGCCCCCATGGTCGATGCTATTCCGGTGTAGAGAAATGCATTGAAGCCCCCTAATCTCAAAACTGAAACTACACCTATAATAAATGCTATTATTACTATAAGGCCTGCAGCCATGTGTGGTGTCTGTCTTTTTGAGTGCGTATTTGATAGTATACCTGGCAAAACATTATCCCTGCTCATTGAATAGATAACCCTTGACAGTGAGTTGGTAAAAACTACAGAATCCGTAAATAAACTGTTTACAAAAAATACAGTTATTATTATTGCACCTATTATGCCTATATAATTATCTGTTAATACCACCCCGGGAACAAGTTCTTTAGAATAACTTAACATATTTGATGGTCCCCAGCCAACGGTAAATGCATAGGATGCCAGTGTAAAGAATAGACCCAGGATAATAACGGATGCGATAACCCCATTTCCTATAACCTTGTTGGCATTTTTTGTTTCCCTACCCAGTGGTGTAGCGGTACCAAATCCACTGAATGCTGTGTACATAAATAATACACCCAACATTACACCAGTAAATCCATTTGGTGCATATGCCGGGGTGAAAACAGTTGCTGTATTAACGCTTGGCTTTGATAATATTATTATTAAACTTATTACCGTGACAACTATGACCTCAAGTGTCGCCATTATCATTGCGTACCTCACAGAATTTTTTACACCTGAAAACGACACAAAATAACCGAAAGCAAGAACTAAAACTAATAATAAAACCCATGAATACGATGGTATTGCTATTCCGAATATTTCGAATAAAAGGTCCGGTAAAAATATGGCTATGCTTAAGCCTATAAATGCCAGGGACATAAGCTGGTATAATATATACATCCAGCCTGTAAAAATGCCTACAGTGTTGCCTAAACCTTCCCTACTGTATGCATAATAACCACCTGCACCGGCAACGTGTTTTGATATTCTGTTTATTATAACAGCATTTATGAAAACCACAATAAATGCTACAACTGCAGACAGTGGCAGGGATCCTAAGGCAAATGCTGCTGAACCTGTTAAAGTTGCAACTGCGGCACCAGCAGGTGCTGAACCAGCCACACCTTGGAAAATAACGTCGTACACATTTAATGAATCCTTTTTCAATGATTTGCTGAGCATCAAAAACATATATGTATATATTATCTATATAAATATTTTTCGACGTAAAACGTTAAAAATTGCAATGTTATAATAATCAATTTTTATAAATAATATATTATAATTTGAAATTAGGTGTTAATTATTTTATATAATCTTTAAACCGGTAATTTTAAACATAATCAAAATAAATTTTATACATGGTACAGTGTGCTGTTATATACGGCATTTGTAGAGGTTGAAAATATATATAGAGGCAAGCTGTGACAGATAATGAAAATACAGGTATGTAAAAAGAAATGTTATATGTGTTATTGCATAATTTTATTTTTACAATAAAATTAATAAATAATTGAAACCTTATCTTTTATGGATACAATAGATAATGCCTGGCTAATACCATTATCAAGGGGTGGTGTGTATAAGATAGTGTTCTGCAATGACCAGATAAAGATGACCAGAATTTTTTCTGGTAAGTATATAGAGGAAAAGTTAAGGTTTAAAAAAGATATGGAATATGTTGATTCTTTAAATGTGCCAACGGCAACAGATCCACTTGAGTCTGAAGAAATATATGGCAGTATAAAACGCATGATAAATTACATAACTGAAGAGTACTATAAGGATGAAAATAAAGATAAAACAGACATAAAAACCATAAAATATGATGATATTACAAATATTAAATTAACAAAGGGTGGTAAAAACCGGTTGCCGGAATTAACTATAAACAATGAAAAATTTATATTGCCGCACAAGGATTTTAATAAAAGGCCAGAGATGGATAGTGAACTGTACAAAAGATATAATAAAATTATTAACAAACATATAAAAAAATCCTAAACTTCCATAGTATCAGGCACTATGATTTCTCCATTCTTGAATAATTCTCTCTGTTCCCTTGTTGGTTCCTGAAGTGGAATTTCCCTCTCAAAGACCTCACATTTCAGGTTTCTCAGTATATTGAGGAAGGCATTCATAGATCCAATATTTTGCAAAAATTTAGGTGTTGAAGCACAGTTTAAAATATTACAATTACTTAAAATTATATCAATAAAAATTAATATGTGGTTTTATAAAAAATAAAAAATTATTTACGCCGTTATGGGTTTATACATGCCTGTCTCATAGTCATGTGCTACTGTGTAATTATCATTAGATTCTATATATTGAAACATAGCACTATTTTCTTTGCTTAACACATGTGCAATTGTTGAATAGTTTTCTGCATGCCCACTCGTTATTAATGATGTCCATGCATCATCCATGAATATCTGCCATTGTGAAATCCATGGTACCGGGTCCCTTATAAAGACACCTTCACTCATAGCCTTTATTGATACATTAAGCACAGAGTTATTTCCAGATACTGCAGATGTATTCATTCCTACTGTTTTTAGATTAACTGATCCTGGCCACTGGTAATCCATCATTGAGTATTTGTTAGCTGCCAGACCTTTGTATGTTGCCCAATATGATGTTTTGTATTCAGGTGTAAAGTATTTGCTTAGGTTGTATATATAATACATTGCCTGTATGTCATGTGTATCATTAAACACAACAGGATTGCCACCGTACTGGACAAACCACTGGTATAGTTCTGTAGGTGTGCTTGCTCCGCCATGTCCCTGGAAGTTTATCATTCCCCTTCCATACTTCTTATCTAATGCTTTTGCATCATTATAAAGTGCTGTGTAATTTTGTGGTTCGTGTGTTACTCCTATGGAGTTTAATGCTGTCATATCTATCCATACCAGTGGCGTGTTTATTATCTGTGTTATAAACGGTATAGCATGAAATATAGATAGCTCAGTATGTGTCAGGCTTGTTACCGAGCCGATCACATGTGCTGGTACTACCTGTTTGTAGTCTGTCATATTCGCAAGATATGATGCCCCATGATAAGTCCCATAGGCAAGTATACCAACATCAAGGTTATCTATACTCACTACAATTGGTGCTGTTTTACCTGCATGTATATTAGCTTCTACATTGGTCACTATGTTTGTAGCAAGTTCATCAGTAGCGCTAATTTTTATATTACGATATGTATTTTCAAAATTTGAAATAAGCTTTTCTGTGGTTTTGTAATCTGCTGATCCTATGCTTGTGAAATATGTTATAGTGACTGTTGTATTGCTGCTGGAGTATATTGATGGAACATCCTTTCCCGTTGTATTATGTGCACTTATTGGTATAAAACCTGTAGCCTGCTCACATGTAAACTGCACTTCTGGTGAAAGCATATACGCCACAAACTGATTCTCTGCACTAACCTGACTTGAAGTAAGACCTGCGGTATTTGCTTCAGCTATTACACAACCACCCAGTAAATGTTCAGAATTGGCTGGTCCAGCTGGTCCCGGATAAACTGCCAGCGACTGCTGTTTTACAGGTTTGGGTGCTAGATGAGGGTATTCTACTGCAATCACAACTCCTACAATTACCACGGCAACAACTATGGCTAAAATTTTCTTTGTAGTGCCATTGCCTGGTTTTTTTTCTTCCTCTGTATTTTTCATAGGATATATATTTAAATATTGTATATAAAACTTCCTAAGTTAACGATAATTTATACTATTTATATTAATATTATATTAGTTAATAGTTTATGTATAAACATTAGTAAATAAATAAGTCTATATAAGAGTCTACATAACATTCTGCGGATTTAGGTGGAAATTAATGTGAAATTACAAATGTTTATATATATCAGTTAAATTAATAAATAATGTTTAAAAACCATACTAACTATAAATATATATTATTTGTATTGCCTGCATTGGTATACGTTGCTGCCTTATCATTTTTTCCTGCAGCATCTGTAGTTTTTCTTAGCTTTAAAACACCAAAAGGTGCATACTCTTTAGGCAATTATTACGCTATAGAAAGCGGTCTGCTTAAGTCAACGTTTGATACTGTTATAGTAAGCTTTGGTGCCCTGTTGATACAGCTTTTTTTTGCGATTTTGATAGCCAATATATTAATAAAATCACTTAAGGGCAATAAATTATTTTCTACTATATTTATAATCCCATATGGAATTTCAACGGTTGTGTCTGCATTCATATTCTCATTGATATTCTCAGCTGTTGGTGGCTTTGCTAATTCTACCCTGCATTCACTTGGTTTGCTGCATTTATTTGGAATAGCCAGCGTGAACTGGTATGCAACCCAGTACACATCGATGGGGATTGTAATGTTTGCTGATTTCTGGAAAAATACACCATTAATTGCCTTAATTTTATTAGGAGGCCTGTCAAGCATTGACCCTGCAATTATGGAGGCAGCAAGCGTTGACGGAGCCGGTTCATTCAGAAGGTTTATACATATAATACTGCCAAATTTAGCACCGTATATTGCAATAGCGTTGTTAATAAGAGGTGTCAGTGAATTTAATATATTTGCATTGCCACTGGTGTTAATAGGGTATCATCCCTCATTAATAAACACACTGGTTTATGAATACTTCACCTCAATATCTTCTGTGGATTATTCATATGCAGCTGCAACTATACTTCTTTTAATAATTGTTGCCTTTGCTGTTCTGGTAATAAAATTAGGAGGTGCATCAAATTATGAAAAACAGTAATATCCCATCATATATCATCGCCATTATTTTAGCGATAATATTTATATATCCACTATATATCTTAATCCTTATAGCATTTGAACCTGTAAGTCTAACATTTGACAGATTATACCCGTATCAGCTGCCGTTTGATTTTACACTTGCAAATTTTAAAGCGTCAATAAAAGATCTGTCATTGATTGCACCTGTATTAAGGAGTGTAGTGGTTGCATTTATAGTTGCTATACTGGCTATAGTGCTTTCCACTTCAGCAGGATATGGATTAAATAAAATATCATCAAAATTTTCCAATAAAATTATTGTATTGATGTTCTTTGCAAACATGCTTCCGGCCATAGTTATTGCTATACCAATATCTGTTTACTTTATAAAATTAGGATTGTATGATAATGTTTTTGGAATAGCACTGGCCCAGGAACTTGTTGTATTGCCAATATCTACATTCATAATGTTGGGAGGATTCAGGGCACTGCCTGTAGACCTTGAAAATCAGACAAACATAGATGGAGCAAATCTATTATCGTCATTCAGGTATGTTATCATACCATTAATCCGGGTACCGTTAATCATAACATTTTTGCTTGCGTGGATGACATCGTGGGATGAATTTACATACGCTATAATAATTTCACCACTTGCCCCAACATTTCCGGTAAGCCTTTATGACTATGTGAGTAGGGGCGACCCATTTATTTCATCAAGTTTTGCACTATTAGTAACAATACCGGTGATAGTAATTGTGGTGTTTTTACAGAAATACCTTAAAGGAGAATATTTAACAGGAGGAATGAAAGCATGACGCATAAAATGGAATTAATTAATTTAAAAAAATCATATAACAGTGTAAAGGTATTAAAAAACCTTAATTTAAATGTAAATGAGGGGGAGTTTTTAGTAATACTGGGTCCATCAGGAGAGGGGAAATCAACACTTTTGCGTACAATTGTGGGTATAGAGCCACTGGACGGAGGAAAGGTCATGGTTGATGGAAAGGATGTAACAAACAAACCACCCAATAAAAAGAATATAGCAATGGTATTCCAGAATTATGCACTGTATCCAAACATGACTGTATATGAAAACATTGCTTTTCCATTAAAAATGGCAGGAATGAACAGAACCGAAATAAAAACTAAGGTTGATGATGTTGCAAAGTTATTAAAAATTGAGGATGTACTGAACAAAAATGCTACAAGATTAAGTGGTGGACAGAAGCAGAGGGTTGCAATAGCAAGGGCACTGGTAAGGAAACCGGCATTATTCCTTCTTGATGAGCCTTTAAGTAATTTGGATGCCAGGGTAAGATATACCTCCAGGCAGGAATTGAAAAGACTGCAGAGGGAATTAAATTATACATTCATTTATGTAACCCACGATCAGCTTGAGGCCTCAAATCTTGCGGATAGGGTTGCTGTACTGCATGATGGTGTCGTTGAGCAGATAGGCACATATAATGATCTGTATGAAAAACCTGCTACAAAATGGGTTGGGGATTTCATTGGAGCGTATCCTATGAATTTTATTGATGGCAATGTTCTTGATTATCCCGGTAAAATAATCGGCTTTAGATCAGTATGGACGGCAAATGGGGATGCTATAAAGGCTAAAATAAATCTTATTGAAAATTCAGAGGGAAACTATTATGTCCACTGCACTTCTGGCGATGATAATATCGTTATAAAAACAAAAGACCAGTATTCTATTGGTGATGATATATCCTTTGACCTGACAAGATTTAATATATACAATGATGGTATACTTGAGGATGTAAAATTAATCGAGGATTACAAAAAAGAGGTCCCATAAAAATTATTATCCATTATGCTTAAAAATAATCCAACCGTCCATGCCTGGAGCTCACATGGTTTAATAAGAAGGTCATTATAGCCTATCATATTATTATTTTTATCCACAGAATAATATTCATATGGTTCTTTCAGGTAAGTTGCTGCCTTTAATAAACTTAATCTCAATTTTTCTGCTTCTGTAATAAAGCCTGATTTTTTTAGCCCCTCCATGATTATCCAGTTATCATTTGGCCATATGCTTCCGGATTGATATTTTACTGGGTTAAATATATCATCACCTGTTGAAACCGTCCTTATTCCGTAGGGCGTCAGCATATTTTTATCAAATAATTTATCAACAATAAACCTCTTTCTGTCCATATCAATAATATCCGTTATTAATAGATGTCCCGGTGCAGATGTTATATTCTTTAATATATTTATTTCACCATTAAATATGGAAATGGCGGGAGAATAATATTTAATATCATCAACCCAGAAATATTTATCAATATTATTTTTCAGGTAGATAATTTTATCATTTATCTTTCTGTATAGATTATTATCAGGAAATGTTTCATTAAACAGTTTTAAAGCCTCATAGGCATATCCCTGAACCTCAATGAGTGCAACATCCCCGGATAATTTACCATACAAATCCCATGAACCGTCCATCCATCCCATTGATGCCAGTTTTCCATTTATTTCCATAGCATTATATGTAACAAAACCTGTATTCTCCAATTTTTTCAGGATCCATGTTACTGACCTTTTAACTGTTTCTTTAAGGGAGTCTATATTGGTTTTATAATTTCCCCTTATAAACATAAGTGCAGAAATGATAAAAAGTGGGGTGCTATCAATAGATAAGAATAGTGGTTCATTTAATCTAACCCATGATTCCTTGTGCGGATCCTCCAGATACGTCCTTGAATTAGAAAGTTCATGGAGAATTTTGCCGGGTTCTTCCCCCGTTTCTGCATCATATTTATTGCCCTGATATCTGCTTAATATGTCCAGAGAATTCATTAAAAAATCTGGGTATAAGTATAACAGCTGCAACGATGATATCAGTGAGTCCCTGCCAAACAGTTCCATAAATCTCGGGAAGCCGGCATAAATATAACCATCATCTGACCTGAGTTTTTTCAGTTCACTTAATAATTTTATTCTTACATTCTCCAGTTCTTTTTCCACGTTTTATATATATATTTTCAATATTTAAATGTCCTGATTACTGTTTATTTGACAATACCAGGTTTCCCGATTTTTTTCAGTTTATCATTCAGTTTTACAATAGCCCTTATTACCCCTAAATGTGTAATTGCCTGTGGAAAATTGCCTAACAGGTCATGTGTATTTAAATCTATTTCTTCCGAGAATAGCATTAAATGGTTTGATAGGTCTAAAATTGATTCTAATGTATTCTTTGCATCCTTTATTTTATTCATTTTTATTAAATCCTCTACATACCAGAATGATAATAATAAAAATGCATTGTCACTGCCCTTTATGCCATCATCCTCGTTATACCTTTTAAATAGACAGTTATCATGCATTAAAACTTCTTCTATTTTATTTATAGTGCCCTGTACCCGGTAATCATTTACGGGCAGGAAATCCATTAATGGCAATCTTAACAGTGATGCATCGATAGTTGTTGAACCGTAATACTGGGTAAATGAATTTATATCGCTGTTATATCCATTTTTCAGTACATCATCTTTTATTTCATTTTCTATATTTTTCCATTCTGCATATGGTGCTGAATAACCCAGTTTTCTGCCCATTGCTATTGCATGGTGGAAAGCCTCCCATGATATAAGTTTTGAATAAACATACTGTTCTGGCTCTGTACGGAATTCCCATATTGAAGAATCTGGATATTTCCATAGTAATTTCAATGAATTTAAAATATCTATAATAAAATCCCATAACTGTATTGTTACCATACCACCGCCCAAACTGAACCGGTAAATGGCATTGACTATTGAACCGTACTGATCCAGCTGTAACTGATTGGCTGCCTTATTACCCATTCTTACAGGACCTGAATCCATGTATCCTGAATAATCAATTATTTTTTCATCTATAGTATCTGAATCGTCGATGGAATAAATTGTTTTTAATTTTTTATCCTTGTTGATTTTGTTCATTAAATCATATAAAAATTTTGTTGCCTCATCATCTAATCCGATTAATGATAATGCTTCTATTACATATGCAGTATCCCTTGCCCATGTAAATCTGTAATCCCAGTTACGTTCACCGCCTATGGACTCTGGCAGGCTGGATGTGGGTGCAGCAACCATCATGCCGGTTGGATCGTAAAATAATCCTTTTAATGTCAATGCAGACCTGAGTATATATTTGTGGTATAATCCATGGTAATCGATGCTATTTGACCAGTTTTTCCAGTAATCCCTTGCCTCTTCCAATCTTTCATATGATTTGTATTCATCAACACGGTTTAGATGATTTATACCTGTTGATATTACCACCCACTGATATGACCCCTTCTTTAATTCTATATCATTATTGTAAACCATGACTTTATTTTTATATAATTTAAAATGCGTTGATATTCCTATGCTTGTTTCTGTTCCATGGAATAAATATCCATTTTTGCTTTTTTCTATTTCCGGGGTTTCTTTGCCATAGTTGAATGATGGTTTAAAGTACAGTTTTAATTTTACATCATCTACTGCCTCGACAAATCTATGTATTTCCGGGAAATTTATTGTGCTAAACTTTGATGTTGGAAGAAAATCCGTTAATCTTAAAATGATATTGCCGCCCTTTATAAATTCTGTAATTAATATATTTGTAAACTCCTCATAATATTGATTGATTTCTGTATCACAGACCGGCTTTAAAATAAAATAACCACCCTTCCTGTAATCCAGGATGGAGTCAAACAGGGGGGTTGAATTAAAGTCCGGGAGACATGCCCAGTCAATAGTGCCATCACTCCCTATTAGAGCAGATGTCCTGTTATTAAAAATTATTCCATGATTCTCTATCTTAATGTAATTATCCTTTACAACTTCTGGAAATCTTATGACGTTACTGACGGCAACCATTATACGTTAATTAAAAGCTGTATTAATATCTTTTTGTTGCATAGAAGGACAATAGCGAAGTGCAGGCTATTAATTATTATTAAACTTTATAAATACAGTGACCTGGTTACATGTATATAATTGAAATTACACTACAAATATTAATTGCAGTGAAAATTATTTAGGTTATCCGCATAAATTTTTATGATATTAAAGTATTTGACAGAATGAAGCCAGAGATAAAAATCATGTCGGGGCATGATTATAAAAAGGTTATAATAAATAATGATAGGCCACTGATAAATTTTGATGATACTAATTTAGGGGGAAATAATCAGAATTTGGATTTAGATATTAATTATGATGGGGGAAATCAGTATATAATAATAAAGAAAAAGTTAAAACAGGACGAAAAAATTATCGGACTGGGAGAAAAGGCTTTTGATATATTAAAAAACAGGCATAGTTTCACAATGTATAATTCGGACCCCGTGGGTTATAAAAGATATGATGACCCGTTATATTTATCAATACCATTTTTAATTTCTGTTTCCGAAAATATAAAGGGCATATTTATAAATTCAACATCAAGGATAGATATCGATATAGGGATAGAGGAATATGATAAATTAACGGTAAAAATATATAATAAATCATCAACCGTGTATATTTTTGAACCAGATAATTTTAATGACTTATATAGAGATTATACCGGCTTAACCGGGAAAACCTTTATGCCCCCTCTATGGGCACTTGGACACCAGATATCAAGATATAGTTATTATCCGGAGGATGAAATTTATAATGTAATAGATAATTATAAAAAATATACAGATATTTCTGCTATATATCTGGATATAGATTATATGGATAAATTTAAAATATTTACATTTGACAGGAATAAATTTCCTGATAATAAAAGGTTGCTGGATAATTTACATAAAAGAGATGTAAAACTGGTAACAATAATTGACCCGGGTGTTAAACTGGATCAGAATTATAGTGTGTTTAAAAATGGTATATGCCATTATATGGAAAATAATAATGATGAAATATATACATCAAAATTGTGGCCGGGAAACTCTGCAATGCCAGATTTTTTCAATGAAGAAGCCTATAACTGGTGGAAATCAGAAATAAAAAATTTTATAAATAACACGGATGGCATATGGCTCGATATGAATGAGCCGTCATTATTCAACGAATTTAAAACTATTGACCCCGAAGCAGTGCATAATATAAATGGCAGTAAAGTAAAACATAAGTATCTGCACAATGCATACGCATATTTTGAGGTAAAAGCTACATATGAGGCAATCAGTGAAGAAAAAAACGATATATTTATAGTATCAAGATCCGGTTATGCTGGAATTCAGAAATATGCCGCAATCTGGACAGGAGATAATACATCAGGTGAGGATGACCTAAAATTACAGATTTCCATGATGATATCTTTAAACCTATCTGGTATAAGCGTGTGTGGATGTGATTTGGGTGGATTTGTAGGGCAGTCGTCGCCGGAATTAGTATCAAAATATTATAAAATGGCATTATTATTTCCTTTTTATAGAAATCATAAGGATAAGTATTCGAATGACCAGGAAATATATAAATTACCAGAATTATACAGAAATGAAATAATTGATTCGGTAAACAAAAGATATGATTTAATTGATTATATTTACTCAATAATATACGAATCACATTTGTATGGCTTCCCCGTTGTTAAACCATTATTTTACTATGACTATAAAGATATGGATGCATATTATATAAATGATGAATATATTCTGGGTAATTTACTGTATGCCCCACAGATCTATGGAAAAGATAGGAAACTGTACATTCCCTCCGGGAAATGGCTAAATATAAATGATTTCTCCGTGATTTCTGGCAGTAAATATATTACAACCGATGAAAAGTATCCATTATATCTTAAAAATAATTCGATGCTAATTATAAACAACAAATTAATTGTTTTTGGCAAATCTGAGCTAATAATGTACAGAGATAATAAGGAAATAAAGATAGAATTTGATGGAAAAAATATAAACAGCAACTATCCATTAGATTATGAAATTATTTTCTTTTAAAACCATTATTAGTTTGTGATATCCTTAACTATTTCTATTTTACCTTCTTTTTGTTTTATTATCATTTACATTTAATTTCATTATTATTTAATATTTGAAAATATAATATATATAACTTATTTTTAATGAGTTAATAAGTTAACTAAATAGTTATTTTCTGCCTATCATTATTATAGACTCAAGGAACAGTGATATGAAAGGTGCTGTGATGTAGATTGTATTTAATGTTAATATATTATTGCCATGGGCTGTATTATCTGCTGTAACCGTAGTTGTTGTATTATTACTTATCCATGGAGGTAAATAGCCTCCAAATGGATGTGATAATGTTCCCATAAAACCATAACCTAAAGCATTAGCCGCTAACCAATCCGATTTTTCATTGCTTATTATCGATGGTAATTGCTTATTGAACGTATTTACCCCACTTGATGTTGGATTTCCCACAAGACCAAGTAACTTACTTTCTATGGAGGTTGTAGGCCCTGCAAAAAGACCACCGGCATCCAAATCTATTACCCAGTCAGATGGTGTATTGGCATCTGCTTTTGCCTGTTGATAACTTGCCCATTGTGATGGTGTGTTATAATAATCTGTTGTTATGTTGTTATAATAACTTGATGCTTTCCATTTTGTAAAAATTTTCTGATCACTGTATGATGCAAAGAACTTTGCAAATGTTAAACCATTTGCTGATGTTGATCCTGACGGTACCGCGATTGAATCACTTACTATCATAAAATATTTGCTTGTTCCAGGGAAATCCATCGACATTAATGTCATATTATGTGCAGTGGGTTTCAATGTACCGTTATTCATATATACATATGTTGAATTGACTGGGTATGTTGTTGTCTTTAGATAATCATATGCATAATTTGTGTACGAATTGACATCTACCTCAAATCCCGCTTTCTTATCGAGGATCTTGGGTAAAGCCTGTGTCCATGTCATACTTGATTCACCTGTATAACTCTCCTTTTGGAATGAGATAAATTTATCGTTGGTTTCATTTATTATCTTAGATGCTGTTGAATTAGATAAGTTCAGGGTACCATACATAAATTTATCGTATAATGTAGCGTTTCCACACGTTGAATTATCAAATCTTAAAAATAACGATTCCCATAATTCACCCTGATCATATCCTCCGTCATTACCCGGTATTATCCACGGTGTTATACCTTTTGCTTCTAATGCTGCTGTATCACTTAAAAGTAATGTGTAATTTATTGGTGCTGGTAAATGATTGGCAGCTAATAATTGCGGATTAAAATATAAAACACCACCCTGGTGCAAATCTACAGGCAACGAGAACATGGTTCCATTAAATGTACCTGCATATAAATCTTGAGGGAAAACAGTGGAAGTGGTTAAATTTATATCATTCGCTACTGAGTTCATTTTTACAAATGAATTTGAACCTCCCGGTGCTGTTTCAACATAGCTCAATATCTGAGGACCATAAAGTGATTGAAATGTATCGGGGGACTTACCAGTTTTCATCAATGTTAATATTGCACCTATCGCATTTACCCCCGCTGCCCCAGGTTTTAATGTTTGTTCCACCTTTGTGCCTGGATGTGATGCTTCATATGATGATATTACGTGGTCTAATGCTACTTTCCCAGTAGAAGCCCACCAACTATAAAAGTATACGGTCTTTTTTGCCGGGTGTGTGAACTCATAAACCCCGATTCCAATGCCTGCTATAACTATGATAACAACCACAATGGCTATTATTTTTTTATAACCACCACTTTTAGTAGGTGGTGCTTCCGGTTTTTCCATAATAAATATATATGATAATGATATTTAATAATTTCTTATTAATATTTAAATATTAATATTTACAATTATCTTTATTTTAATTATATTACTATTTTTATTGGTATGCATTGCTTTAAATTCCTGGATTATGAGGATAAATATATATAAATAATCAAAACATTATTACGTGTATGTGGGTGTGATCACCGTCAAAAATTCTATGACCGTATATGCAGGATTTATCAAACCGGGTTTTTTTAGTTTTTCCTAGAATCTTTAAGTTTTCTGTAATCTACATTATAGGAATTTATATGTCTAATATTGAATTTTGTTAATATTTTTTATCTGCCTATCAGATATTCCACACTGACTTTGCCCCTATGGGTTTCATCGCATCCCTAAGGTATCAGAGATATTCCCCCTCAAGCAGTGCCCTGAGTTATCTTTTCTGCTGAAGGTTTTAATGATTTCCTCCTGTAAATATTGATTTGAGTTTTTCTAATTATGGTTCATTTTCTCTCCAACCACTAATACCTAACCATTTTCACCACTCCAACATCCTTTGCTGCTTCAATTACACTCTTGCTGTGGTAAAGGATTTAATGAGTGTGAGAGTGGTATGCCTTGTTCTTCTCCTCTTTAATTCTCCTATTGACCTGGGCTCACTGTTTCTTCCTTAAGCCATCAACATTTTGCATTTCCCCATAAAAAGAGTAATTAATACGTGAATTAAGAATTATGTCAAATATTATAGTTATAGATTCTAAAAATATTTTTATATTAATATGTAATAAAACGACTTATGAATTATAAAAAATTTGGGGATAGTGGTTTATCTGTATCATCTCTCTGTTTTGGCACATGGCATTTTCCGGTTTTACAGCATGGAAAAATTCCATACTGGGTAGATAGGGAACTTTCCATAAAGATCATAAGGAAGGCATATGACATGGGTATAAATTTCTTTGATACTGCAAACGTATACAATGGCTCCATATACCCAGAAAATGCTGGTCTTTCAGAACGCGTACTTGGGGAGGCCATAAACGGTTATAACAGAGAATCCTTTGTCATATCAACAAAGTTTATGGGCAGGATGGAAAAATTTCCGAATGCATCAGGGTTATCAAAGAAGTATTTGATGTGGCAAATTAATGAATCCCTTAAGAGGATGAATTTAGATTATGTGGACATACTTCATATGCACCGCCCTGATCCTGAAACTCCTATTGAGGAATCGCTAAATGCATTTAAGATAATAAATGACCAGGGAAAGGCACTGTACTTCGGTGAAAGCTATTTTCATCCAGATGATGTAAAAGATATCGTTATACTTTCAAAATCTATGGGAATAAAAATGCTATCCATGCAGGAGCCATATAACTTATTAGAAAGGGAAATAGAACCTGAAAAATTTGCCATATCACGGAATTATGGAATGGGCATAATGGCATATATACCTATAGCTCAGGGAGTTTTAACGGACAAATATTTAAATGGGACACCAGAACTTTCACGGGCATCATTTGTTTCTGAGATAAAAGAGAGATATCTTACCGAAGGCAACATACCAATTTTAAATGCACTGAATGAATATGCAAAAAACAAAGGAGCTACACTTTCTCAAATGTCCCTGGCATGGATGATTAAAAAAGCGGAAATAGAAAAAGTTTCAATTATACCTGTAATAGGTGCAACAAAGATTGAGCATCTTGAAGACAATATAGCAGCACTGGATATAAAAATGAACGAGAATGATATCCACGAGATTGAGATGATCGCATCAGAATTCAGGATTAATTGGGATTCACCATATAATAGAATTAAGCACAGTATTTCCTAAATATTTTAGTGTGTGTATTTCTATGACTCCATAACACTCATAACATTACCCATAATTCCTCCAGGTCTAAGTTATATTAGGATGGTATTTAGGACACCAGTATAGCATATGTTGCAATGGATGATGATGTTAAGGGCACAATAAATCCATGTAAGTATGCAGACCTGGTTGTTCTATCAGATGACCCTGTTGCTATTCCCAGTAATTCAATAAAGGACTTAAATGTGGAAATGACTATAATAGGTGGTGAAATCGTTTATCAGAGGGGTAAATAGGTTAACATATTATATGCCTGCAGTCCAGATTAGAAAATTATGTGTTAATAACATAATTTTAAAAATATAATAATTGTATATTAAAATGTATTGAATGGATACCATTCATAAATGATATGGGCACAATTACAGGCAATGGTGGAGGGTTATTCAATAAACATATAATTAACAGTCTAAAAAATCAATTGCCATAACATATTAGACTTATTACATCTGGACTCTGATAATTAAATATTAAATGTTAGCAATAATTAAAAAATAAAAATAATTTACATTCAGTTTTTTGCTAATTCTTCATCGGGTTTCATAACATTTTTTGACTTATAGTCAAATAGTTTTATTTTTGATTTGTTTATATATGCTTTTACCTTCTCACCATAAAACACAGGTTCTCTGCTTATACCTTTTATCTTTGTTTCTGATACATTTAATACAACAGCGAATGAACCCTGGTTATAATTAACGGTGGATACCTGGAATTCACCAATCAACTGGATTTCATCATCCTGCTTTGTTTCCATATTTTTTTCAATTATTATGTCTTCCGGTCTTATACCGGCGGTTATTTTATTATTATCATAATTATTAGGTAACCTTATACCAGGTATAATAAAATTTCCAAAAATAAGATCATAATAACCATTTTTTTCTCTCAGATCAAAGTCTATAATGTTTATATCGCCTAATGTACCGGCAACTTTTTCATTAGCCGGGTAATCATAAAGGTCCCGTGGAGTTCCAACCTGAACAAGATTTCCGCGGAATATTACAGCCACTTTTTCCGCCAGTGCAAATACATCAGCAGGATCATGAGAAACTATAATTGTCGTTATTCCAAGGTCGTTTTTAACCTTTTTGACCAGCGCCCTTGCATCATCCCTCGCGTTTGCATCAAGATTACTGAAGGGTTCATCCAGTAACAAAAACTTTGGATTTTTTGCTAGGGCTCTTGCAACAGCAACTCTCTGTTGCTGGCCACCACTTATTTCACCCGGCCTTTTTGCAAGCACTTCCCTTATGCCAAGAATATCTGACAGATCATAAACCCTTTTTACTATGTCATCTTGAGTCCATTTTTTAACCTTTAATGGAAATGCTATGTTTTCATAATTGTTCATATGAGGATACAGTGCCCAATTTTGAAATACCATACCTACATCTCTTTCTTCTGGGTCAACTATTGTTACATTATCTTTTGAAACTAAAGTGTTATCAAATAATACTTCACCTATTGTAGGTGCTTCAAGACCTGCAATTATTCTCATTACTGTTGTTTTGCCCGCCCCACTTGCTCCTAATATGCCAAAAAATGAATTGTTTGGTATTTCAAGATTTATATTTTCTAGAGCCTTAAATTCCGTCTTTCCTTTTTTAAATATTTTAGATACATTATTTAATTTTATACTAACCATTTTAATCACCCCTTTTTACCTGTTCCGAATGCCTGAAATCCCTTTATGAAATATCTGCCTAGGAACACAAATATTATTAAAGGTATCAATGATGCTACAAGTGCAGATGCAAAGCTTTCGTTATATAACGTTCCATATCCTCCAGTATAGCTCATAAGTGCCAGTGATGCTGAATTCATACCTGGAGTGGTTACGAGCACCAGTGGAATGAAGAAATTGTTCCAGCTCTCTATTAATATAAATACAAATGTAGATATAAATCCTGGCATTGTTAATGGTATAATTATCTTATTAAAAATTGTCCAGTCATTGGCTCCGTCTATTCTGGCAGATTCAAGAGTTGCCTTAGGCATTACAGCAAGGAATATTGACATCAATAATGCTCCAGTAGGTAAATAAAATATAAGCATTGCTATTATTATACCAAGATAGCTATTGAAAAGCCCTATTGAACTTATAAATCCAGTTAAAGGTAATAATGTTATCTCATATGGAACAAATGTGGCAATAGCTATTATCGTAAATAATAATGTATTTATCATCCTGCTCTTTTTATAGAAATAGTACGCTGCCATTGCGCCTACATATGTTGATATTATGGCTGTAGGAACCGTATATACTATACTGTTAAATATAGGCCTTGCCAGTGCCACGGAAACGGTTATCAAAGGACCTAAGGAACTTTTTGCTGGAAATAATATTGGCGTTGTTAATACGCCTGATACCGATTTTAACCCATCTACGAGCATAACGTATATGGGAAATAACCATAGAATTGAGAATATCACAAGTATTAGATTATGGATAACTCTTTTAATATTTTTAATGCTTTTAGTGCTTTTTATGCTATTTATATTTTTATTTCTATTTTTAATCATTTGCTAACCACCTTTTTATTCCATATAATGCAAACGGTATAACTACAACCAGTGCTATAAGTATCACTATAACACTTTCTGCAGAAGATTCTGAAAATGATAATGATGTATATAATGTGTACAGATTTTCAACTGAAGTTTCTGTATATGGATTTAATAGAGATGATACGTATGGTAAACTGAAGAATCTTAATGCAAATATAAATATTATTGCTGTTGATACAATAAAAGCATTTTTTGACTCTGGCAATAATACTTTTTTTAATATGCGAAAAGAAGAGGCGGAGTCAATTTTTGCGGATTCAACCACATCTTTACTTACGTTCTGAAACGACGCTAAATAAAATAATGATGCTAATCCTGAAAATACCCATATAGAAACGAGTATTAAACTTGGAAATGCTGTTGCAGGTGAGTCAAGCCATGGAAATCTGGGTAATCCTATTCTCACAAAAATATAATCTACGCCATCATGTATATTAAAAAGCCATGTCCATATAACACCGGATGCAGCCATTGAGACTGCCAGTGGATAAACAAAAATGGATGTATATACAGTACGCGTTCTTTGATTTCTAAGAAAATAGATAAGACTTGCAAAAAGTATCCCCATAATATTTGCCCCTGCTATTAAGACAAATGCCCATATTATTGACCTTTTCAATGATGCAACAGCGAGTGAATTAGAAAACAATTCCTTATATGTCGAAAGTCCTACAAACTTTGCCTGTAATACGGTTGCTGAGGAATTGAGAAATGAATAATAAACGTTATAAACCACAAAATATAATAATAAAATACCAAAAACAAGTGTTGGTATTAAAAATAAAAAAATTGTATATTTATTTTTGCTCACCTTTTATCACCCATAATAAGGGACCCTAAGAACAGTGCTATGAAAGGAGCCACAATATAATATATGGATGATGAATTATTTAATGCCTGTGTATTACTGTTATGAGTTGCATTATCTACTGCAGCTGTAGATGGTGTATTGCTGCCTGCCCATGGAGGTAAATAGCCTCCAAATGGATGTGATAATGTTCCCATAAAACCTAACCCAAGCGTGTTTGCGGTTTTCCATTCTGCCTGTTCGGTTGATAGTATACCTGACAGGGAATGATCCCATGAGTGTATACCCGAAGAAGTAGGTGTTGAAGCCAACGAAAGCATATCAGTTATCATTGTTGAGAATGGTCCATCAAACAGTCCTCCATCAGATAACTGATATAACCAGTCAGATGGTGTATTAGCATCAGCTTTTGCTTGTTGATAACTTGCCCATTGTGATGGTGTGTTATAATAATTCGTTGTTATATTGTTATAGAAAGTTGCTGCTTTCCATTTTGTAAAGGCTTTCTGGCCACTGTATGATGCGAAGAATTTTGCAAATGTTAGACCATTTGCTGATGTTGACCCTGACGGTACCGCAGCCGAATCAGACACTAAAACGAAATATTTGCTTGTTCCCGGGAAATCCATCGACATTAATTTTATATTATGTGCAGCGGGTTTTAATGTGCCGTTATTCATATATACATATGTTGAATTGGCTGGGTATGTTGTTGTGTTTAGATAATCATATGCATAGTTTACATACCAGTTTCCATTCGCTTCAAAAGCAACGTTCTTACCAACAACCTTGGGTATAGCCTGTGTCCATGTCATACTAGCTTCTCCATTGTAACTGTTGTTTTGCATTGTTAAGAAATTGCTGTTAGTTTTGCTTACCAGATGTGAGACTGCAGGATTACTTAAATTAAGGGTTCCATACATAAATTCATCGTATAAGGTGCCATTTCCATATGCCGCGTTATCCAGTGCAAGGAATGTGTCCTCCCAGTTCTGCATCTGATCCCAACCACCGTCATTACCCGGTATTATCCAGGGTGTTACTCCCTTCGCTTTTAATGCTGCTGTATCGTTCATTAACGCGGTGAAGTTCAGGGGTATTGGTAAATGATTGGCCGCCAGTACCTGTGGATTTAAATATAACTGTGCTCCCTGATGCATATCAACAGGTAATGAATACATCGAACCATTATATGTACCTGCTAATAAAACCTGCGGAAATGCGGTTGATGTTGTTAGATTTATACTTGATGCCGCTGAATTCAGTTTCACAAATGAGCCTGCTTTGTGCGGTGCAGCACTTATATAACTTAATATCTCCGGACCAAGATGTGTCTGGAATGTAGCAGGGGGATGCCCCTCTTTTATCAACGCCAATATTGCACCTTTAGCCGCAGTTCCACCGGCCCCAGCTTTTATTGTTGGTTCAACTACATATCCTGGGTGTGCCGCTTCAAAGGCTTTTGCTTCCTTGTTAAATGCAATCTTTCCTTCAGTTGCCCACCATGTATAAAAGTATACGGTCTTTTTTACTGGGTGTGTGAACTCATAAACCCCGATTCCAATGCCTGCTATAACTATAATAACAACCACAATGGCTATTATTTTTTTATAACCACCACTTTTAGTAGGTGGTGCTTCTGGTTTTTCCATATAAACATATAGACATGGCATTATTTAATATTTACTTATATCCATTAAGTCAATATAGACTATATATAAAATTATAGATATTTCTAAATTTGAAAATAATATTGACTACTATTGATAATATGGTATATTATACTGGTTTCGAACACTCAGATCTTAATATTTACAATTCCATAAAAATGACCCTGGTTTTAATGATATTGCCATGATAACAGATTATAATTTTTAACATTAAAGTTCAATAAAAGTTTATATTACAAAAAAATAATTTTTATTATAATAAGGGCGTTCCTGGTGGCATTGAGTGGGAACGATAGTTAAGGGCCACGATTATATACATGGCCGATGACCATGTAAGCGGCGATGTGGATGCTATGACTGTACCAAAGTTTGGATCAATGGCCTCTGGAAGCAGCCCGCTTTGTGTATGATTATATGACCATTTTAATAATGAAAGTGCACCACTCATATTGCCTGTCCGTTCATCATATAACCCAAGGAACAGCGTTGTTATTATCCAGGGTGGTGATGGACCAGAGCTCTGGTGGTATCCCCCATATTCCGTATAATGATATAAATCGTTATAATATCGTGGTAAACCACCTACGCGGTAGTTCCACAATTCGAAATAAAGGTTATTAACTGTAGATTTTGCAACTGGCGATGATGGATTTATAAATCCCATAGCTATAGGCAGTATCTGTGATGAATCCGGGGTGTTGTTCATCAAATATGTGGTATAATTGTTTTTACCATACTGATTTGTGATGGGCGTGATATGTTGGGCAAATATGCCATCGGCATAGAAATATTTGATTATGTTCTGCTTTAATTCTCTGGATGACGTTGAAATTAAATTGAGCACCGATGATGCAGGAGGAACTGAGTGGTTCGGAGTGGAAGGTGGTGACACCAACTGCGGCATTATCCTAGACATATCCTTCATGCCAATGTAATTCATACTCTGTGTCCAGAACCAGTAACCATATTGCATTTCCCATATGCTGTGGTCTTCCTGAATGAGACCGTGGTTTTTAATTGACGTTTCCTGGAATTTAAGGTCACTGATAATATTTGGCCTAAATTCATTAAGCATTGATGCATTATGTGTCGCCTGATAAAGATCATATATTCCTATTTCAAATAGTCCCAGACTGTCAAATTCCGGGTAAACAAAACCGGCTACTTTTCCATTCCAGAAATTAAACCTGGTCTGCCATGTACCGTTGTATGTACCAACGCCCTGAACACCAGCCATAAATTTCCAGTATTTAAGTGCCGAATTAACATGCCCGGACATTTCCAAACTTATGGCAGAAAATGATGCATCCCTTACCCAGTTATAAAAATAGACAGGTGATGGTGATGCTACTATCTCTCCTGTCATGGGGTTCTGATCATCTTTTACAAGTAGTAATGATGTGTTATATTCATTAGTAAG
>JAJZZE010000011.1:0-18472 GCA_021797735.1 Thermoplasmata archaeon | reverse complement strand
GTAGTAATGATGTGTTATATTCATTAGTAAGGTCCCTGTTTGTTTCAGTATTTACTGATTTTGACAGCCACTTAAATATGTTTTGATTATTTAGATTTATTATTTTAGATATATTCATAGAAGATGTGGAATTTATACTTACCACTATTGCACTCAATCCCGGATTGGAGGATATATTAATAGACATGCTTTTTGAACTCTTATTTATAGTGTATTTAGCATTGATCAAATGTATTCCAATGCCTGGAGAGGTGTTTATATATAGAGTGTTGTTAGTATTTTTATAGCTGAATGCGCCAGATATGTGCATAGAATCATTTAATGATGTGTTTGATTTCTGTATTGCAGCAATCTCATTTGAATGCGGTACATCCGCAATATATGTAATACTTTTAGTCGTATTAACCTGTACCATATTATTAGAAGTAAGTCTGGATGCTGTGGTTGAAGAACCTGACGAAAGCTCTAATTTTGCCGGTAATAATGTATTATTTGCATCTATGTTCTGAATTGAAAAACCTTTGTAACCGAAGTTTGAACCAAGGAAACTATCATGTATTCCTGTTGATATGTATATGCTGTTATTGACAAAATTATTCAGTAATAAATATGATGGGTAGTTCTTATATGATTGCGTGGGTTTAACGTTTATGTTTTTAATATGAATAGGTATTGTATTGTTTATGATGAAACTCGATTGGATACCGTTATCATATATACCTTTCTGGTTATATGGCATACCTGTGCCTACCCATGGGCCGCTACTGCCTATAACAAACGTTGAAATGCCAAAATTAAGTTCCCCGTGAAAACCATCGGGAAACATACCGGACCATGGTATAGCCATTTCTGTAGTATTGTTAACGGAGCTGAAAATAAATGTACTGTTTATTGGAGTTGCAACAGATGACGTGTTGCCAACTTTTGTTGATAATGCATACGAAACGGCAGTAGCATTTTTATTTACACCACTAAAATAAATTCCAGAAAAATAATTCAGGGGAGTTGTAAATGATATGTCCCTGCTATATGTATCCGTATTCAACGTGTTCATATTGGTTGTTCCATACACACTATCTGTAACATTATTAATAAACACCATCAAACTATTGCCTGAAATATTTTCATCTAAACCTATAAATAAATCTGAAGAGTTGTATGCGATATACATATTCTTTATGGCATTATTAGGACCCCATAATGATGGTACATTGTTTGATGCTATAAGGTCACCGTTAAAATTGTTTCTAACATTTCCTGTTAATGATATATTACCCGAATTGGCTATATATGATGATTTATTACCTGCAGATGCTGTAGCCGGATTATTACTATGTAAAGCAATAGCCATGGTAGATACCATGATAATAGAAACTATTATAACTCCCAATTTTTTATTTAATAATTTAGGTAATTTAGTATACATAAATTAATATAAATTTGTTATATATAAGTATTTAGTAATAATGTTATTTAAGTAAAATGTAAATATGGATATTTATACTATTGAAAATATTTAATTTTATATGCACATAACAATTTGTTACTGATATTTATATTATTACCAACAAAAACATTTAAATGACATAATTAATAATCATATATGAAAATAGTAGATTTAAAAACATATATAGTGAGAAACCCGTGGAAAAAGTGGGTTTTTGTTGAAATTATAACGGATGATGGATCAAATGGATATGGAGAAGCAACAGCTTATGCAGGCCAATTTGCCCTGATTAACCACGTAAAAGACATAAAAAAATTTGTGATAAACAGAGACCCGTTTAGGATAAGAGAATTAATAAATGACTGGTTTATATCAACGTTTAACAGAAATAGGGATATAATAAACATTTCCCTGATAAGTGGTGTTGAATCTGCATGTTTTGATTTAATAGGTAAACATTATGGTTCCACAATTTACAACCTATTGGGCGGGTCTGTGTGGAATAAAATCAGGGTATATGCCAATGGCTGGTATACAAATATAAACGATATAGAGGATTGGGCTAAAGAGGCAAAAAAGGTTGTAAATAAAGGTTATAGGGCATTAAAATTTGATCCTTTTGGTGCCGGATCTGGATTTTTAGACTATGATGAATATAAAAAATCAATGGAAATAATAAGAACAGTGCATGATACTGTGGGGGATAAAACGGAAATGCTAATAGAAGGACATGGCAGATTCAACAGGTCTATGGCAATGAAAATAGGTAATGAACTTGATAAATATGACAATATCGGGTGGTTTGAGGAACCGGTTATCCCGGAAGATATCGAGGGATTATCAATACTATCGCATAGTTTAAAAACTCCAGTAGCAGCGGGTGAAAGATTAATAAATTCCTATGATTTTGTCGAACCATTTAAAAAGGGATCTATTAACATAGCACAGCCAGATTTAATAAACACCGGCGGCATAATTGAAATGCTAAAAATCAGTGCCATGGCAGAGGCAAACAACATAGCCATGGCACCACACCAGGCTGAGGGGCCATTAAATACATTCACAACATTAAATGTTGATGCCTTATTAAACAATTTAAAAATACAGGAAATGTTTGATGAATTTGCATATCCAGACTGGGTAAATAATATTGTTGATAAAAAACCTGAGGTAAACAATGGCTATGTGAAATTGCCGGATAAACCGGGAATAGGAATAAACTTAAAGGATAAGATAAATGATTACATAGCAGATGAAAATAATGCTGATTTCAATTTATTCTCTGAGGGCTGGGAAAAAAGGGGATTTAAATAAATTATAATTTATAGAATTTAGAAAGTTATATATCCATTATATTATTATATTTATTCTATGAAAGCAATAACCGTTAGGCCTCCCGATACAGGGATAACAATTAAGCATGTAAATTACAGAAAAAATGGAGTTAAGATAAAGATTTTAGAAAATGGGATATGTGGAACAGACAGGGAGATTGTGAATGGTGAATTAAATTCTGCAGCCTTACCATATAAATATAATTATCTTATTTTAGGACACGAAGCCATAGGAACAGTAATGGAAGACCGTGTCATATTTAAAAAGGGAGATATAGTAATGCCAGTAAACAGGAGAGGTTGTGGAAAGTGCTTAAATTGCTTAAATGGCAGGCCAGACTTCTGTGAAACTGGAAATTTTATTGAGGCAGGCATAAAAGGAATGCAGGGATTTATGAGTGAATATATATATGATGATGAAAACTATCTAATTAAGGTGCCTGAAGATATAAAAGATATGGCTATACTGGCACAGCCATTATCGGATCTGGAAAAATCCATGGAAGAAATAATAAACATACAGAAAAGGATGATCTGGACATGCAGTGACAATACATTCCATTGCCGCAAAGCATTAGTAATAGGAACAGGCACTATAGGGATACTGTTTTCATTATTATTAAGATCCTATGGATTTGATGTTACAATAGCAAACAAAAGGTATCCTAATGAAAATGAATTAAAAATATTTAATCCTGCGGATATAAGATATTATAATTCCATGAATGGCTATAATTTTGATGAAAATACATTTGATTTGGTTATAGAGGCATCAGGTTCAGATGCAGGGGTAATATCGGAAACAATAGGATTTATAAAAAACAACGGCATACTTGGTTTGTTTGGCTTTATTAAAAGTGGCGAACTTACATTAAGCAAATATATACTTCAAAACATTGTTTACAAATCTATTGTAATTGCAGGCCTAATTAACGGGCAGAAACCACATTTTGAAATGGCAATTAATCATTTAATACAGTGGAAACATTTATTCCCGGGAATAGAAAAATTATTGATAACTAATTCAATAAAAATTGATGATGAAAATAAAATAATAGATGCGTTGACAAAAAAATCAAGGGGTGAAATTAAAACAAAAATATTATGGTATTAATTTAAACTATTTTTATAAATTGTTAACACTGCTTTTAAGTCCCTCAATGCCAGTTCAGGCTTAAATGGGACATCTGTATTATTTTCCACACTGTTTTTGAATTCTTCTATTTCTTTACTGTAAACATCATATTTTTCAATATTCATTTTCTTTCCATTCATTATTAAATCTCCATAAACCGTTCTTATTTTATCGTCTACATTCCATGATGTCCTTGATTTACAATCCTCGTATATTGACCCCTTATTTCCTATAATTTCAAATGCCGGTACTTCCGGTGGATTTGCATATGACCATGAATAGAAAAATAAGCCGGTAATCCCATTTTTAAACTTAAATAATGCAGATGTATTGTCCTCACCCTCTATTATAGAACCTGAATGATTGCTGGAGCTGTATATATCTGAATATTCTCCGCCAAAATTCAGTAATGTATCTATAAAATGTATACCGCCATCTATCAATGATCCACCTCCCATATATTTTTGAGTCTGCCTCCACCCTTCATGTGTAAAAAATCTCTGGTCCCTTACTATTACTGTATTTACATTGCCTATTTCATTATTTTTTATTAATTCCATTGCTTTTCTTACAGAGGGATCAAAGAAATACTGATCAGATACCATAAACTTTACACCGTATTTCTCTGATGCCTTTATCATCTCTTCGGCATCTTCTACCGTTGTTGCTATTGGTTTCTCTATTATTACATTGTTTTTGTTTTCCATGGCCCTTATTGCCATTTCTTTATGCAGATAATGTGGAACTGTTAAATCAACAATGTCAAAATGACCCTTTAAGGCAGTATTATAATCATCATAAACCTTTTTTATATCAAATTTTGCCATTACATCATTGATAACTTCCTTATTCCTTTCAACTATGCTTATTTCCATGTCTTTTATTGCAGATAAATGCATTTTGCCAAAACCGTTTACGCCAACTACAAGAATTTTCATGATTAATATATTATTTAATGATTATTTATTTTTTTGTATTTTATATAAAATACCATGGATGATATAAGGAAAAATGTAAAAAATGTAAATCTATATGCTAAAAGCTGTTCACCTATATAATATCCATAGCAAATGGAAATTATCCTTATATAAAAATCTGAAAACCTAAAACAATAGATAATAATGCAAAAACAAGAAATAAAAAACTTAATGTTAACGTATAATTTTTTCCAATAGAATAATTTTCATAATTTAAAGGTTTTATAAATTTTCTATTATATAGATAATATATTAAAATGATCCATAATGTTGAAACAAGCATTAAAAAAATGGTGATATGGAAAGACCTAAAGCATTACCATTACCAGATAACATAGATAATTCTATAATAAAAAAGAATATAAACCATCCAATCGATAATATCGACATAAAAATTTTATGTACATAATTTTCCATATCAAGTTAAATGTAATCAATTATATAAATTATTATATATTTTAATTATTTCCTATTACACACCAGTTTCGAATATTTAAAACCTAATATCTGCAATTCCTTAAAAACGATCATAATTTTAATTACATTTCCATGATAATTATTATCAATATTATAGCTTTAATAAACAAATACCAATTTTTAACATTAAAATCCAGTGAAAAGCTTATTATAGAAAATAATAATTATAATATGCTCTAACAGAGCTATATTTGAATATTTAACGGTTGTTATGCATGATGATATATATAATCATTAGGAAATAATTATATTTTTTATAGGAATGCATTAGAAGGCACACCATGTTGAGGTATAGAACAAAGAATAGAGAGCGATGTGAAGGTGATATGTATTTAAACAACTGAAATATTTCATCGGGGCATCTGTTTTGTCATATATATTCCATTATGAAGAATAGAAAATCTTACAGAACCACGTTGCCTAGCACAAAAGATAGAGGTCAAATTAATTGTGATTAAACAGATGGCTTATAGAAACGATTAAAATGATACACCCGGGTTATCCGTTAATCCCATACAGGCGATCTGCATGGTCATCGGGGCAAGCAGAAATGTCCTGAGGAATGTTTATCATTTGTTGATTTTCCAGATCCAATGGTACTGAATGGTATGGTAACTGATCAGTCTGATGTGCAGTTGTTCTTCCAATTCTCATTGGAATTACCTTTTTTAATATCCTAAGTTAATCTAATATAGGTAGGTTATCAGGGGTGGTTCACGTTAATAATAAATTTGATAATTAAGTGAATACTGATATTAAACCGTTCCATATTGCAAATTAACTTAAAAACCATAATACTGGAATTAACCATATGGCACATTTATATAAGTTTAAGTATATGTAAGAAATACTTACTATATGAGTGATGAAACTATTGAAACAGAGTTCACGAAAACCAGCTCTAAAGGACAGATTGTTATCCCTTCTAGCATAAGAAAAAAACTTAACATTGGCAATGGGAGTTTATTTGCAGTTACAACAAAAGATAACATGATCATTTTGAAGCAGGTTGATTCAGGAATTTCTGCTGCTGACATGAAAACGCTTAGATCTATTGAAGAAGCCTGGAAAGATATAGAGAGAGGGAATTACAAAATTAAATCCAAGGACGATTTCTTTAAAGAATTTAAGGAATGGTAAATATTGATAGATGAAATAGTATATACCTCTGAATTTGAACATGAAGTAAAAAAACTGAAAGATAGAAAAATAAAGGAGAAATTAGGAAAGCACATCAGAAAATTGGTAGAGGATCCAGAACTGGGGAAGCCACTTCGATATACGTTGAAAGGGGAACGTACTATAAGGATTCCACCATATAGGCTAATCTATGCCGTTATGGGAAAAAAGCTCATACTTTTACGTTTTGAACATAGAAAAGATGTTTATGGATAGTATTAAATGCTTCATTGAAATTTTTTCTAATAACCTTAAATTATATAATTTTATATCACCATACAATATCAGAAAAGCATATTTGCCTGCAATAGCATGGAACGTGTAAATTCAAAAAATCTAAAAAACATAGTTTTAGGAACTGTCTCATATTTTCACCGTGGAATAAAACACTGTCTGTAACATTGCTGATAGATCTTGGAAGTATTATAACAAATGTTGTCATTGTCCTTGTTTCAGAGAATGGTATCATCACGTTAATCTGTGGCAGATGTACCTGTTTTGGGTTATGGTCGGGTTCTAAGAATAATATATTATCAGGCCTGGAGAATATTGCTGCTGTGTCCATAAATACGTACTCACCCTTTTCTTTAGCCTTTTCATTACCTTAATGCCCGGGCATCAGGCAATTATGACCAACATCCGTGATAGTGAATCTGGTGACATGCTCTCATCCGTGAGCCTGCAAAGATGTGTTTAATTTATCTCATCCGGGTCCAGTCTTAATCCTGAATTTTTTACTCTATTTTTTAATAACCTCATATCCTCACTGTTATATAGTATCTCCTGATGGTTACCATTTTTGCCTCTATAAACAATAAAATACCTAAACATTTAGAGCATTTGCCGGAGGTATGTTTTATTATCCTTTTCATGGCATGACATCTGGTTCAAATATAAACTATGATGCCAGCCCATTAAAATTTTTTCCTCCAGGTAACAGGATAAACTATTGAATAAATATATGAATTAATCTTTTTGTTTTTAAAATATCCGGAAATTATCTCATTGAAATCATATGTTTGATCAAATATTCCATAATAATATTTTAATCCCTAAAAATCTTTCATCTCTTTCGGGTCATCCAGCTCATTACCCATTATCATATTGCCTATGTTATATTTTAATAATAAGGGATTAATAAAAATATATAAATCGGAAATATAAAAACTATTATTAATAATATATTTAAAAATATAATTGTGTATATAAATAAATTTAAATTAATATTATTATTAACTTCATATGATCTATGAGTTTGAGAATAGAATTGCTGAAATAAGTGAAAAAGCATATGTTTTTGATAATGCAACAGTAATAGGAAAGGTAACCATAAGGGACAATGCCTGGATCGGCCCGGGTGCAGTTTTACGTGGGGATTACGGTGAAATCATAGTTGATGAATACTCTGCAATAGAGGATAACTGTGTAATTCATGCAAGGCCTGGAGAAACAACCTACATAGGAAAGCATGTAACTGTTGGCCATTTATCAGTAATCCATACAGGAAGAATTAATGATTATGCTGTAATAGGAATGAACTCAACAGTTTCCGATTTTGCTGTGGTGGGTACATGGTCTGCAATAGGAGAAGGTGCCGTTGTAAAAAATAATGATGAAATACCGGACGAATCGATAGCAGTTGGCATACCTGCAAAAGTTATAGGCAAAATAAATGATAATTATAAAAAATTATGGACTGATTATAAAAATAATTATAATACATTCTGCACAAGGTATAAAAATAATTTAAAAATTATAAAAAAATAATTTTTATTTTAAAAGGAATTTCCATAATGGCAATATATCGATATCGCCACGATTCTCATTATTGTATGTTATCATTAAAGGTCTATCAGTATTTTTATATTTGTTAATAAATAATTTTAATTGCTTTAATTCCCTACCAGATTTTTTAACCTCAACTGGTTTTATCATATTCCCATTTACTAATATAAAATCAATCTCGTAGTTATTCCGGTAAAAATAATCGGTTTTTGTTTTCATTAAAACCAGATTTTCCATTATGTATGGCAGCAATTCATTAAATTTGTCTGATAATGCAAATATAATATTTGGGGTAATAGCATAACACTTCTTCAATTTCCTCATTGATATTGAAATATTTTCCCGGTAATTATAAATAATTTTGATTAAAAAACTATACTCAAGGTACTCAAAGTAATTTGATACTGTCCTCTGGTCCCTGCCAAAATTTTCCGAAATTGCCTTAAAATTTAGCATCATTCCCGGTTTATTCGCTATTAGATTTATCAATGACCTTAATAAACTTAAATCATTTACATTAAATTCTTCTGTAATATCCTTATAGATTATTCTTTCAACTACCGTTTCCTTTATATATTTCCCTGCATAACTATCATCCCGGTTTAATGCAAGCTCCGGAAATGATCCGTATTTGATATAAATATCTAACATAGGCATTATCTCATTTTTATACATGTCCGGGTTCTCATTTATTTTCTTAACATTAAAATTATTTAGTTCAAGGAATTCGATAAAGCTTAATGGTTCAATATAAAAGTCAGTTACTCTTCCGGCAAGGCTTTCATTAGATCTTTTTCTTAATGATATTGATGCAGACCCCGATAGTATAAATTTTATATTTGGATATAAATCATAATAGACCTTTATTTTATTTTCAAAATTTTTAATTTTTTGAACTTCATCAAGAAATATATATATCCTATCATCAATGCTGTTAAACGTTTTGTTTAAAACATTATTCTGATATATTTCAAGCACGTCATTTAATCCATAATCTGTTTCATCAAATGAAAAATATAATATATATTTGCTGTTTACCTCCTTTAATAGTCCATTAATTAACTGGTACATTAATGTCGTTTTGCCCATTCTTCTTAACCCATATAATAAAATTATCAACCTGTTATTAATATATTTATCAATTTCATCGTAGACTTTCCTTTTATAATCCTTTAATAGTATAGGTCGTACATCACCGCTGATCCACCAGCCATTAAATTTCTCAAGGTCAGATAACTCCATATCTATGTATTTATATATAATATATAAATAATTACATTGTGATGTAATTAAATCATGAAAATAATAACATCGTGTTGTAATTATTTCATTTATTTTTCTTCTGAGTTTTTACCACCTTCATAATTCCGGATTATGTAAGGGCATCTTAAAAATAATTATTGAAATATGATTATTTATATTTATTGAAGAAATCTATAGTTTCCTTATATTGCTGTATCATATGTTCCTTTTCAGTAAATCCATGGCCTTCCCTCGGATATACTAATAATCTGACATTTTTATTATTTTCCTTTAAAAATCTGTAGAATTCATAGTACTGTCCTACAGGAACATATGGGTCTTCTATTCCGTGCATCAGTAACACTGGCGTTTTAACATCATGTTCCATCCTTATTGCAGAGAATTTATCATATTTATTAAAATTATACGGGTTTTCATCCATATGTATTCTATCCCAGTTAGATAAATTTGATACACCGTGGAAGCTTACCCAATCAGATATGCCATATAATGAAACACTTGCCTTAAAAATGTCTATTTTCATTATTGCCAGGGCGGAAATATAACCGCCGTAAGACCCTCCGGTTATATAAATTCTATCAGTTTTTATTATTTTATTCTCATACAGGTATTTTATGCCCATAATTACATCATCAAAATCCTTTCCACCTAAATCCCCCAGATTTGATTCTGCATATTGTCTTCCCCTGCCAATGCTTCCACGGTAATTTGGCAAAAATACCGAGAAACCTGATCCGAGGTACATTGTTGTTCTATCAATAAAAGCAGGATATGAAAATGATGTCGGCCCTCCATGAATGTAAACAACCAGCGGGTCTCCGGGATTCTGTGATCTGAAAAAGCCATAAATTTCCTTATTATCTACAGATTTCCACTGAATTAATTCATTTTTATATGGCTTTAGATCCTTTAATTCGCCATTTATATTTGATTTTTTAAGGCCATTGTTCAATAAAATTACTTCAGCTATTTCATTTTCATTGGAATGTGAAAATACAAATTTATTTTCGTGCATTGAAAACTGTGGTGAAACCACAGGATATACTATTCCTGAGCCACACCATATTATTTTATTACTGCTTAAATTCTTTATTCTAAATTCTGCCATGTGGTTTTCCAGAACATAGATATCATCACTGTAAAATTCTATGTGTGAATATGTATTACCGGAATTTTCGGTTAAATTTTTTATATTGTTGTTATCAATTAAGATTACATCTCCTGAAATAACACCGCGGTCACTCATAATAGACTCTAAAAAAGCGATTTTGTTTTTATATGCCCTTAATTTTCCAATCTGCCTGAATTTGGGGTCATAGATCTCTTTTATACTTCCATCCAGGGCTATTTTTGATAATTTTGATTTATACCAGCAGCTCTCCTGCGGGCAATCCGATGTTAATGCATATATATTATCATTATAGTTGTCGAATTCAAAAATGCTGATACCGCTGGTTATTTTTTTAATTCCATTTTTAAAATCCAATAAATATAATTCATTAAGCAAATCACTTTCTTCAAAGAAATACGCATCATCCTCTTTTTCATTATTATTCAATGCTGCTGAAAATAATATATTGTCCTTTAACCATTTTGCTTCATCTATTTTGCCATCAAATTTTACTGTAAATTTATTACTGCCATCTATTATATTTATTAAATTGTCCTCGACATATAATAATCTGCCATCATGGGAGTAATTTATTGATTTTAATCCATAGCCCTCTATTCTGTTTTTTAGATTTAAATTCGGATCATAAATATAAATATATTTTTTATAATTTTTATTTTTATATTCTTTATAGGAATCAGAAACTAAGGCTGCTATTTCCGCACCTGAATTATTTATAATTACATTTTCTATATTTTTAAATTTTAACAAATCATCAACTGTATGATCTTTCATAATTTAATAATACAAAAATATTATTAAAATTTTATATTTTTATAATTTCTGCAAAAGTCCTGGTATATCATCCGGATAGTCTGCAACCTTTATTCCTGCATCTTTAAATGCGTTTATTTTTGATTCTGCAGTTCCGACGCCCTTTTCTATTATCGCACCTGCATGTCCCATTCTTTTTCCAGGTGGCGCACTTCTTCCGGTTATATAGCCTACAACAGGTTTTTTCACATATTTTTTAATATATGCTGCAGCCTTTTCTTCCTCGCCCCCACCGATTTCTCCAACAAGGACTATCTGTTTTGTCTGCTCATCCTCATTATATATTTTTATTATATCCGAAAAGGTTGTCCCTATTATTGGGTCTCCACCAAGGCCCACCACAGTGGTTTCACCGAAACCTGAATCTGTAACGGCTTTAACTATTTCATATGTTAATGTACCGCTTCTTGAGGCTATAGCAACATTCCCCTTTTTAAATATATGATTGGGCATTATCCCTATTTTTGATTCGTTCACAACTGTAATTCCCGGACTGTTGGGGCCAATTAACATAACATTTTTTCTCCTTGCCTGGTGTGCTATTTCCATTGTATCGTGCACAGGTACATGTTCTGTTAATATATATATTAATTTTATGCCGTTGTCTATTGCCTCTAAAGCCGCATCCTTAACATACGGTGCAGGTACTGAAATCATCGATGCATATGGTTCATAATCCAAAGTTTCACTGACTGTATTAAATACCTTAACGTGATTTATTTCCGTGTTTCCCTTTCCTGGAGAAACTCCAGCAACAACCTTAGTACCAAATTTGATCATTTCACCGGAATGGAAGGCACCCTGATGGCCTGTTATTCCCTGAACTATTACATTTGTATTTTTATTTATTATAACCATTTAATTCACCTCATAAATTTTTGATATAGCCTTTATTGCATCATTCATGTCTGGAAAAGCCTTTATTCCATTATTTAATAGTATTTTTCGACCCTCTTCCTCGTGGATGCCGCTTAACCTTACTATTATATTCTGTTTAATGTTGAATTTGTTTTTTGATGACACGATTCCATTTGCCACTGTATCTGCCTTTGTAACACCACCGAATATATTTACAAATATTATTTCTGGTTTGGCCTTCAAAACAAAGGAAAAGGCATCCTCAACAATCTCTATATCGTCAGTACCGCCTAAATCAAGGAAATTTCTTGGCTTCAGTTTATGTAATGTTAGGGCATCCAGTGTAGCCATTGTTAATCCGGCACCATTTGCTATTACGCCAATATTGCCGCCCATCTCTATAAATGTAAAACTTTTATTTGCCGCCTCATTTTCTAATTCAGTTTTATCTGTATCCTTTATCTTATACTCATCATGCCTGAACAGTGAATTGTCATCGATAATTACCTTTGAATCACCGGCTATTATATTATTATCGTTATCTATAATCAGGGGGTTTATTTCCATTAACATGGCATCCTCATTTACAAATGCAATATACAGTGACCTTAAAAGGCTGGAGAACTGTTTTTTATTCTCTACTGATAGATAAGCCAGTGCCTCCCTTGCAATATAATCTGAATAGCCTATTAACGGGTCTATGTATATTTTATGTATTTTATCTTCAGGAACACTTTCAATATCCATACCACCTTCACTGGACATTATTATTATTGGTTCCTTTGAGGATCTATCCAGGGTTATGCTTAGATATATCTCCTTTTTAATGTTTATCATCCTTTCTATTAATAATTTATTTACAGTTAAATTATTGATTTTTGAACTTAATAATTCCTTAGAGTAATTAATTAATTCATCATTGTTTTTAGCGAACTTAATGCCACCGGCTTTTCCCCTTTTGCCTGATAAAATCTGTGATTTTATTGCAACCGGCTCCTCATATTTCTTCAGTTCATTTACATTATCAATTACATAGCCACCGGGTACCGGTATACCATATTTCTTAAATATTTCCTTACCCATATATTCGTATAAATTCATAGTTACCGTTATCTTATTATTCTAATATATATAATATTATTTTTCAGGTGAAAAGTTATAAAATTGATGTTAATGAAATAGGATGAAAATATGAATTAATAACCCTTTTCTGGCTAATTATAATTTATTCTTTTATAAAATTAAATAATTATTATTATCCACAGTCTATATACAGCAAAAATAAAAATATTGAATAATTGTTGTGCATGATAATTTAAATACAAAATAGATATTATTGAACATGATTTACAGGTATTTAGGCAATTCCGGATTTAAATGCTCTGCGATAGGTATGGGCACATATTATGATATGAACTGGATATTCAAAACGTATTTTGGAATTTATTCGAAAAAGGATACAAAAATAGAGGCAATAAAAACTGGAATAGAAAATGGCATGAATTTAATTGATACTGCAGAATTATATAATACTGAAAAGATCGTTGGAGAAGCAATAAAGGATTTTAAAAGGGATGACCTGTTTATCGCAACGAAGGTATTTCCAACACATTTATCACCACGTTCGCTGGAAAAAGCACTTAACAGAAGTTTAAAAAAATTAAATACAGGGTATGTTGATTTATATCAGATCCATTTTCCGAACCCATTTGTTGATCTTAAAAAAACATTTAAAACAATGGAAAAGCTTATGGATGAGGGAAAAATAAAGAACATAGGAGTCAGTAATTTTTCCTTAAAAATGATAAAAGATTCAAATAATATTCTATCAAAGCATAGATTAACATCTGTTCAGATGAATTATAATATATTTCACAGGAATATAGAAAATAATGGCATAATGAAATATTGCAGGGAAAATAATATAGCTGTACTGCCATATTTTCCATTAGGCCATGGGAAGGTTGCAAAGGATTATTATAATAAATATTTCGATGAGATACGTAAAGATATTAAGGATATACCCAATGCCAATATTGCACTGTCATATTTAATCAGTAAAAATGATAATGTCTTTGCTATACCCAGGGCTTCAAATAAAGAGCATGTTTTACAGAATATAAAGTATTCTGATATTATTTTGAATGACAGTCAATTAAAAATTATTGATAGCATTAAATCCTAAAATAAGTATATATAAATGTATTTGATACTATAATTGACTGAAATGATAATAACATTAATATCATTCAAGGATGGCAGACTTGTGGAATCAGTGCCGTTGGATGTGATGGAAAAAGAGGATATTAAAATGTCACTGGCATATGCTTTTTTATATAATTATACCGTGAACGTTTATTCAGATAATAAGAAATTCGATAATGTAAAACTATTATCCATAAAATACAATGAGAAGGGCAATCTATTCTTTTCGGGAATTTACAGCGATAATGATAATATCATAAAGAAAAGCTTTTCATGGAGAGAAATACATTACATTGATGTAAACGTTGAAAGGGAGCCTGAAAAATCCACTTACTAAATTTTATAAAACTGCTATTAGCACTGCACCTGTTACAGATAATAATATTCCAGAATACTGCATTGATGTCAATTTTTCGTGGAAAATAAATTTACCGGTTAATGCCAGTGTTACCGGCAGTAATGCTATCATTGAACCTGCAATTATTATTATGCCATCCTGTATTGACATGGCATACAGTACATTTCCAGCTCCATCAAGCAATCCAGCTATTATGGATGAAAATATTAATGCCGATGCTATTTTTGCACCCCTAACATTTTCTATTTTTATCCTCGACCTTATTCTCCTTAATATTGATGGAAAATTAAATAATAAAAGCACAGAGAAAAAGCCCATTATTCTTGCTAATAATAATGGTACCGGTGATGCATGCAGTGATAATATTGCAAATGTTAATGGAATATAATATACACCCCAGATTATATTTGCTGCTGCAGCTATTATTAAAATTTTATTTACCTTAAACCCCTTTCTAACCGTTGCCAGTATTGACCCAAAAATTATTAGTAGTATTCCAGGCAATGCAAATGATGTTACATTTTCCTTTAAAACAAATAAACCGAATACGATTACAACTATCTGCTGTATATTTATTGTTACACCTGCATTTCCAAGGTTTTCTGATTTTAATGATTTATAGAAAAGTATGTAGCCCAGACCTAATAGAATACCGGAAATTGATGACAAAAGCAGTATGGACGGTGATATGCCATGTACTGGATTAATCATAATGCCTATCATCATTGGGATTATTCCTGCACCAACTACTATCATTGATACATCATTTGTATTTATTTTTGATGCCAGATTCTTTATCATTGAATTTGAAATCGTCCATATAATTAACGTAATCGCCGGTATAAATATAATATCATATATCATATTAAAGTGAATCCGAAAATAATTTAATGGATATATACTTTTTAATTTTATAATAAGTATATATCTGTATAAAATAAGTTACGGCAAGAGAATTAATATAAATTAAAAGTATTATTCTAACAAAAATATTTTAATGAAAATTTATAATATATAAATGTATCTACAGGAAATTATCAAAAAAAATATCATTATTAATCTGAGTGTGGTCTTCTATTTCTTCTGCGATTGTCTTGACCTGAGTGTTGCCCGGTATTTCTTCTATAGTTCCCATGATTGCCATTTCTATAGCTTTCGTTTCTGTGGCTCCTGTTATCCCTACCATTAAAATCTCTTCTTCTCTCATTACCGTTTTTATTTTTATTATTCTCTTCTCTATTAAACTGGGTTATTAATTCGCCATAATTTATATCTGTATATTTTTCCTCAAGATTTACCTCAATTTTTTCCAGTTTAACCTTTCTCCTCTGTAATGATGATATTATATTTCCCTGGTCCTCAGCAAAAATGGTCATTGCTCTTCCATCCCTTCCCATTCTGCCTGATCTACCTACCCTGTGGGTATATGTTTCAATGGTTTCTGGTGCATCAAAGTTTATTATGTCCGTTATTCCCGGTATATCCAGCCCCCTGGCAGCAACATTCGTTGCCACAAGTAGCCCAGAGTCAATATTTCTAAAATTGCCTATTGACCTTTCACGTGAATTCTGTTTCATGCCACCGTGGATTAAGATGCTGTTAAATCCTGATTTATAAAGTATGTTATTTAACAGGTCTCCTGACCTCTGGGTTTTTACAAATATTATGGCTTTTTTTGATTTGTACGTATTTATATATGATAATAATGTTGAAAATTTATTAAATTTTTCAGTGTAAGTATATAAATGCCTTATTGTTGCCGGTATGGACTCTTCTTCACCGGCACTTATAAACTCCGGATTTTCCATAAACTTTTTTGCTATGTTCATTATTTCCCTTGGTATTGTTGCCGACAGTATTACTGACTGCTTTTTTACCGGAATTTTTATAATTTTTTTAATATCATCGATAAATCCCATATCAAACATCAGATCGGCTTCATCGAGAACCAAAAATTTGACATTTGTAATATCTAAATATCCCTGATTAATTAAATCCAGTAGTCTTCCTGGAGTTCCTATAATAATATCAGAGGAGGGTATTTCCCTTATCTGGTTTGATATTGAAGCACCACCATATACTGTAATGGATTTTAATTTTGATAATTTACCCATTCTTACTGCAACCCTGTGGGTCTGTAATGCAAGTTCTCTTGTTGGTAACACAATTAATGCCTTTACATATTTCCCTTTAACATTCT
Organism: Thermoplasmata archaeon; assembly: GCA_021797735.1. Lineage (GTDB taxonomy): Archaea > Thermoplasmatota > Thermoplasmata > Thermoplasmatales > Thermoplasmataceae > Ferroplasma. The sequence continues at coordinate 1,309 of JAJZZE010000011.1, read as the reverse complement.
CTATGGAATTCATTAAAGGTATCATATATGCACCAGTTTTACCTGAACCGGTTTTTGATTTTATAATAACATCCTTTGATTCCATAATTACAGGAATTGCTTTTTCCTGTATTTCCGTTGTTTCTTTAAAATTCATTAAATTTAAAGATTTTTTCATATTTTCTGATATGTTCATATTTTCGAAAGTTGACAAATTTAACACTGTTACTGTATATTATATTAAAATATATACTTATGTTATTCCAGACTCTCCGCATGTCTATTAAGATGATGCGTAATTCCTATATATCTCCAGCGTTCTGCCTGATCACAGAAAACTATCTGGGCTAAAACGGGTTTTATGTAGCTACATCACCTACTATAATTACCATTTTTTATGTAATATTGTAGGATTATATTCTCCATGGCCATAGCTTCATCTACGAAGGCATTCCATCACCGTAATAAGTATAGTAACCAATATTATGAATGAGCCAGTGTCATTCATTATCCTCACACATTTACCCCTTCCCATGGCTATCATTAAGTCCATGAGTGTGATCCATTGAAATGTTTTTTGCATCTCTGGACAAAATAAGAAATTAAAAGTGAGAATATATATACTCTGCTGAATATATGACAGAGAAAAGAATGTACAAACCGGAAGAAAAATTAAGAATAGTAATGGAAGGAATAAACAGAACGATATCTATTGCAGACCTGTGCAGAAAGTATAACATAGGTACGGCAAGGTTCTACTACTGGAAGAACCAGCTAACTAACAGTGCAAAGGAGATCTTTGAGAATAGGCCTGAATGATTCCCAATCTATAAGCCTATCCATCTCTGCAAGTTTATTTCCATACTTCAATAGCTCATCATATTTTCCTGTGAGGCTGTAATTAACAAGGTTCATAACATATAATAGCGATAGTATAAATAAGGATTTCTGTTACAAACAGAGGAAATTACAGGTTTTACAATAATAAATGCATGCTAAAATTGATGGACAGAACCTTAAAATCTGATTGGGTTTTTAGGAAAAGTCCATATTTATAAAATAAAGCAGACGGAAGTTTACTCCCTTAAGTTTTTAGAAGTTATAAATTCCCAGAGAAGATTCGATTAATGCACCTATAACAAGTAGAAGCAGTGATAAGCCGATATATGCAACTATTATATAGCCAAGATTGCTGGAATGGTTTAAAAAATATCCAGATTTTTCATTTCTTATAGCAGATTGAATATAACTTAATATTGCATCTGTTATGACCATTGCTGTGGATAATCCAAAGACATATCCAAGAGTTTCAGGAAAGAACTGTGGAAGG
>JAJZZE010000027.1 GCA_021797735.1 Thermoplasmata archaeon | reverse complement strand
TATTCTACAAATGTAACAAATAATAATTCATGTGAATGGTATATAGGAAGTAATGAATCATGAACATTAAAAAGCATTACAAAATAATAATTTCGGTAATAATAGTAATAATACTAATCTCATCATTTATAGTCTATGATATGTACTTTAAGAATAATATTAATTACAACAATGAGGGTAAAAGCATCAATGTAAAGTATTTCTATTTACGTGATGTTTTCCCTAATAATAAATACAATTATAATGCATCATCAAACTGCGTAAATAATAATGATAACAATAGAATATAAGACACATATAAAATCATAATATAATTTATATGCGTTTATTAGGTAATATATTTATAGCAATTTTAAATGATGGTAATATGAAAACAGAACACTCGTTCGTAAACAATTCTGATCATACCTTTAAAGAATACGAAAATATAGCAATTCCTGAAAGCGAAAGAAACCATAAGTCTTCAGAATTATTTACACTGTGGTTTGCAACAAATTTAACAATAGGTGATTTTGCAATAGGATTCATACCTGTACTTTTAAATCTGAGTCTGGAAATGACGTTTCTGGCACTTATTACCGGCAATGTTTTCGGGGCGAGCCTGTTAGCGTACATGTCAAAGACAGGCCCATTTACGGGTTTACCCCAGATGATTGCAGGAAGGAGGGCATTCGGTAACAGGTTTGGAATTTTTATGTCTGGTTTACAGTGGTTAAACACACTCGGCTGGTTAACCGTTAATTTAGTCCTGGCCGCCTTTGCTTTTACACTGGCATTTCATATACCGTATTATGAAGTTTCTATTATTGTTATTGCCATTATAATATTTATTATATCATTTTCAGGGAGGAAATTAATATCATATTTTGAAAAAATAATGTCAGTAGTCCTGGGTATCATGTTCTCATTTATCATTATATCATCACTGTTTAAAATATCATATATATACGCCTATAAACCTGTATATTATGGCTTTGGTGTGGCATTCGGCATAACCCTGGCAACATCATTTTCATACATAATGTCCTGGGGACCGTATGCAGCAGATTATTCAAGGTATAATAAGGAAAAGAACACATTTATCTATACGTTTTCAGGTGGATTTATAGCATCATTATGGGCTGAAATAGCCGGTGTCTTTATTGCAATATTATCATTCAACCCATCTGGAAATCCTGCTATAGATTTAAAATCGGTTCTCGGTCCATACGGTATTGTAGGATTATTTGCAATATTCCTTGGGGGAATAGCTGCAGATGCAATTAATCTATATTCCAACTCTGTTTCATTGAAAACAACGGGAATAAAAATGAAGAGGTTTAACACTGTTATGATAGGAATAGTAGTTTCGATTATACTGGCAATAACAACATATTCAAAATTTTATTCATTTTATGAGGATTTTCTATTCATCCTGGATTACTGGATAACCCCCTGGATAGGCATCATGATTGCCGATTTCTTTATTATCAATAGACACCGGGAATTTGATACTAAAAAGATTCCCGGATTCAATAAATCTGGAATATTCTCATATTTTATTGCATTGCTGATATCTATACCATTTATGGATCCCGGTGTAATCTATGAGGGCATTATATCAAAGTTATACCTTGGTGGCGTGGATATAAGTTATTATGTATCATTTATAATTGCGTTACTGTTATATCCACTGATAAAAAAGATAATTAATAAAAGAACTATAACTAATAATGTTAAATGACATTGAAATAAAAAATTATATAAAAAACCACTCATTAATTTCAGAGAATTATGATGAAGGTTGCCTAACCCCCAATGGTTATGATCTGAGAGTAGGGGAAATCAGTGATGAAAACATAAACAGGAACCAGTTATTTTTCATATCGAGTCTGGAGAAATTGAATCTACCCGATAATGTTGTTGCGTCCCTCTATATAAAATCAAAATATTCGAGGAGAGGCATATTCTCATCATTTGGATTTGTTGATGCTGGTTTTAAGGGGAATTTAACCATGGCATTTTATAATTTTGGCGATAATATTGCATTAGAAAATGGATGCAAATTTGTTCAGATAGTTTTTTATGAAATAAATATGCCGGAAAAAAATTATGAAAAAAGGTCCGGGCATTATCATAACAGCAATGGAATAAATCTTGAATAGATATTTGCATCAATCCTATAGAAGCCTTAACTTTAGCGATAATATCTATTTACACAGTGTTTTCATGGCATAATGCAAAATATGTGGAAACATCAGAAGAATGTCAGGCAAAAGTGTTTATTTCCTGGATCCGGACAGAAATTTAAAAAGATACACAATCCTGCAGGGCAAATAATAAGTTTTTAATTTTATTGAAATAACATTTTAAAAAATTATTTTATTAGCGTAAAAATTTATTTACATTGTAAATATTAACTCTAAATGAGAGCATTTATAATAGGTAGGTTTCAACCGTTCCACAAGGGGCATGTAGAAATAATTAAAAAAATTCTGAGCGAAAATGAGTATGTTGTTATTGGAATAGGCAGTGCACAGCTATCACACACACTTATGAACCCATTCACAGCAGGTGAAAGGTATTTAATGATTTTAAATACACTGGAACAAAGTGAGATATCAAATTATTATATCGTTCCTATAGAAGATGTGAACTCCAATCCAATGTGGGTTGCACATGTCGAATCATTAACACCTCCATTTAGAAGGGTTTATACAAATAATCCATTAGTAAAAAGGCTATTTTACGAAAAGAACTATGAAGTCCTGTCATCACCGATGTTCAATAGAAATGAATGGACGGGTACAAAAATAAGGAATAAAATGATAAATAACCAGAACTGGGAAGATACGGTTCCGGAAACAGTGTATAATATAATAAGAGACCTGGATGGCGTTAACAGGTTAAGGGATTTATCAAAAACTGATGAAGACCCTATATAACAAAATATATATATTGTATAAATATAAAAAATTAAATGAAAATAAAAATGAGAATTATTACAGCATCATACAGACAAAATGATGTTACGGTTGAACTCTTTGGTAGAGGTTCAGATGGAAAATCTGTAACTGCATTATTTTTTGGATTTAAACCATATTTTGATTATGTAAACCCCTCTGAAGACTGTATAAGCAAAATGAAAAATAATCCTGAATTTATAAGGATGGAGGATAAAAATCTATTTTTAAATGGTGAAAATGTAGATGTAAAAAGGTTTTATGTAAAATCACCATGGAAAGTTCCAGAACTGAGGAAAATATGCAACTGTGAGGCTTTAGCTGCAGATATACCATTCCATCACAGATTTATTTATGATTATGACCTGGGGTCAAGCGTTAATATAGAGGGGGAGTTATTAGAAGATGAGAAAAAAAATTACACAACGGATATTGTAATTAAAATTAATAAAATAGAAACCGCAGAATCATTTAATCCTGACTTAAAAATACTATCGTTTGATATAGAGAATTCAATAAGCACAAGGGAAATATTTGTTATTGGCTATTCCATTTATTTCAAAGGCGAGATACGGCAGGGAGAATTATCCTCAAATGAAACCTCTGATGAAAAATCCATATTGAATGGATTTAATGATCTGATAACAGAAGAAGACCCGGATATTATAACAGGGTATAACATAGATGGCTACGATTTGCCATTACTGGAAGAAAGAATGAGAGCAAACAGAATTCATTTTAATACAGGAAGGGATTTTTTGCCACCAAGAAGAATAATGGATCAGTTCTGGAGATTGCATGGCAGGGTAATAGACGATGCATGGTGGGCAGTTAAAAAGGTGCTGCATCCGAAACACGAATCATTAAACTTTGTATCAAATTTACTATTAAATGAGGGAAAGGAAAACGTCAATAGAATTTATATAGAAAACGAATGGAAAAATAGAAGGGACGATGTGGTCAAATACTGTATTAAAGATTCATATCTGGCCCTAATGATTTATTTAAAAATAAGGATTCTGGATAGAAATTTATATCTATCAACGGTATCAATGCTGCCATTAGACGATGTAACAAACGGTGGAACAAGCACGTATGTTGATTCAATATTAATAAGAAGGGCAGACAGGGAAAATATTGGCGTCCCCATGAGTGCAAGAAGGTCAAGCAGCGAAACATACGAAGGTGGTTATGTACATACAATGGAGCCGGGATTATACGATATGATTGTTGTCCTTGACTTTAAAAGTATGTATCCCTCAATGATTATAAAACATAATATATGCTTTACGACACTGAGTAAGAATGGTGAAATTACCGCTCCAAACGGGGCTAAATTTTTATCCCCCGATGTTAAAAAGGGCATTATACCGGATATTCTGGAGCAGTTAATGAAAGACCGTGATGAAGTAAAAAAACAGATGAAAACAGATAGGGAAAATTATGAGTACTTCAACGGATTGCAGGATGCAATAAAGGTTTTAATGAATACCTTTTATGGCGTGCTGGGAACAACATTTTACAGATTCACCAATCGTGAAATCAGCAGTGCAATAACTGCATTTGCAAGACAGACAATAACATCAATAATCTCAGATCTTGAAAATGATGGCAATAAGGTGATTTATGGCGATACAGATTCAATATTTATAGAATCCGGTAAGAAAACGGTTGATGAAGCAATAGACTTTGGTAATAAATTAAGTTCTGAAATATCACAGAGGGAAAATTTGGTACTGGAATTTGAGAAAGTAATGGATCCACTATTTTCACACGGTGCAAAAAAAAGGTATGCCGGTAAAATTGTTTATCCGGAGGAAAATAATGGAGAAATACTGGTACGTGGTTATGAAACGAGGAGAACTGATTCATTTAATTTACAGAGTGAGGCCTTAAAAAAGGTATTTGATTTAATTTTATCCAGGAATGTTAACGGTGCAAAACAGTATGCGGAGGATTTAATAAAGAAAGTTTCTTTGGGGAATATAGATAACGAAGATCTGGTTATATCAAGGAGTGTGAAGGATTTTGACACGTATAAAAATGCATCATCAATGGCAAATGTCAACGCTGCCAAAAAAATGATTGAGAGAGGTGAAATGTTTATACCTGGAATGAAAGTTTCATGGATAGTAACAAATGCAAACAGAACCCCGCAGGAAGTTGAACCATTTATAGACGGGGAAACGTTTAATTATAGGCCGGATTATATTTATTATTCAAAGAGATTGCAGGAAACATTAAACCGTGTTCTGGAAAGCCTTGATAAGGAGGTAGAAGTAGTTAAAAATCCACAGACAAAAATTACTGATCTGTTTAATGAAGATTCAAACAAAAGGAAATCGGAAACCACAAATCTTGATGATTTCTTTAAATAATTTATTAATAAATAGTTTATAACAAATAGTTTATATATTTTAGATAACTTACTTATGTATGAAGGATGATAAAAAATCACTTATATTTACTTCAATGGCACATTTCACCAATGATGGTAATTTCCTGCTATTTCCCACATTAATAGCGTATTATAAATTTATACCAGGTGTTAGTATAGAATTCCTGGGTGTTATGGCAATTCTATATAATTTACTGTCAGGTTTGCTGGGTTCGCCTATAGGAAAATATGCAGACAGAATAAATAGAGATAGTTTATTGATCTTCACCGGCATAATAATAGAGGCAGTATCTGTTTTATTTTTTGGTCTGGCATTTTTATTAATAAAAGAGATAAATTTTATAATCCTAATAGCTGCGGTATTACTGGGTATAGGACAGGCGTTTTACCACCCCATTGGGGCCTCTATTTTATCATTTACATACGGCAGGGATAAATCTCCATATGCCATGGGCATTAATGGGTCATTTGGTAGTTCTGGTAGGGCTTTACTGCCATCTATAATTGTTTATGCCATAGTATTTTTTGGTAATTTTAATGGTTTATTAATCATATTTATTTATACAGCCATATCGGCATTCATAATCTTATCTGGTTTAAGTTTCTTCAGAAGGCCAGATGTAAAAGGAAAAACATTGAATAAAGAAAAATTAAAAGAAGAGAATAAGGAAAGGAATTTAAATTATAACAAATATAAAAAATTCCTGTATATATTGACAGCCATTGTTTTCATCAGATCTATATTTCTACTGGGTACAGTAACATTTATTCCAGATTATTTTGATAGCATATTTCATTCAAAGATAATAATGGGTGATGTTGTAACAATAAGTTTCATAGGTGCCATTTTCGGGCAACCCTATTTTGGATCGCTGGTAAGAAAATATGGTGGTAAATTTACAATTGCAGTGACAGAAATAATTTCAACGGTGTTTTTTGGTGTACTGTTGCTGACTGATAATGTAATCCTTGTTACAGTTATATATTTAATATATGTCCTTGCTGCATTCAGTGGTTTCCCAGTTCTATTAGGGTATGTTGCACAGGCGGTCCCCTCAGAATTCTCAACGCAGTCAAATGCACTGGTATGGAGTTTTGGCAATATAGTTGGTGGTTCTGTTGGAATAGCGCTGGTTACAGGATTATTATACATTAATATATCATTATACGAATCGTTTATTTTTATGCTTATATTTGCTATTGTATCTGTTATAATGTTGCCATTACTACCAGATAAAAATAGGAATTAATTTATAAATTTTATTATATGTGAAGCGAGGGTACTTGAACGTTCCGCCTCAAGCAGGTGAACTAATCCAGAAAGTGTAGGAATAGAAGGGGCTATTGTTTCACAGCCTGGAGGTTAAATATTATTACATCATTTTTGATACATTCATTACAGTTACAGGCATTATTCAACCATTTATTTCTGAATGCCATGTGAGAGAAAGCATGGATAATAAATTTAAGGGGTTATTTAATCAGTTTTTTTGTGGCATTCATAAAGGTTTTCACATCTGAAAGATCGCTTGCCTGCGAAAATACTTCTTCAACATTATACGAAACATACGCATGCACCAGCTGATTGCGCATATTACGCCGGGCCACTATTTTGCCCACTACACTTTTTCCAAGAACATTATCCAGGGCATGAAGAAGGGATTGTTCTTCTGTTATAAATTTTAATTCCAGTCCTTTGTAAATCTCTTCTGATATATCCAGCTCCACTTCACTTATTAACTGAAGCAACCGTTCTGATATTCTCTGTACACCTATGTTCTCCTTATATTCTTCCAGCGTGATGCCCATACTGCCTTCCAATTCTATTAAATAATCATCAAGCAATGCCAGAAGATTTAACACGCGTTCCCTGTCTATCATTCTACTGCCTTCTCCAAAATTCTTTTAAGCCTGGGACCAAAATCTGCTAACTCTTCTATTAATTTAAAATTATAATCATAAAGCCCGGGTTTATCTGAACAGTAAATTATTCTACCCTCCGATAATACCCTTTTTCTTATATTTATAGAAAGCCTGTTCAGGATAGACACATCAAACAATCCTTTTACATCAGTATACTGTACAAGAAATTCAGGGGAACTTACATTATCCTTATTCAGCAATATGGCAATATCTATATCGTTGTAATTATTTTCCCCACGGGCGTAACTGCCAAAAATTATAACTGCCAGAACATTGCTGTCTTTTCTGGCATTTTCAGTTATTTGCTTTAAAAATAAGCTTATGTATATCTCCTTTTCTAACCACTGGCTTATTGCTACATTTGCAGCCTCGCTCAATGATCCACGACCATAGCCAAAGCGTTCCATTGACATTTTTCTAAATTTTTCTATTAATGCATCAGGAAGATATACCCTTATATTTCCCATAATAATTGAAGTGCTTAAAGGTATTAATACTTTTGATACCAAAATTTATAATACATGGTATTTCAATATTGAATTTAAAAATTTTATCGAATTCTATATGTAGTTTTTTATCATTAAAATAATATTAAAATAATAAATATATAACTGTTAATAAATTTATTTTATATTTTTAGCCTATTATGGTCATATTCCCATTCATCATAAATTTTGACGATGACGTAAGAATGCCGCCTTCATGGATATCCAGTATAATTGACGTTGTTGCATGTGCCGATACGGTTATTGTATGTACTACAAGTGCGAATGGTGCTGATAGCGTTAATGTGGTGTTGCTTGTTATACCCAGTGCAGATATATCAACAGATATCTTTTTTATGTATATTTTTACCATGTTATACGTTCCTGCATGAACACTTAAGTTGGATAAAAATGAGGCATTTGATGATGTCAGGTCAAGCACATTCACTGTTTTATCATGCAATGAATAATTTGTCCATCCTGTTGAGTTTGAGGCACCCTTCTTATGCAGTGCAATTGCGGAAAACGTAATATACATACCTCCATGCACACTTCCATGTGATGCATCTGGAGAATTTGTTGCATTGGATACCATGATATCATCTGTGTTTACTTTTAATTTTCCTGTTGTTTCATAATGATATCCATAGTAACCTATTCCGGCTATTATAACTATTACCATTATAGCAGCTATTATCTTTCCTCCTTTCATAGAAACTAATATAAATCATAGTATATAAATATAATCGAAATTGGATTGATATGATATATAGTGTGTGACATAATATAGTATCCTTATTGACTTACAAATTTATTTATCCAGTTTTCACAGAATGTCTTCTTTTTTGACAGCTCAATGAAATTCGATTTAACGATCTCAATCATCATGTCCTGA
>JAJZZE010000018.1 GCA_021797735.1 Thermoplasmata archaeon | reverse complement strand
ATCTTCTCCTCCTTAATTTTTCTGTTTATCTCAGACTCGCTGGCCTTCCTCTCAACAATTAATGAGCTATGCTTTCCCATAAAAATAATATGGAGTTAAAGGATAAATAGTTATGTCTAAAACTATATTATAGATCATATAAATGAATTATTTTTAATATCAAATTATGATAACCTTATATGAAAATGCCAGATATATTCATATCCATTTATTTCAGGAATTTTAACGAAATGAAAAATGCATTCGATAAAAATATTTTATCATTTCAAAATAAGTATGAAATCAGATATGATTTGTTTAGTGATAAAAGCGGGGAAAATTTAATAAAAATATTAAATTTCTTAAATGAAAATAATGTACTGTATATATTCACATTCAGGTCAGATGATAATAATGAATTAATGAATATATACAGCATTGCAGTAAAAAACAGTGCACCGGTAATAGATATAGATATAAACTCATTTAATTATGATAGAAGTATTTTTAAAAACTCAAGGTTAATGATATCATATCACGGAAATAATGATGATAATGTTATAAAAATTCTTAATAGAATTACTGAAATAAAGCCTGATATATATAAGGTCGCCCTGACATATACCAGCAATGAGAAATTTATCAGCGATTTAAATGAAGTATATAAATTTAAATCCATCCATAAAATAAATATGGCATTCGTTCCAATGGGTGAAAATAATAGCTTTTTAAGAGTTGTTTCAGGTGGCCTTGTCTCAGATATATTATATGCAAGATATATTAAAAATACAGCCCCTGGACAGTTATCCATGGAAGATTATAATAGCATATTTAAAATATTTACAGTGCCCGGGAATAGAAAGTCTGAGAAATAGCCCGTGGCATAGATATAAACAGCGGGTGATAATAAATTTATTGAACCACATAATTATATCACAAAAATATTCTCATTATACCGGTAGTTATAAGTTCAATAGCTATTGCGGTAAGTAATAATCCCATTATTCTTGATATTACCATAGATCCAGTTTTACCAAGTTTTGCAAATATTTTTATTGAATACTTTAGTAGGAAAAATGAAATTATGAGTACAACGATAACGGCAGCAACAACTATAAGCCGGGATATAACCGTTATGCTTGTATTGTTAAAATAAATAATAGCCGTTGTTATTGATCCAGGCCCGGCGAGTAATGGTGTTCCTATGGGTGCTATTGCAATGGCCTCCCTTTCAGCCGAATCCTGTTGCTCTGCTGGAGTGATTTTGGTATTTGATGTTTTTCCCTGAAGCATGTCGAAACCGACCTTAAATAATAATGCACCACCGGCAATTTCAAAATCATATATGCTTATACCAAGCACATCAAATATGTAAACCCCAAGAAACATAAATCCAAAAATCATACCAGAAGCCATGTATATACTTTTTCTTATAACGTCCTTTCTTTCCTTTAAACTGTAACCATCCGTTAATGATATCAGAATTGGTACTGCACCTATTGGATTTATTATTGCGAACAGTGCTACGAGAACAGTTACAAATAAAATTACAAGGCTCATTTGAATCAGTATAAATAACCATTATATTAACTTTTAAAAAAACAATAAAAATATTTATTTATATGACCTGTCGTCATTATAATTGTAGTAGTTATAGTATTCTCCCTTCTGTGATCCTGTTGATTCTTCGCCCAGAGCATTATGCATGCTGCCGTAATACTTCTTTATTTTTTCCTCTACAGGTACATATAATTCCAGCGCTTCCTTGACATCTTCCTTTTCTATCAGTTTATGATTTTTTTCAACTGCCATATCACCTGATGCCCTTATTAAGCCACCTAATTCCCTTAATCTCAGTGTCAGTGCATTATTTTTATGATTTTCTCTTGCTTTCCGTTTTCCTTCTTCTACTATAAGGTCTGTTGAATCTATAGTCATATGTGGAATTTTACCATCCATGTTTATTTCCTGGGCTATAAACTGTAAATATTTTAATCTGTTCTCCCTGTTGTCAGGCATTGAATCTTCCATTAAAATTTCATAACCGTTACCAACTATTCTCGATCTTAATGGGCTCAGTATGTACTGTAAATCCTCTATATTGCATGCGGCTACCAGAATAAAATCTGTAGGTACATCATCAATTTTAACGCTTGCACCTGCGCTCTGTGGATTTCTTCCAACTATGGGAAATTTTCTTTCCTGCATTGCAGTTAATATAAATCTCTGTAAATTGCCTAAATGTGTTATTTCATCTATGAATAACACGCCTTCATGTGCCATATGTATTGATCCGGAGACAACCCTTTCATACGGTAATGTACCTAACTGTGGATGACCACCATATGGATCATGCCTTACATCGCCGAGAAGCTCTGTTTCACTGGCCCCTGTTGCAAGAACAAACGGATTTCTATCGATGGGTACTATTATTTTACTTGGACTCTTCTTTTCAAGTTTTCTTCTTCTTTCAAGTGTCCTTTCATCTAAAACTCTTATTTTATCCCCATATTTTTCATACACAACTATTTCTTCCCTGTCACCAATTTTTCTTGTCTGTGTTACCCTATCATTATTGTTGTTTATTCCAAAGGTAACCCCTATTACGTTAAAAACATCGTTGAATGGTCCCTGACCATTATTAACAATCTTGCTGTTGTTACAGTTAGGGCATATATTATCCGTGGGTGGTGAATAGAATCCACAGTGCTGGCATCTATAACCAAGACGCTCGGCAACATTCTGCGGTGCATCCTTTGCATCTATTATTTCACCCTCTATTGAATTCATTTCATGCTTCTCTTTTTCTATTTCATCCAGTGTTTTTACCTCGATAAACGGCCTTTCTGGATAGGAGGGATTGTGTACAACCCTTATTTCCTCTTTTGGCCTCTCAATGTAAAACGACATTGCCTGTGCAATCATGGATTTTCCAACTCCCGGAGGACCCACAAGTAATAAATTCCTTCTCTGCCTGGATGCAATAAGTGCTAATCTTACGGCTTCATTCTGGCCTATAACCCTGTCAAGTGGATTTGTTGGTATTTTAATATATGATGTATCTGGGTATCTATCCACATTTATATATGTTCCCATGTAACCACCCTTATATCATCAGGTTTTTTTGTTATATGGCCCATTTTCATGCCGTATATGCTTTTTATTCCCATGCTGTATGATATATCTATAAATCTCTGGGATATAACACCACCAGTTATTATTACCACTCCGTTTTTAATGTTCTGCATTAATTCAGCTGCATCAGAAATGGGGTATCTGACTATAGGATTGGAATTTTCATCATATATCTCCATGGTCTTGGTTTCATACAGTTCATTTAATTTGTTTCTTATGAATCTCGGGTCATTTGTATCCTTCAACTCCTCAATGGTTGATACCTGTGCTTCATTTTTATTAACTATTTCCTTTTTTTCATTGTTTCTAACATTTTTTTTATCCTCGATATTTCTGCCCTCACTGTTATCATTTTTTTTCGTATTTTCGATTTTCACGTTTTCACTGCTTCTACTGGCGGTTTTTTCAGAAAATTCTTTCAGTTCTTCTATCATTCCATGCGATTCTAAATACTGCTCAACAGGCGTTTTATATTTCAGCGCTTTAACTATCTGTTTGTATGTAAGTTCCTCAACCTCTGTTCCTGGAGGGGCTCTTGCTATAAAATCAACATCCGCAACCTGCAGCATTTCCTTTATTATCAGTTCTCCACCGTGGTCTCCATCAACAAATAAGGTTACAGTCCTTGATTTTGATAAGTCTTTTACTGCTTTGGGTACGCTTGTTCCCTGAACTGCTATGGTATTTTTTATTCCGTATTTCAGTAAATTCAAAATATCATTTCTTCCCTCAACAACTATTATTGAATCCGACGTGCTTACCATAGGCCCTGCGGGTAAATGGTCCTCACCGTATGATATTATCTCCTTTTTCTCCACATCTTCTCTCACAGACTGTATTATACTTTCACTGAGGCTTTTTCCATTATTCCCCATGTTTTTATATAATTCTTCCGCCCTCTGTATTACTTTATCCCTCTTATTTACTCTTACATCCTCTATGTTCTCTATCTCAACCTTAGCCTTGCATGGTCCTATTCTATCTATTGTTTCAAGTGCAGCAGCAAGTATAGAGCTTTCTACCTGATCAAGCCCGGAAGGTATCAGGGCAAAACCATCTGTCCTACCTTTCTTTGTATCAATTTCTACCTCTATCCTACCTATTTTACCACTTTTCTGTAAATCCCTTAAATCTAATTCATCACCAAGTAAGCCCTCGGTCTGGCCAAATATGGCACCTACAATATCGGGTTTTTCCACGACACCATCGGTGATTATTTTGGCTTTGATAAGATATTTTGTTATATTTGGATCGACATTCATCATTATCACCGTTACTTTTATTAATTATTTCATGATAACTTCCATTATCATATAATGTTATGTTTAAAATGTATATAACCTATTCGTTGCAACATATTCTGTGTTACATTATATAGTAATTTAGTTACTATATGTTTTTATGTTTTAATTTGGCATGCGGGAAATCCTGTTTAGCAGGATAATAAACGAAAGCGATCGGAAATATTTATAAATCAGTGGCATTACATCTATCCTGATACACGCATAACACTAAAAATTCCAGTAGATCACCACTGCAAATATAAGAAAAATAGAATAATTTTTCGGTACTTATAGATGTCCCAAAAAATACGGTTATTTTATATCAGGAACTTTCATAAATCCTGTTTAGTAGTTTCCTAACGGCAGGAACCATTTTACTGTTGCTGGTTAATAATGGTTTTACTGATGGATCCACGGTTCTTAGATTTTCATCAAAGGGAATCTGGTCAACTGTAAATGGTATGCTGGGATCGATTTCGTCTATAAGGCTATCAATATCATCCTTATTGCCTGCAACCCTGTTAAAAACAAGGTGAATGTTTTTTATTCCAAGATCCCATGCCAGTGTTACCGCACTTGATGCTACCTGTATAGAGTTAAAAGACACCTCACTGACCACTATTGCATGACCAAAACCTCTTGCTATGGCTCTTCCAAAATGTTCCACTCCAGCTTCAGTATCCATAAGAATCCGTTCATCATTTCTTATAGATATGTGTCTCACCACAGATTCTAAGAGGTCGTTCTCAGGGCACAGACATCCTATTCCCGATTTATGTAATGTTCCCATCACAAGTATGCTTATTTTATCGTTGATACCTATTCCAAATCTTTCTACAACGTCGCTTACATCGGGATTAAGTGAGAGAAATTCACCCCACCCAGATCCTGGCCTGGCACCCGTTTTCTCCTCTATATAATCTGCCTGAACATTTAGTGGTACGATTTTCGCTGCAACTTTTCTGTCAAGTCCAAGAGCATACGGCAGGTTCATCTGTGGATCAGCATCAACATCCAGGACTTTGTGTTTCTCTGCAATAAGATATGAGAGAATGGCAGTTATGGTAGTCTTACCAGTTCCACCCTTTCCAGTAATTACAATCCTGTTTTCTGGATTGTTAATACCGGCTGATTCAGCTCCCCTTACCAGATCCTTGACCCTGCTATCCCTTTCTTCCTCGCCAGAAAGTATAAATTCTGAACTCATTTTTATCACCTTATATAGGAAGCCCGAGGGCTTTTCTTTTTTCCTTTATTATCTCTACCATTTCTTTAGCCGCCTTTTCCGGGTCCATCTCACTAAAAGTCTCAGCTCCGGTAAGACCCTTCAGGCTTTCTGAGAGAATCTCCTTAACCTGTTTTCCACCCTCTATATGTAGTTCTGGAGCAGTATGAAGTGGAAGTCCTAGGGATAGCGCCCATGTTCCAATAGCCACGGCCTTTTCTGCAATAAGCTCTGGAGCCGATGCAACTACAGGCAGGGCAGAAACATCAACATTCAGTTTTTCTGAAATATTCTTTACCAGAACCCCTATTCTTGAATTATCCACACAGGAACCCATATGAAGGGTTGGGGGAAGGGAACTCATACCGGCAACGCCACCAAGTTCTTTTAGTGTTTCCCTTAATCCATCACCCATCTCAAATTCATCTATCCTTGCAGGGTTCATGAAACCTTCCTGAGCTGATATATGTGCAATACACCCGGTAACCAGAACCAGTATATTATTCTTGAAAAGTTCTCTAATTAGCCTCTCGGTGTAAAGTTCCCTGCGTAGTTTTGGATTTGGGCAACCCACAATGCCAACTACACCGTATATGTCACCTTTTACGATTTTATCAATTAATGGTTTCAGTGGGTCCTCACTATTTACCTTGGCAAGCAGTTTGGTTATAGCCTCCACTGAAAATCCACCAACAACCGGTTCAACCTGTTTAGATAACAGTACACGGGATGGGTCACGTTTTACGTAAGCTTTAAGGGCCTCCCTTACAATCTGTTCCGCCACCTCATCAGCACGTTCCGGCGAATACTCTATATGCAGTGCTCCAGGGATCTTGACATATGGAATTGTTGTAATAAGCTTTGTATGATAGCATGACGCAACCTCACCAAGAACTGGCCATATACACTGGAAGTCCACAACCATTGCATCAAGTGCCCCTGTTGCAATTGCAAGTTCTGCCTGCATTTCGTTGGCTGCCATGGGTACACCGTGTCGCATTAGAACCTCATTTCCACTGCAGCATACACCAACAAGGTTAATTCCCTTCGCGCCCAGTTTCTTTGCCTCATCATCAAGGCGTTCTGCCCATTCAACAACCTTCTCAGCCACCAGTGGATTATGCCCGTGTATGGCCAGATTAACATAATCTTCCTTCAAAACTCCAATATTTGCAGTTGAATTTACAACTTCAGGGGTTCCAAATAGAATATCGGATAACTCTGTACTTGGGGTAAGACCTGAATACCCATCAAGAATTCCCATTCTAAGATCTGCAAGAAGAATATTACTTACCTCCGCATCATTTCCCATGCTGGTTCTATGAAGGGCATTCATTATAAATGACCACGAATTGGATGGAATAATGTTTAGATTCTTCCAGTGAAGATAGCTTGATGAGGGAGCGTATCCTTTTACCCAGACCATGGGCTCATGGTCAGCTTTACTGAAATCAGCAATTGTTACATCTGCTATTTCATTTGCTATTTGCTTATCTGTCTTTCCCTCAACTTCAATTCCCAGATTTGTTGCAACACTTAA
The DNA here is from genome assembly GCA_021797735.1 of Thermoplasmata archaeon. GTDB lineage: Archaea > Thermoplasmatota > Thermoplasmata > Thermoplasmatales > Thermoplasmataceae > Ferroplasma. The sequence goes on along the minus strand of JAJZZE010000018.1, from coordinate 37,186 downwards.
TAACTTAGTCTTATCCTTTATCTCATAACCCTTTATCTTATCAGTGGCTACAAGTTTCAATGTCTCTGCTATTTCAAATGCATGTTCTGCATGCGATGCAGTTCCACCAACTGTCTCACGGAGCAGATTCCTTGCAACTATGGTATCGGCTGTGGCCCCACAGACACCCCTTGAAGCGCCCCTGTTAAATCTTGCACTGGTAATCCTGCAGGGGCCCATATAACATATTCTGCAGCAAACACCCCACTCACCGAACCAGCATGAAGGATCCTGTTTTGACAACCTTTCAAAGGAGGATGTGCCTGTATCATCCATAATTTTATGAATCAGATCAATAGACGGTTTTGTGGCCATTGATGATCCGAATTTCCCCAGTTTTAAATCAATTTTTTGTTCGCTTTCTTTTTGCATACTTAATTAATCTTAAAATATATATCAAACTTATTATTAGCATGAATATATTGGAACAAATTTGCAATATTAATATACATGATGATAAGCATAAGCATTAATAGAAAACTCGGGAAAATGTATATAGAGGATGCAATAGAGGAATATAACAGACATTATCATGATCTGGCAATGTTTAGCCCATATCAGGCTTTAGAACTTTATTTAAAGGGCATGCTGATCCAGTAGAATACCACACATGCGCATAATTTAAGGTGCGGATTATATGTTTTAGGGTTCTATAAGCATATGCCTATTTTTGAGACAAAAATAGTCCGCTGTGGGGGTAATTCACATATATTTACAGCATAATTCATTGTATATTCTTTTTTCTTTGAATATACTATTATATAAACATACCCTATCTATTGTTATATCGAACTTAATATCACTTTTTATAACTTCATGGAATTTTTTGAAACGGTATATTGTAACGTGGGGTATAAAATTATATTTTTTTAAATTAATTTCATCTACTAATTTTTTATAAATATTATTTACATCTTCGCTATCTATACTAAAATATAAAATACGTGCACGCCTATCATTAGGAAATCCATGTATGCCATTTACGGTTATCTCAGATTTTTTTATATCCAGTGAATTTATTTTTGAACATACATAGTTTGAATATAATTTATCAATTTCCCCGAGGAAATAATATGTAATATGCAGCAATTCCCTATCCGTTTTTTTACCGTCATAATTTATGGAATTATAAATATTTTCATCTATATTTAACGGAGAACCAAGAAAGCATCTCATAACTTATTTAACAAATCTGAATATTTATATTTTATGCATAATATATAATAAAAATTCACAGTTTATCCAGTTTTTTAAATCATAGAAATTCTGGCAGGTCTATAAACATAAAAGTTTAAATATAATAATTCGTTCATAATATTTATGTTGTATCCAGCATCATTAGAACCGATAGCCCCGTATATCACCATGGCACTGGTGTTTATAGATGGGCTGTTGTTTGGAATTGCAATAAGGAAGGCTGTTACGTCTATTGTCTTGTTAATCGTAGCTTTTGTAATTGCAGGATTTGTGAGCATAAGCTTTATACCGCACATATCGTCTTCAAATATAATCTCAAATGTCACAAAATATGCAACGACATATTCTTCATCACTTCACTTTACCGCCATAGACGTAACATTTACCGTCATTCTCTTCATAGTCGGTTTTGCCATAGGACTGTGGAAGGGATAAAAATTATATATTTTTTTAAAATAAAAATTTAATATTAAAATTTTAAAATTAATTTTATTCAGATATAGCTTCTAAAGTTTTTCTTGATGTCACAGGTCCACCTACTGCTATTATAATTCCTGCTATTAAACCTGTTATTGCTATAAATATAAAACCTGTAGAGAATGTATACAATGAAACTATTATGGGCAATATTATGGCACCTAAAGCCCCACCAATATGGCCTAAGCCATCTGTTAATGCGAATCCGGATGCCCTGGCTCTTGTCGGGTAACTCTCTGCTGTGTAGGTATATGCCACCTGCAAATACATTCCCAGTGCCAGTGAAGCCATAAATGACCCTATTAGTAATGTTGGTTCGGTTTTAAGTGAAAATATTAAAAGGCCTACAAACCATACTATTGTATCAATAAATATAACATATTTTCTTTCGTATTTATCTGCAGTTAGTGCCATTAATATCGCACCTACAGGATAGCCTATTGCGCCTATTCCTAAATACAGTATTGATTTTGCTAATGGTATATGGGCGGCTGCCAGTAATGTTGCTGCATCCCCTAAAAATGCGTAGTTACCTATATACCAGAAAAACCATGCAAAAACCAGGATTGTTAATCTTTTTGAGTATAATTTTCCCTCTTTGCCCTCAAATAGATATAATGTTGGAAACTTTGTTTTATATTCTTCTAAATTTACATCCTCCGGATGTGACTCCGGTAATTTACCATAACGTTTTTCTGCTGTAGTTTCCATCATTGCAAGGACCGATTCAGCCTTACTAAAATTATTCTTTTTCAGTACAAGCCATCTTGGTGATTCCGGTAGTTCGAATCTTAACAGTAATGCTATTACAGCTATTACACCGCCTATGGCAAATAGATATCTCCATCCGTTATAAAATACAGGCACTAAACCTAAAGCGACAAAGGGTACCAGTGCCTGTCCCATTATACCCAGTATAAATGCATAAACTGTTATTCTACCACGCCATTGTGGTGGTGCAAATTCACTTATATAACCAGAAACCAGGTTTAAATCTGCACCCAGGCCTATACCAGTAATAAATCTTGCTACTGCAAGCTCAGGGACGTTTAATGAAATGGCATCTCCAAATGACCCTATGGCAGTTAAAGCCATTGTTAATATCATGGATCTGTACCTACCAAAAACATCTGCTATACTTCCTATTACATATGATCCAATAGCATATCCAATTAATCCCACTGATAATGCCAGGAATAGTGTCGTTGATGCACTTGTTATGTTAAATTGTGTTGAGATTGCCGGCATTGCATAACCTATATCCGCAATATCATAAAATGTAAAAAAATAACCAACACCTATTATAATAATAAATGTATAGGGCAATGACCACACAGGTATTCTATTCATCCGTGCCAGGATGCCTTTTATCTTTGCTTCATCCTCAGAATTCATTTTATATCATTTAATTATAATATTTATAGATTTGCAATGATGTTTAATAATATTATTTAGTAATTATCATATATTATACAGCTGATATAAATTATTTTCTATTAATATATTAAAATAACAATGATTATATATTATTTATAGTAATACATTATCATAAAAATAAAACTGTTGTAAAAAATGTGGCAGGTTAAAGTATTTTACACAAAAACATAGGGAGGTTTCATATCCAATAATGGTAAGCCACCGGAGGGATTCGATCCCCCGACCTGCTGATTACAAATCAGCCGCTCTACCTAGCTGAGCTACGATGGCTGTAAATACTGTATATGAAATTATTATATAAAATTTCCAGTTATTTTAAAATAAAAATTATTAAAATTATTTACTCTTTGTGGTTAAAAGCTTCCATTACATATTCTGCGAACTGGTCATCTGGATATGCACCTACAAATGTAACGTCATCGTTTATAACAATATGTGGTACTGCTGAGACACCAGCGTCCGAAGCTTCCTTCTCGAATTCCAGAGATTCTATCATTTCACCTCTTATATTTTTATTTAATAAGGCGAATTTATGTGCTGTTCCAACTGCCCTAGGACAGTACTGGCATGTGGGTGTTACATATACCTTTATCGTTACGGGTTTATCAACCTTTGACAGAAGTTCAACTGCTTTCTTTGATACATCAGCATCGCCTATTGATATGTTTTCTATATCCTCTATTAATGATCCGAATTCATAGCCAGATGGAATACCATAATATATAATTCTTCCGTCTTCTACACCCTTTGGGGTTACTATAGTTGCAGGATATTTCTCAACACCATATTTTTCAGCCACATCCTTGTTATCCTCGAATATATATTTCACTACGTTTATTTTCTGATCTAATGCAGCAAGTTCATCAACAAGCTCCAGGGTTTCCTTGCAATATTTGCAATCACCGTTGTTTGAAGTAAAAACAACAACATCTATATCGTTCTTTAACTTTTTATTAAACTCATCTACTAAATACTTCTTATCTTCATCTCTTATCAATGCCATTTTTATCTATGTGACATTTTAATGTTATATATAAATATTTCTGCACAGATCTGTGCATTGTAATTTTAATGTAATCAAATTAATATATTATTTTTGCATATATTTATCATGACATTGCAATTATATTTTACTGAAATGTATAAAAAAGAATTTGATGCAACTGTAATGGACGCATACGATAATAATATAATACTGGATCAGACATTGTTTTACCCCACAAGTGGCGGACAGCCAAACGATACGGGCATTATAAAATTTAATGATAAGAATATAGAAATAACGGATGTAAGGAAGGACGGAAATAACATTTTACATATAACAGACAGCAGCACCGGAATAAAAAACGGAGATAAAATACATGGAATGATAAACTGGGATAAGAGATATCTACATATGAGATACCATACAGCGGTACATATAATTGACGGTGTTGTAAGCAATGAGTATAAAAATGGTCTGTTAACCGGTGGCCAGATATATGATGACCATGCCAGGGTGGATTTCAGCTTTGATATAATAGATAAGGAGCTTATAAATGATATAATAAAAAAATCAAATGAGGTAATAAATAGAGGATTAAATGTTTTCCAGAGAGATATAACAAGGGATGAGGCCTTAAAAATACCTGAACTATCAAGAACTGAACCTGGCAGGGAGTTAATAAAAAAACTGGATAGGGTAAGGATAATAGAGATAGAAAATTTTGATTACCAGGCCGATGGTGGAACACATGTTAAAAATACACAGGAAGTAGGTAAGATAGAAATATTAAAAATAGAAAATAAGGGCAGAGGCCATAAAAGGCTGAGTTTTAAATTAAATTAATATCATTTAAAATAAACTCAGGCAATACCGTTTCTTTCGGTATTTCATTTTCATCTATGTTCTCATTTATCCCGGCAATTTTAAAATATGTGTTCAGGAATTTTTTTATGTAAAAATTATTTATAACACCCATTGTACCCAGTCTTATTGTTTTTTCTGCCATATTTCCCATGCCCTTTGATACCGTTATATTATTCAAATTTAATTTTTTAATTAAATCCTGGTTACTGTTATAAAAACATATAACTGTGTTTGAATATGTATTATCACCGCCAAATATTTTTATATCGTTTTCCATTAATTTTTTCCTTATGAACTCTGATGACTTTTCTATTCTTTTAATCCTGTTATTAAAACCTTCACGGTCTAGTATTTTTAATGCTAAATTCAGTGAGTTAAAGGCACCTGTTGATGGGGTGTACGCCGTTTCATTTTTATTTAAAAATTTTAATGATGTTTTTAAATCCAGGTAAAATGGCACGTTGCTGGTATTATTCATTAAATCACTATATGCTTCCTCAGAGAGGAATATTATGCCAGTTCCGGGAATGGCAGCTATATTTTTCTGGCTACCGGTAACCATTGCATATATGCCATCCATGTTTATATTATAGCCACCGAAACCGGAAACGTCATCTATTAATAGTTTTGAACCCTTGTTTTTAACTATTTTTATTATTCTGTTTAAATCATTAATGGCAGTACCGTTGGATGTTTCATTATGTACCAGAAATAATAAATCAAAATCTCTTTCACTTATATCCGCTATAAGATTTTCTACATTTAATTCATCATAGTTTAAATATTCAACATTTTTTGTTTTTCTTTTTATAGAATCTATTAATCTCTCACCGAAATTGCCATAGCTTATGGATAAAACCCTCTGCCCCTCATTTATCAGGGAAAAAACCATAGTTTCAACCGCTAATGTGCCTGAACCTGTTACAACCACAGATTTAAATGCACCTGAGAATTTATTCAATAATTCCTGATTTTCTCTTACAATATCCCTGAATTTATCTGACCTATGATTTATTACAAGACTGCCAGCATTGGAAACACTGAATGGTACCTCAACGGGGCCGGGAATTAATAACATTTTTACCACTCATTTATTATATTATCTGCAGTCATTATTGCTATTCTTTTCTGTGCCTCATATGTCTGGGCACCTAAATGCGGGCTTATTAAAACGTTATCCAGTTTTAACATTTCTAATTCATAGTCTTCCTTAGCAGGTTCATCCCAGAATACATCACTTACAAACGCAGATATTTTACCATTTTTTAAATATTTTAACATATCCCCGCCATTTATTGCCCTGGCTCTTGATGTATTTATTATTATTACATTATCCTTTAACGTGGATAATTCCTTATCGTTTAATATATATGGAGAATCTTTTCTCATTGTTACATTTATTGATATTAAATCTGAATTTTTTAATAATTCCTCCAGTGATACTTTCTTTACATAATCTGGATATTCCACAGGCATCGGATCATATGCAATAAATTTCATACCGAAGATCTTTGCCGCATCTGTTATTGCTCTGCCTATCCTACCAAATCCCAGTATTCCCATGGTTTTACCTGATAATTCAGAGCCCATTAATTTTTTAAAATTATTATTTTTTGTGTTTTCTATACCTTTTACAAGGTTTCTTGCGCCCATAACCATCATTGCAATGGTAATTTCAACAACGCTTTCTGTTGATGACCCTGGAGCATAAACAATTTTTATTCCCTTTTCCTCAGCATAATCTGTATCAATATTATCAACGCCTATACCTGCCCTTGCTATAATTTTAAGATTTTTACCCCTGTCAATTATTTCCTTATTTATCTTGGTTCTGCTTCTTACAACAACAACATTATATTTATCTATAACATTTAATAATTCACCCTTTAATATTTCGGGTTTATAATCTATATCAAATTTATCCTTTAATTTATCCCTTAAAACATTATCTACAGGATCGCATATTAATATCTTTCCATACATGGGGCTTAATGTTATTATTATTTATAAAAATTTCTTTATTCGTTATATTATTCATCATTGTTGATTATTTATGATTATAATAAAAATAAAATGCATATTTTTATTAGAATAATGTCATATAAAAAATAATAATATAAAGTTTTTATAGGAATTAAAATTTATCATATACGATGCATCTAATATTTGATGAATATTTTAAGAATTATCCGGTAAAGAAAAAGATAGTGGAAACACTATATAAAAACGGCATATCAATTATTGATGATAAATTCTTTTTAAATAATATAGAAATACCACTGAGCAGCATTGCAAATGCAATAAATGTGAATAGAAGAACACTGTATGAAACTATAAAATTTATAAATAAAAACACTATTGTAAAGGGAATAATGGAAAATATTTCTGTAATAACAGATGAATCAAAGGTATCTTTAATGATGGGAAACGAGATGGTTACGGTTTACATAAACATAGGTTCATTTCCAAAGGTGTTGTGGGAATTTATGTCCATTACAAAGAAGTATTTCTCATACATAAGAGAGATATATTCAGTGAATTCCGACCGTGAGGAAAACTTCATCAGGGTAATATTTTATAACAGGATAAATAATGATATATTTAATGAACTTAATAATGTTCCGGGAATAAATAAAATAGTAATAAATTCACCTGAAAAAATAAATGTTATATGTGAGAAATGTGAAGTAAAAGTATGCAAACATAAATTGTCATCTGAAATTGAGAGAAATACTATATAATATTAAATATATTATTATTACGATATTATAAAAGTATATATATAAGTATATTAATATTACCGTGTGGATGGGAGAAGAGAATTAATAAAAAAGGTATACGATTTTCTTAAAAAAAATAATTTTAAGGTATCAGAGCCGGATCTATATGGCCTGGTTACATTTGATTTAATCTGTAAAAGCTATAATGAAAAGTATATAATAAAAATATTATACAATATTGATACATTCAGTAAAATAAGTGTTACACCCCTGATGAAAATGGGTGTACTGACGGGTTCTATCGCCATAATAATAGGAGAGAAAGCCGGTAATGGTAAACTTGAGGAGGGTGTACTGTATTTCAGGCATGGTGTCCCGATATTATCTATGGGGACGTTTATAGAATATGTAAATGGGAGTGAACCATATATTTACTCTGCACCTGGAGGTTTTTATGTCCAGATAGATGGGGAAAAAATGAGAGAGATCAGGGAGAAAAAGAAATATTCTATAGGGTACATATCACAGAAACTTGGCATCTCAAGAAGATCTGTTTCGCTATATGAATCCGGTAGTTCAGCTACAGTAGATATATATTTTAAACTTGAAGAGATATTAAAATGTGATATCAGTAAGAATCTGGATATTAACGTTATGAAAAATAATGTTAGCATAAAACAGGAATATTCTGAAAACGACTTTATAAAGGAGGTGTTTGGTATAATGAATAATTTTGGTTATGTGTCTGAATATATTAGCAGGAATCCATTTGATGGTTTATCATACGACCTGAAATCGTTTTTAATTATAGGGGCATTTGATAATATAAATAACAATGCCAACAGGATAATATCAATAAAAAAGATAAGTGAAATACTGGATGATATACCGGTAATAATTAACAGGGAGAATACAGAAAGAGAGAATATATACGGTTGCCCCGTTATAAATATAAGGGATCTGAAAAATATATATGATGGTGACAGATTCAAAAAAATACTGGCAAAACGTTTATGATATACAGCGTTAATGATAATATAACAATATTCGGAGGCATAAAAGGTCTCGTGCGTGATGGTGATGAGCTGCGAAAAGAGCTATTATACGAGAGACCGGGTATTATACTGATAACAATATCCCCTGAGGAAGTTGATGGCATGAAAGCCTTTATTAATGACCCCTTTGAGATGAATTTATCTGATTATGAAATAATGTATGGTGTACAGTTATCGAAGTATGGTGAGGTGATGACACCGTCACCTGTATATATAGAGGCGACAAAATATTCAGTTGAAAATGATATACCGATGGTAGGTCTGGATATGGATGAAAACACATACCAGAAAATATATAAAAAACATATAAAGACCACCGATTTATTGAGACATTCCTTAAGAAAAAAGAAAATAAGCAAACTACAATTTGAAAATGAAACACCTGAAGAATTTGTTGAATCGTGGAATTATGTTGTGGACATTAAAAGTTTTAAGAAAGTGAATATAGAAAGGAGCAGTTATATAATAAATAGATTAAAGGATGAAATAAATGAAAATGAAAACAGAAAAATAATATGCATAACTGATTATGATTTTTATGATGATATTGTTGAGTCCTTTAAGGATTAATGCTTATTTTTAAACAGTATATATATCTCTTTGCTGTGTGCCCTTGATGCATGTGGTTTTGTTATTTTATAAAAATTAAAATTGCCCTTCCATTTATCTAAAAATCCATTTGTCATATCTCCCTGAAATTGTTTCAGTAACATATTGCCATTCTTTGATAATAAATCTACCGATAATTTCATTACATTTTCACACAGTTCATATGAACGGTAATGATCCATTTCACTATTGCCACTGGTTTTTACCATGGCATCTGATAATACTGTATTAAATGATTTTATACCGTTTGAAACCATTATTTCGTTTATCTTATCATGCAGGGAACCATCATTTATATTGCCCTGAATAAATATTACATTATCCAGTGGTACCATTCTGTTTAAATCAACTGAAACTACTGGCATATCTGTATATTCCCTTATAATCTGCGTCCATCCTCCCGGTGAAGAGCCAAATTCAAGGACGTAATCATCTCTGCCTATTACGTTATATTTTTTCTCTATTTCTATTAATTTGAATGCAGCCCTGCTTCTATATTTTTCTTTCTTTGCCCGGGTATAATATTTATCCTTTCTATCCATGTTATCATTCTTATAAAATTATTCACCAATATATTCCTTATATTTTTGAGAATCCATAGATTCAAACCCGTCATCGGATAATTCTATTCTTACCAGCCAGTATTTATAAGAATCGGAATTAACAAGTTCAGGTTTATCAGCCAATTCAGTGTTTATTTCCACTACCTTTCCATTTACCGGAGAATATACATCCTCGGCTGATTTAACCGATTCTATTGTCAGTAAAATATCCTTAATCTTTTTTTGATCCCCTACTTTTGGCATGTCAATATAAACGATATCTGTTAACTGATTCTGGGCAAAATCAGTTATTCCTATTGTGGCTATATTATTCTCTACAGCAAACCATTCATGGCTTTTTGTATAATTTAAATTTTCAGGTATTGTGGACATAATAGGATATAAAAATTTAATATAAAAACAGTATGATTTTTAAGATATATTATTTATTAATTTTTTTATTTATCTAAGTTTTGATAAATTTTTATTGTCTTATTATTATAATTATATACAAATATAGACAGTATTGCTATAAACATAATCGATAATATTAAACGGGTATAAATATTTTTAATGATATAAAATAATATAGATAATAACATTGTGGATATACCTACAAAAATTATAAATTCTATTTTATATTTCGTTGTATTAATGTCCGGCTTTATGAAATGTACTTTTCCTTTTAAAGCATTATAATATAAGAAAATATAGAGTAGAAGTATCAATGAAAATGAAATTATAAATAATATTAGAAATTTCTTTAATGTGTATATATATAATAAACTAAAAATTATAATAAATATAATATCAATAAAAGAATATATTTTAATATATTTAAAGCCATTTTTCATATTTTCCATTTTAAATCACCTTAAAAACATCCCCATAGAAATGAAACCATAGAAGCCCCACTTTCTGTTAAAAATATTCCATTATAAATCCAGAATATCAACATAGTGTCGAAAGTTAAGCCAACGCCGGGTAATAATAGCATAGCTATAGCGGCGGCCAAACCTACAATAGCCACAATACATGGCCAACTATAATCCATTATTATACTATCAGTTCCATTTATTCCCACATTCTTAATATTATTATTTGTATCCTTAAGCATGTTGTTCATTGCCAATGCGATATATCCATACTCCATACCGAACTTATGCATCGTGTTATTACTGGAACCCATATAATTCATAGATATTAATTCAATAGAATTTATTAATGTTTTCATCTGATTGCCGTATGATAACTCATAATTCAGATGTAAATACTTTCAGAACAGTTTCCTTGCGGCGGTATCAATACCTTCAAAGGTCATCGGGTGCTGATGCGCCATTTCTGCAAAATCCCTTGCGGTTAAGCCCTTTTCTATTCCAAGTGCTATTTCATTTATTATATTGCCTGCATCATTGCCTATTATGTATCCTCCTAGAAGTTTCATGGAATTTTCCTCAAAAAATAGATCTATTTCGCCACACATTTCATTGTATGCCTCTGCAAGTGTGTCGTCTTTTATGTCATATGTAGTCCGTATATAGTTTATTCCCCTTCTATTTAACTCGTCTGGCAATAAACCTACAAATGCCATCTGTGGTATGGTAAACAGTGTAAACGGAATAGCGGAGGAATTGAAATAATCCGTTAATTTATCACCATTCATTATATTGTGTGCTGCAATTAAAGACTGCCTCTTTGCTGCATGAAATAGTGGTGCGATGCCATTTACATCTCCTGTTGCATATATATTTTTAATATTTGTCTGCATTCCAGAATTTACCCTTATTCCTCTCCTATCATATTCAATTCCCAGATTCTTAACACCATCAGGTATTACAGGAGACCTGCCCGTAGCCATTAAAACCTTATCAACAATTACATTATCACTTTTATTGCTCTTATCCATTATATTTACCTTAAATTTATTACCGTATTTTTCTATTGATTGAACGCCATTATTCAGGTGCAAGTTCATTTCAGGCAGCAATGGCAATAGTTTATTCACGGCCTCAATGTCCATGCCCTTTAATACACTGTCCATTATCTCTATTAATTCAACCTTTACGCCGAGAATGGATAGAAATGATGCTGTTTCTATACCTATATATCCAGCACCTATAATTGCTATTGATTCTGGCAGTTCATCTATAGAATGCTTAAATGCATAGAGATCTTTACTGGTAATGCAGTACTGATAACCGTCTATTTTTAGTATCGACGTGGTGGCTCCGGAACCTATTATTAAATGTTTATAATGAAATCTTTCCTTACTGTTAATATCATTGTTTATGTTTACCTCTACTGTATTTTCATCTATTATTGATGCTGTACCCTTCAATACTTCCAGATTGGCAACATTTAATTCTTCATTATGGCTTTTATATCTTATATCCTGTACCCGGTCTTTTCTTTTTATTATATCACTATAATTTATTTTAAAGTTATAAAACTCCCTCATTCTTTTATAATTATGCACTGTTTCTATAATTGTTTTTGATGGTACACAACCTTCTGATAAACAATTGCCTGACATAATACCCTTTTCATCTACCATTAAAACATTATAACCAGATTGCTTTAACCTGAATGCTGCCGGATAACATGCACCACCGGCACCTATAGTTATCACATCATATTCCTTCATGATAATAAAGTAATCCATTTGATAAGAACGTTTTTATTAACTGAGAATGAACAAACCATTAAAATATCTGGTCTATTTTATGGTTTTTGATTTCATTTTTTATATTACTTATAAATTCATCTATCTCAAATTCCTTCGTTTTATCCTTTCTATTACGCACAGATAGTGTATTTGAGTTTTTCTCCCTTTCACCTACAACTATAATATAGGATGGCCTCATTTTTCTGATAAGCTTTATTTTTTTTGATATGGTTTCTCCGGATAAATCGACTCTTGACCTTACATCATTTTTATTTAATAATTTATTTATTTTAATAGCATAATCATTATAATTTTCGGATACTGGAATAACATATGTCTGTAATGGTGATAGCCACGTAGGCAACTTACCGTTAAAATGCTCCAGCAGTATTGCAATAAACCTTTCATAACTACCGTATATAGCCCTGTGTATTATTATTGGCCTTACCCTTTCATCATCCTTATCTATATAGTATAAATCAAAGTTTACGGGCATAAAGAAATCCAGCTGTATTGTTGATAGCTGCCATGACCTGCCCAGAGCATCTTTAATGTGTATATCTATTTTTGGCCCATAAAAAGCAGCCTCACCTAAATATTCGGTATATTTTAAATTTAAATTTTTCAATGCCTCCCTTAAATTATCTGTAGCGTTATCCCACGCAGAAAAATCTATCTTTAAATCACTGGAACCACAGTTATAGCACTTTAGTTCATCCACTGCGGCACGCATTTCAAATTTTGTATTGCAATTATTGCATATATACGATACCAGGTAATTTTCAGGATTGTTTTTATCCATAATACTCAGATCATACGAGATCTCGTCCGTACCGAGTACTGTTTTAAAAATTTCCGGAACCATTTTTAATAATGAAACTGTCTCTTCCAGAACCTGATCCGGTCTTACAAATCCATGGCCATCATCTATTGTAAAACCCCTTGGCCTTGTTAATCCCCCCATTTCTCCAGATTTTTCATATCTGTATACCGTGCCTGGCTCGGAATATTTTACAGGCATATCCCTGTAACTGTAAACGTTTCTCTGAAATATTGTAATATGCCCGGGACAGTTCATGGGCTTCAAACCATAATTATCTCCATTCTGTAACTGAAACAGGAACATGTCGTTCTTATATTTGCCATAATGGCCGGACTGTTTCCATATTATGTCCTTAAAAACGTGTGCTGTCCATACTTCTTCCCATCCGTGGCTCCTGTTGATTTCCTTCATATAATTTATCAGTTCATTCCGTATAATTGCACCGTTTGGTGTATAGAACGGCATGCCTGGTGCCCGTTCATTGTCAAACATAAATAAATCCATTTCCGTGCCTATTTTTCTGTGATCCCTTTTTATTGCCTCTTCTCTTCTAATTAAAAATGCATTCAGTGCTTTTTTATCTGGAAAAGCCGTACCGTAGATTCTTATCATTTTTTCTTTGTTAATATCGCCTTCATAATTGGTACTTGAAATCGATAGTAATTTAAATGCCATTATATACCCTGTTGATGGCACGTGTGGTCCCTTACAGAATTCTATATAGTTACCCTGTTTGTATATCGATGATTTATCATTATCATTTACATTAGTGTTTATTTTATCAATCTTATATTTATTATTTTTAAATATTTCCAGGATCTCACTTTTGTTCAGGATTGATTTTTCTATTTTTACATTACTTTTTACAATTTCTTCCATTCTTTTTTCTATTAATGGAAAATCCTCAATGGATATCGGATCCATTTTAAAATCATAATAAAATGTATCCTCTCCCTCATTACTTGTATTTGGCAGGGCATCCTTATATATGTCCGTAATTGCATTGGCAAGTAAATGTGCTGCACTGTGCAATAAAATTTTTTCACCATCTACTGAATGTATATCTATAAGTTCAGCATCATTATTTTCCGGTGCCGTATCAAATAGATCGTATAATTTATCATTCATCTTTGCTGCTATTATTCTATCCTTAAGCTTTTCAGGAACAATGTCATTGAATTTTCCTCCTTTTTTAATTTTAATAGTAATATTATCCATTTTATATGCAATATTTAACAGTTATATTAATTTATTTTTATGCCATATAAAAGTTAAATAGATATATTTTAAAATGATTATTAAGGATGTACAGGGTAATAGCAAATGGAAACGATATAAAAATGATGGAAATAATTTTAAAACAGATAAAAAATTTAAAGAATGCAATGCCCGATGCCGAAATAGATGTTGTATTTACAAGATCTGCTGTAAAGGCTTTATTAAAAAATTCCGGGTATGGGGATATAATTAAGGAGCTTATAAATTCCGGCGTAAAAATGAATGCGTGTGTAAATACGTTGAGGGGGATGAAATTATCGAAGGATGATGTGGATACATCTATTGGAATAGGTTTTGTTAATGCCGGTGTGGAGGAAATCGTTAAAAAACAGGCCGAGGGATATTCGTATTTACAGTTATAACTGTTTTTTTGGTTTTGGATTTAAATAATTTTTTATTGATGCTATGGCTTTTTTTGGGTCCTTTGTATTTCTAAGTTTTGTTGCCAATTTTTTCTCATTTATGTAATTTAACCAGTTGTATATATCCTTATTCGCAACATGATATTTTAAGCTTTCAGGGTTGCTGCTGGACAATTTTTCCATTGCGTCTAACAATTCATTAACATTGTTTGCCGTTGCTATAATTTTATCATAGCTTCTAAAATAAAATGGTTCCATAAAAAAATAAACTCTATTACCAATATATACTTTTCGTTATTAAATATATATTCATATATTAATAATATTCATTACTGTATATTTTTTATGTATGTACAGTAATTAAATTATTCCATAACCAATCTTTAATTCCACATTATCCTCATTGGAAGGCACAGAAAAGCGTGAAAATCAAAAATATGCATCATATTCGGAGTGCCTTAAAATTATATAATATTATTTTTATATTATAAAACAGGGTTGTGAGCACATAAATAAAAGCAATGCAGAAAAACTTTAGCAGATATTTGCATTGAACTTTTATAATAATGCAGGTGCCGGGATTTGGACCCGGGTCGAAAGCTTGGAAGGCTTCCGTGCTACCAGGCTACACCACACCTGCTTGACATTGCATTACAAATTAATTAATGTATTTTTCTCTTTTGTTTAAGAATGAAATTTATTTTAAATTTATAAAGGTGTTTGTATTATTTATTATGAGTATAATGTAAACGTTTTTGTTGTTGTCACATGTGTTGAATTCTCCGTTACTGTAAGTGTTTTTGAACTATCAGCATGTAAATTGGTAACGTTGAAATATACATATCCACTGTTTCTGTTATAATGATACGATAAAGTCCCACCGTTTTCAGTTATGTGTATTCCCGTTATATTGTATTTGTATTCTGTATAATAACGCATTTGATCAGTACCATTACTACTTAGTGGTATGTTATAATGCCCACTTGTTGCTGTAACAATCTTCCAGCCACTGCTATGATAAACCGATAAATCTATCACCTCAGGACCGGATGCAACGTGTAATGGTGGATTTAATGCAATTATCCAGAATACAAACCATGCAATAACCAGTTCACCATAAATCAAAAATTTGTGTGTCGTTCTCTTGGGCATTGCTATTTTGAATAGCATTATGAGCCTTCTTAAAAAATATATTACTGCTATAATAAGCAATATTGCCAGATACCAGTAACCAAATATTTCGAGATAACCTGAAAATAAACCAACCAGTGCCCCTGTTATAAAAACAAGTATTATGGCTTTTGCCCTTTCCCTTTCATAAGATAAATATTCGCGTTTATCGAATTTTGGCTCTTCAAATATAGGTTCTTCTTGCTTTTTTGGATTAACCATAGATTTACCTTGTATGGGTTAATGAGATTAACTTATTTATTGGTTTCGGGTCTCTGATAATTCCTGATGCAATTAAAACACCATGTGCACCTAAATCCATTGACCTGTCAATATCCTCCTTTGTTTTTACTCCAGCACCAACAAGTAATTTTGTTCTATTTTTACATATTTTGCCTGCTTCTTCTATTATTTCTGGTTTTGCATTTGATACGGAAATGTTACCGCCTATTAGTTCCGGTGGCTCGTATGCTATATAATCCGGTTCAAATTTTGAATATTTTTTTATTTCCTCAATATTTTCTGCGCATAAAACAATGGTAAAATTGTTATTTTTCGATTTTTCCAGTATCCTTATTATGTTTTCTTCATTTATTCTGTTTTCTGAATGATTCAGTAATGATCCGTGTATACCTATACTCATTAAAGACTCCATAGAAACTGATCCTGTAAAGGCACCGTAATCATTTACATCAACGGATTGGGAGAATATTTTAAGATTATTAAATTTAGAGTTTAACCTCAAATCTATGTATGATAGACAGTAATATATATTATTATCTTTTAAATTGCTGAAATCATTTAATAATTTTTCACAGTTATTGCCCACTGCATTTTCATAATGCTTGAAATTTATAAATATTTCCGGTTCCATAGAGCTATATTATAATTATATATAATATATTTTTACATCGCCATCTCCTTCAATGCTGGGTGAAGTTCTCTCTGGATTTTAGTTTGAACTTTCTTTTTCCTGTATTCCAAATGTTATCCTCCGAAGTTAAAGCCTCCACATCATCCCGGTCTTTTAATTCATTCTTCAGTGGAATCAGCAACCTTCATTTGCATTATGCCTGATTCTGTTGAATGCACTATCTAAATCGTCTATTGTGACATCATTTTCAGTTGCAAAACCATCAAAATAATTGTAGAGATTCTCTGAGATTATAGTAGACTTTACAGTATATTTTTTATATTTACCGTATACATTAGTCTAATAGGTTGTCCGGGGTCAATCTGTTATATTTTTCTTTGACCATTAATAAAGCCATTTTATGTGTCTGGTCTAGCTCATTCCAAAGAATTTGAGCATCCCTGAACCCAGCTGGAGTAAGAACGTAACCATCGTTGTCATTCGCCCCGCTGGATATAACCAGTTTTATGAGGTCACTGTCCAGGTCACGTGAAAAAAGGCCAGAATAATGTGATATAAAATTATATTCTCTCTCACTGGAGAAACCAGTCTCTTTTAGTAGGAGAAACATTTCTTTCTGCATATGGATTTTCTATGGTATGCCCTCATTATCACGCATGGTAGATCCTCTGGCATAAATAAATAATTTGAGTAAATCCATTACCCTTCATAGTTACACTTATAACTGGGATTTATAATAACTTTGCCTGATATAAGATATATGAGGGGATGTTAGTTATCCATAACGCCCAGTATTCAGGATATATAAATATCGTTTATGTGTTATATTTTATCAATATATAATTATACATAAATAATAATCAGTAATGCTTATATATTGTGTATTAATATGTGCATTATGATTTCATCAATAAATAAGGATATAATGCCAGAGAACTGGTACAATGTCGTGCCTGATTTGCCAGAACCTTTAGCACCACCTAAGGATTCTAAAAGTGAATTTTCATCAATAAATTTATTAAATAAAATACTGCCCAGGGAGATTTTAAAACAGGAATTTACATTCAGGAGATATGAAAAAATACCGGATGAGGTAATCGAACAGTATAAACAGATAGGCAGGCCAACTCCATTAATAAGGGCAAAAAACCTTGAAAAATTTTTGAACTATAATGGTAAAATATTCTATAAATATGAGGGTGCAACTGCCACAGGTTCACATAAGATAAATACTGCCATTCCGCAGGCATATTATGCCAGAAATGAGGGTGTCAATGGTGTAACAACAGAGACTGGTGCCGGACAGTGGGGATCGGCAACTGCCCTGGCCGCATCATTATATAAATTGCCAGCACAGATATTTATGGTAAGAATAAGTTTTGAACAGAAACCATTAAGGAAAACCGTCATGAATTTATATAATGGCAATGTTGTTCCAAGTCCATCAAATTTAACCGAATACGGCAGGAGGGTATTGAAGGAGCATCCGGATACTCCCGGAACTCTTGGTATAGGCATAAGCGAGGCTATTGAATACGCACTGGACCATGATTATAGATACATGGTTGCAAGTGTAATGAATGTTGCATTAACACATCAGAGTGTGATAGGCCAGGAAGCCAAAAAGCAGCTAGAACTGTTAGGTGAGCATGCCGATGTTCTGATAGGCTGTGTTGGTGGTGGCAGTAACTTTGGTGGATTTACATTCCCATTTATTCCTGATAATCCAGATACTGAAATAATAGCTACAACAGCGGATGAAGTGCCCAAATTTTCAAAGGGTGAATATAAGTATGATTTAATGGATACCGCCGGTGTTTTACCTGAAATGAGAATGTACTCACTTGGTGCAGATTTCGTACCACCAACAATATATGCCGGTGGCCTGAGATACCATGGTGCCTCTCCATCCCTATCATTGCTGATAAATAAGGGAAGGATAAAAAGCGACGAGGTAACACAGGCTGAGGTTACGGAGGCACTGA
This sequence comes from Thermoplasmata archaeon, assembly GCA_021797735.1. GTDB lineage: Archaea > Thermoplasmatota > Thermoplasmata > Thermoplasmatales > Thermoplasmataceae > Ferroplasma. The sequence goes on along the minus strand of JAJZZE010000018.1, from coordinate 18,104 downwards.
GAATATTTGCAAATACCCAGGGTATAATTGCGGCACCTGAATCAGGCCATGCAATTGCAACAATGTTAAAATATGTTAAAGAACATAAAAACGATAAAAAAACAATAGTGGTAAATGTAAGCGGCCATGGTTTACTGGATATGTCAATTTTCGGTGATAAGCCATGAAAAATTTAATTCCATATTTTACCCTGGGATATCCTGATAATGAGACTTTAATGAAATTTTTAAAAGTAATACCCGTAAATAAAATAAACTATCTGGAATTTGGATTCCCATCAGATAATCCGAGATACGATGGTCCTGTAATAAGGGAAACACACAAAATAGGAAATAAAAACTTCAGGGATGATTTATACGATGAATTCTTTTCATATTTCCATAAAAACGGAATAAAAATGTATTCACTATCATATTATTCGGATATAAAACCAAGATTCAGTGAATTTATAGATTATTTACAGGCAAGAAATTTCTCTGGAATTATAATACCGGATTTAATTATAGATTATTATTCTGAGGCTAAAGATACTATAGATTATTTAAATAAAAATGGTTTTGAATATATACCATTTTTTTCACCTGCCACACCGGATAAAATTATAACCGGTATATCAGAATTAACGGATTCATGGATTTATTACGGATTGCAGCCATCAACGGGAATAGATATACCATACGAACTGGATTATACAACGGAGAGAATAAATTCATTGCTGCCCGGCAGGGAAATAACATATGGTTTTGGAATAAAAACAGAGGAAGATATAAAATCATTGATGAGAAATGGAGGTTCCGGGGTTGCAATAGGTACGTATCTTGAAAAAATGCTTGAAAAAGATGATGAAAATGGATTTCTGGAATATATAGATAAAATGAGGGGTGTTCTTGATGCGTGACCTGGAATTTGTATATGATAATATGTCAAGGGAAGATGCAAAAAATGCAATGATAAAAATAATGGATATGCCAGATGATTATAAGATTTTATTTCTGACGGAGCTACATTCCAGAGGAGAAACACCGGAAGAAATAACGGGTTTTGCAGAAGCATTAAGAGAAAACTCGAAAATAAAATTCAGATATAGCAATCTAACAGATATAGTCGGTACCGGTGGGGATAAAAAGAATACAATAAATGTAAGCACTGCATCAAGTATATTATTATCATCCATGGGGATAAAGATAGCAAAACATGGCAATTTTGGCATAACAGGAAAACATGGCAGTGCAGATTTTATGAAATACCTAAATTATAATTTTAATATGGCCTGCGATGAAATAAAACATGATCTGGATAAAAAAAATTATGTGTATCTTTTAGCACCACAGTATAATGATAATTTTAAAAAATTTGCAGATGCAAGAAAAAAAATAAATTCCAGAACTGTATTCAATATTTTAGGGCCATTAACCAACCCGTTAAATCCCGGTAATGTTGTTTTGGGTTCATTCAGTGATGAAATTGCAAAATTGTATTCAGAGGTGATACTGAGGGAGAATAAGAAAGGATTTATAATAACTTCTGAGGATGGCATGGATGAAATATCGCCATTTTCAGAGAATTCCATATATTTTGTTGATAAGAAAATCCATAAATATACCATAGACCCGCATAATATAATAGATGATAAAATTAATTTAAATGATATAGCAACAGAGGATCCGGTAAGAAGTTTTGAAATGACACTTGATGGATTAAAGGGCATTAATAAAAAAACTGAAGAATTCATTGCAATAAATGCTGCACCCGCCTTAATTCTAAATGGGCTTTCAAATGATATTTTAACAGCATATAATATGATAATAGAACATATAGATAATAAGGGAGTTATACCGAAACTCAGGGAGGTTTTTAATTATGAAAATTAAAATATGTGGGATAACAAATATTGATGATGCCATGTATTCCATTAAAAAGGGTGCTGATTTTATAGGCGTAATACTTGATTATACTGTTAAAAGACATGGTACAGAGGATTTAATAGTGGAAATAAAAAACAAAAGCCCTGAAACAAAGGTTGTTGGGGTATATACTAAATTTCCTGATAATGAACTGAATGAAGATTATGTACAGTTACATTTTCCACATAATAAAAATGATATTGATTATATCAAAAATAAATTGAATAAAAATGTAATATCTGTAATAAATATTGATAATGAGGATTATAGAAAGAAAATAAATGAATATATGGAAGCAGGGTCTGATTATATACTGTTAGAGGATAAAAATGGCATCTATAAGGATGGCGATATAATTAATGGAATAAACAAGTATCATATAGGCCTCGCCGGGAAAATCTCGCCGGATAATGTGAAAAATGTACTGGCCATGGAACCGGAACTGATAGATGTAAGCAGTTCACTGGAAGAGTATGTGGGTAAGAAATCGCTGGAAAAGATAGATCTTTTCTTTAAAAATGCAGGTGACTACAATGCTATTAAACAGTATAAATGATTTTAAGGATAAAAATTTTGCATATTTCTGTAAATTTGATGAGAAGAGGATAGATGGAGATGAATACCTGTTTGTATCAGATAAAAAGGCAGTAAATATTTATAATAATGCAGTAGAACATTTAAATAAACTAAAACTTGATAATAAATTAATTCCACTGTATTTATCATATGATTTTATTGATGATATATATCCAGACGTTAAAATAAAAAGATCATCATGGCCAGAACTGTCATATATAATTCCGGATAAAATTTACACATCAAAAATAAAGAGGGATAATAAAAAATTAAACATAAAAAATGAAGGTATAGTAGATGATAAATTATCTAAAAAAATAGGTATCCTGATAGATAGAATAAAAAGGGGGGATTTATTGCAGATAGTTATTTCAAAAAGATTTGACCTGGATGATTATGATGTAATTAATCTACTGAAGAAATTTATATTCTATGATAAATCCCTGTACGTTTACTATTATAAATTTGACGATTATGAAATAATAGGCAGTTCCCCTGAAAATTTATTCACGGTGAATGGTAATAGTATATCGATAGACCCCATAGCAGGAACAAGAAAGATCGGTAAAACAGAAAGTGAGGACAAAAAACTGGAAAACGAATTGAAAAATGATGAAAAAGAATTGCTGGAACACAGGATGCTGGTTGATCTGGCAAGAAACGATATTGGCAAAATATGTATTCCGGGAACTGTAAGGGTAACAAAATCCATGGAGGTCCAGAAATTTTCAACTGTACAGCATATGGTAAGCAATGTCACTGGAGTTTTAAGGGATAATAATACAGGGAATATATTTAAGGCAGTGTTTCCTGCAGGCACAGTAAGTGGGGCACCAAAGAAAAAGGCTATTACACTGATAGATGAAAACGAGGATTTGCCGAGAGGTGCATATGCAGGATCACTTGGAGTAATAAGCAGGGATTATATTGATATGGCACTGTTGATAAGGTCACTGTACAGAAATGGAAATGAAAATTATACCCAGGCCGGTGCTGGAATAGTCAAGGATTCTATACCAGAAAATGAGGTAAATGAAATGTACTCAAAGGTATTGAGTGTTACGGGTGATTTATATGAAAAGATTATTGATTATTGATAATTATGATTCTTTTGTTTATAATATATACCAGTATGTAAGTTCTATTGGAATAACAGTAGACATAGCTGAAAATAATAAATTAAAGGATATTAATAATAAGTATGATGGGTATATAATATCTCCAGGTCCGGGAAATCCGGAGAATGCAGATGACCGTGGAAATTTATTTGAATTTATAGGTGATAATATAGATAAAAAATTTTTAGGCATATGTTTTGGCAATCAGATTTTAGGTTACTATCTTGGATCAAAAATTGAAATAGCGAAAAAATTGATGCACGGGCAAACCGATAAAATCATTCATAACGATTCATTATTATATAGAGGCATACCCGGGGAATTCATAGCAACAAGATACCATTCACTGGTTATAACAGAAAATAGCAACATTATTGTGGATGCCTATTCATTAACCGATAAAAGTATAATGGGATTCCATTCAAAAAATAATAATATTTTTGGTGTACAGTTTCATCCAGAAAGTTATTATTCTCAATACGGAGAATTATTACTGAAAAATTTTGTTGATGCCCTATGATAGTTGATAACATCTATAATAATAACAGTAAGAGAAAACTTATACTTAATAATATGCGGGAACGCAGTGTTTTAAGCCTTAAAGCTTCATTAAAAGACTATAAAGATTTTCCTGGCATAATAGCGGAATACAAAAAAAAATCACCATCTGGTTTCAACAATATTGTAAATAATGATATACTTAAATACTTTAATTTGATAAGGAATAACATAGCTGGAATCAGTATTTTAACAGAGCCACAATATTTCAATGGAAACCCATTAGACGCCGTATCCGTGCAATGCTATAACAAGCCAATACTGATAAAAGATTTCATATCTAATATGGATATGATAAAATCATCATATATGATAGGAGGGGATGTATATCTCTTAATAGCAGATTTCCTTGAATATAGCAAAATAAGGGAACTGGTAAAATATGGGAAATCTTTAGGCATGGAGGCTCTGGTAGAGGTACATGATAAAAACAGAATAGAAAATATATATAATGATGAAAATGTACTGATAGGATACAACAGGAGAAATCTAAAAACACTGAAAATGGAAGATGAGTCAGGGGAAATCTATGATGAACTGAGGTCATTTGGTTCACCATTAATACTGGAGAGTGGAATATCAGTAGATAATGCAAAAACATTAAACCTGAAAAAGTATGATGGCCTCCTGATAGGAACAGCACTGCTTTCCGGCGAAAATATAAATAAATTAAAGGATGATTAAAAATGATAGATATAAAAATAAATGATGAACTGTCGCTGAACAAGGAAAATTTCATGGTTATAGCAGGACCATGCTCTGTTGAAGACAGAGAGCAGATAGTGGGCGTTGCGAAGAGCCTAAAGAAGATAGGAGTTAATGTTCTGAGAGGCGGAGCATACAAACCCAGAACATGCCCAGATTCATTCCAGGGCCTTGGAGAAGAAGGATTAAAATTACTGGTAAAAGCAAGGGAAGAAACTGGAATGGCAATAATAACAGAGGTAATGGATACAGAAACATTGCCACTTGTGGAAGAATATGCGGATATAATACAAATAGGTTCAAGAAATTCACAGAATTTTTCACTGCTAAAGGCCGTAAGTAAATACGATAAACCCATAGTATTAAAAAGAGGTTTTGGGAATACAATAGGTGAATTAATAAGTGCAACAAAATATTTATCAATGAATGGAAACAATAAAATTATTTTAGTGGAAAGGGGAATAAGAACATTTGAAACAACTACAAGATTTACCTTAGATGTTTCGGCTGTTCCAGTTTTGCATGAAAAAACTGAATACCCCGTAATTATAGACCCAAGTCACCCGGCAGGTGTAAACAGATATGTTGAACCTCTGGCCATGGCGGGTACAGCTGCAGGATCGGATGGTTTAATGATTGAGGTACACCCAGAACCAGAAAACGCTTTAAGTGATTCAGCACAGCAGTTGACAATACCGCAATTCCAGGATTTATATAAAAAGGTTAAAATGATAGCACAGATAAATAATAAAAATGTAATATAAATTTTATTTACTGTTGCTTTTTATTGTGTTTATTACGTTTACTTTTATCCAGATTAGCTCCCTTATCCTTATTACTCTCTATTTTTTTCTGTTCTGTATTATCCACACTTTTGGTCTCGGGTTTAGTGGCAACTTTTCTCTGTTTCGGGTGTAGTGACTTGCGTTTTGATGCCTCAAAGTATACAACACCTATTACTATTATGGCTGCAACAACAGCACCTATTATTATTGGTATTTCATACGGATACCTGTTTATTGTTACGGATGCTGTATGCTGGCTGGATGTAACAAATGATGAGGGCTCATTTGAACTAAATGCTTTTGCAGTTACTGTATACTTTCCAGTTACACCGGGAGTAAATGTAAATGATAAATTCTTATGTGCTGATGGGTCTATAGGTGTTGTGTATGATTGGGAATATGTTTTGCCATCAATTATAACGTATAATTTATAGGAATTTGCTGTTACAGTCCCATCATTTGAAACGTTTAAATGAATGGTGGATTTTATTCCATCAGAAAGATTGCCTGGTATATAAATATTGTTTACCACAAGCCTTGGGGTTGTGACTGTAGGATTATATGTTTTATTTAAGTAAGCTGATATATTTGCTGGATTTGTAACCTTTAATGATAAAAGAACTGATTTATATGTGTATATTTTTAATGTTATATTGTTGCCTGATAAATTGCCCTTGGTGAGTTCATATGTATTTATTGACTGATTCATTTTTGTACCGTTGGAGTACATTACAGACCATTTATATTTTACATTGTGAGAATAATATTTATCATATGACCCATTTGCGGAGAATACTGCTGGAGACCCAACCATAGGATTTTTTACCGTTACACCGGTTGAATTTGTTAATGTAAGCACCGGAACAGGTGGTGTTGTATCATTTATATGAAATGTTAATTTTGTAGAGTTTGTATTTGCTGTACTGTTACCTGTGACCCCGGTTACATTGAGGTATACTGTAACATTTGTAAACGGTTTCTGGAATGTGTATGTTAAATTTGGACCTATGTATGTAGAATTATTTACAGTCCAGTTTAATACCAGTGGCACACTATAACCTGTATTGTATACCTTTAATGATGAATTGTAACCATAAACACATGTAAATTGACCCTGGCCAACATTATATTTACCATTTGTTTCATTTATTATTTTTGAATTCTGTTCAACGGTGGTATTTATTACTGGCGTAGCCGATGGACTTATAATATAAACATGGAATGTTGTATTGTCATAACTATTTGATGCGGTTGCATTGACACTTATATTTGCCTCTTTGCCTGTATATTTTGAGAAATTTATCGATGCGTTATAGTTAGTGTCCTTATAAATTTTGATGCCGCTGCTATACCACTTATAATCTGCAACCTTATATGTTATTGATGAATTTGAGTCATAAAATGCACTGGAAGCATTAAATGATACATTTGTATAGGGAGCTACAAATACTGTATTATTTACTGATGTGTTGACTGCATAATCATTTGATATCATATTTTTCCAGTATAAATTTATATGTGAGTCAGTTACGCTAACATTTTTATTGGCTGACTGAGAACTGGAAGGTGTGTTATGTACACCATTTGAATTATTTGCAGGCATGCCATTAGAATTCCCATCTATACTGGCAGTTGCAATAGCCATTGAACTGATTATCATGATCATAGTTACTATAAATACAAGCAATGTTCTTTTCATAATTTCACTTATAACGGTTAAATGAATTGAGTAATATAAATATTTTCTTTAAATTTACCCATATTATTATATTTAAATAATTTAACCAATAATTTAACCTTTCATAACGCCTAATGGTACCATCCTTACAACAGGTTTTGCTATATCTGCACCGTTAACAACGTTTATTACCTCATCTATATCCTTATAGCTGTCCGGTGATTCCTCCGTTATTACCTTTTTTGTAGTTGCCCGTAAATATATATTTTTGCCTGTTAATTTATTTAAAACCTCATTGCTCTGGAAATATTCATTTGATTTCTTCCTGCTTAAAACCCTGCCAGAACCATGGCATGAACTGCCAAATGTATTGTTAATGTTGTTTTCTGTTCCGGCAAGAACATATGATGCCGTACCCATTGAACCGGGTATTATAACTGGATGACCTGTATCATGAAAATATCCATCAATATGATTCTTCGGAAATGCCCTTGTGGCACCTTTCCTGTGAACAATTAATTTCATTTTTTTGCCATCAACGATGTGATCTTCGGTTTTTGCCATATTGTGTGCTAAACTGTAAACTATTTTAATATCCATGGATTCAAAATCCCTATTAAAGATGTTTTCAAAGGCATTTCTTATCCTATACACAATTATCTGTCTGTTATTAAAACCAAAATTGGCTGCAGCATTCATTGCATTTATATAGTTATTACCATTCCTGCTTCCTATATATGTGGATATTAACTGCTTATCATTCCCATTTTTAACGCTATCATCGGATTCATTCAGTATATTCATAAAATCCGTTGCAACCTGATGCCCCAGGCCCCTTGAACCTGTATGTATCATTATCATTATCTGGCCGTTATTATCTATTCCAAATTTTTTTGCTATTTCACTATCATAGATTTTATCCACCCTCTGTATTTCAAGAAAATGGTTGCCGGCACCCAGTGTACCAACCTCATTTATTCCCCTTTTCATTGCCTTTTCACTAACATTGGAGTAATCGCATTCCAGTTTTCCATTTTCCTCTGTCCTGATTTTATCGTCCTCTATTGCATACCCCCTGTTATATGCCCAGTCTATTCCTGATGATAATATGTCATTCAGGTTATCGCTGTTTATTTGAAAACCACCCTTAATATCAATGCCGGATGGCACTTTTTTATATATTTCATCAATTAAATCCCTTATTTTATCCTTTATATCACTGTAAGTAAATGATGTTTTTATTAATGTTACACCGCAGTTTATATCATAACCAACACCGCCCGGAGATATTATACCATTATCGTAATCAAATGCAGCAACGCCGCCTATTGGGAAACCATAACCCAGGTGTATATCAGGCATTGCTATTGAATTTTTTACTATGCCTGGCAATGATGCTACATTTGAAACCTGTTTTAATGGCTCATCGTCACTGAAGGTACTTAAAAGTTTTTCATTGATATAAATTTTGCCTGGAACCCGCATATTACCTGTTTTGGGCAGCTCGTATTCATAGTCACTAATTTTCTTTAAATTGAACATATTACAGCGATTGCATACTAAAAGATAACTTTTTATAATCGCATATTTAATTGAATCCAGAAAAATCAACGTATTTTAGCAGCTGGTATGCCACAATACCGGTAAAATGTTTATAATTTTCTGTATTCCCTGCATTCCAGAAACGGATAGCAACTGGCAAATACTGTGTACATGAAAAAAATTAAAACCTTTATGCTATACCATGTTTTACCAGTTTTATATGGTATTTTTCTGCCGTTGAGTAATAAACCTGTGCTATATGCTTCTATCCATAAAAACTCCAGCGGGAGATAAATTTATAATTATATGACACTACACATTCCAGTGACTGTTGCAGTAAATAAAAAGATTAATAAAATAATAAAGTAATGTGGTATGAATGGTAAAAGTTTTTGATATAAATTCATTCGACGAGAGAAAAAAATTTGAGGTAAAGCTGCAGGTAGCGCTTTTAAACAATACCATAAAAATAAAAGAAAATTCAAATAATCCGGAAAAATATGATGAATATATACTTGAAAGGATACAGAAATTAAGGGACATACTTAACACCACAGCCAGATTTGTTATAGAGGAAGATGGTGAGATAATATATGATGGAGATAAAAACTGATTGGGTTTATTACAGTAAAGTGTACATTAAAAAATAATAAATAATCCATTGATATATATTATCATGAATGAATATTCAATATTCAAGGAAGTAAATGAGGATATAGAAACGCTGGAAAGGCACATAATAATTATAAAAACGTTACTCAAGGAACAGCCCATGGGAATAATTAAAATGTCCCAGCAAACCGGGATTCCCGAGCACAAAATCAGGTATTCATTGCGGATCCTTGAGCATGAGGAGATAATAGAGGCATCCAGGGAAGGTGCAATATTAACATCAAATTTTATGACAAATAAAGATAGTATACTTGCTTCGGGTAAAAAGATGTATGAAGGCCTTGAAAACATATATAAGGAATTAAAAAACATACTTGAAAATTAATATTTGAAATGATTGATATGCAAAATAAATTTAGGGACATATTTCTGGGGAAAAAAATAGATAAAAAATATAAAATAAGGAAGGCAGTGCCTGCAGATGCCAGGGGCATTATAAACTGCATGCAGAGTGTAATGAATGAAAAAATATACCTTGTAAGTGAATATTACCTGTTAACGGAACGTGGGGAGCGGGAAAGATTGAAAGATACGGAAGACCTTACACTGGTCTGTGAGATCAGTTATGATATAGTTGGGGTTTTAACAATTCAGAGAGGCATGTATAAAAAAAATAGACACACAGCAAATCTGGGCATAGCAGTAAAAAGTAATTACAGAAATAATAAAATAGGCACAAATATGATTAAGGAAGCATTAATCTGGTGCAGGGATCAGGGTATACTTAAGGTAAATCTCGAAGTATTTTCAGTAAATGTTAATGCAATAAAAATGTATAGAAAACTTGGGTTTCAGTATGAGGGCGTCAGAAAAAACCAGTTTATGATAAATGGAAAATATGTAGATGATGTACTTATGACATTTTTTACAAATATATTACTTTAATGATGTGATTTAAAAACTGTCTGACAAAAAAATTTAAATTTAAATATTATATTAAGTTCTTATAATGTTTAATGGTGTTCCAAAAATAATAACAAAATATGCTGGTATATTTATCAGTATAACGGTTCTGCTTTTTATTCTAATAAAATTCATACCAGAAAATATTATTATAAGCAATTACGGCGCCGGTGCATATAATGGGCTGGGATTAAAAGATCCGGTTTTCATTCAATATTTCTATTTTCTGTTTGACCTTATCACTGGAAATATGGGAAGTGTAAACATCAAAATTTACACTGGAAATACACTGGGTATAGTTGGTATGTTACTTCCTGAAACACTGGAATTTTTACTCATAAGCTTTCTCGCATCGCTGGCCATATCTTATAAGGTTGGTGTGTTTATAGGCACAAAATACAGTAATACAAATAATATTAATGTAAACGTATTCCCGTTTCTTATATTATATCTTATCACAGGTTTAATTTTATTAACCATTTTCAGTGGTTTGCTTGGAATATTCCCACTTAGATACATAATACCTAATAGATTTGCAACAGGTTATCCATGGATCGGCTATGCTGGCAATGGAATTTTTATAACAAAACCAACCAATATAATAATGCTTGATAGCATAATAAATGGTAATTATACCGTGTTAATATATTATGTGAGAGGATTTATTCTACCATTCATAGCCCTTATAATACCATCAACAATCTATCTGTGCATATATATAAGCAGGTTAACCTCGATTGAGTATAATAAAGATTACCTCAAAATTGCATTTATAAGGGGTTTGTATGGAAATGATTATATAAAGCATATAAAAAGAAACATAGACTCAACAATTATCAGGGAGATGAAGCCGGTATTCATACTTTTTATTGGAGGTATGATAATAATAAGCTATATATATTCGTATATGAACATTGGTGAGTTTGTAGTATATTCATTTTTAAATTATAATGGTGGCCTTATGGGTGCGATATATGGTATTTTTATATTAATAGTGATTATTCTTATATTTGATTTTATTATTGACCTGGCTATGAGGGGTAAAAAATATGTATTACATTAAATTGCTTATTAAAAATAAATTATCATTATTCAGTATTATTATAATAATTTTATATTTCTCAGGTTTCATACTTGATATAATATACCCGGAATATCTCGGCGTTACAAATATTAATAGCATACTTGTTTTCAGGTTTAAAAACGATTTAATCCCGGTTGCTCCATCAATAAAATCATGGCACCTGTATATGGGTACAACATACTATGGGATTGAAATATTTCCGGCTATGCTTGCGGCATTAAAAATAGATTTTACGATACTTCTAGCATCACTTACACTGTCTATTGTAACCGGTTTTACTCTGGGTTATATTGCGGTAATATCAAAAAGCAAAATTTACAGGAGTTCGGTGCTGTATATAAATAAGGTTTTTTTTGATATACCGTATATAATTATGGCACTGCTCATACTTTTTGTTGTAAGGCCATCCATATATGGCATAATAATTGCAATATACATAGCATGGTTCCCATTTTATATAAACAGGTCATGCAAAACAAATCGTAAGGAGATAAAATATGCCTTTACGCAGATTATACCGTATATAATATCTGATATGGGAAGTATGTTTGGGCTTATAACAATAATAACATTCTTAGGATTTTACTACAGTAACCCATTTATTGTTGATTTAGGCAATATCATAAATGTTAATGGAAATGTTTCAGAATACATATCGTTTGGTGACTGGTGGATTGTAATTTTCCCACTTATTTTTATCATTGTGTTTATATTATTCACATCTATACTGAGTTATAAAATAAAGGTGATTTTAAATGATAAAAAATGATGATGATTTTAGATTTAAAACAGATAATTTTTCATTAAAAACGGATAATCCGGTAGTTAACAATTTAAATATAAAAATAAATCCTGATAAAAGCCTTTTAATATTTTCAAATCATAAAAATATATCGGAGTTTTTATCAATTTTTATGCTTAAAATCCTTAATAAGAATTGCTATTCTGGTGATATTTTCTACGATAATACAGATATTATACAGATTCTAAAAAAAATAAAGAGGTTCAATATAAGGAATAAAAATATGTTAATTTTATCAGATATTATGCGTAATGTATTTGTTATCCCGGAAAATGCTATGGATATATTTGATGAATCATTAACAGTATCCGATCAGATTCTTGATTTTTTAACCTATAATACAAGAATAAGAATGCTAAATTCGATAATAAGAAGGGAGATGATAAGCCATGATGATATTGAATATCTAATAAAAAACTACAGTAACTCCGATAATAAGGATAATTTTCTCATATACTGGGCAACTGAATATGGTGTGCCAAATATCCTTGATGATCTTGATAAAATTTTAAAAACCGGTGAAAACTTAAATGAAAAACTTATGGGTGTGCTATTATACCAGAAAGCCGGGGTCAACCTTGCGGATATCGTGAACTTAAGGGATTATTATAAATATAAAACAAAAAATAATGTATCGGGGGTTAACAGGCGCGGCAATAATAAAAATATTGGGGAAGATGAACTGAACTTTATCGATGTTAAATTAAAAAGGAAGGGGAATGAAGAACTGTTAAAAAATGAAATAAACAAACATATAATAGAGTATCTAAAGTTTTTAGATGTAAATGATGGGATTTATATATTAAACAAAAAACCTGAGGAAATTGAAAAACCGATATTAAAGGAAATATTACTTGTTATAATGATTTTTTCCAGTGCTGATATTTTAATTCTTGATAACCCGGGCATAACAGATGAGGCAAAAAAATTTATGAACAATATGTATAGAATTCACAAAATATTTAATTTTGCCTATATATGTACTGCATATAATAGCAATGTTATAAAATCTTATTATAAATTATTTGATGATATCAAAATTTTATATGATAGTAATACCGTTGAAGAATGTTCAGTGGAAGAGTTTATTAAAAACCCGTTACATCCCTATTCTAAATATATATTAAAAAATAATGATAACCCTGATAGTTCTATGGAAAACGGATGCAGTTATTATGATCTGTGTAAATTTGCCATGGCAATATGCAGAAAAAAGATACCCGAAGATCATGAAGTAATAAAAAATCATTCTGTGGCATGCTTTCTTTATGATAATAAATAATTAATTTATTAAATTAAACATTACTATACTTTCTTCTGTTATGGCATTATTCAGTTTTATGTGTTTGTTATAGGAAAACATAAACTTATTGCTTCCTGAGTTTATGTACAGGTGTAGTTTATTAAGATCTTTTACTGTATTATTTAGATTGGTGCTATTGTATTTTTCATTAAGTTCCGTTATATTTTGTTCCAGATATTTCATGTAAATTGACTGGTTCCTATCTGTTATATTAAAATTATATGTGCTAAACCCATTGTTATACAGGTGCGTGTAGTTTAATGTTGATCCCAGATATGTATAATACTGTGTTTTATTCATATTGCTATTTATTAACATATTGTATATGGGCATCGGATTTGATCCGTATTGTTCGTTATCTGCCATGAAAGCAGAGTTTTCAGTAATTATGGGATAACTTGACCCATTTATAATATGTACAAGATTTGTGGTAAACGCTGTTATATTTTTCATATTGCTTATCTGGTTTACAAAAATCGGTATTACAATATTATTTCCCTTATAGTTATAATCTTTAGTAGCATTATCATATTTTATGCCGTATTTACTGCCATCATTTTTTACAAATGATTTCCATAGGTCCCTGGACTTGGTTAAATTGTAATTATCGCCAAAGGCATAATAAAAAGCCTCCCTTACAGTGGCATTTGAAAACAAATTGTATGGCATATTTGAATATGAATACTTATTCAATTCTTTTATGCTTACATTTGCATTGAAATTATAAAGTTCTGTATAATTAATGGTATTATTATATGAATTTACATCGCTCAGCTGTTTTATATATGGAGCGTATATGGATGGGAATTCTGCTATCTGGGTTACATTCAATCTTAAGTTCTGATAAATTTCAGATAGGGCGCTTTTATAGGTTATCATTACCATGTTTACTTTTGGAACTGGATCTCCTGGTCTACCTTCAAAATACGGATTTTTAATTAATGTCACTGAGGAATTTTTTACAGAGGAGTAGATTTCGTATGGACCGCTGGATATTACATTATTTAAAGAGTACTGATTATACGTGCCATTTTTAAATTCGCTAAAACCCTTTTCCGACCATGTAAGATTTCCATATTTTGCTATATACGAATTTGAAGTAATAAATGCACCGGGAGATGATAATATATTAAAAACCAGATTCCTGCTCATGGGCCTATTGAAATGCAGTGTTATATTATCTGTTGAATTATTTACCGTTATTGCATTAGCAATATTTGTATAATTATTAGTTTTATAATAGTTGCCCGGCAACAAATACTGTGCCAGGAGCCATCCTGGAGTCTGTGGTGTTTTATTAACCAGTAATAAATCAGCGGCTATTGAATATGCGGCATCCCACGCATTTACCTTATTACCATTTTGGAAAAATGCCTTATTATAAATGTGGAATGTATAATCTTCACGGTTGCCTGAAATACCACCATTGGAACTGGATGGCAGATATGACGCAATTTCAGGTGTGTATGATGTGTTATTATGGTATACCAGGAACTGCTCTGTATTCATCAATATCTGCAAATCGGATTTTGAGTATGCAAGTTCCGGATTCAGGGTATTATACGGTGATGTTGAACTATATGTCATTGATTCTACATTATTATTTATGTAAAGGCTTCCATTGCTGTATACGGGTATATCCATATAGTAATTGGTTCTGTATATGCCATTTGATGCATTTATATCACCGGTTATTCCTGCATTAATTGCTCCGTTAATACTAACTGCTATTGTTACATTTGTAGAATTTGAATATTTTATTTTTGAATTGTTTTCATATAATAATTCTGAATGGGGATAAATTAAAAATTTTGAACCATTAATAGATATTGAATCGCCCTTATTATAAAGTATAGAGGTATTGATATAATTAAAATATGTGCTGTTAAGGGTTGTTACAGGGACCGATGATGTAAAGTTAATTGTATCAGTTTTATTCAGTTCCAATATTGTTTCATTTTTTGCATTATGTGATTTGTTATTTAGAACGTATGAACCGCCGAGAGGCAGTTCAATAGATGTATTTTTTAATACTCTTATCTTAGAGCCGTTTGAAATATCAAAACTATCACCCTTAGCTGAGAAAACATTAGAATTGCTGTAATGTATAATAGATGCTCCTGCAAAGAAGATAGAATGATTATTTATATCCATAGCTTCCGTGTAGTTTTTATATTTTATATACTCTATTTCATGGCCATTGTATGTGTTACCGTAAGTATGGCTACCACTCTTATATGTGACATTATTATATTCTGTTACATTGACATTTATATATTTATTTAGCAACGATGCTGAATATGTAACAAGTTTTAATGTATACATGCCGCTGGATAAATTTTTCAGTGCAAAACTATTATTTTTGTTCACATATAACCGGGATGACGGGTTAAATTTATATGGTAAATTATATGTTTTTACCAGAGACCCGTTTTTATATACAAACAGTGTCTGTGCTATAACCTGATAACTGCTATTCTGTGGTTCACCGGAATATGAAGCTGAAAGATTAATATCCGTACCTGACAGGAAAATATTGGAATTTGGCACACTTGGTGCCCGTGAGTAGTTATTTATATATATTATTCCACTGGCCGTCTTATTATTGTTTAATGATGTAACATATACGGGGATAAAGGTATTGTTTTTGTAAAACGAATTTCCAAAATTAATGGAGTAATGTATATAATATATACCGGGATTATTATAAATATGGCTGGCAAATATTTTATCACCCGATGATTTTATCAGGCTTTCGGAATTATCACCCCAGTGTATTTCCGCATATTTAAACGGTTCATTGGTATGTAATGTTATGTTATATGTATCGCCTGCTGTTATATAATTTGCGGCAGAATCAATTTTAGCACCGGGAACTGTGTTTGAGGGGTGAAAAATAGACAGGGCAGCAAATGATGATAATAATACTATTAAGATAATAATTATGGCATACCATTTGTTTTTTGTTGATTTGGGTTTGTTCGGAGATGTTTTTGGCTCTGGTATGTCATAATCCATTCTTACACTAATGTAAAAGTAAATATTTAAATTTTCTTTAATCCGAAAGGGAGATTTACTTATCTGTGATATCATAACCTGGGATCAAAATCTATGCGTGTAAAAGGTTCCGGAACCCGGGCTGTAGATTAAATTGCGAAAAAAACACCGGAATAATGCTATATTATAATGCCCTATAATATCTATTGAGGAATGTTTTAAAATTCAGACTAAGCCAAAATAATATTAACATGTTTATTATTTATGTTTATGACTATTAAGGCTGTTGTAATGGCTGGTGGTAAGGGAACAAGACTCAGGCCTATAACGTATTCAATACCGAAACCAATAGTCCCCATAGCGGGTAAAGCATGTATATCATATTTACTGGATTCTTTTTATAATGCTGGCATAAAAAATAATATTATTACAACAGGTTATAAATTTGAGTCACTGATAAGTAAAATAATAGAAAATAAATATAATGACCAGAGCATACTGTTCTCCGTTGAAAAGGAGCCCGCAGGAACGGCCGGTAGCATAAAGATAATTTCAGAGTTCCTGGATGATACGTTTATAGTTGGCAGCGGTGATATACTATCTGATTTTAATATAAAGGATATACTGAATTTTCATAAAAATAATAATTCTAAAATAACAGTAGTATTAACCGAGGTAAAGGATCCCAGCCAGTTTGGAATTGTGGAATTAAAGGATAATAAGATAATAAGATTCCTGGAGAAACCATCTGCAGGCGAAAAATTTTCAAACCTGGCCAATACCGGAATATATGTAATTGAGCCGGAAATACTGAAATATATAAAGGAAATACCGTATGATTTTGCCAGGGATTTATTTCCAAGGTTATTAAGAAAAAATATAGATATATATGGTTATCTGGGTAAGGGAATATGGCTCGATACGGGCAGGCCAAATGATTTAATAAAAGCCAACCAGGTAATGATAGATAAATACGGAAAAGACTATAATGAGGAGTTTATAAAGGGCAAAAATATAATTGTAACAATGTCAAAATTTGATGGTAATTTTATAGATGAAAGTTACATAGGCAATGGCATCCAGATGAAAAAAAACATTAAAATAGATAATTCGGCAATTTATGATAATGTTAGTATTGGGGACAATGTTGAAATAGAGAACTCAATACTCATGGAAAACGTTACGGTTAAAAATAATACAAGAATAAAAAACTCTGTTATAATGAGAAACTGTATAATTGGAGAGGATTCAGAAATAGTTGACAGCATAATTTCTCCTGATTTATCATTGCAGGGAAAATCCAGAATTTATAATGTATCCCTGGCATCAAAGATTATAGAAAGTGATATATAAAGGTTTTGGGACAAAATTATTCGTGAGTTCCCTTTAATATTTTTTCGTCGTCCCCGGTCAGTTTTACCTCGCGAACGTGCAGTGTTAAGGGATATTTTCCAAGGAAATCAAGCACCTGAGGCAT
>JAJZZE010000009.1 GCA_021797735.1 Thermoplasmata archaeon | reverse complement strand
AGATGTGCCTCAGGTGCTTGATTTCCTTGGAAAATATCCCTTAACACTGCACGTTCGCGAGGTAAAACTGACCGGGGACGACGAAAAAATATTAAAGGAAACTCACGAATAATTTTGTCCCAAAACCGCAATGGAATGAAAGAGTATATTGGTTCAGCGAATTTGTTAACTAACCTTAAATTCACTGCTGTAGGGAACTTAGTGCCTAAGGAAATGATGGAGAAGAAAACAATTTTAGAGGTTGTATCTGATAAGCAATTTAATGATTTGGATGTTTACATTCCACATTCAAAAGACGAGAAACTCATAACTCCTATTCCAGAATAAGAGAAGCATGCATATTCTGGGGGATATAGATATCACGATTGCACGATCTCCGGGTTCGACCGCATGGCCACAGGTCCTTGAAATGGGTGGGGGAGTTTCTGCGCATAATTACCCTGTTGTGTGATATGGAGGAGCGGAACAAAACACTGAAGATTTATAGCCATTGGACCTATGTTAACAAAAATATCGCTCCTGCCTATTTTCAGTATCGGTAGTATTTAAATCCGTAGAAAAAGTACATAAATACGGTGTCAACATCTCCAAATTCCTTAAGTATACACCCGATAACATTTTTAAGAATGTTAAAGTATATAGAAGCCTTAAATTAGATTATAATAAGCCGCCGACGGGATTCGGTCCCGCGACCTCGTGCTTACCAAGCACGCGCTCTACCAGGCTGAGCTACGACGGCATTAAGGGTTAATTGTGAGTTTATATAAATTGTTTTTGCATTTGCCATGACGCTTATAAAACATGATATATATGTAGTTTCCCGGTTTTGGTTGCCCTGTTTATATTATTGGTATTTCCATACTCAGGTAGTTTCTGAAATAATTTATTTAACCCCTGATTTTTACCATCATATAATGCCTGAGTTATTTTATTCCCGGCTTTCTCCAATAACTCGGGACCTTCAAAAAATACAAGTGTTTATATTTTAAATAATGATATATTTTTATGGCATTTTCAATAATAAAGAAAGCTTTTAGCCCAGATTATGAGTTGGCGAACGGTATAATAAAAACAAGGCATTTAGATGGAAATGACCCTGACATTACAAAGAAAGTAAGTCGATTGAGAATAGACTATACTGTAAAAGATGCTGTGTATGAATTACTTGCAGCGTCTATAATAAAAGAAAACTACCTAAAAAAAGTGATCCTGATATTACAAAAAAGGTAAACCAATTGAAAATAGATGATAATATAAAAAAGATATAGATAAAATCTTAGAATTGCATGATTGACTATACAGCACTGGCAGAATCTGCATCTGTTATACTACCAATTTATTTTGTTGCCGTCGGCGTAGTTATGCCGGTTTTTGACAAGGCTGAAATGTTACCTGCTACACTTGATGCCTATAGAAAATGGGCAATTGTAGTTTTTATCCCTTTTAGCATTGCCATTATCATGGCTTTAATGAATGCATTTTATTCAATTATATTATTTGTCGCATCAATGATAGCGTTAGGCATTGCCCTAGAGCAGCCTTTTACTCTTCTTAGCAAGCTAAAATTTTATAAATAAAGGGTTAACCCTTATTTATTTCCTCCCTAAATTTCCTTAGCAATTCAGGATCCTTTAATACTTCTTCAAATGGCATTGATTATTCCTCTATACAGTCCGTTATTATAAAAGATAAAATATCAAATATAAAATCACCAAATGTTTCAACCAAGTCCTTTGCAGTATATGATAGTAACCTGTTTGCTTTCTTCCAGCGTTTCATGTTGCAGTTACCGAGGTATATATTAATATAAACAACACGGTGTCTGGTATCTAATTCCGGTTCTATATCAATGATTTTATAGTTTTCATATAAATGTATAACAGCATATAGAATTATATAATACTTAAAAGATTTCCCAAATTTGTTACGAGTTATATTTTTTATTTTACTGAAATAATGAAATAACTTCTTTACATCTAAATTATAATTAGCAATAGAAAATTCCGGGACTACAAAATTACCAATAAATGATTCTACTTCTCTCTTTATGTGTTTGAATTTTTTTAATTGTTCTGCATTAAATGAGTTTTCATCTATATTCTTAAGATATCCATATATATTGAATAATATTGTCATGCAATATATATGTTCATAGACGTCCGGGGTGTTTGTGATCTGTATGTATTGATCCGTGTTTGTGCCTGATGTTCCGCTGTATTCATTATTATTTGATGATATCAAATAGATTTCATTCTTAAAGTCATATTGATTATATAATTCCACCATCTTTATTTCACCCATAGATTTTCACTTGGATTTGTGGAATTCCCGGTTCGCATTGTTAAAATTTTATGATCGGTGAAATAATTATTACGGATTTTACTAATTATCCGCATTACCTGCATCATATTTTTCATTATTGATAATTATTAAATAGTTATTAATAATAATTATTATAATGATTAACCCTGACATTGAAACCGATGAAATAAAGCATAAATGGAACACTTTCTTCGATGAATACGATTATAATGACAGAATAAACAAATTAAGGTCATATTATCCAGATGAGAAATCCCTGTATATCTCATATAATGATATATCAAGCTACAGCTCTGAATTTACCGAGAGTTTAATGAGAGATCCGTATACGTATATAACAATAGGGGAGGAATACATAAGGGAAAATATAGGACTTTACAATAATAAGATAAAGCGTATAAATATCAGACTGGAAAATGTCCCTGATATAACAGGTATAAAGTATGATGTAAGGAATGTCAGAAGTTCAAACGTTGGAACATATATTTCAATCAGCGGCATAATCAGAAAAAATACAGAGGTACTGCCACGGCTTGAAAGAGCGGCATTTAAATGTCCTGCGTGTGGTGAATTTACATACATAGGCGAAGATTATCAGAGACTGTCTGAACCGGCAGTTTGTGACCATTGCGGTTATAATAAGAGTAAATTGAAACTTGTGCCTGAGGAATCAGAGTTTGTTGATACACAGAAACTAGAAATACAGGAAGACCCGGATAGCATAGATGGCACATCCCAGCCACAGAGATTATCGGTAATAATGGAAGATGATATAACAGGTACAATATATCCCGGTGACAGGGTAACTGTATATGGAATTCTAAAGGCAGATCAGAAACGCATAGGGAATATCATGTTAACAGAATTCAATATTTATTTAGGCGCAAATAATTTTAAGAAAGAAACAAAAGATTTTGAAAATATAAAAATAAATGATGAGGATGAAAAGAATATAATAAAGCTATCAAAGGATCCAAATATTATAGATAAGTTTTCAAAATCAATTGCACCATCAATATATGGCCTGGACGTAATAAAGAAGGCTTTAGTATTACAATTATTTGGCGGTGTAAGAAAATTAATGAAGGATGGAACAAGAATAAGGGGAGATATACATATATTAATGGTAGGTGATCCTGGAACAGCTAAATCGCAGCTATTAAGATATATGACACTGATATCCCCGAGAAGCGTATTTGCCTTCGGTAAGGGTTCAAGTGCTGCAGGATTAACTGCAGCCGCTGTAAGAGATGATTTTGGAGAGGGACGCTGGACACTGGAAGCAGGAGCACTGGTTCTGGCAGATAATGGTTTTGTGGCTATCGATGAACTGGATAAGATGGATCAGCGTGATACGGCATCCATGCATGAGGCAATGGAGCAGCAATCGGTAACAATATCAAAGGCGGGTATAATGGCTACCCTGAAATCAAGATGTTCAATATTAGCTGCAGCAAATCCCAAATTCGGCAGATATGACCCGTTAAAAACTATAACAGAGCAGATAGATTTCCCACCACCACTGTTATCAAGATTTGATATAATTTTTAAACTGATTGATACACCCAACAGGGATAACGATAGCAGACTGGCAGGACATATATTAACAACACACAGAATTGGTGAGATATATAGAAGCCTGGAAAATAATAACCTTGATATAAAGGTTCCCGATGAGGAGAACTTTTTACCAGAAATTGATAAGGATTTAATAAGGAAATATGTATCATATGCAAAAAATAAGATATTCCCCAGATTGAGCAATGAAGCTATTGATATATTGAGGGATGAATATATTAAGACCAGGTCTTCAAGTGAGGATTCAATACCGATTACAGCAAGACAGCTGGAATCAACAATAAGGTTAGCAGAAGCAGCTGCCAGGGCAAGATTATCCCAGATGGTAACCATTAATGATGCATTAATGGCCAAAAGTATAGTGGATTACTATTTAAAGGAAGTATCATCTATGAATGGCAAGGTGGATATTGATATACTGAACACTGGTATAAGCAGCAAGCAGAGGAATGAACTTGAAATAGTTTTATCCATAATAAAAGAGGTAAAGGAAGAGGATAAAAAGGCTCCTGAAATAGATAAAATACTTGAAATTTTAAAATCCCGTGGCATAAGTAAGGATAGAGCAGAAACGGATATAGCAAAATTAAAAACAATGGGACAGATATATGAACCCTCAAATAAGAGGATTGATGTGATAAAATGAACAGCATTAACATGAAAATAATAAACATAAATGGCGAGGTTATGCTTGCGGCAGCAGATAGTGAATTATTAAATAGGGAGTTAAGAGAGGGAAAACTGCATTTAAATGTTAAACCAGAGTTTTATGGAGAAATGAAGGTATCCGAAGAAACTTTTATATCATCACTGGGAATCTGTACAATAGCGAACCTGGTGGGTGAAAGGGTTATAAATGCTGCCATAAATGCCAGTTATATTGATCCTGAGAACATTATAAAGATTAATGGTGTACCACATGCACAGCTTGCAAAAATCGTGTAACCCATTTTAATGGTAAAGGCTATATATACTGAAATAATAAGGAATAACTCACACTAAATAGGATGATAAAATGGCAGAAGATAAGAAAAATGATGAAAATTTTCAATATATTGTTCGTATAGCAAGTAAAGATATAAAAGGGGAAAGACCTGTTAGATTAGCTTTAGCAGATATAAGGGGCGTAGGTGACAGGTTAGCTTCCATACTTGTAAAAAAATTTGATTTAAACCCGGAACAGAAGATAGGGGAATTAAGTGAAGATAAAATATTGGAAATAAGGGGATATGTTGAAGATAAGGAATATAAGGATTTGCCTGTATGGTTACTGAATCACAGAAATGATATAGCAACAGGTAAAAATTTTAATGTGTTATCCAATGATCTGGATTTGCAGATAAATGATGATATTAATTTAATGAAGAAAATGAGGTCTTACCGTGGTGTCAGGCACGAAACAGGCCATAAGGTAAGGGGCCAGAAAACACGTTCAAATGGCAGGCACGGGTTATCAATGGGAGTTATACGGAAAAGAGAGGAAGGAAAGAAATAAGGTGATTTAATGGGAGATCAAAAATTTCAAAGGAAAAGCTATTCAACACCAAGACACCCTTGGGAAAAGGATAGAATAGATTATGAGAGAGAGATAGTTATTAAATACGGATTAAAAAATAAAAGGGAACTGTGGAAGGCTGAAGCCATATTAGCATCCTTCAGAGCTCAGGCAAGAACATTACAGGCAAAAATAAGGTATAATGATCCGGTGGCACAGAAACAGTTCGGCTTACTGTCAAGGAAATTAGATAGGTTAGATTTAATGGGAGAGAATGCTTCACTGGATGATATATTATCCATGAACATTGAAAATATTCTTGATAGAAGATTACAGACTATTGTCTATCAGAAAAATATGGCAACAACAATGAAACAGGCAAGACAGCTGATTACACATGGACACATAAAGGTTGGTGACCGTGTAGTTACTGTTCCTGGATTATCAGTTGAAAAGGAAGATGAGGAGAAGATTTATTATAATGAAAATTCACCGTTCTCTGATGAGGATCATCCGATGAGACAGATTATTGCCGGTATTGCGAAGGAAGATAAAGAAGAGGAAAACAGTGATAATAATCCAAAAGGTGAAAAACATGAATAAAATAGGCATAGCACATATTTATGCATCACAGAATAATACAATAATACTGGTTACAGATCAGACAGGATCAGAAACAATTGCAAAATCAACAGGCGGCATGGTAGTTAAAAATGATAGGGAAGAATCAAGCCCATATGCAGCAATGAAAGCCTCTGATATAATAACAGAAAAATTAAGAGAGAAGGAAATAACTGATTTAATAATAAGGGTCAGAGCACCAGGAGGCAGCAGATCTAGAATACCGGGTCCCGGGGCACAGTCTGCCATAAGGGCATTATCAAGAGCCGGCTTTAAAATATTAAGGATAGAAGAGGTCACACCAATCCCTCATGATGGAACAAAGAAAAAAGGAGGAAAGAGAGGGAGGAGAGTATAAAAATGCTTAAAATTATTGAAGTGGAGAATAATTTTATTAGATTTTCAGTTGATAATATAACTCCAGCAATTGCAAATTCCATAAGGAGAACATTAATAAACGACATCCCAAAATTAGCTATAGAGAATGTAATATTTCACCATGGTGAAATAAGGGATGCGGATGGAAATGTTTATGATTCATCATTACCACTGTTTGATGAAGTTGTGGCTTCAAGATTGGGGCTGGTACCATTAAAAACTGATATAAATATGAATTTCAGGGATAACTGCACATGTGAGGGAAAGGGCTGTGATTTGTGCACTGTTACGTATGCAATAAATAAATTAGGTCCCGGTTATGTTTACTCATCAGATATAGTACCGGTGAATAACCCGGAATTAACACCGGCAGATCCTATGATACCTATTGTAGAACTAAAAAAGGGACAGGCAATGCTTGTAACATGTGAGGCCATTATGGGCCTTGGCAAGGAGCATGCAAAATGGCAGGCAACTTCAGGTGTTTCGTATAAATATCACAGGAATTTCATTTTAAATAAAAATGAGGTTGAAAACTGGGGATATTTCAAGGGAAAATGCCCCACATCCGTTATTAAGGAAAACGATGATGAAATAGTATTTACAGATGACATACCATGCAATTTCCTATCACAGTTATTTGAAGAGGATAAGGTAAAAATTGAGGAAAATGATACAAAATTTATATTCAGGTTTGAAACCGATGGTTCATTAAAGGCTATAGATGTTCTGGGTTATGCGCTGAAAAGAATAGAGAACAGATTTGGCATATTAATGGAAAGTTTATCTGATTAATTTTTTACCATCCATAAAAATCATTTTTAAAAATATAAAATTTATAATGCTGCTAAAACAGTAAGCAGTGCCGGATATGATTCATAGGCAACGTATATTCCAACAAGTATAATTATAACTGAGAACACCTTCCTTAATTCATTTTTCTTGCCACCAAGATGTATTGAAAGTTCTGTACCGAGGTATCCTCCAAATATACCGCCAATTACATAAACTATGGCAATAAGATATAATACATCACCTATCATGCCCTGTGACACATATGTTAATCCCGGAGATACAACTGCGTACCTTACTGCAGTAACAACACCGAATGTCCCAACTGCAACAAGTGATGTCCCTATTGCCATGCTTATTTTTATTTTTGAAGATGCCAGTAAACCCGGAACTATTAAAAAGCCACCACCGATACCGAAGAAACCGGAGGCAAGGCCAACGATTAAAGAATAACTGGAAACCTTACTGTACTTTGTGTTTTTTACAACCTTACTGCAATCCTCATCCGGAACTGCATGGCATTTGCTTATATACATATACATTCCAATTATAATCATAAGCATTGAGAAGAAGAACAATAATTCACCACCCTTAATTATAAGCCCTACTGTAGACCCTATTAATACACCCACGGTACCTACCAGTGCAAAGGTCCCCCCAAGTTTCATGCTTGCATTTTTTTTCTTTAAATGCTGTGCAAAATTTATAAATGCTGTTATACCTACAGCCAGAGCAGTAGTACCTATTGCCAGATGTGGGTAAGGTATACCCACAAAATAAATAAATAATGGAACAGCAAGAATAGATCCACCGCCACCTATTAAACCCAGGCTAAATCCCACAGCCACACCTGCTATTATAGCCAGAACATATTCCAGTAATGTTACATCAACGATCAATTTTATCTATTGTGTATTACAAATACATATATATATGTTATTCATATTTTTATATGAATATTCATATCCATGGATTTATGATGGTGATATTACATACCTATGAAAAATTATTAATTTGAATGCAGGAGATTGCTCAGGTGGAATAGGGCTTTACCTGCGTTTGCATTATCTATTATGATCCATATTTCAGTATCCAGACGGTATATATTTGTAAATTTTATTCCATACGTCATTAAATAATCCGTAATCAGTAACGTTAATCCCGGGGTAAATGATGATTCCTTCGGTAAAATTATTTTTATCAGTGCTATTTTACTTTCCCTGTTGCCGATATTTGCTATACACACATAAAAATTTGATTCCTTCATTATGAGTATCGCATTATCTGGTACCTTTTTCAGGTCATCAAAGTATAAAATACTGTACTCATATTCTATTGTCAGTGATGATTTCCTTAATATATCAAGGTCATCGGTATATTCGGGTTTTACTGCCTTCATGTTTGTTAACACCTTGACTATCGTATTGAATTTTACATTTTTGCCTGTCATTGCCTCGACCTTGTCTTTTATATCCTCTGCAATTTTTGTGTAGTTACACAGGCCACTTGAAATAGTCATTGAGTATATCAGATTATTATCCACGATAACTTTTACAGAATCAGATATTTTTGTCATGGTTTGATATAATTTAATAATATAAATTCATTACTATTGAAAATAATGTATAAAACGCAAAGTTATGATTTACGTTTAGGTTATCTATTATCATGCCATAATAATACTGAATGGTTTAGGTCACCGTTATAATATTTTACCGGCTCCATGTGCGTACGTATTTATATTAATGTGGGGTGCATTCTATTCAATATCATAAAATTAATTAAACACATAACAATATTCGATAACTATCGGTGTAAGTTGCCAACTACCCACGACTAAAACCGTGAGCCTGCCACGTGAAGGGGACAAAAGAGTTGATCAGGAGGCTTTGAAAATATGAAAGAAAAACAGAGGTTAGACCGGAGAGATACGTACACGGATGCCACACAGGCCCGTGATCCGTACAGGAATATAGTATTAATG
>JAJZZE010000015.1:4903-45260 GCA_021797735.1 Thermoplasmata archaeon | reverse complement strand
TGTATCCCATGTCATGAAGCATATGATCAATCTTCCCATAACTTATTTGATATCCCAATTCCTTCATATCAGATTCAAGATGACGCACACTCCTGCTAATCCACCTCACTGATGATACGGGATTCCCAGATTCAACAGGTTCTATGATTTCTTTCAACTTTGTTGCAATATCGGGGTTCTTTATGGCAAGATCCTTTCTACCTCCACCTTCCTTACGTTTTCTTCCTTTAGGGTATTTCTTCTCGGTTATGTCTGAAATACCCTTGCTAATTGTTGGCCTGGACAACCCGGTTGCCCTTGCAACGATTTCTATTCCACCATAACCTATAGACAGACTTTCATTAGCCGCCCATAACCTTCGTGACAGTTCATCGAGAGATTCTGAAACTCTGAGATATTTCTCTCTTGTCTTGAGTACCATCTCATTGATCCCTTTTACTTCAGCCATATATGAATAAGCAATACTTGTATAAATAGAAATGCTATTTATTCACAATGCCTTAGATCATCTATAAGCCGTAATTCATATTTTGTCCTTTCTTTCAGGTCTTTGCTGTACGTCCCCCAGAAATTATAATCACTTAAGATTTCTATAAGCTTTGTTTTGGAAATCTCCATATTCCTATATTTATATTGCAACCCTTTATTTAAAAGTGTCACTTTATGTGGTTCACTTTTTGGCAAAAATGACCCACATATGGTTCATTTTATGATATATTTATCAAAATCCAGAAAATTACAGAATTAGTGAAACATCTTATTATTTATAAAATATAGATATAATTATGGCAAGTATTCTCAATGCGGAAAATCCAAACAAATTTCAAACCATGTTGTATTTTTTTAATTCCTGTCCTTCACAGGTGATAAAACACCACGAAGATAAGTTCAACTGCAAACGGTATAAAAAACTCCAATACACAGAGCAAAGGTTATGAATTGCCAGATTTATATACTTTTCCTCTATTTTTTTAATCACTCCATTTTTCATTGACCTCTTCCACATTCAGGTTGAAATAAAATATATAATTTAGAGATGTTTTTCTATTTCCCCTTTCATGTCGTAAAATTCCCTCCAGAGTTCATCCGGAAACTGGCTTCCAATACGGGTAAAGAAGGGTATCAGTTCATTAAGTTCGTTTAACCATCCGCTGTAGTCAATTTTAAATAATTTTTCCAGTGTATCCGTATCCACTTTTCCAGCAGGGAAAGTACTGATATCAGGTACGTACCCAACAGGTGTTTCCAGCGCATTTGTCTGTCCATCTAAGCGTTCTGTAATCCATTTTATAACCCTGAAATTTTCACTGAAACCCGGCCACATAAAGTTTCCATCCGAATCCCTTCTGAACCAGTTCACATAGAAAATTCTGGGTCTGTTTTTTACTAATTTGCCCATATCCAGCCAGTGTTTAAAGTAATCGCCCATATTATATCCGCAGAACGGGATCATGGCCATCGGATCATTTCTCAATATACCTACCCTGCCTGTTGTGGCCGCTGTAGTCTCTGCCCTTATCATTGCCCCAAAGAGAACTCCCTGAGCCCAGGTTTTTGCCTCCCTGACCAGTGGTATGAGATCACTGCGCCTGCCGCCAAATAGTATCGCATCAATTTTTAAGCCATCACTATCATAAAATTTATCAGAAAGATACGGATAATTCTTTACCGGTGTTGTAAAACGTGAATTAGGATGTGCCGCATTTTTTAAATCGTCGGTTAGATTTCCACGCCAGCCGTAGACCTTATCCACTGAATTGTCAAGTGAATACCACCATGGTTTTCTATCTTCTGTTAATGCTGTATTGGTGAAAACTGTATCGCGGTTAAAGGCTTTCATTGCATTTGGGTTTGTTTTACTGTTTGTACCCGGAGCAACACCAAAAAATCCATATTCCGGGTTAATAGCATAGAGTGAATTATTATTAATATGCATCCAGATAATGTCATCGCTCAACAACTGTGTATTCCATCCGGGCATGTCTTCAGGAATGCGTATCATTGATAGGTTAGTTTTTCCACTGGCACTTGGAAATGCTCCAGATATGCCATATTTCTGTCCAGCAGGTGATGTAATTTCAAGTGCCATCATATGTTCTGCCATTCTGCTATTGTCCCTTGCATGTACACTGGCTATCCTCAGGGCATATCCCTTTTTTGTCAGAAGGGCATTACCGCCATATGCTGTATTAACGCTTATAATTAAATCTTCATCGGTGAAATGTGCTATATACCTGTTGTTTTTATCCAGGTTACCGGTAACATGCACTGCCAGTACAAATTTGCCCTCTTTTTCTATTCTCCTTATAGCCTCTATTCCAACCAGGGATATTTTCATCAGGTTGAGTACAACATACTGGTTGTCCGTAATTTGAATACCTGCTTCACTATATTTTGAATTCGCCGGTCCCAAAATAAATGGTACAATGTACATGTTTTTTCCAGTCATTGATCCATCAATTAGCTTTAAAATCCTGGATTTTAATTCTGAAGGTTCCATCCAGTTGTTGGTTGCACCTGCATTCTTTTCCTCCCTGCTGGATATATATGTATCCTTTTCGGTTCTTGCAACATCATCTGGATTACTCCTGTAGAGGTATGAATTCCTGTAGTAATTATTATTTAATTCTATTAATTCTCCTGTTTTCAACATGTTCTCTGTGAGTTCTGTTTCATAAAAATCCGGGTTATCCACAAATATTATATTATCCGGTCTGAGTATTTTCATAAAATTATACAGTGGGTCATTTAATTCCGGTTTATTCTCAAATAGTGGCATTTTTAAATTCTGCCGTCTATCTCTATCTGTCGGTATATTACCATCCGTATTAATCATATTAAATGTATTTTAGTTAGGGTATTTAAGTCTTCCATGATTTCAGGAATATATAAAGTATATTGTCATTATTTATAAAATAATTAAAATTGTGGTTAATTTATTCAATTTTAAAGGTAAAAGATTAAATACTAAAATATACATACATCTTCCCAATTTCGATTATATAGATGAAACGTTAAACAGTAGATACTGTTACAGGCGGTTAACAGGGTTAATAGAAACTTAAACCATACTGGCCATCGTTGAATTAAAAGATTACAGAGAAATGAATATACTAAATAACATCAAAGCACAAATACCATAAGTATTATTTTTTTAACAGGTTATTCCTGAAGCGATTTAATGCAAAAATTCCCCAGATAAATTCAATTACACCAAATGGATAAACACCAGATAAAAAACCATATGAGGATGAGAAAAAACATGCAATTGCAAACAATAATGTATATTTATACGATCTCGATTCCATTATATAAAAAATCATCATCACCGCCAGCACAATAGAACCGTACATTGTTAATAATGTTATTATCATATCACATAATTACTATAAAATATTAAAGTCTATTATGAAACCAGAGATAAATAATATAAAGTCTATTTTCATGTATATTTTGACCAGTTTCAATTATTATTGATATCTTCCACATACCTCTGTTTTTTTACATTATACATCTATGGCATAATTGATGGAATATATGCAGAATTATCCCGTCCTGAATAAAAAACACATTTATAAATTATAATGGGTTATATGTGCATGGAATATATTTTAACGATTGACCAGGGAACAACAAGTACCAGATCCATTATATACGATACCGGTGGAAACATTGCCGGTATGTCCAGGTGTAAACTAAATCAGGTATATCCTGAGAATGGATGGGTGGAACAGTTGCCAGATAAACTATGGGAATCCGTAATAAAATCAATGAAAGATGCTATATCCATTGCAGATATTGATGTTAAATCAATCATATCAATAGGAATTACAAATCAGAGGGAGTCAACAGTATTATGGAATAAAAGAACCGGGAAACCCGTGTATAACATAATATCATGGCAGGATAGAAGGGAAAATGATCTGAATAAATTCAGGGAATATTTTGATATAATTAAGGATAAAACTGGATTAATACCGGATGCATATTTCAGCCTGCCGAAGATATTATGGATTCTAAACAGGATAAAAAATACAGAAAATACCGGTGATTTACTTGCCGGAACAGTAGATTCATGGATCCTCTGGAAACTGACCGGTGGAAAAATACATGCAACGGATTATACAAATGCATCCAGAACCATGCTTTTCAATATACATACCCTTAACTGGGATTATGATTTACTTAATCTGTTTAAAATACCAGAAAATATACTGCCGGATGTTTATCCATCGGGTTATAACTTCGGTTATACCGACATAAAATTTACTGGAAAATCAATACCGGTAAATGCCATAATGGGTGATCAGAACGCATCCATGCTTGGGCAGAATGTTAATACTGGAGATATTAAGAATACATATGGGACCGGCGCATTTATAATGGCAAACACCGGAAATGAAATTAAAAAATCCGATAAATTAATAAGCACACTGGGTTATTCAATATCCAGGAATGATGTTTACTATGCACTCGAGGGAAGCATTATGAATTCTGGATCTGTTTTTGAGTGGTTAAACAATGTAATAAAAATAAAAAATATTGAAAATTTCAACATCTATGATTACAAAAATGATGTTTTTTTTGTTCCCGCCTTCAGTGGTCTGGGATCTCCATACTGGGATGACCATGCGAGGGGACTTATTATAGGCATAACACGGGAAACCGGGCCGGAGGATATATTTGCATCAGGAATAAGGTCTATAGGTTTTCAGACTGCAGATGTTATAAACGAGATTAAAAAAATATTAAAGGTTAACGAGATTAAAACCGATGGTGGTGGTTCAAAAAATGATCATCTAATGCAGTTTCAGGCAGATATATCAGGAATCAGGATATTAAGATCCGGGAATATAGAAAATACCTCTACTGGAATTTATTATCTTTCAGGAATAAAATCTGATCTGTGGGATTTTCAGGATATAAAAAATTTCTGGAAATATGACCGTATATTTTATCCATCAATTGATGAAAATACCAGATATAACATTTATAATCGCTGGGGTGAGGCCGTAAAAAGGTCAATGAAATGGTTATAATATAAAATAGGTGATAAAAAGTAATATATAGCAGTTAATCAATCATATACTGTGGAAAATAAGGGAATATCAATAATGCCATTGCATTATGGCCATCCACCAGAATATCTCTATAAAAGGATGGTAAAACTCGGTGGAATTATATCGGATATAATCATCAAAAATTATGATACCGGTTTTTTTATTAAAAAATTATCAGATCCATTCTGGTTCCACTCATTTTCCTTGGCCATAGGATTCGACTGGAATTCATCAGGAACAACCACAGCAACATTAGGTGCATTGAAGGAATATGCCAATAAAAATGATGATATTAGAATAATAGGTGGCAAGGGTAGACATCTCAATGATATTAAAAATGAATTCAATGAAGTAATAAATAATGGAAATATTGATGAGAAAACGGTAAACAGAATAAAAACTGATGCAAAATTAATGGCAAAAACCGATGAAAAATTCCTGCAGGACAATTTTGATTTATACATGCAGTTCATCATCATGGATTATAATGGCAATTATTCAATAATTAACCAGGGAATGAACAAAAATTATGGTCTGGCAAGAAGGTATCACTGGATCAAAAATAATAAAAATTTTTTAAATGACGGCAGAAATGGGATATCTGGATATGAAAATAATGGTATTATGGATCTATCAACATCAAAAAGTGAGGATAATAAAAGGGATATAATTGACGTGATTAAGGACAATCCATTAAAATACAGCAAGCAGAAATCTCTTGATAATTACATGGAAAATTTGCCGGTACTGAATTTAAATTATAAAATAGACTGGAACCAGATGAGGGATTTATACGAATATAATCCGGATAATTTCAATGAACTGTTGAATGTTAAGGGGTTAAAAAAATCAACGGTAAGATCACTTTCGTATATAGCGGAATTGATTTACGGTGATAAACCATCGTTTACGGATCCTGTTAAATATTCATTCTGCCTTGGTGGAAAGGACGGTGTACCTAAACCCGTAAACAAATATGATTATGATAAAACCATAGAATTTTATGATGAAATTTTAAAAGGAAATCAATACTATGGTGCGATATCAAAAAGGCTATCAAAAATGAGCTATGAATTATCGAATAAAAATTGAAATATCAGTGTCCTTAATCATAACCGGGCAGTATAGAATTTTGATAATGCCCTTTTCGTGTAGTTCATGAAATATTACTGTACCTTCTTTGTTGAAGAAACAACCACTCTCAACGCATTTATTAATCCAGTTATGAATGCCGATATATCCGGGTCCTTAAGCAGGGACAGGAGTTTAAGCATAGATAGCTGCCTTGGGTTCTTGACTCCATCAACAAAGCCATCTGTTATTCCAGGAAGGTTAAATGATATGGCCTTCAGTAGATCCGATGTACGTTCCTCACCCAGGCCATAGAGAATACCCATCATGCTGTTTCCAACTTTCATAACCGCTTCCATAAGCTCCTTCTCAGTAAAGAATTTAGCCAAAAATTCCACATCTGTGGGTGTGTAATCCTTTGCCACATCCATGAGAATATCTATCGCTCCCGCTTCCTTCATTTTTGTAAGAATATCCATGAAAGCGATTACCGTATCACTGTTTTCTACAATCATATCCAGCAAAGTATCCATATTGTCCTGATTTTTTTCTCCTTTAACATCATCATGGCTCTTTTTTTCATCCATTATTACCACCTATGCTATTCCCCTGACCATGCTGCTGAAGAACGTATCTGCAGATTGCCATTTCAGGAAGTAATCGAATTTACTGTCGAAGTTAGCCCGTGGAGGCTTATTATAATTGAAGAATAGTGTAATACCTTTCTCATAACCGGTTACTGTTGTACAGGCAACGTCCCCTTCATATAACTCATTATATACATTTCCAGACGTATCTGCTGCAATCTTATTCGACAGGTACTGTGATTCAAAATGTGCTGTTGCCCCTGCCTTGGATACCGGTAAATTCGTTGCATCACCCACAGCAAATACATTATCATAATCCTTATAGTTTAACCTGTTTTTATCCACATTTATGTAACCACCATCATCTGCAAGTCCAGAATCAGAAATAACCTTCTGCCCCCTGTGTGGTGGTATCATGACAAGAAGATCGTAGTCTACACTTTCACCCTCCAGTGACTGGACTTTCTTATTTTTCGGGTCAATAGAATCCACGTTAAAAAGTGTGTGAGTAATTATGCCACGCTCTTCCATCTTCTTAGAAATGTAATCAGCCACATTTGGTATGGTGAAGACACTGTTAATCGGATAAACATAATGTATTTCAGTTTTATCCCTGAGACCGTGGAAGTTCAGGTATTCATCCAGCAGGAATGTAAATTCATATGGTGCAGGTGGGCACATTATCGGTATGCTTGCCTGGCCTATAACAATTTTTCCACCTTTGAATGCCTTCAGTTCCTTCTGAAGCTCCAGTGCATGGTCCAGATTGTAGAAATGCCTGGCACTCTCAGAATATCCAGGAATATCTTCAGGTGTGAATCTATCGCCAGTTGCTATTATCAGGTAATCATAATTCATATTCTTTCCACCAGCAGTTTTAACGCTATGGTTTGCTACATCAATCGCTGTAACTGTATCAGCTATATAATTTACACCATAATTAAAAAGAAATTCTGTGGGTTTAACACTCTTCTTGTAATCCAGCATGTTGAATGATATGTGTACACCATCTGGTTTAAAATAATGGTTCTTTGAATTTCCTACCACGGTTATTTCCACGTCCTTCCTGCTGGTGTGAAATCTTAGCTTGTTTGCCATTATTGTTCCAGCGTCACCGTCACCAAGTATCAGGACCCTTGCTGGCATTTTATTTTACCTTCCTCATAACTATCTCATAATATCCATCTCTGTCGAATACACCTATGAGCTCCTGCCCTGATTTCTGTATCCACGCGGGAGCATCCTTCTTTGTGCCCACATCCGTAGAGTAAATCGATATTACCTCACCAACCTTTGCCTGCTTATATGCTTTTATCATCTCCATAAGTGGCCCCGGGCAGTAACTATTCCTTGCGTCTATAATATGATCTGCTTTGACATCCATCTCTTATCACCTTATATGAACAGCGTGTTATACGAATCCTCAGTCATGGATACGAACTGACTCACACCAATGATATCCTCCACAATAGGGTCTAAATCATCCTTCTTAATATCCAATACATCCGACATCAGAGCACAGCCATAAACATGAACATTTCCTACCTCTTTTGCAGTTCTTAACATTTCTATTCCACCCTGAATGTGCTTTTCAGACATTTTCCTCATAATGAGATCACTCATCTCTGATCCATCGTAACTCAACTTGCTAATACTGTTATCATTCTTCCTGAATTTGAGCAGCCCCCAGAAAGTCACAAAAATATTAACATCAACGCCATCTGCAACAGCTCCAGAGGTTATCACGCCTGCGGCCATTATTTTATCCATTGTCCCAGAGGCAAGGACTATTGACATTGTTTTCGGCATCTTTATCAATAGACCAACAATTTTAATATATAAATTTTTTTCTATCTCAACATTAGTAAAAAAATAAAATGTTATAATGTAAATTCACATCCAGCACTCCTCATTTTCTGGATCTCTGGCATCCCAATAATTTTAAGATTAGAGAATGGGTGTTAGCACTACTGGCTACTGTATAGCCATTGCTCCATATTTCTGAATATGGTTCCGTTATCCTTATTTTACCGTATCATGGCAGTGACTAATAATATAATTACCCCACAGTGATAACCAGAAAAGCTTTCTAATATACGGTGTCCAGAGATAAAAGGTAAATAATGGGAATCGTTGTTTGACAGAATTCCGGATATCCCATATGGTTTAAATAAAAATGTTTAAATGTTTTAACATATTTATTATTTATGAATGTTTTAATTGCATATGATGCCTCTGATGGGGCAAAAGAGGCTTTAAAATTTGCAATGAAGTTGAAGTGTGCTGTTGATAAATATTATATCGTATACGTTATACCTCCTA
The DNA here is from genome assembly GCA_021797735.1 of Thermoplasmata archaeon. Lineage (GTDB taxonomy): Archaea > Thermoplasmatota > Thermoplasmata > Thermoplasmatales > Thermoplasmataceae > Ferroplasma. Next base: position 36,220 of record JAJZZE010000015.1, on the reverse strand, counting down.
TTGGAGGAATAAGTGCAAGCTACGAACCATATATACCGGCATCTGTATACAGGGCACAGGACAAAACAGCCGGTGAAATACTTAGAAAAGCAAAAAGAGTTGTTGATAAGGAAAATGTACAATACCAGATTATGAAAATGAATACTTCAGGAACCCCAATTGCAAAGGTTATTCTAGATACCGCTGAAGAGGAGGATGTTGATCTGATAGTTTCCGGTACAAGAAAACTACACGCTTTCACCAAGTTGATACTCGGATCTGTTAGCTCAGTTATAGTGGCCCATGCGGAGATACCTGTTGCTGTTGTACCACCAAAACCATAAATCCATGCAATGCCGGGTAATTCAATTATATTGTATATAAGGAATTCAAAATTAAGGATGCACATAAAGCTGTATATTTTTTAGCCCTGGATGGAATGCCTGAAACAGCATTCATAATGCTCAGGGGAGGTTCTGATATCATGAAGGCTCCATGTATCCTTGATTAAATAAATTTATATTTATAAAAACACCTACTCCGCAAGTTCGTCTGTATTAATAGTTTCCTGATATTTTTTCAAACCGTTACGTAAATCGGTTACATTCATCTGCACCGGTATTAATCTCGCTATGTAAACATGGTCTACAAATCTTCTATCCTCAGGATTTTTATTTATCAGTACATCTCTCTCTGATGTGTGGTCTACTGGCAGACCTAAAATTTCTACCCTGCCATTTCCCTGAACAATTATGGAAAGGTCATTATTATCAATTTCGTATGCAATATAATTATTTTTTTCAATGTTTGACAGCGTTAACCCAGTTTTTTCTATAAAAAATATAATGCCGGAATAAAGTGAATAATAAACCTTTGTTGACCATATTTTAATGCCATCGGTTGATAGTATCATAGTTCTCTGCTTCCTTAAAAAATTTAATATATCGTTATCCATACATGAAAATTTATACTGCTTATATAAACTTTATAGATTTAACGATAACATTCCAGTATAATAATATATTAATAATGAAAATAAAATTGCAGGCAGGAAAAACGATAATGTAAATCTTGCTGTAATCATATCAAGAATATCTATATACCTGTTTTTATTTTTAATTATTTTCTCTGAAATCCTGATTGCAAGCGGTATACTGATAAGTACTGCAAGAACCGGATAAAATATGGTGGAAATTAAATATGCCATAATTATGGTAATATACGGTACCCATAAAAGAATAATGTAATAAAATTTAGAAGATGTATCATTTAATATGGATGATACGGTTTTAATCCCGCTTTCAGTATCATTTTTGGCATCCCTCCAGTTGTTACCATTCAGGATATTGGCCGTTAATATTCCGACCGAAAATGATATTAAAACCACTGGAACATTTATAACCCCGCCCTGCAGGGTATAGCTGCCAAGGAATATTCCCGGGCCCCATATAATGAAAACCGACAGGTCCCCGAGTGCATGTTTTTTAAAGCCATATCTGGGAAGGCTGTATAATATTCCAGAAAGTATTCCGGCAATGAGAAATATGAAAATAATGTGATTTATAATAGACAGATAAATACCTACTATAGACGGTAAAAGCAGCAGGATTAATGCCATAGCAATGGCTGCTTTTTTACTGATAATTTTATCAACAAAAATTCTGGTAGCTGTCATAGATGTTACTGTATCATTGCCAGATTTATAATCGAAATAGCCATTTAATATATTAAATGAACTCTGAGCCATAAGTACTGCTACTATGGAAATTATCAGATAAAATAAATTTATATGGAATGCCAGGACTGCACCCAGAATTACGGCAACAGCACTCTGTTGAAAGCTCCACGGTCTTATTGAGCGTAAAATAAAATGCTGTTTTTCATTTAAATCCCCCGGATCTACGGATATATGATAATTTCCCATTTCAATATATTTTAATTCTATTCTATAAATATACATATTTCCAGATAGAAGTTTTGCGGCCATGGGGCTTTTATACAGTATTCTGGATCTCTCAATATTTAACTCAAATGCACTGCCGAGTTTAATGGCCTTTCCACTGCCTCCAATAGTTTTATCCCTGTAATTTATATTAAAAGTGATGTTGTCATATTCATTCCCAGATAAAAATATTATACCGTTAAATAGTGCAAAATAGCATACTGTATTATCATTTGTTATTCTGATATTTTTACTCTTTTTAAGATATTTTATCAGATTTTTATCCATAGAGTGGTATTAACATATCTATATTTAATTTTTGACCTGCGAAATAAATATTCTGATTAAAATTAAATATTATAATCATATCGTATAATATGTCATATTTTTATGATTTATTGAAGGGATTAAAAATTCCACTGTATTTCACATCCATGGCTCCGGTAATATATTTATTTCTGTATTCAAACCATACACATTTGCCATATTTTTTACTTATCCTGTTTACTGTTATTATGATACAGTTAGCATTAAATCTTTCCATGGATTTTTATGATTATAATAATGGTCTTGGATTAGAAAACGGGGATACGTTATTCCCAGTTGGCCCATATCTGATATACAGGATGGACAAAAAACCGGAAACACTGAAACGTTTATTTATCATTTCATTTTTTCTGGGTATGGTATCTGGATTATTTTTAATATATATAACAGGAAAATATATACTGATTTTAATGGGTGTTGTGGCGGTATTTTTATCACTGATTTATGTTATACCACCGTTTAAACTTGATTCACGTGGACTTGGAGAGATTTCTACATTTTTCTCGTTCGGTCCCTTTATAGTTATGGGATACGCCATAGTTTTGAATCTCAAAATTTCATTTTTAATAGTAAGTATATCCGTGTTATTTGGACTTCTTGCCTCGGCTATTAGATTTCTGCACCATATACCCGAGGATAATCCGCATGGCATACGTGTCAGGCATTTTAAGCTTATATATTCTGTTATGCTGTTATCAGGTTTTATAATCCAGGTATACGACATATACCTTTTTTTATTGCTACTGCCGGCACTGTTACTATCGATATACCACGTTTTAAAGCTGGATAAAAATCCGGTAGATATCTCAGGGAAAACAAATCAGATTGTTGGAATTCAGGTTTTAAGTACGTTGCTTTTAATAATAAGCATTTTTTTAGTTCCATAATATCTACCAGCAACCTTATCTTGTGATATGATCCGGACTTTTGGTTGCGGTAATATGAATAAATGTTCTACTAGGGGGTCAGTAATTAACCGGTTCACAAATAAAACACGTGTACAGAAGTATAAAAGGTATATCAAACTTCAAAGAGTCAAATATGGGTTTTAGAGAAAGCTCTATGTATATAAACTGTATAAAAATATTTATTTAATTTTTTTATTTCAATCCCTGCGTGGAATTTATTATAATATAAAATATAATATTTTTAATAATCGTAATTTACGGTTTCCAATGACACATCTTTTGTTTCCTTGGTAATGGAAATTACACCCAGTGCGAGTAATATAAATATTAACGTAAATACCGGAAATAGGAAGTAATAAATGCTACCCAGGAAATCCGAAACATATGGTGCAGGACCACCTATGAAGGAATTACCATATTGATATGAAGCGGAATTTCCTGAATACCTAACATTTGTTGGGAATATCTCGGATATCATTGCACCTAATGGGGAATAGCTTAAGCCATGGGCGATGGCAAATATCGATAAAAATATTACGAAGTATGTAAATCCCAACAAATATATGGATGGGAATAAAATTATTAGTGCAAGTATATTTGCAAGTGCAAGTATTTTCCTTCTTCCCATGGTATCTGATATTTGCCCACCAATAAATACGAATATTATATCCAGTATACCAAAAATTGCAGTGCCTATCAATGCGTCAAAAACAGTGATTACATTTTTCAATTCAAATAGCACCGGTAATAACGCTATTGCGAAATAGAAGAAATTGCCGGATGAACCTGCCAGTAAGGTACCAACAATAATTTTTTTGTAATGTTTTTTAAACAGTTCCTTTTCGGGTGATGCCAATATTTTATTTTTGCTTTTTTCTTCTTCAAATACAGGCGTCTCCTTTACCTTTAATCTTATGAATACACCTATAATAACTATAACAAAACTTGCTAAAAATGGTATTCTCCATCCCATTGAATACATAACTGATCTGGGTAAATAATATACTAAGGGTATAAAAATTGCAATTCCTACTAAGAGGCCTATCCCAACAGTGGACTGAACGAAAGAAGAGTAAAAACCACGTTTCTTTTTGAATGTTTCCAGTGTTAGAAGCATGGCCCCACCCCATTCTCCACCTAAACCAAAACCAAGGATTAATCTTAATGCAATCAGTAACACCACTGCAAGATATCCTATTGAAGCTTCACTAGGGATCAATCCCGTTAATCCCGTTGAAATTCCTGAAATCAGCAATGTTAATAATAAAACCTTTTTTCTACCTATCCTATCACCAAAATGACCAAAAACGAATGCACCCAGAGGCCTTGTCACAAAACCCAAGGCAAATGTTAATAATGTTAATAAAATAGAAATTGCCGGGTTAACAAATGGATAAAATGCATTTGAAATATATATTGCGCCTGAAGAAAAAATAAAAATACCGTACCATTCTATAATAGTCCCTATCATTGAGGCTGCTATTACATCTGTTTTTTCACTCATAAACGGTTAACTCTCTGATGCATATAAAATTAATTACTTAAAAATGAAATATTTTATAACGTATGTTCTGGCTGTTTTCAGTATAAATATTACCTGAACAGTCCATATTTTTATATCCATAGCAAATGATTTGTAAAATCCCAGGAATAACACAGTACTATCTTACTGTGTATGTAGAGAAAATTAGTAGCAAAAGAAATAGAATTATATCGATCTAACAGTAAAGGAATGTATTAACTCCCGGTATAGGAGCCCGAAATAATAACAAAAAAAATTCAAAGTTTCCATAACAAAATTAATAATATAACATTACATCCAATTTTATGATTACAGTTTCTATAGATATTGGAGGGACATTCACTGATATAATTATTATTGATGAGGTAGGAATAAATTATTATAAGGTACCAACGACACCGAAAAATCCTGAGGAAGGGGTGTTAAATGGGTTAAAAAAATATTTAGGTGATAAAAAAATAGATGAGTTCCTGCATGCAACTACTATAGCAACCAATTCCTTACTCGGTCAGTATGGTCTTGAATTGCCTAAAACTTCACTGTTAACAACGAAAGGCTTTGAGGACGTAATAGAAATTGGTAGACAGAATAGGCCGGAGTTATACAATTTGAATTTCCACAGACCAAAAATACTGGTACCTAAAAATTTGAGATACGGAGTCCATGAAAGAGCAGATGTTTATGGAAATATCATAAAAAACATTAATAACGATGAACTGAGAAAAATTAAGGATTCTTTATTAAAAAACAATGTAAAATCTATAGCCATATCTTTTTTACATTCATATAAAAATCCTGAAAATGAAATTAATGTTAAAAAATATTTATCTAAGTACTTTGATAATATTTCAATATCCTATGATATCTCTCCAGAACCAAGAGAATATGAAAGGACATCTACAACTGTTGTGAATTCTATATTATCTCCGGTAACATCAAATTATATATTAAACCTTAAAAACGCATTGAAAAATTTTGGTGATCCAGATATAAAAATAATGTCAAATGCTGGTGGATTAATATTTTCTGACGAATCCATTCAAAAACCAGTAAATATTATAGAATCTGGTCCGGCTGCCGGGGTAATAGCCACAGGTGAATTCTCTAAAATTCTGGGAATTAATAATGTTATTAGCTTTGATATGGGTGGGACCACATCAAAAGCGGGAACAGTGATAAATGGTAATATCGAGATAACTTCAGAATATGAGGTTGGCGGGTCATCACATCATGGAAGACTTGTAAAGGGTTCAGGATACCCTGTAAGATTTCCATTCATAGATCTATCAGAGGTCTCTTCCGGTGGCGGTACCATTATATGGAAGGATGAAGCAGGATCACTTAATATTGGTCCAATGAGTGCAGGTTCCGATCCAGGGCCGGTAGCATACAACAGGGGTGGAAAAATGCCGACACTTACCGATTCGAATCTAATTCTTGGTATAATCAATGATAAAATGTCCGGTTCAGATTTCAAATTAAGAAAAGACCTATCACTGAAGGCCATATCAAAACTCGGAGACCCATACGAAGTTGCCGAATCGGCAATAAAACTGGCAAACCTTGAAATGGCCAGGGCAATTAGACTTGTAACGGTAGAGCGTGGTTTAGATCCCGCAGAGTTCACACTATTCGGCTTTGGTGGAGCAGGTCCGCAGCATGCAATGAGGGTTGCCGACGAATTAAATATAAAAAACGTAATTATACCACCTGAGCCGGGAGTTTTCAGTGCCCTGGGATTAATATATTCCGATATGAAATATGAGGCGAGAAAATCCTACCCAGAAGATATTGAAAGGGATTTTAGAGAACTTGAAAATAAATTAAAAAATAAATTAAAAAGTCCAGAGTTTATAAGATATGCTGATTGCCGTTACAGGGGCCAGGGGTCTGAACTGACAATTATAGTCAGTAACCCGGATAAAAATGAAATAATAAATTCCTTCATAGATACGCATTACAGGACATTCGGATTCACCATGGATAGAGAAGTGGAAATACTTACAATACGGGCTTTTGCTGTTGAGAATAGAATTAAACCTGATATATTCCAGAAACAGCATGGAAATTCTGAATATTATAAAAGGAATGTATATATTGAAGGTTCATGGGTAAATATAGATGTTTATAATAGAAATAATTTAAGGGAAAATTATGAAATTGCAGGTCCTGCCATTATTGAGGAGGAAGGGTCAAGCACGTTTATTCCAGAACACTGGAAAGTACATAAGGGCAAATATAATGAGATTAAAGGGGTGAGATTATGAGCTGGGAAATCATTGGAAAAGCCACACAATTTATAGCTGAGGAGATGGGTGTTGCACTGAAAAGGTCGGCAATATCACCGAATATACGTGAGAGAATGGACCATAGCTGTGCTGTTCTTGATAAAAATGGAAAAATTATAGCACAGGCCGAACATATACCGGTACATTTAGGGTCATTTAAGGTCGGTTCAAGGAACATTATTGAATATATGTCAAAAAATAATATAATATTAAAGGAAGACCAGATGTTAATTACTAACGATCCCTATATTTCAGGGACGCATTTAAACGATGTTACAATTATAGCACCTGTTTATAATAATAATGAAATATTCTGTTACGTTATCAACAAGGCACACAACGTTGATGTTGGCGGCCCAGTATTTGGTAGCCTCAACCCAAATGCAAGGAATTTATACCAGGAGGGTTTAATAATACCTCCCGTTATAATAACCGGTGATATCGTTAAAATTATCTTATCGAACTTCAAGGACCCGGAAACGGCATACGGGGATTTAAATGCACAGCAGGCTGCAAATAAAATGGGAATCAGCCGTATTAAGGAATTAATTAATAAATACGGTGAAAATGAAATATTAAATTCATGGGATTTACTGCTAAAGCATTCAAAGGAATTATCATTATCACTGGTGAAATCATGGAAAAAGGGTGTTTACCATGCCGTGGATTATTTAGAGAAGGATAATGAAAAAATCAATATAAACATAGCACTGAAAATAGATAATAATGGCATTACCGCAGATTTCGATGGCACACATGGGGAAATAGAATACCCTGTAAATGCAGTTGAGGGCGTAACATTCTCAGCAGTGGCATATTCAATTAGAAGTGCCATGAATATAGATATACCTACCAATGATGGTTTTTACTCTATTATTGATGTGAAGGCACCGTATAAATCATTACTGAATCCTGAAAAAAATTATCCAGTATCCGGTGGTAATGTTGAAACTACCCAGAGAATGGCGGATGTTACCCTAAAGGCTTTAAGTGAATTTCTGGATTATATACCTGCAGCATCATCCGGAACCATGATGAATATTATGCTGGGTGGAAAATACGGTGATAAATACTGGTCATACTATGAAACTATCGGCGGCGGCAATGGTGCCCGGTATAATTCCAATGGTGAATCAGGAATACACAGCAATATGACAAATACATTGAATACACCTGTAGAAATTGCGGAAAAGGAATATCCATTATTTTTCACGGAATATAATCTCAGGAAAAACAGTTATGGCAGCGGAAAATACCATGGTGGTGATGGTGTAATAAGATCTTTTAGGGTCTTAAATGAAACAGATATATCTGTAATAGCTGATCGTTTTATTATACCTCCGTGGGGATTACATGGTGGTGAAGATGCCAGAACCGGGAAACTCTACATTGTAAAGAACAAAAAGAAAATGAAGATGAAAAGCAAGTTTTCATACATGCTCGATGAAAATGATGAGGTTATAATAGAAACACCAGGTGGTGCAGGTTATGGCAGAAAATAATATAATTTTTATACAGTATAATTATTAGAGTTTATGAAAATTTTATCCTGGAACGTTAATGGATTGAGAGCTGCTGTTAAAAACGGAATTATAGATTTTTTAAAAAATGAAGACCCCGATATAATTTTATTTCAGGAGGTTAAGGTTGACAAATTAACCATACCCGAGGAGCTGCATCATTTAAATTATAAAATATATTTAAATTCCGCAGATAAAAAGGGATACAGTGGAACCATGGCATTATCAAAAATTGATGTGGATGAGTATATTGAGGGCATCGGTGATCAAACATATGACTCAGAGGGCAGGGTACAGTTACTGGAATTTAAGGATTTTTATGCAATCAATGCATATTTCCCGAATTCACAGCGTGGACTGACCAGGCTGGATTTTAAACTGGATTTTAATAAAAAATTTCTGGAATACACTGAAAAACTCAGAAGGGAAAAACCACTGGTCATCACAGGGGATTTCAATGTTGCACATGAGGAAATCGATATAGCAAGGCCAAAGGGCAATGAACATAATGCGGGCTTTACTATAGAAGAAAGGAATTCGATGACGGATATATTAAGCCACGGATATATCGATACATACAGATATTTCCATAAGGACCCAAATCATTATTCATGGTGGTCGTACAGATTCAATGCCAGGGAAAAGAATATCGGCTGGAGAATAGATTATTTTGTTGTAACCGGTGACCTTATCAACAATGTAAAGGACTCTGTAATACTGGAAAATATCAGGGGATCCGACCATGCACCGCTGGAATTGATATTAAAATGAACTAAAAATCCATAGAAGCTGAATTATATTTATAAATTACCTTTTTTCCGTTAAACAATATTTGTATCTGTATAGCTTCGTTTCAATGTTCATGAAAACCAGTATTATACATAGTCAGAGAAAATTTATTTAAGTTATTTTAATCTGAATAATTTTCATAAGTAATTCCAGCATAAATAGTTGCAAATCCAGTAATTTACTAATATGGAATGTATCAACAGATAATGTTTTCATATTTATCAGAATGTTGTTTAATCATTCATCTGGCACAGTAACAATATTCGGAAAATGGTTGTTTCGTGGGTTTTGAGTAAATGCCTGATGAAGCTATACAAATACCAATATTTTAAAATAGTATTTTGTAAATATAGGTATATGAAAGCCAATGATGGTATAACCCTCAGGGTAGCCGAAGCAAATGCCACTGACCCTGGAATGGCCAGAGTACGACTGGATGAAATATCAAGACTTGATCTGGATGTTGAGATCGGTGATGTTGTTTCCATAGAAAAGGTAAGGGCCACGGTTGGCAGGGTTTTCAGGGCAAGGCCCGAGGATGAAAATAAGGATATTGTCAGAATAGACAGTGTAATGAGAAATAATTGTGGTGCATCCATAGGTGATAAGGTTAAGGTAAAAAAGGTTGAGGTTGAAGAGGCAAAGAAGGTAGTTCTGGCACCCATAATAAGGAAGGACCAGAGATTGAGGTTCGGTGAGGGCATCGATGACTTTGTTCAGAAAGCCCTAATCAGAAGGCCATTAATAGAACAGGACAGCATCAGTGTTCCGGGATTAACACTTGCAGGACATACGGGATTATTATTCAAGGTTATAAAAACGGTTCCCAGTAAGGTACCTGTAGAGGTCGGCGATGCAACCGTGGTGGAAATCAGGGAGGAACCCGCATCCGAGGTTCTCGAAGAGGTAACAAGGGTAAGTTACGAGGATATTGGTGGATTATCGGAACAATTAGGAAGAATCAGGGAAATCATTGAATTACCATTGAAACACCCGGAACTGTTTGAGAGGCTTGGAATAACACCACCAAAGGGTGTTTTATTAAATGGTCCTCCAGGAACCGGTAAAACCTTAATAGCAAAGGCAGTTGCCAATGAAAGTGGTGCAAATTTCTACGCAATCAATGGACCGGAAATAATGAGCAAATATTACGGCCAGAGTGAGCAGAAGTTGAGGGAGATCTTTCAGAAGGCGGATGAATCTGAACCTTCAATTATATTTATAGATGAAATAGATTCAATCGCACCGAAGAGGGAGGATGTCCAGGGTGAAGTGGAAAGAAGGGTTGTTGCACAGTTATTAACCCTGATGGACGGCCTAAAGGACCGCGGCCATGTAATAGTAATAGGTGCAACAAATAGACTGGATGCTGTTGACCCTGCGTTGAGAAGGCCAGGTAGATTTGACAGGGAAATAACTATAGGTGTACCCGATAAGAAGGGTAGAATAGAGATATTAGCAATACATACAAGAGGTATGCCCCTGGGTATGGATGAGGACGCACGTGACCAGTTCTTCTCAAGAATGGCGGATTTAACATATGGTTTTGTTGGGGCTGATATGGCCGCATTAACAAGGGAATCCGCGATGAATGCCCTGAGAAGGTATTTACCTGAAATAGACCTTGATAAACCCATACCTACAGAAGTCCTGGAAAAAATGACGGTAACAGAAGATGACTTCATGGAGGCATTAAAGACCATAGAGCCAAGCAGTTTAAGGGAGGTAACCGTTGAGGTACCCAATATAAAATGGAGTGATATAGGTGGACTCGAAAGTGTTAAATCCGAATTAAAGGAGGCTGTTGAGTTACCATTACTGAATCCGGGTGTATTTACAAGGCTTGGAATAAGGTCACCGAAGGGGTTTCTATTATATGGACCACCTGGAACCGGTAAAACCCTGCTGGCAAAGGCAGTTGCCAATGAGAGCAATGCAAATTTTATATCCGTAAAGGGTCCAGAAGTTCTCTCGAAGTGGGTTGGAGAAAGTGAAAAGGCCGTAAGGGAGATATTCAAAAAGGCAAAGCAGGTTTCACCAGCAATAATATTCATGGATGAAATAGATTCAATCGCACCTAGAAGGGGGGCATCTATGGATTCCGGCGTAACCGAGAGAATTGTGAATCAGTTATTAACATCAATGGATGGCATTGAGGTCTTAAACGGCGTTGTTGTAATAGCCGCCACCAACAGGCCTGATATAATCGATCCGGCACTGCTAAGGGCTGGCAGATTTGATAAAATCATGTACATACCACCGCCAGATGAGGAGGGTAGATTAAAAATACTGGAAGTCCACACAAAGAAAATGCCACTTGCAAAGAAGACAGATTTAAAGGAAATTGCAAGGAAGACCGAGGGTTATGCCGGCGCAGATCTTGAAAACCTCTGCAGGGAGGCAGGAATGATGGCGTACAGGTCCAACCCGGATGCAACTGAGGTTAGCCAGGATGATTTTCTAAAGGCAATGACAACAATAAGGCCATCGATTGATAAAAACGTGATAAAATTCTACAGTGACCTTGCAGTGACAATGGGACATGATATAGCCCAGAGGAAAAAGACGGAAGATCTGGGTTTATATCAGTAAGATTTTATAAATATATAACTTTCCACATCTATTTTTTCATCACTATTTTTCCTTAAATATATTTTATCATTTTCCCTGAAACCCAGAACTATTTTACTATTTTTTTCCATTTCGGATATAAACTGTGTATATGTCATATTCCGGTAATTATCATTTATCCCCTCCTCAATAATGCTCTTTGTCGATAATAATTCATTGATAAACTCCGGTATTCCCGGAATCATAATTGAGGAATAAATTAACATCGAGGAAACATCACCCTTTATGATTATATCATCCATATAATTTACCGCATGTTCCCTGCTATCAGGATTTAATATCTCACCAATTATCCGTACGTTTTTATTTAGTTTCCTTACAACCATTGCCGCCAGTATTGTTTCCGCATCCAGTGCCAGTGAATACTTTTCACCGGTATCCCTGGAAAACAAAATAATAGACGATGCCTTATTAATACCGGATTTTATTAAATCATTTTCCCTTAAAAAATTTCCCTTGATGAATGTAAACTCAGGGGTTTCTTTAATTTCACTATCATTTAAAATCACTATATCAATGCCCTCACCCTTTATTTTTTCAAGAACCTTTCTTGTTGTCTCATTATAATTGCATAAAATTACATGTTTCTTTTCCACTGCCATTTTATCACCCAGCCTTGATGCCAGCCTTATGTCAATTAATACACTGGTTAATGCGGCCATCAGGTAACCCAGAGAACCTATTCCCAGTACCATGATAATTATACCATTGGCTCTGCCATAAAAACCGTAAACCGGTGTATCCCCATAACCTACTGTTGTGATTGTCTGCATTGTCCACCATAAACTCGTAAATAGATTATGTATGCCGCTTGATGGTACTGTATTTTCAATATAATATTCACTGAATACTGAATATACAATTACTGATACTGCAAGCAATGAAGCCTTCATTATATGGTTTCTTGAAAATTTCCTGAATTTTTTGAAGAACAGTATAAATGGGTTCACGGAGAATTATGCATTAGTAATATTTATTATTTATTAAAAGCGATTATATACGCTTCTCTGTAAATTATATCCTGACCTTATATCCAGTTTTACCATGGAATTTTTATGATAGCCAATAATCGTCATAGTATAATGCATAATATTTATATAAGATAAATAGTATAAGATAAATATGGTAAGTCCTGGTTATAGATCTATTATGATAACCGAAGAAGAATACGATAAATTGAACATAGCCAAAAAAAACTTTAATAAAATTTATGCATCGCAGGAAAGCTTTAGTACGCTAATAGATCTGATGCTACGTCGTTCCGTGTTGGTGCTCAATCTTGAGAAAGAATTAATCGATTATATAAATAAACTGAAAGACATATTATTAAAAGATGATAGAGTCGCAGGAGTGGTATTATTTGGCTCCGTTGCAAAAGGAAATTATAATAATATAAGTGATGTAGATATGCTGGTAATAGTGGATCAGGACACATATGAATACTCTAAAAAACTTTGGGAAATAAGAAAAAAAATACTGCCAGTGGAAATAGAGTTTGTAAAAAAAGGAAAATATTACCGGTTCAGCCCCTTTGTACTATCGCTGAGTGACCTGACCTCATTTAGGTCAATTTATTTCGATTTTGCAGATTATGGTATAATACTTTATGAAAAAGGAGATACCGTGACAAAATTTATGGTGGATATTAATAAAATAAAGCATACAAGAAAATTTACCGCTGCGGGGGTGGAACTAACATGGAAAATGAAGCAGTGAATGCAGTAAATAATGCTAAGAGATGGTATAAAACAGCAACCGATGCTTATGACGATGGTAACTATGATACATGCGTATACTCCCTTGAAATGGCACTGGAGATAGGCTTAAAATCAATATTTCTAAAGTTTGAGATTGAATATCCTAAGATACACGATGTAATACCAATTTTTAAACTAAGGGCAGGGTCATTGAAATTTAATAAAAAACTGGAAGAGTCGCTGGATGAAATATTGGAAACGTTCCAGTTGCTATTGAAATATAGAAACGATGCTGGCTATATGTTCTCTCACAGGACAGACATGTCAATTTTAAAGAGAGTGGCGGTAGAATCGCTGCCAGAGGTAAATGAATACCTGGAATTATTGGAGATTGAGGCAAGAAAATGAGTTGATTCAAAACCAAGTGCATCCTGAATGGCTTATACTTATCATTGATCTGCCCACTCAAATATGGACATTTTCAATGAGATGTTTTAGTTTCTGTAATCATTCAAAATGCTATATTTTTTATTTCTCTGCTTCTCATTAGCTACCACTGGTAGGCCACTATCTTTTATAATGAACATTCATGAAAATTTTTATCAAGAAAGATAGAATTAATGGTAAGCCCTGATTATGGGGTAAATGATGAGGATGTCATAACACGGATAAGCAAATATTAAAAAATAAAAAAAATTAATTATGTGATTTTTTATCACTGGTTCCCGATTTTACAGGATTATTCGAGTATACATATGCATACATTGCCATGAATAACAGGAATATAATCCCACCGAGTATGCTCATATAGAAGTTAAATGCGAGCATTGAAGGTGCTGATTGAAATGCCGATACTGGAAAAGCCCCACCGGCTATATACATTACAGGTACCTCTATTGTAAATACAGCAAAAACCATTAAAACAAAGAAAAATGGTTTATATGACGCCAGATTTGTGGTTTTTTTGTTCATATACAGCACCGGAATCAGTATGGTTAATATTGCCGGTATTATCAGCAGGTATAAATCCGATGATGGCACCCTATCTATGATTGCTATTTTAGCCAGCCCGGCAGTGCTCAATATTAACCCTGCTATAACAGTTACCAGCGGTATGTATGATTTTATATTAATGGTTCTGTAAAATACTGTTGACAATCCGTATGTTATGAACAGTGTACCCAGTAAGAATAACCAGTAATTATATGTGGACAGTAATGGCATGTAATCCATATACACTGCTGGTGACAGGTGTATGCCCTTTCCATACATCAGCGATAAAACCCCGGTTATGAACAGGATCATCATAATAAATGTGGCTACTGAATACCCCTTATATAAATTGCTGTTGCTTATTGCATGGTACTTTTTGTGCTTCCATAGAAACTCCGCATATATAATGGCAACATTGCGCAATATCAGTAATAATATGAATGCCCCGATTAACGGTATGAATAAATACGATGCAACAGGTACCAGGTATGAATATATTAATTCAAGTTCCACGACGAAGTATACCACGACGGTGCCTGTGATTTCCCATATTGGCACTATGTGCCTTTTCACGTTTTCCCCATTCTTTTCAAAGTTTGTAAATATCGGAAATATAGCCATGAATTCTGATCCAAGGAAAACCACCATAGTTGCTAGTACCAGCTTTATAACATACGTATCTGCATAAAAAAAGAAATTGCTCATTTTAATCACCTCATACCTGCCTTCATTCCTGTTGCCCCTCCATTATTTACTTCTTCTTCGGCCTTCTGCATTTCTTCATCAGTTTCATCCTTTAACACTCCTGCCATATAATAGAACATCAACGGTATTAATATTATATAGAATATGATTATCAATATTCCGAGTGGCCATATAATAGGCGAATACGACGCCGCATCCGTAATTGTCATGACACCGTAGTAATGTGTGCCATTTACTATTAACCCTCCCGGTACCGGTGATTTAACTATAAATGGAACCCTGCTGACCTCGGCTGTCCACCACCCAAGTTCCATAGTAATAACGGCAATAACACCGAAGAACATCATCCCGTATAATGTTAATTTCTGGTTTAACGGGTCCTTCTTCCTGAAATACTGCACAACCACATATAACCAGTATAAGCCAATCAATGTACCGAAACCAACCATTAAATCAAAGAGGTCATGGACTACAGATGGAGCCCAGTCACTTGCCGGATATGTGCTTAGTCCAGGTATAGGGCCCTTTCCGAACGTTGTTGGATATGCCAGCAATGATTGTAAACCCGGTATGTTAAGATAGTATGCCGGTTTTCCATTGACCAGTATACCAAAGACATGCTCGGCAACACCGTGTGTTGCAGGATACATGTCCTGTTCTATATCTGCATATTTTAAAGGCTCTACAGCCAGTAATGTGGTTGCCTCTACCGAACCGGCTATACCCGTTATAATTATATCAAAGATCGCCACTATTGATAATATGCCTATTCCTGCCTTATACATCTTCCTTGCATCGACGTTGTTTGTTTTCATGTATTTGTATGCTAAATATATTAAAACCATCATGGAACCGGCCAAATATTCAGCAGCGTACATGTGGAACAGCTGTGCACCGGTGGATGGTTCCCAGAAAACAGCCAGGGGATTAACGTCTATAATTTTACCCGTTTCTAAGTAATAGGGTATATTGAACGATCCGGTGGGAGTATTCATCCATGCATTGACATCAACTATCAACGCGGCAGATCCGCCTGTTCCTATTAAAACTCCCCACGAAACCAGCCAGTGGTACCACCTGTTTTTGAAATTGTCCCAGAAATATACATATACCATTAGGGCTATTGATTCAACCAGAAAGGCAAATACCTCGGCATAGAAAGCCCCCATAGCTACATCTCCCACCATTGCCATAAAATTTGGCCAGAATAGCATTAATTTGACAGCCATAAATATTCCCGATGCTGTTCCTATAGCAAAATTGATTACCAGCGCTATGGACATTTTATGTGCCAGAGCCTCATAGTATTTATTTTTGTATTTAAGGCCAATGAATTCAGAAATCAGTATCAGCAAGGCAAGGCCGAGTGTCAACGTTACTATTAATATATGTGCTGAAACGGTATATGCAAATATACTTGCATCCCAGTTTGGATATGTTATTGACATTTTATATCATGTTATCATAAATTTACTGTATATTAACGGTAACGTTAATATATAAGGTGTTATGTTTAAATATAAAAAGTTTTAAGCATTAACATTATTTACACATGGTGAAAAATAAAAGTGAAATAAAATTAAGCGTCAGAATAGAAAGGTATGATTGTGACATAACCAGTTATATTTCAAAAAATTATGTGGATACAAAAATTGAAAGGTTGAAAATTGATGAGAAGACCACAACACATAAGCTCACTTTTGGTAATAATACAAACATCTATGAGGTAATGGATAATATTAAGAAGATATCACAGGATATACACAAATCCGGGAACAATGTAATATGGGCAAAGACATACTGTTGCAGTGGGTGCTCAATTATCGATTCAATAGATGCTTCCATACTGAGCAGTAGAACAATAAATGGCCATACTGTTGTTTATAATTTATTGCTACCCAATTATTCTGTATTAAATAAATTGAAAGATACACTTAAGGCTTCCGGACTGAAATATTACATATATGATATTTCTTCAAACAAAACTCATGAATTAACCGATCATGAAAAGGATATATTATTAAAATTATATGAAAGCGGCTATTTTGATAGTGATAGGGAAATATCTCTGACAGAATTTGCAGGGTCGATCAATATATCAGTACCGGCATTATCTGATATACTTAGGCGTAGCCTGAAAAAGGTTGTATCATATTATCTTGAAAATAAGATATAATATTTTTAAATTGCATAACGGTTATGTAAATATGGTTACATAGCACATTATATTTTCTGGTTCCGTTGGAATACTTGCTTTTCTCCTATTTTTATAATGAAGCAAATTAATCCGGAGTGGAATAATAGAATTAATTAATTTATATATTTATCTGGTTTTCTGGTATATATCTCAGTATACCGGCCAGTCCCCCGAAGGCAGTTTTTAACAGACGCCCCTCATCGCTATCCTCTGATACCAGCTCAACCTTTGTTCCGGAATCTTCAGACATTTTATATAAATCCTCAATAAAATCATCCTCCCTCTCGAAATCCATGGGTGTATTATCTTCGTCGCATAATGGCTGGTCTTCAGGTTCATTTGTAAATGTTTTTTCGGCACTGCATACGGGACATCGGTAAAAGTATTTTATCTTTCTTATACTATCAGAGACTATTAACAGTTCAAGATTTTTCATTTTCAGTGCATTTAATATTGCATTTTCTCCATAAACCCCAAGGCCACCATCGGATTTTTTAATTTCCCCGAGAAATCTATTGATTATATCTTTCTCCTTTGATATCCTCATACCCTTGATGGATTCCGATGCCTTTTCAACAAGTTCGTGCAGGCCGGATTCGTCGGTATAACCTATATCGAAGAGATCCTTGATTTTTGCCTTGACCTCATCCCTTAAATAATTGCCGTTTAGAAAATATTCCTTGGTAGCACCGGGCCCACCCAGAAATATTGCAGTCACATCCTTTATTACCGGTAAAAATGTTGTATTTGATATTTCACCCATTTTCTTATAAAATTCATTTGCCTTGTTTTCTATTAGCCTCTCGAACCTTCGCGATGACTGCCCGCCCTGGTGATGTTTGCTTGGCACCAGAGAATATTCATAGTCTGCAACCTCAATTTTTGTACCCTTTAAGAACCCTACTGTAGCTTCTTTCCTGTCTATCACTATTAAACCATATACTTCCTTTTCCCTTAACTGGTCAGTTAACTGTTCTAAATGAAAATTTGAATCGCATTTGTATAAAAATGTCTGTATTGGCTGTGGTGGCTCTATTATCTTTGTATACATCTCCGTCTGATCACCTCGCGTTGCTATATGGCCTACAAAAAACACAAGTCCGTGCTCCGGTGGCTGTTTGTAATACTTTAACCGTGACATTATCGATTCTATTGCAGCCAGAACATTTTTCCTTGTTGATTTTGACTTTATATTTGAGGATGTTGAGAATTCATCCCTCAGATACTGAACAACATCGGATATCTGCTTATCTGGTGGTATATATAATGATATTAATTCAGTACCTCTACCTGTTAATTTTGAAAGTTCTTCCATTGCTTTTTTAAATTCATACCTTTTATAATCTCCATCGTCCATGATAGAAAATTTTATAATAATATTTAACCTTAATGAAAATTAATGAAGAGTGTTGTAATATCTTTAGGTGGTTCAATAATCTCAACCGATAGATTGAATCTTGAATTAATGGAATCTTTTTCAGTCGCAATGGGCGATATCAAATCATATGATAAATTCGGCATAGTTGTGGGTGGTGGCAAACTTGCAAGAACGTATATATCAGATTTAAAGAAATATAATGTGAATGATAATATACTGGATGAAATCGGCATAAACGCCACAAGGATTAATGCCCTGGCGTTGACAACGTTTTTTGACGATGTTAACTCAAAAATACCGACAACAATTAATGATGCAGCGGAGATGGTCCATAACTACAGATATGTAATAATGGGCGGTACAGAACCTGGTCATACCACAGATACCGTTTCAACCTTACTTGCCGAGAGAATTGGTGCCAGCATACTCATAAACGCAACATCTGTTGACGGTGTTTACTCCGGTGATCCAAGAGCCGATAAAAACGCAAAAAAATTTGATAGATTATCATACAATGATGCCATAGAACTGTCCATTCAAAATTCAAAGGGGGCTGGAACAAATACATTTATGGACATAACAGCACTGACAATAGCAAAAAGATCTAAAATTAAAATATTTGTTGTTAACGGATTAAATTTAGATGAATATAAAAATATTTTATATAACAGTAAATGTGATGGAACACTTATATCCTAAATTTATTCCCTTATTTCCTTATTTGATACAATATATGTCATTACCAGCATAAACACACTTAATGCAAGTAGCCCAAGCATGTATATTAAAACTGTATGTGCCTCTGAAGAGGTTAAAGATCCATGGATCAGTACCATTCTTATGGACTGGGACGACCATGATACGGGATTGTATTTTGCAACATTGCTTAACCACGTTGCCATTAAATCGGGCGGAAACATTGCATAGCTTGCAAACATCAATGGTAGATTTATTAAATTGACGATTCCGAATACCGTTTCCATTTTTGTTGTTCTTACTGCAATTATACTGAATAATGAGGAAAATATGAATGATATCATCAGTACTGCAGATATTAATATTACAACATCCAGTATGCTGATTCCATTTACTATTTTTAAACCGTTGGGCATGACAAAGGCAATTCCAAACAGTATTGCAACCTGGATAAATATTCTAACAACAGATGATAATATCCTTGAGAATACTATTGAAGCCCGGTTTATAGGTGCCATCAGGAATCTCTGAAGTATACCAAGACGGCGGTCCCATATTATATTAATGCCGGAGAACATTCCGGTGAATAAACCGATAATTGTTAATATGCCACCCATTAAATATGTAATATAATCTGGTGCACCCTCAAATATTGCCGAGGTATTAGCCCCAGCAAATTTTGCAATATCAAATGCACTGCCGAATAAAACAATCCAGAATATTGGCTGTATTACACCCACTACTGCAGATACCGGATTACGGTACCATCTTTTTAAATCCCTTACTGTTAGGGGTATCAGTCCGCCCATTTATCTCGCCCTCATAAATTTTGCATAATCCTTATTTTCCTGCTCGGCATTTATATTTCTTCCAGTATACTCTATAAATACCTCATCCAGTGATGGTTTTCTTATATTTATCGATTCAGGTGAAATTGAATTATCGGATAAATATTTCATTAATACCGGTAAAATTTCATCGGAATTACTGACTTTCATACGTATTTCCTTATTTTCCATCAATTTTATTTCTGTTGCATTTTTGAATTCCCCAATTTTATTGATTTCATCATCATTTTTCAGTTTTAGGGTTATTATATCACCGTTCAGGCTCTTTTTTAATTCCTCTGATGTACCTGATATAATTATCTTTCCATGGTCTATTATCGATAATTCATCGGCCAGGGAATCAACCTCATCAAGATAATGTGTTGTAAGTATTATCGTAATTTTAAACTCTTTCTGAATCGATCTTATATAACTCCACAGGTTCTCCCTTGTTGTTACATCTAACCCCAGTGTTGGCTCATCCAGAAACAGAACCTCCGGGGTGTTTACTAAGCCGCATACAAGTTCCAGCCTCTTTCTCATACCTCCGGAATAGGCACTGGCATGCCTGTTCCTTACATCATACAGATCTACCATCTTTAATAAAACCTCTATCCTTTCCTCTGCCTCCTTTTTTGGTATATCATACAGTTCGGCTACAAGCTTCAGGTTTTCCCTGCCGCTTAGATCTCCATCCGTGGTTAAATCCTGTGGAACAACTCCAGTGATCCTTCTAATCTTTAATGAATCCTTATTCAGGTCATTGCCTGCTATTCTTGCCGTACCAGAAGTTGATTTCAGCACACCCGTAAGTATCTTTATCAGTGTTGATTTGCCCGCCCCGTTCTGTCCCAGCAGGCCATAAATCATGCCCCTGCCGATTTTTAGGCTTACATTATCCACAGCTGTTACCCTGCCGCTATATATCTTTGTTAAATTTTCTATTTCTATACTGTTATCCATCTACTCATCCCCACGTATTTCTTCTGCAATTTTATTTATTTTATTAATTACATTTTCCTGGTTAGCCTCTATATAATCCTTATCTGCATTACGTATTGCATGGAATAAATTTTTTATAGCCTTTCTTAAATTTTTGAAAAATATTTTATTATAAATAAAATTTGAGACCATTTTACTGTAATCATTATAATTGTCATTGAAATATTCTTTACCCCTATCAGTTATTTCATACCCACGATCTGACTTTTTAATGTAATAATTAGATAATAATCTTTTCAATGAGGGATATATCATGCCGGTGCTTGGTTTATAATCAAAGTTAAATTTGCTCACTATGCCCTTTATTATCGCATATGGTTTTTTCTGGCCACTGTGTAATTGCTCCAGTATAAGCATATCAGATAAATGGAAATTCATAATTAACTAAATATCTTTTCAGTATTTAGATATATCTTTTGTTAAAAAAGATATATTATTTTATAAATAATATATCCCTTTCATCCCGTGATAATTCACTGATCTTGCCGTTAAATTCATTTATTAATTTATCCCGTGTATTAAAATCATTTATATTCAGTAATTTCATGGCATTTCCTACGGCTACATGGTAACCATAAAATATTTTTATACCCTTAAATTTTTCCATTAAATAATTTCTGATAATTTCTGATTGCATTACACCACCAACGGATCCGGTTATTACATCATTATCAAAGTTTTTTCTCATGCCATCTATCATCATTTTAATTTCCTCATATGCCAGCCTTAAAACCTCTTTAGCTATAAGGTCCCCATTGTTCGCTGCATCATTTACTATTATGGCAAGAGACGCCATCAATCTCTTATCAAAGTGGTCTTCCAGATTGGATACAAGATCCCTTAATGGTAATTTAAAATAATCCTCAAATTCATTTATTAGGACTGTATCACCGATTAGCCTATCATAACTTTTCTCACAGAATTCAAGGGCCTTACGTGTTATCCAGTATCCGGATGCGATATCATCAGTTAAATAACTCCAGCCACCTATTCTGTTGATCTTTCCCTCCTTTATGTATGCACCCACGGATCCGGTACCTATTGCTGTAACAATGCCATCGTTGCCAAGGGTTATAAGATATACGGCAGCCTCGCCATCATTTGTTATTACTGCATTTTCATTTATGGAGGTTATTATTGAATTCAGTTCTTCCGTATGGTATTTTGAATCGCCATAGCCAGCTATGCCATATATTGATCTATCAATTTTTTTAACCCCGGCCATGGCCTTTGCCTTTTTGATAGCCTTTAAAATATTTTTCCTTGATGTTATTGCTGTAACGCTCCGTACATTGCTTGGACCCGTCACACCAATGCCCTTAACCACTAATTTCTTTTCATCTATTACAACCGCAAGAGTTTTTGTACCGCCACCATCAACTGCCAGTATCATAACACGTTAATGTGTTTTACATAAATGATTTTTGCGATTTTGAGCATGTTATACGAATTTAGTAAAAATAATACGAAACTTTTATTTATGAAAAAAGAATATACTGTGGATATCAATGATAGGTATACTGGACTCAACATTAAGGGAGGGCGAACAGACCCCGGGAGTTTTATTCAGCCGGGAACAGAGGGTTAAAATTGCCAGGTTACTCTCCGATGCGAATATAGCTATGATAGAGACAGGCCATCCGGTTGTATCGGATGATATACTCAATTCAATAAAGGATATAGTTGAATTAAAAAATTCAGGTATAATTAAATCGGAAATTGTTGCACATAGCAGGGCTGTAAATTCCGATATTGATGTTGCGGCATCGTTGAATGTTGACAGGATAGCGATATTCTATGGCATAAGCGACCTGCATTTAAGGCATAAAACACACAAAAGTAGGGAAGAGGCATTGAATATTATATATAATTCAATACATTATGCAAGATCATATGGAATAAAAGTAAGGTTTACGGCTGAAGATGCATCAAGAACCGATATAAATTTTTTGAGAGATGTAATAAAAACGGCTATCTCAGCAGGTGCGGATAGAATATCTATAGCGGATACCCTGGGTATACTTACTCCAGAAAAAACCAGGTATATATTTAACAACATAAACGATATAAAAAATGCGGAATATGATTTTCACGGGCATAATGATCTGGGCATGGCGGTTGCCAATAGTTTAACCGCGTTTGAATCTGGTGCAACCATAATACACACAACGGTAAATGGCTTAGGTGAGAGGGTCGGGATAACACCGACACAGGTACTCGGAACACTCTTAAAATACCATTATAATTTAGATGTGGTAAATTTAGGTTCACTGAGGACTCTATCCGGGATTGTTGAGAAATACAGCAATGTAAAAATGCCATTAAATGAGCCGGTAACAGGTGATAATGCATTCATACACAAATCAGGTGTACATGTAAATGGCATAATCAATAATCCGGAAACATATGAATTTATGAGTCCGGAAATATTCGGGATAAAAAGAAATTTTACCATAGATAAATACTCTGGAAAGCACGCATTAATAGAAAAATTGAACAAACTAAACCTGAAAATTGATGATGATGGAATATCATATATACTGAATGAGATAAAAAATAGCAATAAGATATATAGTGATAATGATATAATTTCTATGGCCAACCATTTCCTTATAGGAAATTGATCTCTGTTACGGATCCAGTTAGAGTTAGATAGTTTAATAATGGAGGAATATATATAAAAAGAAATAGTAATTTATATAATGGGAATCGGGGGAAGGTCTTTTAATCAACAGGTATATTTATGGTAGGCAGGTCAAATATAACAGGGGAAGAGAATGCCAGAGAAAATATGTAGAGGGTAAAAAAATGGTCGATTCGAAAAAAGAAAACCCAGAATTTGACAGAAATGCTTCTGAATATAACAGATCACGTCCCACATATCCTTCCAGCCTTATAGACGATCTTATACACGTTGCACACCTTGATGACAGTTCTAAGATACTGGAGGTTGGCATGGGAACAGGGCAGCTTACCAGGAGCCTTGCAGACAGGAAGCTTTCAGTAACTGCGGTGGAAATGGGTAAAAATCTCGTGGATGTGGCAAAAATTAAGTTTTCTGAATTTCCGGAAATAGAGATTATAGAAGGAAACTTTGAGAAAATTGTACTGAAGCAGGTATATGATGCTGTCATTTTTGCAACATCATTCAAATGGATAGATCCTGAGCTCAGGGTTCAAAAGGTAAAGGAAGTACTCAAAAAAGATGGCATTCTTGCCATTATAGACACACATCACGCAATGGGAGGTGACAGGAAATTTTTCACTGAGTCCCAGGACTGTTATCTCAGATGGCGCAGTGGTACATCGCCAGATTACAGGCTTCCAGAAATTCCTGAGGTGCATCCGAAAAGATGGGAAAGGGAGACCCAGAATTATTTCGAAACAATATTTTCCGGCACATATCAGCTGGAGATATCGTATACATCTTCAGAATACCGGAGACTTCTGAGCACATATTCGGATATTTTATCTATGGGAAAAAGTAAACGGGATCAGTTGCTTGATTGCATATCCACACTTATTGATTCAGAATTTAATGGCAAAATCAGAAAATTGTATTTATTCGAGCTATTTGTTGCTAAAAAGAAACCAGTAAGTATACAAAGCAATATAGATGGGCAAAAATAGAATAACATCCATTAGTAAGGCATATTATGCTGTGCTAAGAAATATCTGATTAATCTTACTGTAAAAAAATAATTATTTATACAGAAATATTTTTTATCATAGTTCTCCGTATAGGCATTACTTTTTCCTCTTTCTTATGAAAACAATCCATACAACAGCTATTACTGATGCCAGAATTACTCCAGCAACTATAATCCAGATATAGGCATTGCCACCACTTCCCATGGGGATATCTGTGTGGGTTAAATTCGTGTATATGCTGGTAGTGCCACTACCTGGTGTACATGGTATATTAATTTTTAAATGGTATCCGGCTATAATACCGGAGGTTGTATCAATAAATACTGAATAAGAAAGGTTCTCGGTTTTATTGGCACCGTATATCTCATCGGCAATGAATGTCCCTGCTGGAGTGGAAATCCCAACATCTTTCTTAAGCTTTGCACCAGAAAATCCTGATGATGTGAACGATGACGGGATCTTGCCAGCATTCAACTGTGATATGCCGGTAGTATTGAGGGCGGGGAAGTTTCCTGGACTGTTAAATGTTGCATTGAAAACTCTGCCGTAAAAATGGTATCTGAGCCTGTGGTAGTATCCATGGCAAAATTCCCACTGGAACCAGTAGATGTAACATTAAACTGCACATACGACGATACCTTTTTTGATGCATTTGATGCATAATAAGAATAATTGGTATATGCCAACAAACGGATGTACCTCCAGTTCTTTTGCTATATGGTATACCGGTGGCCTATTTATATAGCTGTAATCTTCTCCATTGGGCCATTGAAACTTTCGTATAATTTCCATTGATATTCTGTCAAATACCATTTATAATCACTATCCTATTTTAGTCGTAATTATGCCTGCAAATACCTGAACCATATATGATATTTCTTCTGATAGCTGTATATATTTTCCCGGCCTTATATGGGCATTTGTACATCATTACAGAGTTTAATATTAATAGGGGAAAGATTTATTTCATTAGTGAAGCGTATAGGAAGGTATTTTACTCATACTGTACTACTTATAGAATTTATTGCATACATCCTGTATTCATAGTTAGGATGCCTTATTTCCACACCATACAAACTCATTGAATCTTACAGTGTTTCCTGTAGTTTCAGCACACATTTTTTTGGGGCAACAATTTATGAGAATTCATAAAATGCATTCCATTAACACACGTTATGAATTTATCATTTTTATTGTATTCTAAACCACAATCATTGAGCTCACTATTTTAGTTTACATTATATGTCTTTGCAGCATGTTTTTCTGTATTATTCATCTTCTAAATCTTTTATAGATTTTTTATTTATATTCACCTTCAAAACATTATTAATTTTTCTATGTTATCCCGAATCTGTACCGAAAATATTTCATATATATCCGGTAGAAATATAATAAAGGAGAAAAGTAAAAGAAGATATTGCAGAATAATATGAACTGTAATTTTAAATGGCTGGAACGGACTAAGGTCTAAAAATAGTATAAAAATAAATAACAGAGTAAAACAATATTTTTTTTAATTATATGGTATTGTCCTTCCAAATCCCATTATATTTATTGCCACATCCATTACGATCAGGACAACTACAATTGCCAGCACGTAGTAGTCCAGGCGGTTTATTGGAACTGACTCAACATAGCTCCTTTTTTTTGTAGCCCTGAAACCCCGGGTATCTGCAGATATGCCAGTATCCTTGCCACCACGCATAATATGTATTATTGTAGGTACCAGCCCCTGCATTGCAGCAATGAAGAAAAATATGGGCTTCAGGTACTTGCTGTGCTTTGATCCAAGTCCCCTCATCATCTGTATTTTTATGGATTCATTGAGATATTCAAGTACAAAGGAAACAGTCCTCATTGCAACCATTATGGAAAATAGTATTGGGTCAGGGATATGGAATCTGTGTAGTGTTCTGAGGATCTGTGAGGGTGTGTTTGTCATAACTAGTAACAGGGCTGATGCCATTATGGCTGTGGATCTAAAGGATATCTGAAATGAATATTTGAGTGCCTGCAGTGTGAGAACATGTTGATATCCCATAATAGCAAAATAGGAAGGCCATGTCCAGATAACATCAGGTGTGAAGTGTGGGAAGACTACACTGAGTGTTGAATATGTTACAAATGGTGCGTATCCCCAGAGGGATCCTACAAGTGTGGACATTATGAATAAGGATCCAATGTACAGCTTCCTTTTTCCATGTTCCAGGGTTATATACAGGCTCAAAACGGCAACGGTAAGAATTGCACCAATCCACCATATTGTTGTGGTGACCACCATCATTATCACAACTGCAAAAACAATTTTTATTGCAGGATTAACCCTGTAGAGAAATGTATTATATTTACTGTATACGGTTATCTCTCTAAATCCATTGAATCCTATTGCCTTAAAAATGACATACAGTGGGGCTCCAACCCCAAATATCAGTACAAACCAGCTGATGAACGTATCAAGTAAACTATACAATTATACCCCTCCTTAAACTAAATTCAGCCGGTGGCAGCAAACCATAAACCTCGCTACTGTCAAAAACCTCCTCAGGTGTGCCATCAGCCACTATTTTTCCACTGTCCAGAACCACCATCCTATCTGCATAATGGAATGCAAATCTCATATCATGTGAAACCATAATTATCGTGTACCCCATCTGTTTAAGAAGGCCAATCTCATCTCCAAGATTCTTTTTATGGTAATAATCCTGACCCGATGTTGGCTCATCCATTAGAATTATTTTTGGGCCACCGGCAATTGTTGCTGCCATAGCAACCCTTCTTCTCTGCCCCTGGCTTAACATAAGTGGATCAGTATCCATGTATTTTTCAAGCGTAAAGAGTTTTGTTATTCTTTCAATGTCAGAATCTGAATTGCTGTTTCCACGCACACGTCTTGAATAATGTAATTCACGTTTAACAGTCCTGTTTATTAACATCAGGTCAAAGCTCTGGGGAAGATATCCGATAATCTTGCCACGTTCTGCTATATTATTGTCCTTAATCACCTTCTCTGGTGTTTCAATTTTGACATCTGAAACTGCCTGGTGCATATCATCCAGCCAGCCGATTAATCCCTTAAATAACGTGCTCTTGCCAGATCCATTCTTTCCAACAATAGCAGTAATAGTTCCACTCTTAAATTCAAGGTTAAAATTTAGATCAAATCCAGTGTCATACTTTACGTTTCCTGATGTGCGTAGTGAAAGCTCACCCCCCTTTTTCCGTTCGGGCATTTTTAAGGCAATTTTGTTCTCATAGATATACTGGGATACCGTTTCAATATCATAGCTCTCCAATCCCATTTTTTTGGCAAGAAACATATTCTCTGGTATTTCTATGCCGAGTTTTTCAAGCAGGGTAACATCATTTAGAATGTTTTCCTTTTTATCATCAACTACTATTTTTCCCTGATCAAATACAACAACCCTATCGATAAATGGCAGCACACGCTCAACCTTATGCTCCACCACCAGAAGTGTCCTTTTTCCCACCTCTTTCCTGAGAAATTCAAAGATCTGGTTTGTACCTTCAGGGTCAATATTTGATGTTGGCTCATCCAGAATTAATATCCTTGGATCCATTGTCAGAACCGATGCCAGTGCAACGCGTTGCAGTTCTCCACCTGAAAGTTTTAATGTTTCCTTTCCCTTAAGGTGATCTATGCCAACCGATGATATTGCATTGTTTACCATTTCCTTTATCTCAGCTGCAGGTATATTGAAGTTCTCCGGTGCAAAGGCTACCTCCTCCTCAACAGTATAATTTATCACCTGCCTCTCAGGATCCTGAAGCAATGTGCCAACGGTCCTTGAAATTTCTGGCACCTTCATTTCTTTTGTGTCAGTTCCAAATATCTTCACACTTCCAGCAAAGGTGCCGTCAATAATGTGTGGTATTATGCCATTAATACACTGTATAAATGTGGATTTTCCTGATCCAGAAAGCCCCGTTATAAGTACACTTTCCCCCTCCTCCACTGAAAATTCCTGGATTGATAATGATTTATCACTACTTCCCAGGTATGCGAATTCTATATTATTAATCTCTATTGCTTTGCTCATCCCAGCACCTTCGAAACTCTGGCAGCTATGAATGACCCAATGATGCCAAATATTAGGAAGGATGGAAGTGATGCATACATGCCGAATATAATTGCCTGCCAGTCAACTATACCACCGTAAAGCAATGGAGCAAAGAAGCCGGTAAAGAATAATGGGCCTGCAATGGCATATGGTATTCCCATAACTATTCCGGCTATTACCGGTATTACCTTTGGTTTTGAGAGAAAAGACCCGATTCCAGCCGATGCCCCTGATGCCGATACAAAGCCCGATGATCCCGCCGGTGCTTTAGCTCCAGCATCTGTTGCATTTGATGTTTTTCCAGAACCGATGCCAAACGGTTTTCCCCTGGTAGCTGCGATCCAGAGATCCATAATAATTCCAAATGCAAACATCTTGTAAATCAGGTAAATAGGCTCTCCTCCAAACCCATATGAATATATATCTGCCAGTATATCGTAAATTGCCCATCCAAGCATTCCTACGCCAACCTTTCTTACCACACCTATCACAATCAGAAGTATGACGAACTGTCCAAGTGATCCAAAACCAATGAATGAAGCTGCTCCGGAAGGAACAAATTTATCCAGAAATGGACCTACAAAAAAGTTCCACACAATCATGAAAGCGGCACCAATTCCAACATACACATAATCCACAGTCTTAAACCTTGACAAACTTCCATTTTTTCTCGCTATATAGAATAAAAATAAACTGGCCAGTGCAAAATATATAGCCACTATAGGCCAGGGTATTATTCCCGGTTCACTTAAATTTCCCGCTATTCCATTAAAACCCATTTTTATCATATCAATATTCAGCATACCATATATATATTTTATACCAATAGTATATATTACATTATTTATCAATATATATTACAATATAGTATATATATGCAAAATTAATAAATAATATTATCTTTATTATATATGGATAGGGAAGAATATAAAAATATGGTACCAATTCCACATATAAGTGATATACATGCAATGTTTTTTGATATGGACGATACACTGGTAAAATACCGGGAAGCTGTACGTGCTGGTTTTAAATCTATGAAAAAAATCGTTCCAGAATTAGATAATGTAACTGTGGAAGAATTAGAAGAAAATTTCAGGAAGTTATTTAATTATGAAGAGATATTTAAAACAGGGATTTCGTACGCGGATGATGCTAAAATGAGGATTATAAAGGTAATAGGAGAGTACGGTTCCTATAATAAGGATAATATAGTGCAATTTACCACTGCTTTCTGGCAGGCTTTCTGGGAGGAGAGAAGACTAATAGATGGTGCAGGAGATGTTTTGAAACTGTGCAACAGAATGAAAATACCCGTGGCTATAATTTCAAACGGCAATCTGCAGATGCAATTCAGGACAATGGCACGGCTTAAGCTATATAGATATGTTGATATAATGCTGGCACCGAGAAATGCAGAAGAAATGAAACCAAATAATTTACTTTTTGAGAGGGCTATGAATACCCTCAACGTTGCACCCGAAGACGTTATTATGATCGGGAATTCTATTTCCAGTGATATGAAAGGTGCAATAAATTCTGGAATTGCCCCCGTATGGTTTAACAATTCTGGAAGAGATAAACCTGATGATATCGACATTACCGAGATTGTATCATTTCATGAACTCATAAAAATATGGGAACCCATGGATTAGTGTATTGGGAGCATCTGGCAATTTCCTCTGAAAAAGAGAGAATCTCTGTGATTCATTATATTCTGCAGAAATTATATGCAATGCATTCTTTTTCCAGTAGATGCAAGAACTATAAGAATAAATGCAGAAACGGTTATATAATAATTCATATTATTAATAGCAATGGAGATTAGAGATTTCATTGATTCAATAAAAAATGACGAAACCCTGAGAAAGGAATTTTATAATGTTCTAAAGCCATATTTTGACACCGATATGGATACACTAATACTGGATTCTGTGAATGACCTGAATAAAAAACTTAGTGAATTAATGAAACTTTTCGATAAAGCAGTATCAAAGATAGAGGAACATATAGAGGCTTTAGAAGCCAGAATGGATAAAACCGATGAACATATTGCAAGGATAGAGGAACATATAGAGGCTTTAGAAGCCAGAATGGATAAAACCGATGAACATATTGCAAGGATAGAGGAACATATAGAGGCTTTAGAAGCCAGAATGGATAAAACCGATGAACATATTGCAAGG
>JAJZZE010000015.1:0-4893 GCA_021797735.1 Thermoplasmata archaeon | reverse complement strand
GATAGAGGAACATATAGAGGCTTTAGAAGCCAGAATGGATAAAACCGATGAACATATTGCAAGGATAGAGGAACATATAGAGGCTTTAGAAGCCAGAATGGATAAAACCGATGAACATATTGCAAGGATAGAGGAACACATTGCAAGAATAGAAAATCATATGGATAAAACATGGGAAATTTTAAAGGACTTAAAGAGATCCGATACACAGCTAAGAAGCATTATGGGGTCTTTTACAAATAGAAGTGGAAAATGGATAGAGAATACAATACTCGGCGTGTATAAAACAGCACTTAAAAACCATAATATAACTATCAGTAAAATAAGAAAGGCTTACATTACTGATACAGAAGGCGTAATTTTAAAGGGCAAGAGATTTGAAGCCGATATGGTAGAGGATAATAACTTTATAAATCTTTTTGAGATAAAAAATTTTGCGGATGAAGGGGCAATAGAACAATTATCTATAAGGAAAAAGATATTGGAGTCGAAGTATAGGGATGGCAAAAAAATCAGATTATTCATTGTTTCCAATTTCATTACAGATAAATATTTAGAAGTGGCAAAAGAAGAGGGCATAACAGTTATTTCAGGGAATATTGTAAAGGAAGATTATACCGAGATGTGAGGCGGCAGGCTATGATTCCGATTAACATCTATCTTAGGCGTTTCCTGATAACTCCATTTTCTGATGTGATCAGGGAATTTGATTGCCATGGCACGAATCAAGGTTCATACTGTAGAGGCAGGAATTCATATATTCACGGATCAAACATGTGTACAGAAACATAAAAGGGATATCTAACAAAAAAGAACCAAAGAGGGGTTTTTAGGAAAACTCCTTAGTAAGTTATCCTCTTTTATGAAGGGCTTAAACTTTGTTGCCTTAGCTCTGAGGCACCGGACCCGTCCCCCTCTGGTTCAGATATTGCCTTTTAGTATAAAATCACGTTTCCGCCGATTTCAGAGAATATTATTATAAGCAGTTAACATAGTTAATAGAAACTTAAACTATACAATAAACATAAAATATTGATATGATATTATAAATAAATGCTAAATATTGATTATTCAGATGATGTATATAGACCTGCAGAGGATACCTACCTAATTATAGATAATGCAATACCGGGGAATAAAATACTGGAAATAGGGTCCGGTACAGGAATCATTGCAATACATTTTGCATTAAAAAATCATGATGTAACAGCAACAGATATCGATGAAAATGCCATAGAACTGATACGTAAAAATGCAAAAAATAACCACGTAAATATTAAAATTATTAAATCGGATTTATTTGAAAATGTCTATGAAAAATTTGATACAATTATTTTTAATCCACCATATCTACCTGTGGAAAATGAATCATTACAATGGGCAGGAGGATCAACCGGCTTTGATACAATTAATCAATTTCTAAACGATGCATATAAACATTTAAATAATAATGGCAGTATATACACTATATTATCGGATTTAACTGATATTAAGGGTTTAATTAACCGGTATAAAAATTATGAATTCAAAAAAATTAAATGTGAAAGTTTTGATTTTGAATCGATATTATTATTTCAATTAAAAGTGATACAATGACTATAGAAGAGAGGATCAGGGAAATAGAGGACGAAATAAAGAAAACGCAAAAAAACAAGGCTACAGAAAAGCATATAGGCCTGTTAAAGGCCAAGATGTCAAAACTTGAACTTGAGGAGGAGTCACATAAAAAATCAGGGGGTTACGGCTTTTCTGTATCAAAGAGTGGAGATGCTACAATAGCCCTGGTTGGTTATCCCAACGTTGGTAAAAGTTCACTGTTAAACATGCTTACCAATAAGAAAAGTACTGTGGGCAATTTTAGTTTTACAACCCTGACAGTTATACCCGGTACATTGAATTACAACGGTGCACAGATACAGATACTGGATTTGCCGGGAATAATAGATAATGCAGCCCTTGGTGCAGGGCGTGGAAGGGAAATTATAAGCACCATAAGAACCGTAGATTTAATAGTTCTGGTAACCGATATACAGCTTAAGGGTCTTAAAAGGATAGTTTCTGAATTATATAAAGCCGGGATAGTACTGAACAGAAAAAGAAAGGATATATCATTTAAAAAAACGAATTATGGTGGTTTACGGATCCATAAGCCAAGGCATGTCGATATAAACATCAGCGATATAAGGGATATTGCAAAGGAATTTAAAATTGTTAATGGTGATATTTACATAAGGGAGAATGTTGATATAGACGATTTAATTGATTTTTTCAAGGGAAATATTGTTTATATAAAATCATTCATGGTTGTCAACAAAATAGATATGCTACATGATGAAAATTTACTGAAAAAGAAATTATCAGGTATAAATTACATAGAAGTTTCAGCCACAACAGGGTATAATATTGAAAGTATGAAGAATTTGATATACAAATCACTGGACATGGTGCGTATATACATGAGAAATAAGGCCGGTGTGGTTGATTATGAAAGGCCATTAATTCTAAGTGAAGGTTCAACGGTACGTGATGTGTGTAGGAAGATCAGCAGGGAAATGATATCAACATTCAGGTATGCAATAATTACAGGTCCATCAAGAAAGATAGAATTAAGGGTAGGCCTTGATTACAAAGTAAATGATGAGGATGTAATAACACTGATAAGCAAATATTAAAAAATAAAAAAATTAATTATGTGATTTTTCACCACTGGTTCCAGATTTTACAGGTATAAATCCGATGATGACACCTGCAATACCGGGGATCAAGAAATAATGCTCTAGAGTTACTATTTTATTAAGTTTTTTCATACAGTATGGGTATAAAACGAATGCTATTACAAAAATTATAAAAGAAAAGGTAAACCATATTTTACTCTTTTAACTGTATTATTTAATCTCATTTATATCACCTAAAATAGATTGAATTTTTATTATTTTTTTATATTTTGGGATAATATAATTTACGGTTATATCTATTTATATTATATAGTACAGATGTTATAAACAGTATAATAAAAAATAAGCGTAAATAAAAATTAACACTGAAATACAAAACCACGATAATTAATAGCAGAGCCAATAAGTTATATAATAAAAATTTTTTTGCATTTTTTCTTTGCTTCACCCATTTTACTGAAATGAACTTTACCATCCTTATATAGTTTATAAATAAATAGATATACAGATGAAATTAATAAAAACGTAAGCGATGATAGCAGCATAGCAGCCTTATCTGAATAGATATATACCGCCAGAAATATGATAAACATTATAAAAGAAAATAATATTACGATTTTATTATATTTTAAAGCCTTAACATTGTAATTATTCATATTGCCACCCTACGCACATCCCCATAAGAATGAAGTCTGACCTATACCTGCGCTTGTCATAGTTAAACTATCATATATCCAGAATGCTAACATAGTATCAAACGTTACGTCCACTCCGGGTATGCCCGCTATTAAAAACTAATGCAATTGCCAGTGATACAATGGAAAGATCACACCATATATTCCAATCTATAGCAATTGCATTAGTTCCATTTATTTCTATATTCTTAATATTTTTATTAGTATCCTTAAGCATATTACCCATTGCTGTAGCTATATATGAATATTCCATTCCGAACTTATGTATTGTATTATTACTGGAACCCATATAATTCGTTGATATTAATTCAATAGAATTTATTAATGTTTTCATCCTATTTTTAAATGTACATATTGATGGCACACCAATATTATTACCAATAAATCTGCAGGTAAAAGAATATAAAAAGAATGTGTAAGTGTCAATCACAAGAAATGGCAGCTAACCAAGTCCCCATCGTTGACATAATTGCGAAGAATATTACGCCATTACGTTTTTACTTAATCATAAGCATTTCAACACCAGTATATATGGAATTTTATTTCATGATTTCAGGTCTCGATTAAGTCTATATTTTTTTCTTCTCTATTTTTTATTTAGTATTTAAGAAATTTTTTTCATTATGTGTTTATTTACAAAAATAGATATTAAAATAATTAATATTATAGTTAAAAATACTATATACATCGATAAATTAAAGTATAAAACAATAAAAGTTATTAAAGGCAGAAGTATTAAAATAGGCCATAATAATTTTATTCTTTGTTTAACCAATTTTTTATATAAATTATCATAATCTTTATAAGAATAGTTATGGTTATCTATTTTTATATAGTTATTTTTGATGTTTTTACTTATTTTATATTTAAATAAAAATAAAATTGGTATAAGTGTTATAATAAAAATTACGGATAATAAGTAGAATACCTTTATATAATTATAATGAAAACTAAGGATATTGATAATTAACATTGCTATAACGTATCCTACTAAGAGGATTATCCAGAATAGGAACACTTTACCGGTAAAGTTTGACTTTTTATTTTTCATTTATATCGCCTAAAACATATTGAAACAGTCTTCCAAACTAAGTGCAGCAGTGTCTAAACTTAATGATGTTAGTATTATGAAAATCAACGTCGCACTTTCCGCACTTAACACTACACTACCACCTAATATTGCGGTTATTCCCACGAGCCCACCAGGTGGAAAGAATATTATTAAACTTAATATTAAGAGAATTGTTCCAACAACAACCAAATCACATCCAAAGTTCCAATCTATAGCAATTGCATTAGTTCCGTCGACCTCTATATTCTTAATATTCTTATTAGTATCCTTAAGCATATTACCCATTGCCAATGCTATATATCCGTATTCCATTCCGAATTTATACATTGTATTATTACTGGAACCCATATAATTCATTGATATTAATTCAATAGAATTTATTAATGTTTTCATCTGATTGCCATATGATGACTTATAATTCAGATTAAACTCATTGCCCAATAGTATTCTG
>JAJZZE010000037.1 GCA_021797735.1 Thermoplasmata archaeon | reverse complement strand
AAAAGACAGAGGAAACACTGAAGATAAATGTGCACAATCTACGCCAGTACAGTTACCTGAAACGTACTAAACCAGATCTGATTATGGATTACAGGGATATACCGGTGAAATAATATTGTCCCAAAACCATATATAAATATAATATATAATATAATTATTACCAGTGCGATAATCATTGAAATATAAACAAGTTTTTTATTATTGCCGAATATTATCGGTACTGGTCCTATCATTACAAGGCCACCAAAATTTGATTTCTTTTCTGCGTTATTTTTATTATAATCATTTACGCTCTGATCCGGTTCATTATTATAATTATTATCCGGTATACCGTGAAGGGGTGAAATGAAGAGAAACATAAAACCAATAAAAATTATTAATGCGGGAATAACAGATAATGCATTATTGCTTATTATAAATGGAAATATGAAAAATATGCCTACCTTTGCTATGCCCAGAAACCCGAAAATAATAAAAATAATAAAACCGACGAAAATAAGGTACAGCCCAATTTTATAAGTTTTCATAATACAGTTATAGGAAACCAGCTTTCTGTAATGTTAATAAATCTTCTGTAGTTAGTTGTTCACCGGCCTTAAATTTCTCATATAAAGCTGATGCTTTTTCCTGCAATTCAGATTCTTTCTCCTTCTTTTTTGTTACCTTAGTTTTATTTCTGATAGAATATATCGCCTTTTCAAGATCCCTTAAATCATTTTTGGATTTAATAAAAGCTGCGTGCTCTGACTCAGATTCCTTACTGTATTTTATAAATATTTCATGGTTTTCATCTGCTTCCTTCCTTACATTATCAAGCTCCTGCAACTCCTCGTTTATTTCATCACTCAGTTTTGATATCTGATTTGATAAATCCTCTATTTCTTTTTTAAGTGATTCACCGAGGGTTCTTTCACTGGTTGTTTTGTCCGTTAACTCTTTTATATCCTTATTCTTTAAAAGTTCCTCTTCTCTCTGAGTTTTTGCTTTCTTGATTTCATTAGTTAACCTTCTTATGTCAACAATAATCTTATTCTCATCTTCCTTTGTAAGCTCAGTTGTTTGCTGTCTTTTTTCAAGGTACTGAAGTTCCTTTTCCTTCATTTTTATATCCTTCAATCCAAGGCCAGCACCAAAACCAGATTTGAGTTCTCTTAAATTCTTTTTAAGGTCTGATAAATTCCTGTAATGCTCTTCTTTTTCGTCTCTCAAAACTTTTATTTTGTCTATTAACTCATTTTTCTCGGCTATCTTTTCTTTCGCATGTTCACGCATATCGTGTGTTTTCTGATTAAGTTCATCACGCTTTTTTGCATATTCCTGCGCTTTGGCATTGGCTTCATCTCGCTTTTTAATGTGGAGTTCTACCTCATCCCTGATAGTTTCCTTTTTTGTTTCAAAATCTTCCAAAAGGTCGGTCATGCTAACACTTCTATATCTTTATGTAAGAACAATGATAAATATGGTATGATTATCATTGTCCATACAACTAAAATTCGTATTTAAAGAAACTATATAAGTATTACTATAAACCGTAATTGGTCTATCCAATGTACCAATAGTTATTATAACATATAACGTTAATACCCTGCTCAATATAATCTGACCGGATACAACCCCAGTTAAATTACCATTTTCTACCTCCATGAAAAGAGATACTGGCTTTCATTTTTATCTGAATCATGCCTATCAAAGGCATAAATAGAATACTGGTATCAAAAAAATTTTATCTTTCATGCAGTTCATCTCTGGTGTTATATATAATTCCACCAAGATCATATCCCTTATTTAACCTATTTAATAAGTCAATATCCGTATTTTTTGAATTTGTGCTGACCATATCTGCTTATTGTTTTAACATTTAAATTACTTCCCTTTTCCTCATATTCCATAGACTGTGTTACTACTACTGATTGCCTTAAACTTAAGTTTAAAAAACTGTATATTAACAACAATAAAAAATTAAATAATCATATATTATTAACAAAAATGCATGGCGGAAATATTTACAGTGTTTCTAAAAATAATAATATAAAATTGAAAAAAATACTTGATTATTCAGCAAATATGAATGATTTCATAAAAATAAATAATATAACAGTAAAATCTGAATATATAGAAAATTACCCGGAAATAGATCTTGATAAATATAAAAAAATTTTATCAAACAATGAATTTGATATAGAATATATATCGATGGTGCCGGGATTAACCTATTTTATACATAAATTTATTTCAACATTAAAGAATAATATAATAATAATATCACCCTCATTTACAGAATATTTATATTCAAAATATAATTATAATAAAATAATAATAAATTATGATACAGTGGTTAAAAATCCAGATATTATAAAAAATTATGATTTCACCGCAATTTTTTTGATTTATCCTGATAACCCTCTCGGTAATTTAATTAGTAAGGACATCCTGTTTAAATTAATAGATATAGCGTATAAAAAAAATGCATATTTTTTCATTGATGAATCATTTATTTATTTTGTTAAAAATAGGGAAATCAACGAAAATGAGATGATAAATAATTATAACAACATAATAATAGGAAGGTCATTAACAAAGATATTTTCAATACCGGGTTTGAGATTGGGCTATATAATATCAGATAAGAGGAATATAGACAATATGGAAAAATATCTGGAGCCATGGAGAATATCAGAAATAACGTTGAAGTATATAGAAGTACTGGATTTCAACAGCATAAAATATACACCTGAAAAAACTGAAATTGAGAGGAATTATATGATTAAACAGCTGTCAAAGTTAAATTTTACACCGATAGGTAACCCGGAAGCAAATTTTATAACATTAAAACTGGATGATGGTTATAACGGCTCAGAATTAAAAAAATATCTGGAGAATAGAGGAATAATGATCAGGTTACTGGAGGATTACGATTTATTCAATAAAAATTATATAAGGTTAAATGTTAAAAGGCATTATAAAAATAAGATACTGATAGACCATATAAAAAATTTTATGGTGAATAAAAATGAATAGGATAATTCAGGTTTTAGGAACATCCTCTGATTCAGGTAAAACAACGTTGGCGATGGTATTATGTAGATACTTTTCTGATAAGGGCTATAGTGTGGCTCCGTTTAAAGCAATTAACATGTCACTGAATTCCATATCATTAAATGATGGGTCAGAAATATCCAGGGCTCAGTGGTTGCAGGCTATAGCAGCAAGAACTGAACCCTCAAAATACATGAACCCATTTTTAATTAAACCTGAGGGAAATAAAAAATCACAGCTAATAGTTCTGGGTAAGGCTATCGGGTCATTAACAGTTGATAATTATTATGATTACATTAAAAAAAATGCCAGCAGGATTATAAAAAAATCACTGGATGAATTATTAAAAAAATATGATGTTATAATGGCTGAAGGGGCAGGTTCTGCGGCTGAGATAAATATGTATGATAGGGATTATGCAAATACTTTTGTTTCAAATATATATAAAACTCCGGCAATTTTAATATCTGATATTGATAGGGGTGGTGTTTTCGCATCCCTGTATGGTACAGTAAAATTGATGAAACACAAAAATTTATTGAAATACATGGTAATAAATAAAATGAGGGGTGATAAAACATTGCTGGATAGTGGTATACAGAAACTTGAAAAAATGTTAAATAAAAGGGTTATAGGTATAATACCATATTCTAATATTTCACTGCCTGGAGAGGATTCACTGAATTATAATGTTGATAGATTAAGAAATAGTAAGATATGTATTGTAAAATATCCTTACATGGAAAATTACAGTGATTTTGACCCATTTTATCTGTATAATATTGGCTTTAATTATATTACGGAGAAAAATATTAACGATTTGGATAACTGTGATGTTGTAATATTACCGGGCTCAAAAATGGTTTCCCGTGACATTGGCTATATGAAAAAAACTGGTATATATGATAAAATTATAGAATTATCAGGCAATAAAAAAATAATAGGTATATGCGGTGGTTACCAGATGCTTGGAAAATATATAATAGATAAAAATAAAATAGAATCTAATAGGGGTAAAATAAAAGGAATGGGACTGTTAAATATTGAAACTCTATATAATAATGTTAAAGAAACATATGAGATATCATATAAATTAAATGAGAATATATTCGGTATTAATAATGAAAACGTGGGTTATGAAATTCACTATGGCAGTATAATAAACAACAGTGAAAAACCTATGAATTATAAAAATAATATACCTGAGGGGTCTATAAAAGGTAATATAATGGGAACAAACATACATGGAATATTTGAAAATATAGATTTTTTAAGATATTTGTTTAATATCGATTTTAATAAGTATAATGACATATTAAATAATAATATAAATAAAACAACAGAACTGTTTACAGATAATATGAATATGAAATTAATAGAAGAACTGATAAAATGATTGTAATATTTTATCCATTTATATTATTAGTCCTTTCCATTATTTTTGATGTTATACTGGGTGAACCACATAATAAGATTCATCCGGTTGTTTTTACCGGGAATACCATATATAAATTTAATAAATATTTCAGGAAAATCAGAAATAAAAAATTCGGGGGTTTAATGTTTTTAAGTTTTGTAATAATTATAAACACTTTACCGGTAATAATAATTTTATATCTGTTGTTTTTAATGGATAATATTATTTCAGATATAGTTTTTATAATAATTTATATATACTTTTTAAAAAGTACATTCTCAATAAAAGCCATGAAAAAACATATAAAGAAAATTATTGAATCCTTAGATAAAAAAAATATCAGTGAGGCGAGAATTAATACATCCATGGTTGTTAGAAGGGATACTAAAAATATGGATGAAAACCATATATCGTCGGCTGCAATAGAAACTATATCAGAGGGGTTTGTTGATGGCTATTTCACACCACTATTTTTTTATTCGATTTTTAATATTGCCGGTGCATTGATTGCTAGAATTATAAACACAATGGATTCAAACATAGCGTATAAGGATGAAAAAAATTATGAATTTGGTAGATCAACTGCAATAGCAGATACATTAACGAATTACATACCCTCAAGGATCACACCGTATATTTTTAAAATAAGTGCTTTTATACTGCATTATAAGTATAAAAAATTTAAAATTATTAACACAACAGATAGTTTGAATGCAGGTTATAGCATAAATTCAATGGCGTTTATTTTAAATGTAAGACTGGAGAAGATCGGCGAATATATTGTGAATGAAAATGATAAATTACCTGGTGTA
The DNA here is from genome assembly GCA_021797735.1 of Thermoplasmata archaeon. Lineage (GTDB taxonomy): Archaea > Thermoplasmatota > Thermoplasmata > Thermoplasmatales > Thermoplasmataceae > Ferroplasma. The sequence continues at coordinate 4,492 of JAJZZE010000037.1, read as the reverse complement.
AATGATATAAAAAAAGCACTTAATATATATTATTTATCGTGCTTTATATCACTATTTACTGTTGTGCTGCCCCTGAGTATTGTTATAATGCTTCTGCTTATTTATATTTAAAAATATTTCACTGAAAATAAAGGAATTTTAACGATAAAGTTTATTTTTAGCCTTTAATAACCATACAATGGAAGTTATAAATGGAAATAAAATATATGAAAAGATAAATGATAAGGATGATGTTTTGTATATATTACTGGCAGGTACAACAAAAATTTCAGCGATAAATGGAGTATCTGCGGCGGGGGAATCACCGGAATTAACAGAATTAACACCAACTTTAGATTCAGAGATAATACATTCTGGGAAATGTTTAAGTTATAATGTTATCCCCATGACCTCAGATGGTATACCAACACCGGCAATAATTACAAGGGCTTCAAATGAAATTTCTAAGATAAACACATTAACAATAGATTCAGGTTTAACGGAGTACCCAAAAATACCATTTTTATATACAGGATTAAGGGAGGCAAAAAACTTTTCCGAAGAAACCGCATTAAAAAATTATGAAAATGCAGTAAATTATGGAGAATATATTGGAAAATTAATAGATAATAAATATAAATATATATTTATTGCCGAGAGTGTTCCAGGTGGTACAACAACTGCATATGTTGTTTTAAAGGCTCTTGGTTATGATTATATGACAAGCAGTTCATTGAGTAAAAACCCGGATACTATTAAGAATGATTTGATTGATAGGGCATTTAAAAGGGTTAAATTAGACAGAAATGATTATAATAACATTATAAGGGAATATGGTGATTATATGATGGCTTTATCAATGGGAATAAGCAAAAATGTTAAAAAATCAAATATAATTTATTCAGGTGGTACACAGATGGCGAATGTTTATTTACTGGATAAATTAATGAACAGATCAGAGAACAGGTATGTTTTCACAACAAAGTATGTAATGAATGACAGGAATAATTTAATGAAAAAGATAGTAAATAATAATCTAATATATTCAAACACTGATTTTTCAAATATAAACGGATTAAATTACTATGAAAAGGGTTATGTGAAAGAAGGCACGGGCTTCGGAGCGGCTTTTGGTTTATCATATATACTGACAGAAAATGAAAAAGAAATATATAACAGTATTAAAAGGGTTTATAACTCATTTTTAAATTAAAATTTTTTCATTGCCTCAATAAAACTTTCAAATGACAGTGAAATAAATCTTGACATAAATGGTTTCCTGGGTGTTAAATTTTTTATTTTGTTATCGTTTGTTTTCATTTTTAGTTCGTCCAGTGTGGAATTTAAATCACCTATATCATCGATTAAATGATTTTCTTTTCCCATTTTAGCTGAAAATACTAAACCAGTTGCGATATTATCTATTTCCTCATCGCTGTAATTCCTCCTTTCTTTTACTTCATTTTTGAATTTTAAAAATATGTCGTTCATGAGATTATTATAAATTTCCTGCTCTTCATCCGTCATTTTTCTGAAGGGTGAATTAATATCCTTATATTTTCCTATTTTGTTTGTTCTCATTTTTATTCCTATTTTATCCATGAAGTCCGATAAATCTGGGGAAAAACTGATTACACCTATTGACCCGACTATTGATGTTCCCATAGCAAAAATTTTTTTTGCAGAGCATGATAGCCAGTAAGCGCCTGAAGCCCCAATACCCTCAATTAATGCGTATATAGTTTTATTTCTACCAATCTCCATTAATTTGTTGTATAAAATTTCTGTTGAATTGGCATCGCCACCACCAGAATTTATTATTAATAAAAGCCCTCTTATTTTCTTTTTTTTATTTATATAATCAAGAACAGGCATATACCTTGACAACATAGAATTATTTATGGTACCATTGAAATTTAAGGTTACTATCATATATAATGTATAAATATTAGATATTAAAACTATTCCTTATGCTGTTATTGAAATCACTTAATGTTTTTTCAGGATTATCAGAATTATAAATGGATCTACCGATAATAACATAGTCCGATCCGAGCAACAGTGCATTTAAAATATCGCCACCCTGTGACCCGGCACCCGGAGATATTATCTTTAAATCACCTGATAATTCCTTAACCTTTTTTAAATATAATGGTCTGTTGGCTGGGGCTACCAAACCGTAAACACCGGCCTTTTTAGATGTTTCTATTAATTTGTCAGTAATATCATCCACATATGATTCCTGCGACATTGAAACAACTGAAAATACCTTTGTATCTTTTGCAGAATCAACAACTGCTTTTAATGATTTATAACCTGTAAATGCATGTGCTATAATCCCCCATGCATTGTATTCATTTACCTTTTCCGTTATCAATTTATCGGTATTATCTATATCTGCAAGCTTAAAATCGCATATTATTTTGGAATATTTTGATAATTCTCTGATAATTTTAATACCATTCTCTAAAATTATAGGCCAGTTAACCTTTATTGCAAATACCTTATCTCCCAGGTTTTTTGCAAGATTTATAGCCTCGTCATGATCGTAAATATCCAGGGCAAATATTATTTTATTTTCCATTGTTGGCTATTTATATTTCATTAATAAATTTAATTAATAATTTGTATATTGCTTTTTCATTTTCATAGATTTAGTAATAATATAGTGATTTAGATTTGAATAGTTCTGTGGATAATTATGGCAATAGTTTTGTATGTTTTTTTAATATATTATTTTTATATTATTAGTTTATTATCAATGCCATGATATATTGGATGATATATTGTACCTGTATAGCTTCATTGATATATTTATGAAAACCAGTACTGGGCATGGCTGGAGAAGACGTATTGAATTTCTTTCATTCCCAATAATTTTCAATGTGAATTCAGGTATAAATAACTGCAAACCCGGTAATTCACTAATGCGAAATGTATTAACGGGCACTGTTTCCATATTTATAAAAATGTTATTTGATCGTTCATCAGGTGCAGTAACAATATTCGGAAAATGGTTGTTTTATGGGTTCTAAGTAAATGCCCGATGAAGCTATACAAATACGATATATTTAAATTATTAATACTGTTTATTTTTTGTAACATTTACATTGAATACAAAGTGGAGTGTTTCTGGTTTTCCAGAAATATGATATATACTTATATCAAATACCGGTGTTAACGTCATATTTACATAGAATTTATGAATGCCGGTGTAGTGATTATAGTAGTAGAAACTACCACTTTCTTCCCCCGTAATCCACCACCTTGGATAATGAACAGTGTTTGAGTCAATATTTGGAGACTTTAGACCAGAGTGTGTACACGAACGAAGATCTTTATACGGCTGAAATGTAACATGAACATATAATGATGTGTTTGTAAATGGAAATACAGTTTTCTGGTTTACCTTAAAGAGCCAGTATTCTATAAACCAGGCATGATAATTTAAGGACACACTGCTTGACCCCATCGTTGGTAATATTTTATAAATATAACTTACATTATTCCCAAATCCGGTTAAATTAACATACCCAATACTGTATAAAAATTCTGTGGTGTTATTATACATACATGGCGATAATACATTATTCAGTTTTACAGATGAATCTATTCCAACAGTTTCGGGTTCCGTTGCTATATTAATAGCTGTAAATGAGAAAATAATTATTATTACAACGATTATAACAATAGTTTTATACGTTTTTCTTTTCATATTCTTTTTCATTTTATTACCTTATATCAATACTCTGCTATGTATATAGGCTCTGATACCGTTCCATAAAATAATCCCTGACCACCATCAGTTATTCCATATCCTGCTGAATAATCAAAATAATCAAGCATTGCATTAGTAGAAGTATAACTGTTACTAATACTATCTTCAAACTTCATTTCCTGTTTAAATCCAAATACATAGGAATTCTTGAACTGTAAACCATAATCATAGCTGTATCCTAAGGAGCGGTATATAGTGGTCCCGTGTGGTGGATGCTGTATTGCTGCTGTGTGTGATATATTAATATTTCTGCAACCGGTAGGCAGTGATGTACTGACCTGGTGGAAGAATACAGGGTATAATGCTGCCATAATCGCACCCGCTCCAAGACATGCCGAAGTTGCCAGAACAGTTAATGCGGCATAGAGTGATTTCTCTACAATATTCCAGGTACCGTTCTGATAATTCTGATACGATTCACCACATACTATGAATTTAACCCAACCGTTTGATGTCGGGGTATTAATCTGATCACCAGTCCATTTGAAATCCTGGTATACACTGTGTACTGAATAAGCGCTATTTGAATTTATCCTCAGAAAAGATGTGGTTAGATGCATTATCGGATAAGAATTAGAATGCACAGGGAAGTTAGCGTTTGTTGTTGCCTGCAATGTGAGGTAACCTACAAGGTTCCCTGCTGCATCGTAAACCGGTGATGATTTATATGTTTGTCCCGGATAACATTTACCGTTTTCTCCAGAGTATGGAAATTCAGTGTAAACATTGAAGTGA